>NZ_SOFL01000034.1 GCF_004402695.1 Cryobacterium adonitolivorans | reverse complement strand
ACGAGCGGCCCCGCAAAACCCTCAAACGCCGCACCCCAGCCGATTTGCTCAGCGAGCTAGTCTCGGGGAAGGAATTAGCCCCTGTTGCTTCCACCGTTTGAATTCGCCCTAGGGATATAAGACGTCTCACGACCGCAACCCGCGCCTGCTAGACATCGGCATAATCTCGCAGCCTGGTGAGTCGCATAACTACGTCGCATAACCACATGGTTGAATTGCGTTACTCACCGTTAGTCATGAGACACCCTAGGAGCACCGTGACGAAGCTGATCGGCTACGCGCGCGTATCGACGCGCCAGCAATTCACCGACCGGCAAGAGGTAGACCTTCTGTCCGCTGGTGTTCGCCGCGATGATCTCTACGTCGATCACGGCGTTTCCGGTGCCCTCGCCTCGCGGCCGTCCTTCGACCGTGCGGTTGAGGCCCTCGAGGCGGGCGACACTCTCGTCATTACGACCCTGGACCGGCTCGGTCGATCGACACAGAACATGCTCGCTTTCGCTGAAGAGCTCCGCGGCCGTGGCGCCGGCCTCCGGGTGCTGAACCTGGGCGGTGGCGACGTCGACACAGCAACGCCCATGGGCTCCATGCTCTTCACGATCATGGCGGCGCTCGGGCAGATGGAACACGAAATCAAGCGAGAGCGCGTAATCGACTCGATCGCCAAGCGCCGCGACGCCGGGAAGAACCTGGGCGGGCGCCCGCGATCCATCACCGACAGCCAAATCCGCCACGCCCGCAGCCTCATAGAGCACGGTGAGATAGCGGCCGAGGTCGCGCGCAGTCTCGGAATGTCCAGAGCGACCTTGTACCGCCGGGTAGGCGCCCTGGGGCTACTACCGGAGCCATCCAACGACGCGGCTCTACAGTCACTGACGCCGACCATTGACCCATAACCGTCAGGTTGAACTCTTTGGGCGCCGTCAAGCGGCGTCCATAAAGTCGACCTGGACCCTAGTTAGACGGGGCCTGCCGCGTGATCTGACGTCAGGCTGTCGTGTACCCCAGATGTACGCACTGCGTTGCGAAGGGCCCAAAGGTGCACGTTCGGTGACACCCCGTCTCTTGTGTCACCTGAAATGGGTGCGTTCCGGAGGCGAAGCCGGCTACAGCGCACTGGGAAGATAGGGACGCGGAGCGAGTTTCGCTCTCGATCGGTGCAGCTACGGCCGGCTCCGGGTCGGCAGCTGGTGATCTGCACTGACGGTGAACAATTTCCTCAGATCCGGACGCTGTTTAACGAGACAGTTGTCATCGACCGCCTCAGTTCTGTCCGTTTCGTTCAAAGGATTCGCAGCATGCTGAAGACCCGAACTAGCCGCATCGCCCTCACCGCGCTGCTGATGCTTCCCACTCTCGCTCTCATGGGCTGCGCCGCGCCCGCCGCCGCGGCTCCGGAGCCGACTCTGGTCAGTGCGCCGCCGTCGGCTGCAACTCCGACCGCGACTCCGACTGCGACCCCGAAGAATGAGGCGGCGGATCCTGTTTGGCCGAACGAACGGTGTCAGGACGAACAGCTCGCCGCCGAGCTCGTGGAGCGGCCCGACCTTTCGGTAGCGAACCGGGAGGGGTTCGTGATCGTGCTCACGAACGTGTCGGAGCAATCCTGCTCGTACTACGGGTGGCCCGGGGTGCTGTTGCTCAGCGCCGACGGCACCCTACTCACCAGCAGGGACGACAAGATGATTGGCCCCGCCGAGCCCGAGCCCGGGGCGCTCGCCCCAGGCGAATCGGCCCAGGTGGAAGCGCTCCTCACCGAAGTCGGCACGTACGACTGCACGCCGACGACCGCGACGACGATCCGGGTGCTCGTTACATCGGACGGTGCCGGCCCGGGCATCGACGCGCCAGCCGATCTGCAGGTCTGCGGCGACGCTCGGAGCGACTTCTCGGGAGGGCCAAGCATTCCTGCATCCTGACTCCGCCAGAAAGACAAACTCCGAACGACTTCACTCTGGAAGAGAAGGTTGACGCCGCCAAGGGTTTCGCGGAGCTGCGAGACTGGTTCCTACTTAGCCAATCGCGAGCGCAAATCTCAAGGACGGTGAGTCCGGACATTGGAACCACGCTACGTCAGCCCAGCGGATACAGCCTTGTCACTGCTCATAATCCTTATATCGCTAGCAATTGTCCCGGCCAACTTGACCTGGTGGCTCATTGCCCAACACATTAACGATCGCATGACGCGCGCAGGAAAACAGCTACACGGAGGTCGCTGGCACTTCCTGCGGTTCGGACCGACGGCGCCTCTCATCTCGGCCGCTGCCTTTTCATGCGGAATCGTGGCTTATTCAGTCCCGCAAATTCACGACGCGCTTGACCCGGACGTCTCTTCTGCGGCATTGATTCTGGCCGCTTTCGGTTTATTTTCTTTCATGATGAGCATGATCCTTTGGTCCTACTCCAACGCGCCGCCTCGACAGACAGCGAACTAGCACGCACAGTCAATGGCGCGACCTCTAGTGTCTCGGAACCTAACTGCCTCGTATCCCATGGGATACGCGACGGAGATGCGCCACAAAGCGCTAACAGTCAGAGCTATCGCACATCGGCGGCCCCGCCGCGGTGCGGTGTGACCTTCGGCGCTATATGGCGGCGTTCTGTGATCGCTATTTGGCGCATCGACCTGGTTTGCCACGCTGACTCAGAGGGCCGTCAGCGTCCTATATCCCATGGGCGGCGTGTGAGATGTCTCGTGCTTTGCCGTGTGAACCTTGCACAAGCGTTGGAATAGAGCGGCGGCGAAATCTCATGACTACGTCTCGTAACCTGGTGCTTTGGTCGACGGTGCTCGCCGTTAGATGTGAGACATCGCGGGCTGTGTGCCGAAGCTGATCGATTTCGCGTGCCCATCGAAAAAGGGCCCCACGAATTGATGCCGGCAGCGGCCCTGTCTCGCTCGGAGCCAGGGCCGCACCCGTGATCTTTACATGCCAGCGCAAGTCCGACAGAGTCGCTGGTCGTTTGTGCCTTGCCGCCTGTTTGAGGCCGGGATTTGCTTTCCGGAGGGGCAGTCGCTGTGCACGTGGTGCACGTCGGGGTCATTCGGATTGGTCGAGTAATACGGTGGAACGCGCATTTCAGGCTCCTTCGCCTTGCACCGGAATCTCCGGTGACATGACCGTAGGGCGAGCCACCGACAGGTTGCTTCGCGGGCATTGGAGGTGCTCAGGACCATCTAGCCAGCTGCCGGCGCGACTCGACGCACGCATCGGACAGAATGAAGGACATGACCACGCACAGCGAGCTCGCCCTCCCTGAGGGATACGCCGAACTTTTACAGGGTCTGAAGGTGCGCGTCCGGAATGCGCAGGTGCGGGCTCAGCGGGTGGTCAACGCCCAGCTCCTTGAACTGTATTGGGGTATTGGGAGCGAGATACTCACCCAGCAGAAAAGCCAAGCGTGGGGGAGCGGTGTCGTGGGCAGACTGGCCTCTGATCTCAGAGTCGAATTCCCTCAGATGACAGGGCTCTCTCGCAGCAATCTCTTCTACATGAGGGCGTTCGCGGTGGCGTGGCCAGGAGAGGGCGTAATCGTCCAACAGGCTGTTGGACAATTGCCGTGGGGCCACATCACGGTTCTACTGGACAAGCTCGACGATGCCCGCACGCGTACCTGGTATGCCCAAGCCGCCGTTGAACACGGGTGGTCACGGAACGTGTTGATGAACCAGATTATGAACCGTACCCACGAGCGGGTCGGGTCGGGCCCGAGCAATTTCACTTGGCAACTTCCCGCTGCGGAGTCGGAGCTCGCGCAGCAGATCGCGAAAGACCCCTACGTCTTCGACTTCCTCGAGCTGACCGACCAGGCCGCCGAGCGGGACCTGGAACAGTCTTTGATGGACCGCATCGTGGAAACCCTCCGTGAACTCGGCGCTGGGTTCGCGTTCGTTGGCCGCCAGGTGCACTTCGACGTTGGCGGGGATGACTTCTACCTGGACCTGTTGTTCTTCCACGTCGTCCAGCTCCGCTACGTCGTCGTCGAGCTGAAGACGGGGAAGTTCCAGCCCGAGTACGCCGGCAAGCTCGGTTTCTATATCGCCGTTGTCGACGACAAGCTCCGTCTCCCTGCGCATAATCCAACGGTTGGGATCCTCATCTGCGGCAGCCGCAACGATCACACCGTCCGTTACTCCTTGGGTCAGACTGATTCACCGATGGCCGTGTCGACGTATACCTACGACACCCTGCCGGCGGCCGAGCGCAACGCGCTGCCCGACGAGGAGAAACTCACTGCCGCTCTCGACTGGGCTGAGGAGCCCTCGGCGGAATAGGCAAGCTCGTCCTCGAAGGATGAGCGTGTCGCCAAGCAGTGCGTCCCGGCGAGTCCGGCACCGCTTTACGCCGTCGGACGGCTTCCTTAGGGCGTCGTGCTCGTGAGGGATGCTTTGGCTTGCTGGTGACGGTAAAGGGTGGCACGGCTCCAGCCGACCAGTTGCGCTGCGTCCTTGGCGGTGCGGCCTTTTGCTCGGGCTTCTGCTACGAGCTGGAGCTTGTCGGCGATCACGACCGGATCGGACAGTGGACGACCGAAGCGCGTCCCGTTCTGCCGGGCGGCGGCAATTCCGGCATTGACGCGTTCGACGATAAGTTCGCGCTCGTACTCGGCGAGGGTGGCGAGCATGTTCAGCATCAGCCGGCCCGTCGACGTCGCCGGGTCGATGCCATCCGAAATGGATCGCACCTGGACGCCGCGCTCGCGCAGCACGTTCACCGTGTTCAGGACGTCGATGAGGGAGCGGCCGAGCCGGTCGATTCGCCACACGACGACCGTGTCACCAGGTTCGGCGTACCCGAGGAGCTTCTTCATCCCGGGCCGCTCGATCGCGGCCTTGCTCCCTGACGTGACGTCAGCGAACACGTCACGTTTCTGCACTCCAGCATTGACGAGCGCGTCGAGCTGCAGCTGCGCATCCTGGCTCGATGTGCTCACACGCGTGTACCCAATATGCCTCATTCATCCATTGTGCCTCACAAACCCCGCCTCGCCAGTCGCCTGAGACGTTCTACGGTGAGACACATTTATGGGACATCGAGCGGCCCGCCACCTTGGGGTGGGGGCCATTGGGGGAGTGGGGGATCGAGCGTCTTGGAAAGCTGTACTTTTCTGAGACTGCAGGTTGCTGACCTTGTCTGTCCTGATCGCGTCTCATAACTAACGGCGAGTACCGATATCCGACCAGGAGGTTATGCAACATGGTTGCGAGATTTACCGCGAACTGAGATTCCGAGGATCCCGAGAGGGCGCCGGTTGCTCCGGTGAGACGCGTCGTATCCCTAGGGTTACGAGACGGTTGAGCATGTTGGCTTCCGATGGCCGATGCCGGTTATCAGTTCAAGATCGCAGCGCGGAGGGATGAAAGGTCGGAAACTGGCAGGAAGATTAGGTTTCCGACAGCCGCGGGAGAAACGGTAATTTGGAGCGGCATCGGGGCCTGCTGAATCGTTAGAGCGAGCGCTGGAGCTGTGCGGATTTGGAGCGGCTCCGACGCCGCCTTCACCGCGGTGACTGCCGTTCGTTCGATGCGTGCGACCATCGTCGCCTTGTCGCGCGACCCATCCCAGAGCGTGATGAACTTCGCGTCCACAGTAAGAGCCGCATACATCGTTCGCGCATGCCAGGTGCCGGCCTGGGGTGAGGGGGCGAGTTTGCTCACGTCCTCTTTGAGACCCTCTGACTTGAATACCGCATACGCCTGGCCGGGATAATTGTCCTCCAAGAACGCCAGGAGGCCCCGGGCGGTCGACGCACCTGCTCGATCCAGAAGACCGATGATCACGGCAGTCATTACCAGGGCGCCGACGAAGAAGCCGAAGAACATCGTCGCCTTGCCGCTGTCACCGTCCGCGGCCCGCAGGATCCGGTGGCCGGTCAGCCACGTCAACACCAGAAACATAGCCGCGTACGGCGCGACAATCCCCCACCTCAGCGACCTAAGCGTCATCAGACTCCAGAACCATGGTCCGATATGCCTGCACGCGGCGCCGGTATTCCTCCCGGCTGATAAGGGGCTCGCCTGCGGCCCGAACAATGAGATTGGTGGACGGGTCAACCAACTCTAGTTGGGGGTACCCAAAACGACTCGTCGTGTAGCCCGCCGCGGTCTCCGCTTTTGAAGCCCGTTTCGCGAAGTGCGTGCATGCGACTCCACCAACAAGACATGCTGCCAGGATCGTGGCTAGCGTTGCCACGACGGGGTTGTCAAACGTGGATTGGGTCACGACAATCGCGACCATCGTCGCGATTCCCGACGCTAGGGTCAGCGCCGCGGAAATGAAGGTGACGTACACGGTCCGCACCAGGGAGGGGCCCGGAACCCTTTCGCGGGTGCGCACCGGGACGGGATCGATCATTGCATCCACCTTTGATATTCGCTGCCTGCTCGGAGCGCCCCCGAGTGTATCTGGCCACGGACCACAGTGTCTCGTAACGCGGGCGCCTCATAACCGATGGGATACGAGACGTAGGAGATCGCCTGTCCACTCGACGCGCGGCAGGTGACTTGTCTCTAATCTGGACCTGTCTCGCATCTGTAGGGATACGAGACGACTGACACCTTCTGCCGCCCGACTGCTGCGGGAAGGCACTCAAACCCCGTTCGTGTGAACTATTCGATATCCTTCCGGCGGCGAGGCGCACAAAAACCGATGACCTGGCATCAGCCAGTTTCCGACTTTCCGGGGAGGAATGCGCGGAGGAGCGCTGGAGCGCAGGCGGTCAGGACGACTCCGGCCACGGCGGAGCTCAATGCAAGTGCAAGCCCAGGGCCGGCGGCATCGGTGAGGGCTCCGAAGACTCCAGCCCCTACCGCTGCACCTAAGTTAAGTGCGGTGTTGATCCAACTGCTCGCCTCTGTGCGCACGCGAGGGTCGCTGCGCAGGTCAGCGGCGAGGTATCCGACGATGAGCACGGGAGCGAGAAAAAGGCCGCTGAGCGTGAATCCGATAACGGCAGCGATGGTTCCGCCGACTAGGCCTGTGATCGTGGAAATAAGCAACAATGCGAGAGCAAGTGCGAGTAATTGACGTTCGAGAGCTGATCGCGCTTGAACTCGGCCGTACAGCAGGCCACCGAGCGCGCTTGCGCCAGCGAAAAGTGCGAGCAGCACACCGGCCAGCACCGTGTTGGATTCCGCATCAGCTATAGCTGGCGCTGCGATCTCGACACAACCGAGAATGACACCGGGGGCGATCATGGCAAAAACCACCGGCGCAAAGCCTCGAGAACGGAACGGAGAGCGGGCGGGTTGCGAACTAGAGCCGGCTACCAGGCGGGAGCCTAGCTGTTGGCGAGAGAGCGGGCTGGACACAAACAGTACCGACCCGATTGCAACGCAGCCAGCGGACAGAATAAGCGACGCCAGCGGGTCAACGATCACGGCAAGAAGCGCGGCCGCGAGTGGCCCGACCGCGAAAGTTAGCTCTTCGGCTACGGCGTCGAGGCTGAACCCGCGCGTGCGACGACTACCTACCGGCAGCGCTGAGGACCAGAGCACTCTCATTGTGGCGCCGAAGGGCGGTGACGTCGCGCCGGCGATGCCGCCGATTAGCAGCAGGACTAGCAATCCTTCGGCTGAGGTGAGCCCTAGAGCCACGAGTGCCGCCGCGTGCCCCATTCCAAGGGTTAGGAGAGCACCGGTCTGCCCATGGCGATCGATGATCCGCGCCCGCCAGGGTGTGGCCACAACATTCGCGATGCCGAGCACAGCGGTGACTGTTCCCGCGACTGCAAACGACCCCGTGGACTGTTCTAGAAGCAACACGAGGGCAAGGCCAGACGTGGCGAGCGATAGGCGCCCGATGATGCTTGGGATAAATGAGCGTGTGACGTGAGAAGTGCGCAGAACGGCTCGATAGGACAATTGTTCATTGGACATGGCGGTCTCCGACGAAGGGGCCCTCGACACTCGTCTGCATGACGAGCGGAGAACCTTCATTTACAGGGTCTGCGCACCGAAAATGGCGCGCTCAAACCCGCCCGGGCCGGCACTGGGAGCTGCGAGGGGCGGGTCGCAGGACCTTAGGAAAAGGCGACAATGAAACTGAACATTGACGCCAGCCTAACGAGAGGCCAGATCATGTCGGTGTTTTGCCCGTATGTCTCATAACCTCCGTGCGTCGCATCCCATGGGATACGAGACGCTGAGGCAACGCTCTCAGGTGAGACGCGTCTCGGACGGGGCGCGGCGGATCAAAGGCGAGTAGCAAATCTGTTTTCAGCTTCTAGGGTCGAATAGTGAACTATTTATCGGTGAATGAGCAATACCTAGTGTGAGCACAGACAACGAGGTGATCGAGAGATCGATCGGCAGCCCAGAAGAATTTGCGGCGCTGTACGACCGGCATGCGGGGACGATCCACCGATACGCGGCTCGCCGGATCGGCGCGGAGGTCGCGGACGATATCTTGTCCGAAACCTTTTTAGTCGCCTTTGACAAGCGTCGCGCGTTCGACGCATCTGCGACCAGCGCTCTTCCGTGGCTGCTGGGCATCGCGACAACGCTGCTGAAGCAGCATGCCCGGCGGGAAGCAGTCGCGTGGAAGGGGATGGTCGCTGGAATCGCGGCTGACGTCGTGCCTGACGCAATCGAGCTGGCGGGCGCTCGGATGGATGCGGCGCGATCCGCCAAACGAATCGAGGGCGCGCTGCGTCGGTTGTCCACGGGTGACCGCGACGCTGTGCTGCTCTACGCCTGGGGAGATCTCGACTACCAGGGCGTCGCCGATGCCTTAGGAATTCCTCTCGGCACCGTGCGTTCCCGGCTCAACCGGGCGCGTCGACTGCTTCGCTCTGCTCTGGACATTGCTACCGATAAGGAGACCTTTCATGGACGAACTGACACTGCTGCGCAGCGCTCGTACTGACCCCACCGGGCCGAGTCGGAAAGCGCTCGACTCTGGTCGTGCGGCGTTGCTGGCGCACATTGACGAATCCCGGCGGCCGGCACCCAGCCCGGCGGTCATCAGACGTCGACCCGTTCTGCGGCGAATCGGTTACTCGGCAGCCTGCACGGCCGTGGCCGCCACGCTCGTGACGGGCCTGATCATGAGCGACTTGGTCGGGCTTGCCGGCTGGCGCGGCGGCGCAGATCCCGCAGCGGCAGCGGTGCTCCGCGAAGCATCGGCGCTGGCTATCGCTACGTCAGACCCCGTTCTTGCTCCCGGGCAATACCTCCGGGTGGAAACGACCGCCGTCTACGGTGGAACTGTGGCTACCGGTACCGACAACCGCCAGATCGGGGCCCTTACGATCAGCGAGGATCAGCTCTACATCCCGGCCGATCTCAATGACGATTGGGTCTGGATGAGGGGCATGAGTAAGCCGTATCAATCGTTCGGGCCCGAGTCCGAGGCGGCAATGCAAGCGGACTGGGCCCAGCGCCTGGCAAAGCGGGGCGACCCCGATTACCAGGAGAACGTGCGAGCGCCCGGCGGAGCCTTCTACGGGGGTTCCGGCCCTGATTTGGCGATGCGCGACGCGTTGCCTCGCGACCCGTACCAGCTCCTCAACAACATCTACCGCACCAATTTGGGTCAGGGGCCGTCGCCCGACGGTGCAGCGTTCGAGTGGATTCGTCTCATGCTGCGCAGTGGCGGGGTTCCCGCTGATCTGCGCGGGGCGCTCTACGAGGCAGCGGCCATGATTCCTGGCGTCACGGTCACGGAGGGAGCTGCAACGCTTAACGGACGCACAGGAATCGCCATCGGACGTAATGAACCCGGTTCAGCATGGCGAGAAGACCTGATTATCGATCCTGAAAATGGTGAGCTTATCGGGGAACGTGACGTCGTTGTCGAGTACGACGGTGTGTCTTTGTTCCCTGCGGGAACAACCGAGGGATGGACGTCCGTGACCACCACTGTGGTGGACGACGCCCCCACCGGCGGCAACCCCTACGGACACATGGGCATGCCGGGATGATCTCTCGCAACCAGACCTCAATGCCCGACCCGGCCGGTGTCGACCTCAGGCTGGAGTACTCCGTCGATGTAACCGCCCTGATCAAACAAAAGCTGGCGGAGCCTTCGTCAGAAGAGCAGACCACGATTGCGCTCCTGAAGAACTAGAGCGCTCGTGAGCACTGAAAGTGTCTCGCAACCCAAGCGCCTCATATCCCATGAGTATCAAGACGGTCATCGGCCAGCACAGCAATCCGCCGTCGAGCCGATCGAGAACGGCGGCAGCTCTCGCCACCGATGAAGGGTTCTGGCAGCGGGCCAGCTGTAGGCTCGGGCTAGGCCAGACCGCTGCCTGTGATCTGAGGTGGCTGACATGGAATTCGGTTCATTGTTTTGGTGGAACTTCTGGATGGTCGTACATGTGGTCATCGTGGTCGGGATCGTGGTTACTCTCGCGTTGTTTATCCGTTGGGGAAAACAAAAGAGTGCGAAGCCTCATGCGATCGCCGCCTCAAAGGGTCACCAGTAGAGCTGGTCTCCCGCTGGGTCGAGTTCGTCAGCAGTGTCTCGTAACCCAAATGCCTCGAAACCCATGAGTTGCGAGACATTGACAGTGCAGCTTGTTACACGTGCAGTAGCCAGCATTAGCTGGTTTTGGAGCCAGGGCATCGCGATTAATGCACTGTTGGGCCTCACTGGTGACCCTGCGGATTTGTGACGGGCCAGTGGTCGGTTCACCAGAGATCTAGCATCCGTATTCGGTGTTCTGTCTGGTGCATCTTGCTTCCGGGGACCCATTTGACTCGTGGCTTCGCGATGAAAGGTCGTAGTGGGCCGAGCTGGAGCGCAACGCAGAGATTGAAATCGAGCCAGCCCAGGAATTGGCCGAGCGAAATGTGTTTGAGCAGGAACCACGGCGACCCGAGCACCCAGGCGACGAATCCGAGCGGGATGAGGATCCAGAGCAGGAGTCCTCGAAAAGACAGCATGAGGAGTGCGGGAATGGGTTCTAGCGGTTGTCGACCTGTCTGGATTGCAAATTCGGTTCGCCAATCCGGTCGGAACTGGTCCCCTCGCCGTGATGTCACCATGAAGGGATTGTATGGGTCCGGAGGCGGCATCGCGGCGAGGTATTCGCAGACCTCGCCGTCTCGGCAGAAACGCATGGGGGCCACAAACGATCCTTCCGCCGGGTACGGCCATGACGCGATGAAGTGTCTCGTAACCTAAATGCCTCGTATCCCATGCGTACTGAGACAGCTGGCACCAGTCCTTTGGCGACTGCATCTTCGGGACTACGACACGAAACAATGCCGACCAACTGTGCTGATAGCCTCGCCCCACCTGACGGATGGAGAGCACCTAATGCAGACGAGCACTTTTCTCCTTTTCATGGCAGCCTGCCTCCCCTTAGTCCTGGCGCCTGGCCCTTCTGTCGCGTTCATCCTCACCACCACCCTGAGCTCGGGGCGTCGAGCGGGACTGAGTGGAGTCGCGGGAGTTGAGCTGGGATACGTCGCGCACGTATTAGCCGCGGTCATCGGCATCTCGGCGGTCATCGCGGCCAGCGCGACGGCTTTCACCGTTGTCAAGGTCTTGGGGGCGGGCTACCTGATCTGGTTGGGCATCCAAGCATGGCGCTCTCGCAATAACACGTTGCTCGCGGACCTCGCGACGACCGGTGCAAGGGTCCAACCCGCGAAGGCCTTCCAGCGCGGCCTACTCGTCGGGGTGCTCAATCCCAAAACAGCCGTGTTCTTCCTTTCGTTCTTGCCACCGTTCGTGAAGGAAGGCGCCGGCCCCGCCTGGGTGCAGATGAGCGTCCTCGGACTAATCTTCATCGCAATGGCATCGCTCCCGGACCTGATCTGGGCCCTGACCGGCAGCGGAGTCCGACGTCTCCTACCTGGCATTAAAATGAAGACCATGGAGCGCTTTTCTGGAACTGTCCTCTTCGGGCTCGCGGCATATTCGCTCACTGCGCGCCGCGCATAAAGCCACGCGCCAGCCGCTTCTCCTGAGTCTCGATGCCAACAGCGGGCCCGGCGAACTGTGTAGCCGAGTATTAGGACTCGCCCAGCCGTGCACGGACAACGACACTGGTCGACGCGAGCCAGCACGGAGTTGTGTCTCGCAACCCAACTGCCTCGTAACCCATGGGTATCGAGGCAACAACAACGCTGTGGCGATAGAGGCCAATAGGGTTGCGGCATGACGAGTTCACGCTTTCGTCGGCTCTTAGGGCTTCTTATGCTCACGGTATTCGGCCTGCTCGCCCTAGGCGCATTCTTGGCCGGGATCACTCTTGACGGCAAGGAACTTCCGGCCGTCCAGTGCACGCGCTCGAGGCACCTTCCCGAGTCTGGCGGCCCCTTCAACGAAGGCACCCGAGTTACAGGCGAACGGACATTCATGCCCCTCGGCGTGAATTGCACCTACGACAGCCCTAACAACGCGATCGGCCCGCAAACCGTGCAGAACAGCAATTGGCCCGCGACCACGGTTTGGGTCGTAGGCACCGTCATCGCCCTATACGGAGCATCATTGACGTTCCATCTTCGAACGAATCCAGAAACACGTGCCGCGAGGGACTCCTAAGACTCCCGCGTCACGCATTTAGCGAGCGGTCAAGCGATGGAGCTCGCAAAGTTGATGTGTCTCGTAACCAAAGCGACCAATAACCCATGGGATGCAAGCCCCCATTTACCTCTGCAATCCACACGCACAGCGGCGGGGCCGCCGATGTGCTCGCAAACGATCAATTCTGGCAGCGCAGCGCCAATTGGAGGATTTCGACAGTTCTGTACCAGGCCACCCCGTTTCTGAGTCGGGAGGATGATGGGTAGATGAGGATCGAAATACTGCATATCGATGAGTGCCCGAATTGGGTCGAGGCTGGCCACCGCCTACAGGCTGCCCTTGATAACACCGGGAACCCTGACATAGCGGTCGCTTACCGGCTTCTGCGGACGTCTGAAGACGCAGCCAAGGTGCCGTTTGCCGGCTCCCCCACATTCACCCTTAACGGAGAAGACCTGTTTGCCACAGACGGCAGAACAACAGATCTTGCTTGCCGGATCTACTTCACCCCCTCAGGATTAGCGGGCCTCCCTACAACTGAGCAACTCATGAAGGCAATCGCGTCTCGTGAAGACTGAGTCGACCGACGTCTGCTCCTGCTGCGGGAGAACTTTGCAGCGTCACCAATTGCACGCGTTGGGAAGGGCTGGCTTCATCTGCCGACGATGCGGATTATGGATCGCGTTGCGACCTCACAACGACAGCTAACGGAGCCGGATATTTGCTAGAACCGGAAACACTAGGCCCTCAAGCGGCTAGAACGTTTACGGTTAGTGCATGACTGATCTGCGGATTTCCGAAGTAGCTAGCCGCACGGGTTTGGCGTCGAGCGCCATCCGCTACTACGAAAGTGTGGGGCTGCTCTCCCCCGCCAAGCGGGCCGCGAACGGATACCGGATGTACACCGAATCCGATGTCGAGCGACTGCTGTTCGTCGCCGGGGCGAAGCGACTGGATCTGAGCCTCGCGGAGGTCAAAGATCTTGTGGTGGCGCGCGAGTCGGATGTGTGCGCTCACGTGCAGAGCGAGATGCAACCGTTGGTCGCGGCACGGCTGGCCGAGACGCGGGCACAGATCGAGGACCTGACCCGGCTTTCACACGAGCTGGAAGATGCGGCCGCTCGGCTGTCCGAGGCACCCCCGGCCGGGCCGTGCACAGATGCGTGCGCCTGCGTCGTGCTCACAGGCGGCATCGGTGACGCGCCGGTGGGTGCCCGGCTCTTTGGGCTCAGCGCACGCTGAGGTCGCGGGGCCGGCCCGCCGTTGAGCGTTCGGTCGGCAGCACGCACGCCTTTACGCGGTGTCGACGCACCAGGAGCACGGCTACTGTGGCGCCTGCGGCCACGGCGACGAGTGCGAGGCCGGGCAGCCAGTGGGCGCCGATCGCGGATGCCGCCCCGATGCTGCCAACGATCGCGAGAAGGGGGCCGGCGCAGCACGCGGCGCAGGCGAGCACCACGGCCGCAATCGCAGCGATACCAGGGAAAGTTCGTGATCGAGTCATGAAAGTGACGGTAGAGCTTCGACCCGCTCGAAGGTCAAGCGCCAGCTAGCTGCGCAGCCCGCGCGGCTGCGTCGACGAGTGCCGTGAGAACCATCGTCTGCGCCTCGGGCACCGTGATCGTCATGGCCAGCTCGCCGTCGCGGTCGTCAAACGCGAAGGTGAAGAACGAGCAGCATGACGTCTCGCGCGCGGCGAGGTCGCGTGCCCGGCCTTTGCATTCAGAATGCAACCGAAAAACGGCCGTGGTCGCATCTGATCGAACGATCCCGGTGAGGGCGTCCCGGAAAAGCGCGGCGAATTCCTCTTCGCGGAGTGGTTGCTCGACGGTTGGGATGGTGCAGCTCGTGGGTGCCCAGTTCAGCTCGGTCATGCTGTCCACGGTAAAGCTTCATTCTGCTTCAAGGTCAAGGTCTTCCCTAGGCTGAGGCGGGTGAAGACGATCGCGGAGTGGTGGGACCGCCACCAGGTGCCCCTCTATGTCGCCGCAATCGTTCTCGGGGGTCTGGTCGGGTCGCTGGCTCCGGCAGTCGCGCCGACCCTGACAGTAGCCATTAATCCGGTTCTCGCGCTGCTCCTGTTCGCGACTTTCCTCGGCGTTCCTCTCATTGAGGTCGCGCGGTCGTTCCGCGACCTCCGGTTCCTCGGCACTGTTCTGATCGTCAACTTTGTTGTCGCGCCGCTAGTGGTGTTCGGGCTGTCGCGTTTCGTTGCCGACGACCGCGGGCTTCTCCTCGGGGTCCTTCTGGTGCTGCTGACGCCGTGCATCGACTACGTGATCGTGTTCACCGGCCTCGCGGGAGGGGCGAAGGCGCGTCTGCTGGCCGCCGCGCCCTTGCTGATGCTGTTACAGATTGTGCTGCTGCCGGTCTACCTGCTCTTGTTCGCGGGCGGCGACGCCGTGGAGCTGATCGAGATCGAACCGTTCGTGGAGGCGTTCTTGATCTTGATCGTTGCACCGCTTGCGGCTGCCGCGATCATTCAGTCCGTCGCTCGCCGGCACCGCGCTGGCCGTGTGATCGAAGTCGTGATGGCGGCGGCGATGGTGCCCCTCATGATGCTCACGCTCGCGGTCGTGATCGGCTCCCAGATCGCCGCCGTCGGCGGGCAGGCGGTCGCCCTCCTCCGGGTCGTGCCGCTGTATGTGGCGTTCCTGGCGGTCATGCTGTTCGTGGGCCTCACCGCCGGCCGGATGGCTCGCCTGGACGTGCCAGCAACGCGCGCGGTGGCCTTCAGCGGATCGACCCGCAACTCCTTGGTCGTGCTCCCTCTCGCCTTGGCGCTCCCGGCATCGTTGGCTATCGCCCCTCTTGCCGTTGTGACGCAGACGCTCGTCGAGTTGATAGGAATGGTGATCTTCGTTCGCCTCGTCCCATCGCTCACCCGGACAAGAGCCGTTCCCTCGCCCTCATCATCAGCTAACCTCGCGCCGGCACGGTGGGCCCCGTGGAACATCCACAGATGAGGCCGTTGCCGAAACGGGTGTCAGAACCCCTGTCCATTTCAAAACCCAACGCGGCATCTTGATTTCGAGCAATTTTGTGGACAGCAGTTTTGAGACGTTTGTGACCGCTCCTTTCCAAAGGACCCGGCAGACACCAGCAAACGATCGTTTCCGGCGTTGCCTCTGTGTTCGGAGTCCGCTGGTGCCACCGACTGTGGCCACCGGGTGTGGCCACCCGCTGTGGCACCGATGTAACGCATATGGGCCACTATGCGGTACTATGGCAACAACAAGACCCGCCAAGGCTATGCTTCCAAGCACCTCAAATAGGCGGGTTTCTTTTTGCTCATGGGGGAGTTTTCTTGACGAGTGTTGTGCCGTCGACGCTGGTAGCGACCCGAGTTCCTTTCGACAAGGAGACTCTGACCGTCGCTCAGCAATGCGCCCGAATCATGGAGCGCGGACTTACTTGCGACACCGCCGCACTCGAACAAGTTTTGTGCCGCACTAGCTACTATCGCCTCTCTGGCTACCTCTGGTGGTTTCAGACTTCCGATGCCTCTCATGCCCTAAGAGAAGGTACGACACTCGACGACGTGATCCGCCTCTATGAGTTCGATGCGAAGCTGCGCGGATTACTTCTCGAATGCGTTCAGATTGTCGAAGTTTGGTTTCGTAGCCAGTTCACCAATCACCTTGCGAACAAGTTCGGCCCCATGGCGTACGTCGACCCCAGGTACTTCGCCAACCCCGGAGCACTTAAGCGTGACAAGGCGAAGCTTGGGGAGAGACTTGCGCCCCCCACCGAAGTCTTCATTGAGAGCTTCTTTCGCAACTACAGCGACGACTACCCACCGGTATGGATGGCAACCGAAGTCATGAGTCTGGGCTTGCTCTCCAAGTGGTTTGACAACCTAAAGATAGACAGCCTCCGAAAGGCCATTGCTAGCGACAGCGGGCTGAACCAGGACGTCCTGGCTAGTTATTTGCGGCAGATGACGGTGATCCGAAACGCGTGCGCCCATCACAACAGACTTTGGAACAGGACCTTTGGAACGGGCATAAAGCTATCAAAGCAGGGTGACCCTCAGCTACTCACGGCTCTCGTCGGATCGGACGATTCAAAGATCTACAGAGCACTTGTTTACTCTGCCTATCTCGTCAAAAAGATCCAACCGGATTCAGGCCTCCCTGCTCGCTTGAAAGCTCACATCATGAGCGGCGATGACGACTGGATCATTGAGATGGACGCACCGAATGACTTCGAGAAGGACGATCTCTGGGTTTAGCCCACCTCTCACGCGTGCCGTACGGGTATGGTGCCGGCATGGAATCGGACTCCCTGGGTGCTCCCCCGAACTGCGAGCGGTGCCTAGTTCCGATGCTGGCCACGGGGTCGCCGGCCAACCCGTTCTGGCGGTGCCCGTCGTGTGAGCTGGTGCGCCTGGTCTAGCTCGATGGGTGTTGACGGTGGCGATAATGGGGGGGGATGAAGTGGGACCTCGCACACCGGCCGCGTGACGCGGATGAGTCCACGCCGGCCACAGTCGAAGCGTCGGAGAGCTGGGCGGCCGTCGAGCAGCTGCGCGGCACGATCCCCGCCGACCACCTGGTGCTTTACGTTAGGCCTGCGCGGTAGCGACCAGGTGGCCGACTGCGGGGTCCTACCCCGCATTCGAAACTATGTTCTTATGGTTTTATGGCTTCGGGCACCGGACGTGCCAGCAGCTCGAACCCGCATCAGACGGTGCGCGCCGACTCCCTCGTGCAGGTCGAGCCCGACCACGGGGGCGAGTTTGTCGTGCGCCCGTACAGCCTCACTCCCCCGGAGCTTGGCGGCCTGCCGGCGGCCCTAGCCGGCGAACCGAAGCACGTTCTCGCCTGGGTGAGATACCCCGCGATAGCTCGTCATGTTCACGGCTTAGCCCTGGCATGGACCCCTCGTGCCGTGTACGTCGAGTGGGAGGATGCCGGTATTCACCGCGCCTGGGTATGGGCGCCGGCTGTTGAGCGCGCAGCGGCAAAACAGAGCCCACCGCAGCCCGCTCCCCCGCGGCCATCGGTGGATATGGTCAGCGTGCGGGACACGAAGCCGCTTGTCGAGCTGATCAATGCCCACCTGACTCAGAGCGGTTCCGAGTTCGTCACGGCGATGGCGCAGCCTGCCGGCCCCTTCGGTGCGGTCGTGTTCGGGTCCATCGAGGGCCACTCCGTGCGCCTGGAATTCTCTACCGACCCCGCGACCAACACGTGCAGCTTGAACCTGTTCGGCATGACCGCACGACGGGTTCTTGCCGAGCGCGTGACAGCTCCTACGTTCCCTGAAGCGATCGAGGCGTTCCCCTGGGCTGCCGCCATGGATGCTCTCGACGCAACCACAAGTGAGTAGCGGGGCTGCTTGGCGTCGTACTGAGCATGTCGGCGCCTGCCGCTAACGTCGGCGAATGGCAATCGACATTAGTGAATTCTCCGTTTCCGAACTTCGTCGCGTGGAGGACGGATCGGCCATTCTCCTTGCTCTGGCGGACCTTCTTGAGAGCAAAGGGGCGTTGGTGTACGCCGACCAGGTGCGCAACGATGCCCACGCTGTCCAGCTCCTTACACAAGATCACCCGAGCGCGGCTGACCCTGCGGGCATTGCGTCCTTCGCGGTCCCCGAACATCGGTCGGAAATCCTTAACAAGCTTCGCTGACGACCTGCCGGCGGGCGCCCTACGGCCAGCTAGCCCACTCTGCTAGTCGTGAGTTCTTACTCCTAGAACTGCTCGTTCCGCCCACTCTGACCACGCGGCAGGTACCTCAAACGGTGGTACGACGGCTCGGCCAAACGTCACGTACTCCGGTTGCATCCGACCGCCGCCCGGGTCCGGGTAGCGGAGGTGGTGATCCAAGATAAGGCCCCAGCTACGCACTCTCAAAAGCAGGCCCACCAGCCGCTCCACGTGGTGGGCTTCGCTGTCTATCCGGGAGTTGTCGCGCAGGGACCATCGGATCGTGTTGCTCTTCCCGTCCGGGCGATCACTCCCGATACTGACGCTCGCGTGCACTAGTACGTCACGCTTCTGAAGAAGAAGCCGAGCTGCATGACACCACGCGAGTAATCGCTTGCGCTCGACGTCGGACCACGGCGGGATACCGTGATCGCCAACTCGCGCCTCCAATTTTCCGATGATGCTCTTCGCCGAGAGGGACTGCGGATTAGGGATTCGATAGATGCGTGCGATGGCGTACGCGCTTGATTCAACGTCGGCGGCCACGATCACTAGGTCTCCGAGCGCCATCCGAAGCTCATCGGGAACGTGCTCGTCGAGCCAACTTATTTCGCGCATGGCAGCAAGTGTCCCGGAATTTGCGCACCAGCGAGCACCGGCGAGCAACGTGGAGGCTCTAGCCGACCCTGAGCACGGCTCCTGGCGGATGCCAGCAAGTCGGCTCACAATGGCCCAATGAAGCCGCAACGTCGCGCACATAGCCGCTGGGCGTCTCCCTGGGGTGAGTTTGCCTACAGGGTCGCCGCGTTTCTGCGCGCCGTCGCCCTCCTGGCCGGCGTGGTGATCGCCGGTCTAGTGCTCGTGCACCTGGTGCACGACGGCTGGGCGTCGTATCTGCTGCAGGCGTGCGGTGACGCGGGCATGTTCCTGGTGGCCGGGATCCTGCTGCAGCTCGTGGTCCTGATGCGCAACCGCGCCGTGCGGCCGTAGCCGGCGCCGGGCAGAGAAACACCGCCGGCCGGGAGAGAGGGCGGCCGGGGGCGTGCTTGTGGGCTCGTGACCTGGCGGAGCCGGGTCAATCGAGGGGTGTTTATTCAGTGCGGGTGCGGTAGCCCTGGCGGCTGATCGCCGCTTGGGCTTTGGCCAGCTCGTCACCGAGCTGATCGGCCAGCTGGGCGGCGCGGGTCAGATGGTCGGTCGCCGTGGCGATACTCTGCACGGGGTCGCTCGCGTCGTCTTCGTAGACGTCGTACTGGTCGATCGACCGGCCCAGGCCCTTCGCCAGCTGTTGGAGGGCCTGAGGTAGCCTGCTGCCGACGCCTTTGAGGTTCCCCAGAACTTCGTAGACGAGTGGCGCGGGCAGCTGGGCGGGCAGCATCGTTGCGTGCGTCAGGTCCCTGATGGACTCGTTTGCCTGGTCTGCGTACTGAATCGCGGGTGCCACCGCATCGTCGATGATGTCGGGTGCGGTTTCGTGATTGTCATCGTGGCCGGTCATCTGCGGTGCTCCTGTCGATTGCGTGCGGTGTCGCCGCCGGCTGGCGGCCCACGGGTGTTAGGCCTGGTCGTCGGGCTTGCTGTTGCGGCGGATCTGCGCGACGGCGCGGCTGAGGTCGGCGCCGATGTAGTCGGCGTTGATGACGCGGCCGTAGGTCTTGGATCCTTCGGGGCCCCAGCTGTTGGTGTGCTCTCGGCCGACGACGATCACCGCGTCTCCCTTGTGGAGCGTTGCCGCTGCGTTCTCGCCCAGCTCGAACTTGGCTTCAACGAAATGCGTCGTAGGGTCCACGTGCTCCATGTACCTTCCGGCGCGGTACTCCCCCGTGTTCTCGATGACTCGAAACTTCGTGATGTTGAGACTGCCGGCCTTCACTACGTCGACGTCGGCGGCGAGGTTCCCAGTGATCGTGCGCTGAGTTGACATGGGTTCTGCTCCTTCGATGGGTTGTGCGGTTAGGTACGGGTTCGAGCTATTCGGCTAGTGCGGTGATGAGTTCTGGTCGAAATCCGGACCAGCTGGTGGATTCCGTCTCGACGACGGGTGCCTGCAGGTGTCCTAGCGCCCGTATGTGCTCGAGCGCGGCTTCGTCCTGCGACAAGTCGACGACCGCGTAGCTGATGCCCTCCTGGTCAAGCTTCATCTTCGTCATTCGACACGGCTGGCACTCTGGCTACGTATAGACGACCACTGACTCACTCATGTCCCTGTCCCTTCCCCACCAACAATTCTTTGTGCCTGTCTGGCAAAGGGAATCGATTGAGAGCGGGAGTGCCGTAGTGCAGGGTCGTGGAATACCGGAGCGAGCACAGCGAGTGAGGATATGCCGCGAAAGCCTGGAACGAGAGGCACGCAGCGAACTACGGTGAACGGCTAGACAGGCGCAAACATCACAGGCTCTACAGTGCCGCGCAGCGGCTCCCCTCGTGGCCGGCCTCCGTGCCGGTGACCGTCTTGAATGGCTATTTTGTTTGGTACTTCTCGCGTATGGCGGCCTCGACAACGCTACGGATCGTTGCACCGTCCTCCGCGGCCGAAGCTGCGTCGATGAGTTCGAGAACATCGGGGGCCAGCCTGGTACTGAACGGCACCGTGGCCTCGCGGCGTGGGCGGCCGCGCCGCGGTGCGGCGCCGGCCGTAGCCACGGGAGCCTGAGAGACCACAGGGGCGGCCTGAGGGGTCGGCGCTCTCTGGCGGTAGTCCACCGGGTCTACGCGTTCGTCGGGTGCCGCCTGCGGCTTGCGGCGGCGGCTGAGGTCTGGTCGGTCCTGCTGCTGGTCGCTCATCGAATCACCTGGTTCACAATCTTTGTGTACGCGCTCAAGACGGGCGCGCCCTTCCTGTAGTTGCCGTACCACTCCCCCGTGAGGCGAACTTCTTGAATGATTGCCCTTTCGGGCACTAGGGGCATGAGAAGCATTCCGGTGGCGCGCAGCTCGTCTGTGCTGGCAACGGCTGGCCGGGAGGGGATTGTCTCTTGGACCCTGCCACAGACGATCCCGGCCTCTGAGAGCGTGACGGGTGCACCGATGCGCTCTCTGCTGAGGCGGAACTGTTCGACAGTGCGCCGTGCGCCTGCAACGCCGTCCACGCCGTCACTGGAGGCCGTGGCGGCATAGACAATCGAGTCGGCAGCATTCAACGCTGACAGGATGAGCGGGCCGCCCTGCCTGTTGGGGCAGTCGATAACTACCAGGTCAGCAGAGATACCGACAAGTGCCGTTCGTAGTCTCAATTCGGCGTGGTCTGCTCGATCAGCCTCACGGTTGGAGACGTTGCGAGCGGAGGGAATCACGCGAAGATTATTTGACCAGTTGGACTGCACTGCCAAGTCTTCGCCCCATCCTTGCGGGTCGTCGTCTCCGAGAATCGCGCCGACGTGGAGGCCTTCACCGGAGGGTGCGACGTCGAGCCATTTGGTCGCTGCTGCACGGGGGTCAAGATCAACCAGGACCGTCCGCCGGCCTTGCCCGGCGGCAGTCATCGCGATCGACACGGCGGTAGTCGTTTTCGAGACGCCGCCCGATTCGCTGTAGACCATTAGTGTTTGCATGCTTTCAATCATTCCTGCTTGCATTCCTTCTGTCAATCATTCCAACATTCCTGCATTCTGTCTTTCTGTCATTCATGCATTAATTATTCGACCTCGAAAAACGAGCATTACCTCGGTATCGCGACTACGGGGGAGTGTGAGGGGGTCGCCCCTCACAGGCTGGTCCGCGAGGGCCAGCCGGTGGCTGGTCCTGGTTAGGCGGCCTCGACAAGGCACTGGGGGCAGCTCTTGGCGATTGTCAGGGCGCGGTCAAATTCGTCCATGCGGTGCAGCTCTGGTGATCGGCGCATGCGGAGACTTGTTCGGTCATGGTGTTGCTTTCCGGCTGGGGGAGGGGCGGCCCTGGCCGCCCCTCCGGATCGTTAGTCGCTTACGCGAGTGAGGGTGTCGACGAAAGTCACATATTCGGCGCTGTCGATCGTTGCCGTGTGTGCCAGCGTGTAACTGGCCTGTGCGTGGGCGTACAGATCCTCGCCACGCTTGGCGAGCTGAAGGGTACGGCTCCAGGTGTCGTCATCGCTTTTGGTGACTCGCGTCTGGATTGTTTCGATGCTCAGGGTGGCCATTGCTCTTCCTCCCGTTTGCTAGATGTTGCGGAGCATGCTGACGATGGTGGGGAAAGGCGACAGGCTCTCAATGAGAGTGTCGACAGTTCCCGGGTCGGGCTTCTGGGCGAAAGCCTTCTGGACCCGCGCGAACTGGCTATCGCTCAGCCCGACGGTTTGGCCCTCGGGGTTGGTGCCGACTGCGATAGCGGTTCCAAAGATCACGGTCGGGTTGCCGAGCAGGTGGGTCAGCACGGTTGCGGGCAGGTTCAGGGTCGACCCGTTGATGAGCCCTTCGTCGTCTACGAATAGGTCGATGCTGTCGGCCAGGTCGACGACGGCGAACATCCGGCAGTCGATGGCTGCGGCTATGTCGTTGCCGCTGTTTGCGCTGTCCAGGTCGAGTGTGGTGATGGTTTCGGTCGGGTTGATCTTGACGCTGCGGATGGTGGTGGTCATGGTGTTTCCCTCTCCAAGGATGGTGAGATACGCGGGGTCCCGGGCTCTCGTGGGCAGTGATTGTGTAGTCGTCCACCGTTTTTCTGCCCTTGGTGGCAAGAGAAATCGATTGAGAGCGGAGTGCCGTAGTGCACGCAATCTGGTGCGAAATAAGGGAGCTTGCGACCGCGTGCCAGATTGTGGGTGACGAAGGCACGCAAGCGAACTACGATGACCGGCCACCAAGGGAAGAAAAGTTCTGTCAGGGTCAGGCCGGCGTAGCCGGGTCCGCGTGGATCCGGCCTCCGTGCCGGATTCACCTGGGGGAGTGTGAGGGGGCGCCGTCCCCCTCACGGCCGACCTCGTGAGGGTCGGCCCGGCGTTCAGGTGGTGGCGGTTGAGCTGGCGGTTACGTCGTCTTGGTCGCCTTCCCAGAAGTGGCCTAGTCCGGCGTCGACCATGCTGCGGATCAGCGCGGCCGCGTTGATGCCGCGTGCAGCTCGGTCGGGAAACGACAGGGTGACGGTGATGCTCTGGGTGGGGGCCGCCTGGTCGACGTCGCCGTGCTGCGCGTCGGTGGCGTATTGGTACGTCCACGCGATGGCAACGGCGCCGCCCGACCCGTCGCCTGGGGGAGTGATGGTGGCGCGGTGTTCGTCCTGGCCGGGGTGGGGTGCTCTGCTGCAGCTCCACTGGATCCCGAGGACCCCGACGGTCGTTGTTCCGCACGTGGCCCCGGTGGGGCTGAGGTCGGCGGCGGGGGCGTCCTGGTCGAGCTGGTGCGCCTCGAGCGTGCCGGGGCGTTGGTAGGTGATGATCATGGCCGGATCTCCTGTGGTCCCTGTGTCGGGACCGTTCTCGAGGGTGGGTGCCGGGCGGGGCCGGCTGCAGCTGGTGGGGGAGTGTGAAGGGGTTTCCCCTCACGGCCGGCCCTGGGTGGGCCGGCCGTTTGGGCGGGACTACTCCGGCCGCACGAGCTGCTGAATCTCGGCGTATGGGGCGGTGTCGGTCCAGGTGTAGCCGGTGCTGACGCTGACTGTTTTGAGGTTGGCGCGCACGACTTCGCGCCACTGGCCGCGGATCTTCACCCGGTCGCCCTTCTTGACGGTGGAGCGGTCGTAGCCGGTGGCCGTGCCGCTGACGACCTGGGCGGCGCGCACGGCTTCCCAATAGGCGATCTGGTCGCGCTTCTCGTCGATGTGCGGGGCGAGGCGGGTAGTCCGGGCCTGGATCTGCTCGGCGGTGGCCTCGATGTAACCGCGTGTGTCGTCGTAGCACTGCGCGATTATGCGGCGTTCGAGCCTGCGGAGCTCAGCGCCCAACGCCTCGATGCGGTTGGCCACGGTGACCGGGTTGTAACGGGCGTCGGTGGTGTGGGTGGCCGCGTCGGCGTGGGCCTGGGCGATGGTGGCCTCTGCGCTGGCTTCGACTGATTTGCGAATGGCGTTATCTGCTTTGGCGATCGCGTTGCGGTGTCGACCTTCCGAATGGTGGCCAACCTTGATCGGCTCGCCTCCCTCGGGCAGCCGGTCCAGCGCTGCGCGCGCATTGTTCCAGGCGGCATCTTCCGCGCCGGTTTTGCGCTCTGCCTTCGCGGCCAGGGCATCTACCCGGTCGGCCTGACGCTCGATCTTTCCGGCCTCGACGTCGGCGGTCGTGCGGTGGGTGCTGTCGATTTCGGTTGTGACCTCGAACCCGGCGGCTTCAAGTGCCGACTTGGTGCGGGTGATGGTGTGCAGCTTGGGCAGGCAGTCGCGGGACTGGGGGACGAACCATGCGCTGATGCTGCGGCCCCAGCGCCATCCGGTGGACTTGAGGACTTCGGCGGTTCCGTCGCCTCGGCTGGTTCCGTCGATCATGGTTCCGGCTTCGTGGGTGTGGGTGATGGTGAGCATGAGTTTTTCCCTCGATCTAGGCGAAGCTGTCGGCGTAGCGGGTGGCGGTGCAGGTTGCGCCCGGCTGAGAATCTGCGGCACCTTCGGACCGGCAACCACGGCAGGCGCACCCGCTGGCGGAGCGCTCCCGGGGGTAGGTGTTCTCGTACGGGTGATCTGACTCGGCCATGGGTTCTCTTCCTCGTGAACAACTGTTTTTTTGCCCTATCTGGCAAGAGAAATCGATAGCGACCGGGAGTGCCGCAGTGCACGGATTCTCGGGCGAAATAAGCCCGCAGGGTGCGTCCGAGAATGTGGGTGACGAGGCACGGGAGGGAGCTACGGTGAAACGCCAGAAAGGACAAAAAGACCCATTGGACAGTGCCGCGCAGCGGCTCCAATTTGCTCATGACGGCATCGCCGTCACGGTTTTGCAAGTGATATCACTCTGATATCCATCGGCCGCTCAGCGGCTCAAAATGGGGGATGGGTACAGCGGCCGCGCCGCTGTTCCGTCACGACCCATTCAGGACGTGTGCCTAGTCATCGCCGGCTCAAGACGTGCGTTCCGGGGTTCGGGTCGCCTGGCCCGCCGTCGTGCGCGACATGCCCGGACATTTGCTCAGCTGCAGCGACGCTGACATTCCGATTAGTCGATCTTTTCTGGCCGATCAGACGTGCGGTGCAGCCGAGTAGCATCGGTGCCGGGGGGAACAACAAATGAACACTCGATCTCGTAGGTCCGCCAAGGCACTGGTGGCCGCGACAGTGCTGCTCATGCTGGGCGCGCTAACGGGGTGTTCACTGAGCCCGGCTGAAGGAAACGCTCGAACGCCGGCAGCGGACAAGAACGCTGACTCTGGCACCTGCGAGTTCACGGCCACCCGGGAATCCTTTAATTCGGACCACCCCCATAACACGGCCCTGTTCTACGTCAAGCTCACCAACACCGGGGCGACCAGCTGCACCGTCTCAGGATTCCCCGAGGTCGCCCTTCTCGACGCCGCAGGGCAAGTCATCGACAACCCGGCTACGAAACGCGACACCATTCCCGCCCACAGCATCACCGTCACACCCCAGGACGCCGCTTACCTCTTGGTCAGAGTGGCCGGCCAGAATCTCTACCCAGACTGTCCGCTGCTTGGGGCTGAATCATTACGGATCGGACTCCCACAATCCAGCGCGGAGATCCTGATTGATGTCACCGACCTCACCATCTGCGACGCCGCGACATCAGGCTGGCTCATCTACAACCTCGCCGACACCCCGCGCAGGCCACACTCCTAAAACAGATGTGTCACCTGGCCACTGCCGGCGTTAGGGAGGGCCGCCTAGAAGATGCTGGCGGTAACGCCCAGAATCAGGCATGACCCCAGGATTCCAAGCGTGCTCACCATGACCGAACGCCACACGGGAAAGCCGTGGCGCCCAGCAAGCACGGACACTGGGATCGCCGCCAGGACAGTCACGCTGAACAGACCAAATCCGCCCAGGACGGTGGCAAAGAACTCCTCGCCATCGTTCGAGTTGGGATCCCCCGCCCACCACCCGTTCTGCGCTCCCAACGATTGAATACCTATCCCCAAAAACAGAAGAGGCAGCAACGCGACAAAAACTGCGACCACATCAACCAGCACAATGCGTCTAACGAATTCTCTCCTCGTTATCGGCGCCGGTACTGCCGCATCCTGGCCGAGACCCGCAGTGGGAAGCGCCGATTCAGTCATCTCAGCACGCTACCCAACTTCGCCGTCGCGTGGGCATCTCCGCCGCACGGACTGGCCCACTAGGCGGCATCTCCCAAGTATTGCCAGCGGCTCTCGGGATTGAGGTTGCCGGCAGCGACGAGCTCCAGCGCCAGATCGACGGCAAAGGGGGGGGCGGGGGGCGGGGCGGGGGTTATGTAGTGATTGTGGCCGGACTGTACGTGGGGTTGTGCGCAGCCGCTCCGAGTTACTTTCGACGGCATCGGCGGGCATCACCCTGAAAGGGTGATCTTTCGTCACCCTGAAAGGGTGATCTCTCGTCACCCTTTCAGGTGATGTCGCTCTGTTCTCCCCGGCCGCGCAGCGGCACAACATCGGGGACGGGTACAGCGGCCGCGCCGCTGTTCGGTCACGACCCGTCAGGGGCGTGTGCCTGGGTGCAGGTTCCGGCCTCCGTGCCGGAGCCGGGGACGGCGGAACCCGGCGCGGCAGTAGGGGGACTGTCGCGCCGGGTCGGGGCTGAAGCTACTCCTGAGTGCCCTTAGCGGCTACGGCTACGGCTGCCTTGGTCGCGGTCTTCTCGGCAACAGCGTTGATCACGATTTGCTCAACGTCGCTGAGGCCGTAGCCCCATGCGGCCAGCTGCAGCAAGTAGCGAGCGCTGTAGGTGTTCGGGTGGCGCCAGGTTTCCTTGCTGGTGCTGTCCTCGATACCGGCCAGGATGATTGCGAGGGCGACGTGCTGCGCCTTGGTGGGGGAGTGCTCCACCAGCGCGGAGAGCTTGTCACGCGACCAGTAGTCGGCCCGCTTCAATCCGAGCAGCGTGTGCGCGAGCACGTTGCCGTTCTGGATGGCTTTGCCGACCATGCTGTGGTGCACGGTCAGGCCCACGGTGATGGCCTGGGTGGCATCCTTCGGGAGCGTCTTGCGGCTCAGGAACTCGGCCAACCATTCGCGGCGCACGACCTCAGCGCTGGCCCACGCCTTGTTGTTGGCAATCAGGGTCTTACGTTCGGCCTTCTGCTCGTCGGTCATCGGGCCGCTGGTGGCCCCGCTGCCGCTGGACTTACGGAACCCGGCAGCATTCGGGTCTTTCAGGTAGTAGCGCACGGTGGCGGTGTCATTGCTGCTGTACGCGTACACGTACGCGGCCCGACCCTCACTCGCCGCGATGTGCTCGGCGGTGACTGACTCACCGTCTGCGGTGGTCAGGTAGCTGATGCTCGTGTAGTCGTTTTCGTAGGATCCCCGGTCACGGTCCAGAACCGTAAAGCCGCGCGCGATCAGGTCGGCGGCCGCGTCTGCCTTCATCGTGGCCACGCGCTTGTCGTCGCGTGCGCGCTGCGCTGCGTGGGCGAACTGCTCGGGGCTGGTGGTGGCAATGTCGATGAGCACGGACACGGTTTCGTCGTCGCCCTCGAACTCGATCAGCGCGGCAGCCTGGTCGAGAGTGAGGGAGTGGCTGACGATGGCGGATGCCGCGACGGCGTTCTCTGCCACGGCGATTCCGGCCTTGACTGTGGCGGGCTTGCTGCCCAGTCGCTTGGCGATCACCGCGGGGGTCAGTCCCTCGAAAGCCAACTGCTGGAACGCGGCCACCCGGTCGGCGTCGGTGACGGCCTCGCGGTGATCGTTCTCGGCCATCTGCTGCACAATCCGCTCGACAGTAGTCTCATCGGCGGCTACTACGTAGGCGGGGATCGTAGCCAAACCGGCCTCACGAGCGGCCAGGGTGCGGCGCTGACCGGCTCGCACGATGATGTTGCCCTGGTCGTCGCGGCGGGCGAGGATCGGCGTCAGGACGCCGTTTGCCTTGATGCTGGCCACGAACTCGCGGCCCAACTGAGCTTCGGTGCGCACGTTCGCTTCTACAACGATCAGGTTCGGGTCAACGTGCTCGATAGTTCCGACATTTACGGTGCTGGTAGTCATTGGGTTCTCTCTCCATCAACTGATTTTTTTGCCTGTCTGGCAAGAGAAATCGATTGAGAGCGGGAGTGCCGAAGAGCAGGGACGTGGAATACCGCAAGCGCAGCGAGGATATGCCGCGAAAGCCCGGAACGCAGGCGCGGAGCGAACTACGGTGAAACGGCCAGACAGATAAAAAATGCAAGAAGGCGACCGCGCAGCGGTTCCCAGGCCCGAAGGGCCCACCGTGGGGTGCCGGCCGACTAGGGCGTGTTGCTAAATGGTTGACCAGCACTCGTCGCTGACGCTGGGGATGTGTCGCGTAATGTGCTGTCGGACGAGACCCGGGCTCTGCTCGGTCCGTAGATCGTCGGCTCGTGGTGGAGACAGTGATCTGGCACTGGCGCGGCATTGCGATGCGCTCCGACAAGATCGCTCGGAACTACAACGCCGCGCCCTGCCTTGCAGCGTCCCTTCAGTAGCCACCGCCGCCTCAGAAAACGAGGACTGAGCGGGGGTCAGAGCTGCTTCCGCATCTTGACGGTAGTGGTTTCATATCCGGCTGACTCGTACAGTCCCCGCGCGGCCTCGTTGTGACCGAACACGCTAAGGCCCAGCGTGCGCGCTCCTGCCGCTCGGGCGTGGTCTTCAGCGAGCCGCATCGCCGCTCGCCCGTAGCTCTTGCCTCGGTATTCGGGCTCGACTACGACGTCCCAGACCCACCACGAAGTGTCATCGCCCGAGCTGTCGCGACCGATCCAGAGGTACCCGACGGTGCCATCCGTGTCGTGAACGAGGTCAAACACAGCGTTATCCGCGGTGGGGGCACCTGCGGGGAATGCCCGCTTTAGAGAATCGGCGGCATGCCGATCTGCAGCGTGTGGCGTCTCACCAGCAGTGATCAGGTCTGCTTCGTACTCGGCGTGGCACCGTTCCTGCCACGAGGGGAACCGTTGTGCGTTAATCGGGACGAGGGTGATCGGCATGCGGCCAGTCTGACAGCGTCCCCGCCCTCTCTTACCCATTTAGCAACACGCATTAGGCCGCGCTCGACCACCAGAGCGAGCCAGGAGCCAGCATTCCGTTGACGGCCCAATAGCGGGCCATTCGGTGATCGCCTCGGCCTTCGCTGTCACGGGGGTAGAGCGGCCAGCTGCGTTCACCTGGTCGGCTGTCGGTGAATTCGAGAGTGCGGCTAGTGACGTGGAGTCGGCGCGTGCGGGCTCTCGGCGCTGTGGTCATCCGGTCGATTTCGGCGTGCCACCATGCCCACACTTCGCGTTCGGCTCGATACCGTTCGGCTCGATCAGCCAGCGTGCCGGCTACTCCCTCGGTGACAGCTGCATGGTCCCGAAGATCCCTCTTGGACCTGGCCCAGCCATCGGGGTGTTTGACGATGAGCTTGTGACGACGTAGCCGGCTGAGGATGGTGGTGGTGTGCCTGGTCGAGACACCTAGTAGGCGAGCGGTTGTTTCGACGGTGAGTGCGGGGATCTGGCGTAGGAGTGCGTAAATCTTCCCGGCGAGATGTCCGAGCCCGGCGCGGGTGAACAGGTCGTGTCGCTGGTCGGTGAGTTGGTTCTCGAGCGCGGTTACCAACGAGGCTCTGAGGTTAAAGAGTTCGGAAGGGGGGCGGGGGTTATTGAGTGGTTGTGGCCGGACTGTTCCGGGGGTTGTGGAAAACTCGCGGAGTAGGCGCCATTCGGCGGCGTTGCTGTCGTCGCTGGGCGTCACTCGGTCGATGAATCCGTCCCGAGCGAGTGCTGTGAGCGCGTCTGCGGCCGTGGTGCGGCCGAGCCCTCCCATGAGTGCGAGGTCGCGGGTGGAGGCCGCTACGACGCGTTTGCCGGTCTGCAGAGTCAGGTAAGCGAGGGAGAGCAGGATCGTGCGCTGCGAGATTGCCTTCTCGGTGCGACCCCAACGGCCAGGGGAAGCTGTCAGGCGGCTCAGGAGCACGTCTACGTCGGTGACGAGGGCGTTCAGCTCCGTGAGGTCGGCGGGTTCACGGGAGGCCGGCAGCGGGCGTTGTACGGCCGCGAACTGCAGGGCCTTGGCCCATTGGCGTTCCAGTCGGGCGCGGGCTTCGCTCGTGGTGCGGGTGTGGCGGCTGCCTCGGCCGTTGTTCTTGGTGCGGTAGTGCTCCATGCCCGGGGCGTTCTTGGCGGCGTGTTCGACGTCGCTCAAGGTCCATCCGGCGTTGGCTGCGGAGAGCAGGCACGCAAACCCGGTCCAGCTGGGGTTGCTGCCGCCGCCGATGGTGGCCATGTGGGCGGTGCCCGCACGGCTGAGGTGGCGGTGTGCCCGGTGGTGGTCGTTCACTGGACCGGCCGGGGCGCTGTCGGCGGCGCGCAGCGCCGGTTTGCGCTTCTCGAGGGCTGCCGTGAGGGCTGCGAGGTCGTCAAGCGTCGTTGTGGGGTCAATGAGGGCGTCGAGGTCGCCCCAGAGCACAGTGGAGCTGCTGCCGTCGCGGTGCGGCGACAGAGGCGGACGCGCGGCGCCGGTACGCGGGTTGTTGAGCATGCCGTGATCGAGGGTGCCGAAATTGGCGTGCGCGGCGCCCGAAAGGGCGGCCATGCGCTCAGCAGCCGCGCCGTCGCCGAGGGTGATCCAGATGTGCCGGCCACCGGTGCCGGAGGACTGGCAGACAACATGAGCGATCGACAGGGTGTCGAGGACGCGTGAGAGAGCGTCGCACTCGTCGTGCGCCTGTTCCATGAGGTCGACGTCGACCTCACCCTTGATCTTGCCGTCAAAGTCGAAGCAGAGGACGCGGAAGAATCCGCTCTCGTCAGCCAGGTTCATCGCCCACGGCGTCGTGGGGGAGTGCGGCCCGACGCGGTGCACGCTGGGATAGGCGTTCTCGTCGAGACGGCCGTAGGCGTCCCGTTTCATCACGCGCACCTGGTCGCGGGGGCTGATTCGTCGCGTCAAATCCCAGGCCGTCCACCCTTTAGAGGACACGCTGAAAGTATTTTGCGTGTTTTTGCGGTCGAAAACAGCGCTATCAGGTACTATCAGGTCATCACCTTCCTCCGGTTGGTGGTACTTCAAAGGCCCGGTTCAACCGGATCTTTACTGGAAATAGCTCGAACCTCGTAGCCGGCAAGCAGAAGAGGGTTTGAGCGCCAATGCTTCAAGGCCCGTCGTTTTCACGACGGGCCTTATGCGTTAATCGGGGTTGATAGGCAACTCCTCGTTGCTCGTGGTTGGCATCCACTCGGGCAGACCCTCGGCTGTAAGCGGGAGGTTCCGGACCATTAGCTCGACAAAGACAGCAGCTGAAACGCCGCCTTTGGCCGCGATTCGCTCTAGTTCGAGCTTGTCGGCTTCCTCGATCGCGTAGCCGAGCCGCACGGACTTCGTGCGCGTGTTACGCGGAAGGCGTGGATGGGTCATACCGAGAAGGTTAATGCTGCATGTATAAGCGTGTCCATATTCGGTGCGGTGTGTCGGGATCTAAGTCCGGTCATGGCGCTGCTTTTGGTGCTCATTCGTCGTAGTTTCTTGCACAGGTGTCGTCGCACAGGGTCTGACCGAAGAGTGCGTAGAACTTTTCGGGGTCTACCCAGTTCGGGGCGAGCGGGTCATTTGCCAATGTTGCAACGTCAGCGTTGGTGGTTCCAAGGGTGTTAACCCGGATATCGAGGTGGCAGCCGGTGCTAGGCGCTTCGTTCCCGATGGCGGTGATTTGCTGGCCCGTGGTGACCGGATCGCCTTCTGCAACGGTTCGATCGGTGACGTGACTGTGGAGGTAGGACACGGTGTAGCCCTCCGGGCTCTTGACCGAGAGGGTGAGCCGGTTCGAGACCGTTACGGTGCCAGGGGCGATTGCGTAGACAGGGGTTCCGCACGCGCCAACCAGGTCGTCGGCGGGGTGGTAGGTGCTGGCACCTTCCACGCGACCTGGCCGGGGGCCGAAGTTGTCGCTCATGTCGTACGGCTTGGTCAGCGGGAAGCCGATGGGGCCGTCAGCGCAACCCGCCGCGGCCGACGCGGGTACGGCGTCTGTTGTGGCGTCGGATGGCGTAGTGCCGCCGCTGAGCGCTGCGGTGATCTGTCCGGCCCCGGCCCAATACTTCGTATAGAAGTAGGGATCGGCGTTGACCTGGACAGCGTGAGCGACGAGGGTCGGCTCCATCGACTGCCAGTTTTTTACGCCCGGAAGTCGCTCGTAGAACTTGGTCGCGGAGGTGAATGGGTCCAGTCGTTCTTCGGTGGTTCCCCAGCTGCTCTGCTGCTGAAAGGGACCGATTGAATCAGCGATTGAGCCGTCTGGGTTGATCGCATTATCGCCGTAGGTGAGCGATTGCAGGCTTGATTCGCCCATGGCCGTCATGACGCCGATTTGCTGGGCTCGCGCGTCGAGGCCGAGCTTTTGGGCCGCGTTCATTACGCCAGCAGCGACCACGAGCTGGTCGTAGTTGTACCCGGCTATCGGCCCCTGAGGGACCTTGGAAACGTCGACGGTTGAGGCGGTGCCACCGCCTCCGCACGCCGCCGTGCCCTTGCCGCCGCCCGCTCCCATTAGGAGTAGGAAGATCCCGAAAAGCCCACCGATCACTAGGACGGGCACTAGCAGCAAGACGATTGCTGCCCCTGAGCCTTTTTTCTCCCCCACGGTTGTCTACCTCGCTGGTGGTGTTACTCGGTCGGCCAGCCACGGGTCAGTCGGGGCCTGGCGGGTGAGGGAAACGATGTATTCCCCGATGTTCGTCGGGACGATCACGAGCAGCGCGTATTCAGTAGCGCCCTCGACGACGGATCCAGGTCCCGTGACTTCGTTCACGGGCACCTTGGCGGGGTTGGTCCCGGCATACGCCGTGCCTGCAGTCTGGGTGAGGTGTGGATACAGGCCATTGATCCACGTGGTTTCGTCGACGTCTGGGCGCGCGAACGCGGTCATCAGATTCTCTGCGACGGTCACCGCCGCCGCGGTGTTCGTCTCGTCAGGGGGCGCGGCCGTGGTCACATCGAGGCCGTCACTGAGGCCGTCTTCCGGTACCGACTCTGTTGGAACCGTGCTCGAGGTGGCTGCCGGTGTGACCTCGGCCTGAGGCGAGCACGCTGAGAGTCCTGCGACAGTTACCGTGACGGCCAGAATGGCCGTTGCAGCCCTCACAGGCCCTCTGCAACGGCTGCTGCAGCTGCGAGCCAAGCACGCTTCGTGGCGGGAGCCAGAGCGTCATAGCGGAGCTTTCCGCCGTGCAGCGCGTCGTCATACGGGATGGTGACAGCGCGGCGGGAGAGAACGGCGAAGCCGTTCGCGATCGCCTGGGCGCCGCTGGCCGTTTTTTCGGACTGAGAGACGATGACGACGGCGTTGGCTGCAAGCTGCGCGGAACGCTCGTCGCGCTGCGCGAGTGCTTCGAGCAGGAGCGCGCCGGCCTCGGCGGACTCGTCGAGGGCTGTGGTGGCGATGACGAGCTGGTTGGTCCGCTCGATCATCTGCTGCCAGCGTTCGGCGCTCTCGTCGTTGCCGGAGTCAACGAACACGAGACGGAAGTATTTGCTGGCGACCTGGTGGAGTGAATCGAACTCTGCGCGGGTGATCTTCTGTTCGGCTGACAAGACGATGGGGTTGGAGCGAAGCACGTCGTACTTGTCGCCGGTCTGGTGGTGCACGTAGTGCGCCAGATCCGACGACTGCGCGCCGGGCGAGAGTAGGCGGTTGGTCTGGGGCAGCAAGTCCTGCACCGTGGCATCGTGGCCGCCTTGTTCCGTCCGCCAGCCGAGCGTGCCGCGCGTCTCGTTGTTATCCCATGCGAGCACCCCGGATCCGCCATAGCGGGCGAACACGGCCGCGAGGATCGCGGTCGAGGGCGTCTTGTTGGCCCCGCCTTTGCCGTTGACGATGGAGATAGTTCGCGGGCCTGCCCAGTGCTGGCTGACCGCGTGCACGTCGGCACGTTCGGCCATCTCCTCGGCGGATGGGGCGACCTGGATTCCGGCCCGGCTGAGCATTCCGCGCCAGCCCCTCGACGCGGGCTCCTGCGGGGTTTCCTGAACGAGGAAGGAGGCGCGGGCAGCGCGGCGCTCACTAGTGACGATGGGCTCTGCTGCGTCCTTGATCGCTGCTCTGGTCGTGGCCGGCGGCGGGCTGATCATCGCGGAGGGTGCGGCTGCCGGTGCATCCTTTACTTTGCTCGAGGCGGCGGGCGGCGCCGTAACGATCCGCGAGGGCGTGGTGTCGTTCTTTTCGTTGTAGACGAATTCGCCCACGGCCTCCACCTTGCCGTCAGGGTGAACATTCAGCCGACCCTGGCCGAGAGCGTCATCGGTGACCAACAGCACGGGACGTCCAGCCATGCGGGCGCGGCCCGTCACCTGAGAGAAGATCTGGGTGCGCACATCCGCATCGTCCGTCCCGGTGACATTGTGCTTCACACCGTCGACGTCGAGGACGCCCGTCAAATCGGCCCGCACAGTCGCGTAGATGGTGGGTTGAGCTGAATCGTGCTGAGCCATAGTCGGCCTCTCGCTTTTGGGTTAGTCGGTGATGTTGTTGCTACGGCGGAGCAGCCATGCTTTGAAGTCATCGCGGAGGATCACCCAAACCTTGCCGATCTTGATGGCCGGCAAGGGGTCGTCGCTGTTTTTGGTGATGAGGTTTCGGATCGTGATGACGGTCACGCCGAACAATTCGGCCGCTTGTTCTGGGGAGAGCGTCTTTGGCAGGTCCGCAAACATGTCGTCAAGTGCGGTCACGTCAAAAGCTCCATGCTGATTCATATCGGCAGTCTAGATCTCTAACAATACGTATAGAACTGTATAGATATTCACGAGCTACTATAGGGGTCATAGGGTTCGCTTCCGTTCAAAGAGGGGTGCCGGGTACGTGAGACTAATTATCGCGTGGGAACGTCACAGGAAGTCGTCATACTTGAACCCGCGATAGCGAAGGAGAACCCGTGTCGGATACCCAGCACCCCTGGCTTGCGGAAACAATCGAGCCCGAAGACGCTCTCATCCCGGTAGTTGAAGAGTCCCGTGAACTTCCACGACCCCAGACACCGCAGCCCGGTGTCCGAACTCCCGAGATGGCCGACCGGCTGCCCCGTCGAGATGTGAACCGCCCCGCGACCCTCTGGTGGCTGGGCGTTCACGGCGGCGCGGGCGAAAGCACGCTCGCCGCGACGGTCGCCGGATCGCGCTCGGCCGGGCATGCCTGGCCCACGGCCAACGACGGATCACTGTCTAACGTGCTCCTGGTCGCCCGGTCCAACGCGAACGGGCTGGCTGCTGCGCAGCGTGCGGCAACGGAGTGGGCGTCTGGCTCGCTCCCGATGGTCCGTCTGCTGGGCCTCGTCATCGTTGCTGACTCACGCGGCAAGCTTCCCAAGCCCCTCCGCGACCTGGCACAGGTCGTCTCGGGCGGGGTCCCGCAAGTTTGGCAAGTCCCGTGGGTTGAGGAGTGGCGGCTCGGAGAGCCGTTCGACCTTGATTCATCTCCCAAAGAAGTCCGTGCGTTGGCCGCTTCGGTCACCGCCCTGATCGCACCAACCGCCTAAACCGAAAGGACACACATATGTCTGTACTTATTACCTCTGTCGATGCACTGAACTTCGTCGCCGGAACCCTGCCGGTGCCGGGAAACGGCACGCCCCCCGGAGCCGAGAAGTTCCAGGAGGTCATGGGCTGGGTTAAGTGGATCGCCCTGGGCGTGGCCATCATCGGCGTCATGATCATCGGCGCAAAGCTCGCCATCGAAAGCCGCCGCGGTGAGGGTGGAGCGGCCCTCGGATCGCTCGGAACGGCAATGGCCGGTGTGATCGTCATCTCTGCCGCCGCCTCACTGGTTGGCTTCTTCGTTAGCTGACACCGCCCAGCAGCACTCCACCAGCAGAAGTAATAAGAGGGGGGACTTATGTCCGACCAGTCAGAACAGCAGAACCCATTTCGTAGCCGACGATTTGTCCTTTCTATGGTGGTCGTCGCCATCATCGCGCTCCTGGCGGTGATCGTTCTCGTCAGCAACCTCATCGGAGGTCAGGACGAGACGGCACCGACAGCCTCCCCCCTCCCGTCGACGACGGCAGTTCCCGTGGACGGCGACCCAAGCGCGTGCGGGTTGGAGGGGTTTGAAGCCGCCGCGTCGCTTAGCGACGCACCCGATAGCACGTGGGCCCTTGTCGGAACGGTCGCGGCCCCCACAGACCCGGAAGGTTCCGGTCCGGGCGTCACCGACTCTTCTGGCTTCCGAAGCTGCTACGCACACACTGCAGAGGGTGCGCTCTTCGCCGCTGCTAACTTCGTTGCCCTCGGAACCGATGCCACAATGTACGACAAGATGAGCGCGCTCGTGGCTCCTGGTCCGGGCCGTGACGCACTGACGTCGATGGCTGAGGGCGCTGATAGCGGTGCGTCCAGCTATCGCGCTCAGATCGCCGGATTCGCTATTAACGCCTTCGACGAGAAGGCCGCAACCGTTGACCTGGCACTGAACTACAACGATGGCCAAATGGTGAGCCTGCCACTCAAACTCGTGTGGTCAGAGGGGGACTGGAAGATCGTTGTAGCCGATGACGGCAGCATGCCTATTGCTCCCGCCGCCCTTGAAGGACTTGGCGGCTACACGCCTTGGTCGGGCGCGTAAAAAATGTGCAATCCGTTTGACCCTGTTTGCAACACCGGGGAGGCCGTCGGAGGTGCCATCGCCGATTTTGCCAACGACCAGCTGCAGGGCCTTGTTGACAGCATCGTCGAAACCGTGGGTACCGCCGTGCAGGCGATGGCCACGGTTTGGGTGTTGATTCCCACTCCAAACCTGACGCAGAGCGCGGAGGAGGTGACAACGGTCGGAAATTCGGCCTCAGGCGCTACGGGTTCTGAGGGGTTTACGACCATCCTCGGCTACGTCGTGTGGATCTCCTTGGCGATCTGCATTATGTCCGTTCTCGCGGCAGGCGCAATGCTGGCGTTGAACCATCGTCGAGGTGAGGGCACCGCACACATGGGTCGACTTGGGACAGTTCTCGTCGGGGTCATGCTTATCTCAGCTGCCAGCGCCATTGTGGCCGGACTTATCCCTGCCATAGGTACGTCTGGCGGTAGCGGTCCGGTGGCTTATCTCCAAGACTCGCTCTGGTGGTACGTCGCTGGCTTCGCGGTTCTGTCTGTCATCGTCGCCGGTCTAAGAATGGCTTGGACTCAGCGCATGCAACCAGGAAAAGACCTCCTGCAGTCTCTGCTCACTCTCGTTGTCGTGTCGTCTGCGGGTCTGACGGCAGTCGGGCTTGCCGTCGCGGCGGCGGACGGATTCTCCTTCTGGATCCTCGACGGCGCCGCTGATGGGGACTTCAAGACGAACATAACGGCGACACTCGGCGTGGCCTCGTCGAGCGGCATCGGCCTGATCGCGATGCTAATTCTCGGCACCATAACCATTCTGATGAGCTACGTGCAGGTGTTTCTCATGGTCATCCGTGGCGGCATGCTCGTCATCCTCGCGGGAATCCTCCCGATTACTGCGGCCTTCACCAACACTGAAACCGGTCGGGCCTGGTTCAAGAAGTCCATTGGGTGGATCGTCGCTTTCATTCTCTACAAGCCGGCCGCTGCGATTGTTTATGCGGCCGCGTTCAAGCTCACGGGCAGCAACCTGTTCGTGGAAGACGGTTCGGGTTTGGTCAAAATGCTCACGGGCCTCGCGTTGATGGCGATGGCGCTTGTCGCTCTGCCGGCGCTGATGAAGTTCGTCGCTCCGATGGTTTCCCAAACCGGTGGTGGTGGCGGCGCTGCGATGGCGATGGCGGCAGCCGGAGGCGGTGCGATTGGCGAGGTCGCGTCGGGAGCCATGAAGAAGCTCAGCTCGAGCACCGGTTCCAGCGCAAGCGGCGGTGGCGGTGGCGGTGACGCTTCTGGTTCCAAAAAAACTGCGTCCCCTTCCCCTGCCCCATCTTCGACGGGTGGCGGCGGCGGTGCAACTGGTGGCGGCGCTGCGGCCGGTAAGGCTGCGTCCGCGGCAGGCGCAGGCGCAGGCGGCGGGGCCGCTGCAGGTGGCGGGGCCGCTGCGGCCGGCGGTGCGTTGGCTGCAGCCGGCCCGGTGGGGATCGGTTTGGCCGCTGCTCAGAAGGCCGGCGAGACAGGCAAGAAAGCTGCTGCGGCAGCCAAGAGTGCGACTGAGGATGCCGCCGGTGGCGGCCCAACGGGGAACTAGGGGATCACATTGTCTAACTCGACTATTCGCACGTACGGTAACTGGCGACAGCCAACGTCACCGGGCCTACTCGGCCTCGGCTCGATCAGCACGGGAGTGCTGCTCCTGGGACTCATCGCCACGATTATGACCGTGATGGCGTCGACCCTGACGAACGCGATCGGCGTTTTTCTCGTCATGGTCGCCGCACTGTCCACGGTGGCAGTCAAGGACAAGCACGGCCAGAGCGTGATTGTCCGGGCCACCAACCGCTTCAACTTCATGCGCGCCCGAAACTCGGGAGCCAACGTGTACCGTTCTGGCCCGCTGGGGCGCACGAAATGGGGAACGAACCAGCTCCCCGGACTTGCGGCCCAATCGCGGTTGAGCGAGCACCTGGACTCCTACCAGCGTCCCTTTGCACTTCTGTCCGTTCCGTCGTCGGGCGACTTCACGGTGATCATCGGGACGGAGCCTGACGGCGCCGCGCTGGTCGACCAGGAACAGGTCGACGGCTGGGTGGCCGACTGGGGTCACTGGCTTGCCAACCTCGGGGATGAGGCTGGCATCGTCGCTGCTGCGGTGACAATTGAGACAGCTCCCGACACCGGCACGCGGCTGCGAGGCGAGGTCACCACCAACATCGACCCGGAAGCACCCGCGTACGCCCGGGCGATGCTCAACGAGGTTGTGGCCACGTATCCCTCCGGCTCAGCGTCCGTTCGGGCGTATGTGTCGGTGACGTTTAGTGCCGCCGCTCGTGCGAACGGTCGACGTCGTGACGCCGATGAGATGGCGCGCGAGCTTGCCGCCCGCCTGCCCGGGCTCACACAAGGGCTCTCAGCCACCGGCGCCGGTGCAGCTCGCCCTCTCTCGGCGCAGGAACTCTGCGAGGTCATCCGAATTGCGTACGACCCCGAAGTGGCCACACTGATCGACGACGCACACGCGGCCGGCGAAAGTACCGGTCTGCGTTGGCCCGATGTTGGCCCGTCCGGTCACCAGTCCAACTGGGACTCCTACCAGCATGACAGTGCCGTGTCGGTGACTTGGCAGATGACGGAGGCTCCGCGCGGCATTGTGCAGGCCAACATCTTGACCAGGTTCCTCGCCCCTCACCGTGACATTGCCCGCAAGCGAGTCACCTGGCTCTACCGGCCCATCGATGCCGGCCGGGCCGCTGCGATCGTGCAGGCGGACGTGCGGGCGGCTAGCTTCAATGAGTCAGCCAACGATCGGCCCTCCGCCCGGGCAGTGATGGGAACACGCGCAGCCCTGGCGACCGCTGCGGAAGAGGCATCTGGCGCCGGGTTGGTCAACTTTGGCATGCTCGCCACGGCGACAGTGATGGACGTTGAGCGTCTCGCGGACGCCCGCGCTGCGATGGACAACATGTCGTCGACGGCGCGGCTCCGGTTGCGCGTCGTCACCGGCGGCCAGGATTCCGCGTTCGCGGCCGCATTGCCGCTGGGCTTGGTGCTGCCGAAGCACCTGAAACTGCCTGCCGAGCTGCGAGGGAACATCTAATGAGTTGGTTAAAAAAGCCCGCGTCGCCCCTCAGCGGAGCAGGCCGCGCGGCTGCAAAGGCCGCGGCGACCGCGGCTGCCAAGCCTGTGACGCGCCGCCCGCCCGCTCGCGGGTGGCCGGGACGCGGAGGCGGCGAAACGATGGTGATTTCTCCCGCCCCTGAGTGGCGCGGAACCACCGTTCAGGTCTGCGGCCTTTGGCCGTTCGGCGTTGGCACGGGTGCTCCGATGATCGGTGTGCCGCTCGGGCGGCACCTGATCAATCGCGGCACCGTCTGCTGTGATCCAATTTCCTGGTTCCAGCGCGCCAACCTGATTTCAAACCCTTCCGCGTTCGTGCTCGGCAAGCCTGGCCTAGGCAAGTCCACGCTGATCCGCCGGATGGCGACGGGGCTGGCCGGCTATGGCGTGCAGCCCCTCATTCTCGGGGATTTGAAGCCCGACTACGTGGATCTCGTCAAAGAGATGAAAGGGCAGGTCATTACCCTCGGCCGCGGCCGCGGGTATCTGAACATTCTGGATCCCGGCGAAGCCGGCGAGGCCGCGCAGCTGCTCCGCGATGCCGCCACCCGCGAACGCAAAGCGATCGAAGAAGAGGAAGCCGAGCTAGCCCAGCTCCGCGCTGTGGATGTACCCGACGACAAGAATGCGGCACAGGTCATTCGCGAGCGCTCCGCGCAGCTCGTCGGTTCGATGCCCATCCACGCCGAGAACATCACGCGCAATGAGCGCCTTGCGACACAGGTTCTGCAGGACGCCCACGGGCGTCGCCTCACGATGGTGTCCGCTCTGCTGACGATCATGCGCCGAGAGCCGCCGACTGACCGTGAAGAGACGATTATCGACGCGGCTCTCAAATACCTGGACGCCCATCACGACGGGATTCCGGTCCTCAGCGATCTTCTCGAACTGATCCGGAAGGCACCTGTTGAACTACGTTCCGTAGCCCTGGACCGTGGCGACATGGGCCGCTATCAGGAAATTACGGAGAACCTGGAAGCGTCCCTCATAGGCCTGGTCTCCGGCGGTCGCTTGGGCGAATTGTTCTCCCAGCAGACCACAGTCCGAATGAAACGTGACCGCCCCGTGGTCTATGACGTGTCGAGCATCGACGACTCCGAAATGGACCTGCAGGCCGCAGTGCTACTTGCGTGCTGGTCGGCGGGCTTCGGCACGGTCAACGTAGCGACGGCCCTGGCCGACGCCGAGCTAGAACCGCGCCGACACTACTTCGTCATCCTCGACGAGCTGTGGCGGGCGCTGCGCGCCGGCCGTGGCATGGTCGACCGGGTGGACGCTCTGACGCGTCTGAACCGGGCGCGGGGCGTGGGCATGGCCATGATTTCCCACACCATGAGCGACCTCATGTCGCTCAGCAATGAAGAAGACCGGATGAAAGCCAAAGGCTTCGTCGAGAGGTCCGGCATGGTCATTTGCGGCGGCCTCCCGGCCTCCGAAATGCCGTTGCTCAACAGCGCGATCACCATGAGCGCGGCCGAGCAGAGCATGCTGCAGGGCTGGCAGGACCCGCCCGCGTGGGATCCGGTGAGCGGGAAGGAAGCCGACCCGCCCGGGCGCGGCAAGTTCCTGATTAAGGTCGGTGGCCGTCCCGGCATCCCTCTGAATGTGGAGCTGACGCAGGCAGAGCTACACTCCAACGACACCAACCAGCTGTGGCACGACGTGTCTCGGACAGGCGTTGTCGATCGCGAGGTGACGGTGTGAGCCAGGCCACGGATCGTCGCAAGCAGAACGCCGGAGGCAGCGACGGCGTGGTCATCTGGGTCTTCATCGGGATTGCCGTCGTGCTGATCGGCGGCATGTGGGGCGGGATGGTGCTCGGGTCGAAGATCGCCGGGGTGAACCCGGATCTTCCGAGCGATCCTTTCGAGATTGTCTTCGGCACGCTCAAAGGGACGTACGCGTGGCCCCTGTCCGCGACATGGATTGTTGCCGGCGCAGGTGTGATCGTGCTGGCCCTGGTGATCGGCTTCACCATCCTGATCAACGGAGGTCGCTCCAAGCGCAGCCGAGTCGACAGTGCCGCTCGCTACATGGGTCGAGGAAAAGACCTGGCGGCGCTCACAACGAAGGGGGCACGCGCCACGGCGCAGCGGCTCGGGGTGACGGACTGGTTGGGTGTTCCTATCGGAGTTACTGTGGCTGGGCGTCAGTGGCTCTATGGCTCGCCTGAGGACATGCACGTAGATATCTGGGGGCCTCGTACGGGTAAGTCCACCAGTCGAGCGATCCCGGCGATCCTGAGCGCACCTGGTGCGGTCCTCACTACGTCGAACAAGCGCGACGTCCTCGACGCGACTCGTGATGTGCGATCGGCCAATGGATCGAAGGTGTGGGCATTCGATCCGCAAGGCATTGCCCGGGAAGAGCCCCGTTGGTGGTGGAACCCACTCTCGTATGTGACCGACGATGTGCGTGCCGCGAAGATGGCCGCACATTTTTCGTCGTCAACGATGAGCGGCGGCGGTAGCGAAAACTCGTCGTACTTCAACCGGGCCGGCGAGAACCTTCTCGCGGGTTTTCTCCTGGCTGCGGCCCTTGGCCAGAAGCCAATTACTCAGGTGTTCACCTGGACGACCAAGCCGGGCGACCAGGAACCGGTGCGGATCCTGGAAGACAACGGATATGACGGCATGGCCGACGCTGTTGCCGGCGAAGTGAACGGCGAGCCGAAACGACGCGACAGCGTGTACGGCACCGCCGCGCAAATGGTCGACTGCTTGAAGATCAGCGGCATTGCCCGCTGGGTGACGCCGCTCGGTGGCAATGCTCAGTCGGATCGGCGGCCGCAGTTCGACCCCGACGCGTTCGTGCGCAGCCAAGACACTCTCTACAGCCTCTCCAAGGAGGGCCAGGGCAGTGCCGGCCCGCTCGTGACAGCGTTGACCGCAATCACGGTTGAGGCCGCTGAGGAGCTGGCCACGACCCAGCCAGGCGGTCGCCTAGCTGTTCCGATGCTCGGTGTTCTCGATGAGGCCGCAAACGTCTGCCGCTGGCGCAACTTGCCGGACCTGTACTCGCACTACGGCTCACGCGGCATCGTACTCATGACGATCCTGCAGTCCTGGTCACAAGGCGTCGAAGTCTGGGGCCGCGAGGGAATGCGCAAGCTGTGGTCGGCTTCAAACATAAAGGTCTATGGCGGCGGTGTCGCTGAGACGGAATTCCTCGGTGAGCTGTCGCAGCTGATCGGTGATTTCACCTTGCGAACGTCGTCCGTGTCGATAGGCAAGGGGCAGCGCTCGACGTCGCTGGCCCAGCGCCGGGAGCACACCTTAGAGGTGTCCGAGCTCACGGCGATGCCCCGCGGCCGCGCCGTCGTTTTCGCGTCCGGTGCCCCGGCCACACTGGTGGCCACCGTGCCATGGATGGCAGGCAAGCAAGCCGAGGCTGTACGGGCCTCGATTGCCGCCCACGACCCAAGCAGCACGTCGTCTCTGACGGCCTACGAGGCGTTGAGAGAACCGTGGCCGGACGATAAGAAATATGGGTACCCCGGATGAGCGGCGGATACGAAGACCTGGACGATGACCTCGATGTTGTCCCCCACCAGCCGGCGGAAGAAACCCCGGCGCCCACCCTGGTCTTCGGGTCCGTCGACGAGTTCGTGCGCGAACAGCTGAGCCAGACCTACCGGCGGGTGGTGGGCCCGTCAAACCGTGCCTCAAGGCGCTGGGCAGCGGAATGGTGGAGGTCACCCGAAGCCATCGCCCGCCTCGAGGCGCTGTGGCGTTCTTGGGAACATTTGCGGCTCGACGGGGCCACCGGATCGAGCACCTGGTGGCGCGACCACCTGGACCACCACATGCCAATTCTGATGAGCGCTGACGGGCCCTTCGCAGACTCAGAAGATCAGAACAAACCGGGGGAGCCGTTGCCCTACGCGCCGCCGCCGGCTGGTATGTTCCCCGACGTACGAGTCTGAACAAAATACTCTTTGTGATCACGATCGAGATGCGTGGGCCATATCCAATGGTTCCGGCTACCACGCAAAGCTCTCGGCGACCGCCCAGACACCCGACGCGCTTTGAAAGTGTAGATAATGTATACTTTTCAAGTATGAGCGTGATTGTTGAGCCGATCCTGGAGAAACTGGCCTCGGGCCAGTGGGGCCTGTTCACGGCCGCGCAGGCGAGGGCTCGCGGAGTTAGTCGAGCCAATCTCTCGCATCGGGAGCGGGATGGACGTCTGGAGCGTCTCGCTCACGGCGTGTACCGGCTCGGCGGCGTTCCGGTGGCGCCGCTGGATGATCTCCATGCCGCCTGGATGTCGACTGTTCCGGAACTGCTGGCCTGGGAACGGCTCGAGAACCCGCGCGTTGTGATCGGCGGTGCGGCCGCCGCCGCGGTGCATGAGGCTGGCGATATCGAGCCAGCCCCGTATCGGATGATCACCAGCGAGCGTCGTCAGACCCAACGACCAGACATCGCATACTCACGTCGCCAACTGGAACCGCGAGACGTCGTCGTTATCGCGGGTCTTCCGGTGACGAGCATTGAGCGCACCGTCGCTGATCTTGTCGATGAGGTGGGGGATCTCTCCCTGGTTGGGGATGTTCTGGCCGACGCAACCCGAGGAGAGCGCGCCGTCGACCTGGATCACCTGAGTCTCCTCCTGGCGCCGTACGCGACAAAGTACGGGCATCCTCGACGGGACGGCACGGCGCTTCTCGAACAAATACGCCGGAGTGCCGGCATTGACGATGTCGCCGCAGCTCGTGCGCTCATTCAGCGCCCTGCTGTCGGTGCCGCCCTCGAGCAGGTCATCACGCGGGAAGTAGCGGAACAGCTCAGGGTCATCGCTGAGAGACTTCAATTCAAGCTACAGGGGAGCACTCAGTTCAGTGAACAGCTCGAACAGATGATCGCACCGATGATCCAAGCGCAGAGCCGCCTCGCTTCCGAAATCGCGGACGCCGTTCTGTCCCCATTTCTGGAACACCATCGCGAACAGATGGAGCAGATTTCCAGTGGTATCGCGGCCCAGATGTCTGGTATCAGAATGCCCAAAATCTCAGTTCCCGCCAGGACGTTCCGTGGGGCTGTGAACCCAACAGTCACGATACCCGCGGTGCCCACATCTGGCGTCAGCGCACCCAAGCGTCCGGGTGTTTCAGAGGCACACGCTGACGGGGCACCGTCCAGTGCAGAGGAACAGATCGATGGCAACTGACCCCTACCCAGACGGACGGGCGATGCTCGCCGCTCTCAAAGAGAAGGCACGCTCCGCGCACCACGCTGGACTGGGGACCTCGATCCAGAGCCTCCAGGATCTGGCCATCTTCGACCGCTTTCTCTGCCGCGTTTTCTCCGTGGACGATTGCCCGTTCGCACTGAAAGGCGGAACGAGCATGCTCGCGCGTCTGCCTGGAGCTCGGAGAACAACCGACGTCGACCTCGAAACAGCAGAGATGAGCATCGATGAGGCCATCGCCCAGCTCACGGCGTCCGCCAGTATTGATCTAGGCGATCATCTCGAGTTCCGATATCTTCATCACCGCGATACGGGCGGGCCCAACCAGCCGGGTCTGCAGGCTGCTGAGGTCACGTACAGCGTCACCATCCGAGGTGTAGGCACCCGGAACCCGATCAAGGTCGACCTGGCCATTCACAAGCGCACGCCGACAGCGCCGCTGGAGAAGATCGTCCCAGCGTTCCGGCTCGACCTGCCCCGCCTCGGTACCGTCTATGCCTATCAAGCGATCGCTGTTGAGGACCAGATCGCGGACAAGGCCTGCGCCACGATGTCGACCTATGGGGGCCTTCCCTCGACTCGATCGAAAGATCTCATCGACTTGGCCATCCTCGCCCTAACAGTGCGGATCGATGCCCGTCAACTCCGCAGCAGCGTCTTCACAGAATCGGCTCACTGGCATTTGCCCGCATTCATGACGCTCGCGGTGCCCCGATCGATGACTGACCCGTATCCCAACGGAGCAAAGAACGTGGCCGTCCTCAGCGATCTCCTCAACCCGGACGATGCAATTGAGCTGGTCAATAGGATGCTGCGTCCTGCTCTTAGTGGCGAGGTTGAAGAAGGGTGCTGGGATCCCACCCAACAGGAGTGGGTCGCCTGCACATAGCGACCGGGACCTGTCGTCTGGGATGGTGCCCAAACGTCCTCCTTTCGCGGAACTCGGAGACTCCTCGTTACGAGTCGTTCGACAGGCGAATATCTCTAGAATAGTTGACAGGCAAGAATTTATAGCCCAAACTTGGTCTCATGCTTGATGAACTCCTCTCCCAGCGAAGCGCTGAAGCTATCCTTGCACCTCACCTCGGAGCGCTTCGGAGCTTCTTGGAACAGGGCTGGGCCGACTGGCACGAGTCGGTGCTGGCCGCTCCGAAGCTGGCGACTTCACGCCCCACCACTCGGGCCAATGTGGTGTACGACCGGATCACCTTCCACGCCGAAGCGTACTTCGATGCGCAGGGCATTCCGGCCGTGCGGAAGGGTCAGATGCTGACCGTCTCGCTCGACGACGGGCGTCTGGTCCTCCGCTTCAAAAAGTTCCGCAACCGTAAGCTCGGTACCTCGGGCATCCCGACGCAACAGCGGCTTGAGTTCGAGATGCAGCAGGTTGTCCTGGACGGTACCGCTACGACGTATGCCGTCGCGGGATATCTGCCTGACGAGCTCGGCATCGGTCTCGACGTCCTGGCCATCGCCTGCACCTACGACGGGCGCGTCATTTGGCAGATCGACCTCAACGAAGAGGGCACAGCCTCCGTCGTACCTGTTCGCGTCGATGCGCCACAGGGTCCGCCCGTCCGCAGCACGCGGCCCGCCGCGCGCGAGGAATCCGAAGGATAGAACCATGAATCCGCAGATGCTGACTCTTCTGCGCGAATCACGGGGATACAGCGGCGCTCAGCTCGCGAAGCTGGCCGGCATCCCGCAGCCAACGCTCTCCAAGATGGAGAACGGTCTGGCTGTGATCGATGAGGCTCGGCTTCAACAGCTTGCTGATGCGCTCGAGTACCCCGTGGAAGCGTTCAACTGGACCGACCCGATTTACGGTTTCGGCTCCGCCGCCTTCTATCATCGGAAGCAGCAGGCACTTCCCCAGACAACCCTTCGGAAGATTCAAGCGCAGGTAAACCTGACTCGGATGCGTCTGGACAGGCTACTTCGATCGATTGAGATAGACACGCAGTACGTCGTCCCGTCGCTCGACGTGGAGGAGTACGGGACACCCGCCGAGGTTGCGCGTGCCGTGCGCGCACTTTGGCGAATGCCGATGGGGCCTATCCGTGACATGGCCGCCGCGCTGGAACTTGCGGGGATCATCATGGTTCGCAGCAACCTGGAATCGCCGAGGATCGCAGCGATCAGTCTCGACAATGTCGGCACCTACCCGGCGCTCATCATCCTGAACACTGGCTTGCCTGCTGACCGCGAACGATTCACGCTCGCGCATGAGCTCGGGCACCTCGTTATGCACTCCGTGTTGGTCACTACCGACGAAGCCGAGCGAGAGGCGGACGCCTTTGCAGCGGAGTTCCTGATGCCCGCCGCTGAGATTCGAACAGAGCTCAAAGGGATCACTCTTGCGCGTGCGGCTCAACTCAAGGTTGTCTGGCGAGTCGCGATCAGCGCGCTTGTCCGTCGCGCTCGTGACCTCGGAGTTATTGACGACACCCGATACAAGAGCCTGATGGTGTCTATGTCGCAAAAGGGCTGGAGGAAGTCAGAGCCTGTCGAAGTCGCGCATGACCACCCCACGGTCATGTCGTCCCTCATCAAAGTTCATCTCGCCGATCACGACTACACATTCGACGAACTTGCGCGGGTAGTAGCACTCAACCGAGATGAGTTCACCATGCGTTTCGACTTGGACGCACCACGCGGTGATGAGCCAAGAGGCTCCCACCTTCGAGCACTGAAATGAGGCAACGATGGCAATTCCGTTTGTGATTCCTTCGATGTCGTTCCGCAGCCGAACGGCAGCGAAGAACTACATCCGGGACAACATTCTGCGCGCGTACGAGTTGCGGACGCGCATTCCTGCGGGACCCCACGATCAACTCCTGCGCGAGGTACTGCGACTCCATTCGGACGCCGAAGAGAAGATCGGTCCCGGAACCGACTACTTCTACGTTCAAGAGACATGGCGACTCCCAGGCAGAGAAGCCGTTGGGCGGGACCAGCGCGCCATCATCGTGGTCCGATCCGATGCAACCGAGCGCGACTGGAGCTACTGGCATGTGATCGACCAGCCGGGGAAGCGGCCAACGTCAAGGGTGCTCTCGCCTTTGCGCTTGAGGACGGTCGGCTCGGGAGGCGGGACACTGACTTCGCTGCCGGAAAGCCGCCTGTGTACTGCGCCTTGACCGGTGAGCTAATTAAGCAGAAGCACCAGGCCGACACTCGACACCTCAGCCCGACATGGGGAGAGCTGACAGAGGACTTCGCCAACACTCACGGCGGCTGGAGCGCGATCGAGACTCACAGCGGCAACGGCTACATTTTTGTGGGTCGCGACGTCGAGGACGAAGCTTTACGAAACCAATGGCTTGACTACTACGATGCCACGGCCAACCCTGCATATGTAAAGAACGAGAGTCCTGAGCGCATCTGACACCAGGATGCGCTCCGCGCGCTACGAGTCGTCGTTGTCGAGCTCGCGGAGCCGTCGCATCAGCGGTGTTCCTTCGATGATGTCCGCATTGCTGCCCTGCTCGTTGCGCCGGATTATGCGATTCAGGTGGTCTGGCTGAATGTCTTCGACAGGGATGGCATCGCCAGCCCCGGTAACCCAAACCTCGTCTTGGCCCCACATCGTGCCCTCGCCGTAGCGCCACGCATTGGCGCGACGTCCATGCTCGGCTGGATCGACTGCCATCCGAAAGCTCCATTCGCACGAGAGCGCAAGCGCGCCGATTAATAGGCTAGCTCTTGGAGGGGCTGACGAGAATCGATCTCGCATCATCCGTCTGGCAGACAGAGGCTTGGGCGGCATCCATTCGAGACTCGCCGAAGCGACCGGGGCCCTCTCAGGATCGTCGGAATCGCGGTGCGCGGTGAATCTCGTAACTGCGTTGCACAATCTCCTAGTTGGCCATCCGCACTCACTTTTAGTTTTGAGGCGCCGACGGCGTTACAAGGAAGCCAGCACCATGCAGGCTCAAAAAGGTACAGCTTTCTCGTACATCAACTCCGCCCACTGCCAGACGCTCATTGCCCGATTTACGTCTGCGATATATCTCTGATATATCGCCGATAATATCGATTATGTCAACTAGCAGCCGACATCTTCGCATTGGGTGCGAATACGCCGGTTCGGGCGACCTCCCCCATGCGGCACGGTTCCGTGCGTCGGTACGGCGGCCTTGGAGTGCTCACGAATTGAGCTAGCGCGGCCCATTGAGCGGTCGCATATCAAGCACCGCTCGCCCATTGTCATGGTGAGGCACCACGAGAGTCGAGGTGGCCAGACGCTCGGGCGCCCGGCCACCCCCTTCCCTCAACGCATGACCATGAGTGCGGAGCGCAACCTGCTGATTAGTGCCGGTGAGCCGCTAGTCTCGGAGCCAGTTCGCGATCGTGGCAGCGACATAGTCGAGGTGTGATTCGAGCAGGAAGTGCCCGCCGTCGATGAGCTCGATGCGAGCGTCGGGGGCGTCGCGCTGGAAGGCGCGGGCTCCAGCGGCGTCGAATATCTCGTCGTTACGCCCCCAAATCGCCAGGACGGGCACCTGGGAGGTGCGAAGCCATTCATGCACAGCAGGGTATAGGCCCCTGTTGGTGGCGTAGTCGCGGAACAAGGTCAGCTGAATGTCGTCCTGTCCGGGTCGAGCGAGGAGTGCGAGGTCGTGCTCCCAGGCGTCGGGGTCGATAGTTGTCGGGTCCGGCACGCCGTGGGTGTACTGCCATTCGACCGCCGTCCGGTCGAGGGCGGGGCGGAGCGCCTTGCGTGTCTCGCTCGTCCGCTCGATGGCGTCGGCCCAGATGGCATCCCAGAAGCTGGGCACGAAGCCTTCCTCGTAGGCATTGCCGTTCTGCGAGATGACACCGGTGACGGCGGTGGGATCGGCGAGGGCCAGGCGCCAGCCTATGGGGGCTCCGTAGTCCTGGACGTAGATCGTGTACTGCTCGATCCCGACGGTCGCGAGGAACCGGCCCGTCACCTCCGCGAGGGCGGCGAAGGTGTACTCGAACTCGTCGACCGACGGGGCGGACGACCGTCCGAAGCCGATGTGGTCTGGCGCAATGACACGGTATCGTTCGGCCAGTGCCGGGATGAGGTGCCGGAACATGTGCGAGCTGGACGGGTACCCGTGCAGGAGAAGCAGAACCGGCGCGTCGACGGGTCCGGCCTCTCGGTAAAACACGTCAAGCCCGTCGACGGAGACGGTGTGGTGGTGGACGGCAACCATTGCTAACCCCTTAAGTGTGTATTACTGGTTAGTTCACGCTAGCATGGATCCGGAGCGCCAGGCGGTGCGGGAGAGCGAGGAATGGTGCATCGGGACGAGGAGCTGTTGCTGGCCGTGTTGAACAGCGCGCCGGTGAGTGCCGGGCGCTTGATCGACTGCCTCGACGGGACGTCAGGGCGAGAGCTTGCGCAGAGCTGGGGCGGAACGGGCACCGCGGACGAGTCGGCGCAGCTCCGCCGAGCTCGCGACGCGCTGCAGTCCGTCATCCGCGGAGCCGAGCCACCGGACATCGACGGGCTCACGGTCATCGACGGGCTCACGGTCATCGTCGACGACGCTGTGCGCACGCCGCGTGTAACCCGGGACGGCGTGGTCTGGGACCTTCAGGCTCCCGACGACGACCGCCTCGCGGTGGATGTCGTCCTGGCCTGGTCGAGTGTGGTTGCGGAGTTCCCCGGACGGCTCCGCGCGTGTGCGAACGACGAGTGCAATTTGTTCCTCGTCGATCACAGCCGTCCCGGCACCGCGAAATGGTGCTCAATGGCCACATGCGGCAACAGGATGAAGGCGCGCGCGCACGCAAGCCGGTCTAGCGGCTGACCATGACTACCTAATCAACAATCCGACTCCATATCCGATAAGCCCGTTGGTGATAGCTCAGCCACACATGTGATGGGGTCGGGGATCCAAACCACGAGCCCTGTTCCTCTCCGCTTTCGCCGCCCTCCACGACCCGCTCTCACGCGCCTACTACGACCCAAGATCGCCCAAAACAAACGCCACAACCAAGCCCTCATCGCCCTCGCCCGACGACGCTGCGACGTCCTCTACGCCATACTCCGCGACGGCACCCTCTACCAAACCGACTATCCACTCGCCGCTTGACAAAAACATCGGGCACCCCAATGGCGATTGCAGGAATACTCGGATCTGGATGTACGTATAACTCGCCCGGTCAAATGCCTGATCTACACCACGGTGAAGTGGCCCTCAACCGCAATACTTTTGGCGCTAAGGACCGCAAATAGTCGTGGTCAGGTCCCGCGCTCATGCCTTATTCTTTGCAGTTGGTCGCCGAATTGCCTGGAGCGCAAGGAGATAGTTGTCTCCAGCCTGGGCCAAGGTCTCAGAGTTCGAATCAGAGCTCATCCGCTCCCGAACGCGTGAGGGCATGGCGGTGGCCAGAGAAGAGGGCCGGCTGCGCGGGTGCGGCCCCAAGCTCTCCTCCGCTCAGGAAATCGCTTGGTCGAATTGCACGCCGCCGGCCGGCACTCGATCGCGCTCGACCATCACCCAACTGCCTTAGGTACGGCGGATGACTTCGCGGTCGACACATTGGCAGCTGTCGCGGTGATGCTCAGGGATTACATTCTCTGCCAGCTCACGCGGGTCGATGGTGCTCAGCGATGTGGCGGCAGTGCTACCGCGACTTACCTACGGATCTCTCAATACGCCGGGAGATGGCAACGAGCATCGCCCCGACGAATGCGAACGCCACCCCGGTGAGGGTCAGCGGCCCGACGAAAACGCTTCCTGAATTGGCCAGCTCGGCGACAGGGGTCACGTCGACCGGCGCCACGGGCGGATCCACTGCAGGCACAAAGACAGGGACAGGCGCGGGAACAGTGACAGGCGCGGGGTCGGGAGTAACCATCGGCACCGCGCTAAACACGAAGTTCTGCTCGACGACCGTTTCACCCGCCGAGGTAATCGTTGCGGCCAACGTCACCGCGGACGACTCTTCGTAGCCGGCAGGCACTGCCGCGGTGACCTCGTAGTCGCCGGCGGCCAGTTCGGCGAGGACGAACCTGCCGCCGGAGTCGGTGGTCAGCGTGACCGGACCGGTGGGCCCCGTCACCGTAACGTCAACGTTTTCAATCGGGTTCCCGTCCGTGTCAGCGATATTTCCTGAAATAGACCCCTCGCGTGCGAAGACAAAATCGACGTCAATAACGTCTGCCCTAGCAACCACGGCGCTCTGCGTCGTCGGGCCCAGTGGATAAGTTCCGTTTGCCGTCGTCGCCGTGACGTCATATGAGCCGGGTGCGAGTCCGGTAAAAATGTAGCTTCCATCGGCTGCGGTGATCGTGGTTTGCGACCCGCCGGGGCCGGATACCGTCACCGTCACACCGGCCGCGGGCTCGCCGCCGGTAGTGACGCTGCCCGAAAGAGACGGGAGAGCTATCAGAACGAAATCGAGCCCGGTGATGGGATCCTCCACACCTGCCGGCACGGTGAAGGCCGCGGGCCCGCTCTGCAGCACGAAACCATCGACCGGTGCCACAGTCACGGAATGATCGCCAACCGCCACGGTGTCGAAGATATACAACCCGGTCGAGTTGGTCACCGTGGTGCCGCCGCCGTCGAGTGTGACGGTGGCTCCGGGCACCGGGTTGCCGTCCGTATCTATCACTCGCCCGCTCACGGGCACGGGCATTGTGTCGCGCACCACGAAGTTGACGTCGACTGCATCCGTGACGGCCAGGTCGGCGGGCAAGCGGTTGGGGCCAACGACGATCTTATCCAGCGGACGCTGTACCTCGACGGCGTAGCCGTCTGCGGCGGTGAAGCCGGGAAACGAGTATGCGCCGGCCGCATCCGTCGTCGTAGTTCCCACGACGGCCCCGTTCGGATCGAAGAGATTGAGGTTCGTTCCGGCCACCGGTGAGCCACCCGGATCTGCAACAGTGCCCGAGATGTCACGCGCAATCGACGCGAACCAAGTCTGGTAGATCGGAAACCCCGATCGGGCAGTGTAAATCATGGTGAGGCTGGAGAGAGGCACATTCGGTTCGAACCAGGCCGCAGCGCCCGAGGTGTCGGATGCAGCGGCGTTGCCGGTGAGCGTCCTGATCGCGGGGTCCCATGCCGGGACGTCGAGCGGGTCACCGGTGCACGAGGGCTTGCCGGCCGTGCCGGAGGCACAGTAGTTGAAGCCCGAACGGAAGCCGAGCTGGGCTGCGGTGGCCGGGACGCCCTCGGCCGTCACCCCGTCCACTTGCACTCGATCAGCGTCGATATCGCCGAGCACAAAGGTCCAACCGGCATTCGGGGTCGGGCTAGCAAATGTGTAGGTCGTGACGGAGGGTGAGCTCGCCGAATCGGCGAAGGGCCGGAGATTGAGGTACGGCTGGTCGCGGCTCGAACCGTATTTCGCACCAACCGCTGTTCCCTCGGAGAGCCACGTGCTCGCGCCACTGATCACACCGACCTGGCCCGACCGGGACGTCGAGCGCACGGCTGCCGTCAGACCGGGCGCGGTGCCGAAGGTCATTGTCGTCGCGTAGTCGCGGCTCACACCGGTCAACGGCGCCCACTCACCCCACGCCGACGTCGTCGCGGCGGAGGCGGGAGAACCGACTCCCAACGCCGTTACCGCCACCAAGGCGAGCGAAATGGCAGCTATCGCAAATTTTCTTGTGGAACGAGCGCGCATAGTCGTCTCCGGACAATTCGATGTGGACGAGGCAACTTCTGGAGGGTTTGTACGACGATACCCGCGCCGAGCACAACGTGACGGATCACGCTCAAGTCGCGCGGCGCCCCATCAATGCCCCGTCAATGCGCCGAGTACGCGGGCACCTTCCGGGATCCTGTGCGCCCTGGCGGCGCCGCACAACTCTCGCACGCTGGACGTGTGGTTATGTCATGGAGCCGCCCGTGGACCGGGATCTATCCGGGCAGCGAGATATCCGTTCCTCGAGCTAGGCGCTCTGTCTGAGCCCGGCAAGCAAATGCCGACACCTTCGCTAAACGAACGCCGCCTCGCAGTCCAGGGCGTTTAACCTGTCGTAGTCGACGGCACTCCCCCTCGCTTGGACCGGTCCGGAGGTCCCGGGCGGCCTCATCGGACTCGACCTGGCCGATCTGTCCGAAGCAGACGCTTGGCGCAAGTTGCGAACGCTCGGGACGACGCAGACCGTCGAGACAACTGGGTCAAACTCCACGACGCAACAGGAATCCACCTCTAATCCGCCACAGATAGTTCGGTTGCCGTCGTGGCAGGGCTGTCGCCGTCGTTACAGATTCGTTATTTGCATTTTGACCCGTTCGAGGGAAGCAGTCCAGAATAGAGGCGAGCCTCACTACCCGAAACGAGACGGAAAGCTAGGCGCGAAGTGACCATCGAAAACCGGCAACAGATCAGGCAATCCAAGAGCTGGTACAACCCACAGGTGCATCAGGCGACCGGGGTGATCATCGCTCAAATCAACGCAAACCCTGACGAAGCGCTGCGACGCCTCGTGGGGCATGCGGAATCCACGGGGCTTTCAGTGGATGCCGTGGCCGCCGACGTTATCGCCCGCAAAATCACTTTCGCCTAACGTCCTCGGTTAGATCGGCGCGTAGCGGCTCCTCGTGGAATCTCTCAGTGTTCTTTGCCCGGGGGCGACACAGACCATGGCGGGCCAACACGGACCTACGACGGCTCAGGCAGAATCGATAGCCCATCCGCGGTGCTTGCGGATCTCAGCAAGACAGTGATCCACTCCGGATTGATCTGCGGCTTTTCGCTGCTGGAGAAGGCATAAACGAGAGAAACGCCGGGGTGCACCCAGATCACATTTCGGCCGCCACCGTTTCCCGCGCTCGCCTCGTCGCTCCAGAGGAAATGAAAGCTCTCCCTGTCGCTCAACTTGCTACTAATGACCGCTTGCAGGTGAGCGAGGGTTCGATCATCAAAAAGAATTGTCAGGGTCGAGTTGTAGATTATCCGTCCCATGTGAACGCCTCATCCATCCTGTAAATATGACCCGTGCCCCTCCACTCCACATCGAGTAAACCTCGATACGAACACACCGTATCCACCCGTTGTCATTCTCGCGCCGGCCTCCCAGAGAAAATTGCTTTTTGGTTCCGCTGGCCTCGGGCTACCGTGTCGCTATGCGGGACAGCGCAGCGGACCCGACATCAAAAGCGCCGGCAGCCTCTCGCTCGCTGTCGCTCTACCGACCATGCTGGTCGCCGTCGCCAGGTTGAGCCGCGACGAAAGCTCCGCTGTCATCGGAGTGAACGAAGGCTTCCTCATCGCCATGGCAACCGGATCGATCACTGGCAACACCATCGGCAGTCTCGCCCTCGGGGTGGTGCCTTCCCTGGTGCTGATCCCGCTACTCGTGGTGCTACTTGTGCTGTCTTCGATCAAAGTCTGGAACCAAAAGTAAGCCGTCGAACTACCAGCTTTGATGGCCTCTGCGATTGACGAACTGATCCCGTGGCATCCCGGCAGGACTGTTGCCGTGGATTGGCCGCACTGCGGGACCTGCTTTCGTTGATTAGTTTTGAACGAATGGACTGGCCGACCGAGTGCTACAAGATGGCGAATACACTTGGATAGTTGTCCCGTCGAACGGTGGATCCTAAAAAACTGCTACATAGAAATCGGGGCGTTACAGATTCACCCAGAAAGGCCCAACCCCATGGGTTTCCCAGCTGCCACGACCGACGCCGTACACGTTGTCGATATGCAGGGCACCACGGTTTATGCCAGCGTTACATCCGCCGCGACCGTCGCCGATACCGCCTCGAGCCTCCGTGATGAATGGCACCGCACAGCGCCCAACTTCGTCCTGTCGAACATTGTCACAGCGACTTCGTCTTTGCGCGGATAGGCCCCGGCGCCAGGAACTTCCGATGCGCACAGCGCCCCCGGCGACCCGCGTCTCGGATCAACAAAACGCCTGTTCTGCTTTGACGCAACGTCATCGACTCGCCGACAGGTTCTGAATAATCGAGATTGGAATCAAAACCATGACACGCACAGAAAACGGAAAAGTTGCACTCGTTACTGGTGGTGGACAGGGAATCGGGCAGGCCATTGCTGAGCGTCTCCACGCTGACGGCTTCAGGGTAGCTATCGCCGACGTGAACGTTGAGACCGCAGACGCAGTTGCCGAATCCCTTGGGGGCAAGGACGGCGGAGCAATCGCAGTCCATGTCAATGTTTCCGACCGGGACAGCGTGTTCGCCGCGGTCGAGCAGACCGTGACTGAACTCGGAGGTTTCGATGTAATCGTCAACAACGCCGGCATCGCCCCGACATCTCCGATCGAGGAGATCACCCAGGAGAGCATCTCCAAAATATTCTCCATCAACTTCAACGGCGTGGTGTGGGGCATCCAGGCAGCCACAAAGGCGTTTAGGGAGCTCGGGCACGGTGGAAAGATTATTAGCGCCGCGTCCCAGGCCGGTCACGTCGGCAACCCCGGCATTGCGTTGTACTCAGCCACAAAGTTTGCCATTCGTGGGCTGTCTCAGACAGCCGCCAGGGACCTCGCCCAATTCGGCATCACAGTCAACACCTTCGCGCCTGGCATTGTAAAAACGCCCCTCATGGAGGAGCTGGCGAAAAAAGTAGCAGCTGACGCCGGCAAAGCGGAAGAGTGGGGCTGGGAACAGTTCACAAAGGGCATCGCCCTTGACCGCCTATCCGAAGCGTCCGAGGTCGCGGGTGTCGTTTCGTTCCTCTCCGGCTCCGACTCCGACTACATCACCGGACAGTCGATTCTTGTCGACGGCGGAATGGTCTTCAACTAAGCAACATTTGAGCCTGTCTCGGCCCGGGCATGCTGTAGTGCGGAAAGCTGGAGGCAGCCGCCTGACAAGAATGGTTCAAACTCACCCGGTATATCCGGCGCTGCGTATGGCAGCGCCGGATTTTTCTCCACCACAGACGAGGCCTTATGGGTTCGAACAGTGGCAAACTACCTCTGCGCCGATTGAGGGTGACCTCCTGCCCGTTTTGTCATGTTGAACTTAAGGACCCGGAGTTCAGTGTTGCCAACCAACCAAGATTTTTGACCCAGTCTTGACCATGGCAGGTGCCGCAGTCTGACGCCCGAGTGGGGGTGTACTGCACATTGACACGGGACTCAGAGTCTGAGCTGGTTTGCCGGTCCAGGAACCCGCTAGCGGCTGAGGCCGCCGCGCTCACGCTGCAGACCAGCAGCCTCGTTGTTGTTGCGGGCCTTGGGCTGCTTGCCCGGCTTGGTCGCCACGGCCGCGCTGGCGTGGGTGCCGTTTTCTCGATCGGCAACGAGGCGAACCTCCTGCAGCTGGGGGTCGACGCTCGACTTTTCCATGTCGGCCGCGAACGACTCGCGGCGCCCTGCGCTGTCGTACGCGTTCGCGGCGTCGTCGCGAGTGACGTCTGACTTGCCGGTCAGTTCCTCCCGCGACAGCCCCTCCGCCGGCTCATCGTTGGTGTTCCCGGCGCGCTCCTGGTCGCGGTGGCGTTCTTCGGCCTTGCGGTCCAGCTGGTCAGCTACCGTGAGCAGCGATGCCGCTTCGGCGTAGTCCTTGCCGCTCTCGCCTCGACTCTCCGCGGCAGCGCTGCGGTTCTGCTGAGCACGGGTTAGTGCCTCTCGCACTGCGGTGGGTTCGGCGTCTAGGTTGTTCACGTCGATGCCGTACCGGCCGCGCAGTTCCTCGCGCATGCGATCGGACGTACGCGCAATGTCGGGATCCGCGGTGCGCCATGCGTCGGCAGTCTCGTAAGCCGTGGCAATGTCGTCGACCCCGGCGGTGTTCCACCACTCTTGCTGCTGCACGGGGGCCAGGCTGGCTCGTGCTGCGTTCCGCTCCGCATCGAACCGAACCTGCAGTTCCTTGGTCTGTTGCTCGGTTCGCGCCTGGGCGTTTCTGGCGAGCTCCTCACGGAGCCGGGCGAAACGCTCGGCCATCTGCGTGGCCACGGTCAGAGCAACCCGCATCTGCCCGTCGAACGCGTCGCCGATGCCGTCTGATTCTTCGGCCATTGTGATGCCCCCTGGTTATCTCTCGTGACCGTCGCGCTCGTTCGGCGTGACGGTGGTCTGTGGCTTGTGGGACTCGATTGGAGTCGGAACGGGCGTGCCCGTTCCGGGGACGACCTGGCCGCGCTGTGCGGCCTGGACGATCTTCGCTAGCTCCGGGTCAAGGTCTTGGGCCGGCGTCGGCATAGCACTGCCGGGCTGTCCGGTTTCGGTGCGCACGATGGCTGGCAGACGGTCGCGTACCTGCGAGTATTGTTCCCGCAACGTGCGGTCGAGCTGCGATGCGCGCTGGGCTTCACCGATGGCGGTGTGCATGTCCATGACCGCTTTGACGGTCGATGCGAGCTGGCGCAGCATGATCGCCTCGGCCATCGTTCCCTGGCCCTGGGTCGATGCCTGCAGCAGCATCATCGTGGCCCCGGCGACCGACACCCGGCCGGCGGCCTTCGGCTTGGATTCGTGGGCGCGGATCTGCGCTGTTCGGGACAGGTCCCGTGCAGTTTGGGCCAGCGGTCCGGGAGTAGCCTCGACGCGCTGTGACCACGCCGCGAATGCCCCGGCGGTGTCGCGGGCCAGGTGCGCCCAACCGGCGCGGTCCTCGAACGGAATCTCTCGCATCTGCACGCGGAGCTGCTTGATTTCGTCGGTGTACTGCTTCCACAGTTTCGGGTCCGGTGTCGTCTCTTCCCGGCCCGGAGCGACCGGCCGGTACTGCCACGGGTTCTTGCTCGTGGCCCTCCACTCGTCCACTGCACCCTGTGCGCTCTGGGGGCTGTCCGGCCATCCCTCGCGCATGCGCGGCAAAGTCAGGTCGCGGGCGAGTCGGCCGCCGCCGTACCAAACCGGCTGCGCGCCCTTCTCCGGTCGCAATGCAACGGAGTAGCCGGCCACAACGTCGTCGCGTCCAGCGGCGAAGCGGGGCCGCACGAGGGCTCCCCCGCGGCGGATGCGGCGTACAAACTCGCCCTCGTCGAGGGAGGCTACCGATGCTGAGCGCACGATGCGTTCCAGCTTGTGGGCCTCAACCTCAGTGCCGGTGCGCTGTGCCCGGGCCTGCTCGGCGGGCTTGATCCCGCGTTCACCGATGCCGCGTTCCCGCGACTCCAATTGTTCTAGGCCGTAGTCGCGTTCCAGGTCACGGCAGATGCCCTGAGCGCGCTTGAAGTCGTTGTGCGTCGGTGCCTTGGTGCCGTCCTCGCGGACTAGCGAGACAGCGATGTGCACGTGGTCGTTGCCGTTCGTCGAGAGGCCGTGGCGCACGGCAACCCATCGGCAGTCGGCCTTGCCGCTGGCTTCGGTGAAGCCCATTCGATCCATGAAGTCTTGTGAGATGGCGCCCCACTTCTCGTCCGAGAGCTGCCCTTCTTCGGCGCGCAGCGACAGCGAGCAATGCCAGACGTCGGCGGCGACTCGCGTCGTGATCGACTCACCGGTGTCTGGATCAGTGATGCGCGCCTGGCGCGTGACCTCCACTCCGAGTTTCACCCGCGGTTCGTCCAGGTCCTTTGCGATGGCCAGGGCCGTATCGCGGTCGAGTACTCCGTACCCGTGCATGGTGACGACGGCCGAGTTTCCGCCGACGAGGTGCTGTTCTTCGTGCTCGTTCGACTTGCCGGCGCCGGCCAGGTAGACCATGAGCCCACCCATTTGGCCGCCGCGGGTGATGTTGGGCATCATGAGTCGGCCAACGTGTCTATCGCGGCTGAAAGGCGAGGGACGATCGCGCGGTATTCCGCAATGATCGACTCGGCCTCAATGGGGAACTGGCTCTCGGTGTTCGCGAACTTGGCGAGCTGGTTGGCGTTGTTCGCGACGCTGGCCAGCAGCTTACGAACGGCGAACAACTCGACGATTGCCAGCTTGCGGTCCGTCGACGTCTGCACCTGAGAATCCATGGCCGACTCGAACAACAACCGCGGCACAGTGACATCTCGAAGAGCGGCACGGGTCTGCAGCTGAATGTCCTCAGCGTCGGAGACGTAGACGCTGTAGTGCTTCTTCCTGGGGGTGTCCGCATTCTTACGGCGCTTCCGGCCGAACAGGCGACCTTCATTCGTGTCACTCATGTTCACCCACTCCCCTTGGCCCAGCGCAGCGAACCCCCGAACTTCGGGGGGACCATACGACAAGTATGCCGAATCTGACGCCCCGCGTCCAGAATCAAAGCGAGTTACCACCGGTAACTCTATAGCTTGCTCCAAAAAGGTTTCACCTCATCGGCGCGAAAGCGAGGCTGAGGGTGAACTAGGGCAAGTGCTCGCACTTGCCGAGCCGGGAAGGCTATTCCCCCGCTACTGTCGACTGTATGAGCAATGCAAATGTGACTAACGACGAAGTGGCCGTGCGTGCACGCGCCTTGATTGAAGCCGATGTGTCGGCCCGTGTGAATGCGGTTGTGGCCATAGCTGAGGCGGCGAAGCAGAACGACGCGGCAGATGCTCGACTCAAGCAGGCGATCAAGGATGCGGAGGTGGCTCTGAAAGAGTCCAGCAACGCACACGCTGCGGCGTGGAAGGCCGCCCTGAGTGCTGGCTGGGCTGAGAAGGAATTGCGCGCCACGGGCGTCCGCGCACCCGGCACCTCGACCCCTAAGGCGCGAAAGCGCCGCACTGCGCCAGCCGTGACGGACGCACCTAGCGAGTGACAATCTCGTAGGACAAAGCGACACAGTAGGCCCCGCCAGAGCGTGCAGCTCGGCGGGGCTTTGTCGTACCCTCCGAAGTTTCGCTTTAACCAAGAAGTGCTCTGCAGTGGAACGGGTTGCACTCCGCTCCCACGGGAGTAAAGGGTGCTGCGCAGATTCCTACGGAATCCGACCTCCGGTCGCCCTTGACACCCGCTCCGCTGCATACAACGGGCTCAGGTACCAGCAGATGGCAAGCCATCGGCTGATAGCCGATAAATCGAAATAGTTCAGGCCACCTGTGATCTGACGTCGATGGACTTCCGGACTGAGAGGGGAACAACCGTGAATGACTCACTGACCGTTTACACGCTGCCGGGGTGCATGCAATGCGACCTGACCAAGCGAGTACTTGACGGGACGGGGCTGCCGTACATCGTGGTCGACCTCGCCACGAACGCGCACGCGGTCGACGCTGTGAAACAGCTCGGCTACGCGTCCGCACCGGTCGTCGTAGTCGGCGCCGCGAGCTGGTCGGGATTCCGCCCCGACAGGATCAAAGCCGTGGCCACGGCACGGGCCACCGTGCCGGCCAGCTCGACCGATGAGCTGGGGACCGGCTCGTGGGAGTAGCCAAGAGCCGGCCGCCGGTCGCGGAGCCAAAGCGACGCGCACTTACGCCCGCAGAAACCGCGGAGCGGCTGCGACTAAGCAGCCGGGATCTGGCACGACTCAGGCACCGCGGCGAGGGGCCGGCCTTCGTCGCTCTGTCGCGCAAGACCGTGCGCTACCTGCGGTCAAGCGTCGACGAATGGGAGGCCCGACACACCGCCTGGGACGGCGACCGTCCCGCGTAGGTCACCGGCCGACGTCCTGGCTCCGGTCCTGCTCGGGGCTCTCGGCGCGATGCCGGGGCCCGGCCGGCGCGGCGTGCTTCCCCGGCGCGCGAATCTCTGTCGCGCTCGTCGGGTAGCTGCGTGCGTTCAAGTCAACGATGCGCTGCAGCTCGGGAGCCAGCGCGGCAGAGGCCGGCTCGACCACGGGCAGCACCAACTTTGCGTGCAGCTCGTCGATCGTCGCCGGCGGCGTCTCCCCCGCGTAGATTGCTCGCGCGCGTTCCTCAGCGAAATACCCCTCCGCCGCACCTGGTCGCGGGGTGTCCTCCATCGGCTCGTAGAGCCGTCCGTCATCGGTATAGGTCACCCCGTCGACCTCGACGTAAGTGACGCCGTCGATATGGTCATCAAGCATCTGGTTGAACTTGCGATCTTGCTCGCTCGCGCGAAACTCATCCGCGAGCATCCCGCCCGCGATGGCGTCGAACCCGCCATCGTTACTGGCTGCTGCGTCGGTCATCGGGGCTCCTTGGAATCGTGCGTGTCAGGGTCGCCCGCGAGGGCGCGGCGCACGCTCGATGCCCCGACCTGCAAGGTTTGAGCGATGGTCGCCCAGGTCGCTTTCTCGGCGCGCATGCGCCGAGCGACCGCGACGCGTTCGGCAGTCATCACGCTTGGTCGGCCACCGAGCCGGCCGCGGGCCTTCGCGGACGCGAGGCCGGCGCGGGTGCGGTCGGAGATGATGCGGCCATTCATCTGCGCGAACGCGGCACAGATGTGGAAGAACAACTCACCGCCGGGAATGGTGGTGTCGAACGGTTCCGTGAGCGATTTGAACTCCACGCCGCGCTCCCCCAGGTCAGCGAGTATCGTCACGACGTCAGTCATCGACCGGCCCAGCCGGTCCGTGCTGTAGACCAGCAAAGTGTCGCCACGGCGCAGGAACTTCATACAGTCGGCTAGGCCAGGGCGGGCCGCATTCTTGCCCGTCAACTTGTCCGAGTAGATGGACTCCGCACCCGCCGTTCTTAGCGCGTCGCTTTGCGAATTCAAGTTCTGGTCTTGTGTCGACATTCGGGTATAGCCGACGACACTCATAGGCCGGCCGTCAGCTCAGGGAAGCTCATCTCCCACACCTCTCGGACGGGATCAGGGAGGGTCAACCGCGGCCAGATCCTGATGAGCAGATCACGGTTAAGCGCCTCGATGTGAGCCGCGGCAGCTGAGTGGGAAATGACCTCCTGGTAGGCAGCGACCACGTTCACGTCGAACGTTAGATCGACGGCGAATTCCTTCATGATGTTGGCTGACACATCGATGGTGGGCTCCAGTACGACCGCCATCTCTGCAGATACCCACATAAGGCCCGTCGCTGGCCCTCGGAGCCAACTGAGACTGTCGGGAGCGGTCTGGCCCTCGGCACGGCGCCGGCGCCGCAAATCTTCGTCGCCCAACGCTTCCTCGTCTAGTTCGAAATCTCGAGAAAGCACTGACCTACCTCCCATATCCCTGATCGTTGCCGCGCCCTTGGCCCCGCGCCTGGTAACCCCGACCCTCCGCCGGGCTTGCCTCGCCCGGCCGGCCAATCGCCGTTGCGCTCGTCGGAAAATTCCGCTTGTTCACGTCAATGATCCGCTGTAGCTCCGGTGATAGAACCATTGCTTGGGCTGACGCCGACTCTGGGCCTTCGTGACTGATTGACCGTGACTCCAGTGCCTTCGATAGGACGGCCTCGAGCCGGTCAGTCTTCGTGGTTGCCTGGTTATAAAACCGAGCAGCCACAAACTCATCGCGCAGCGGCGACCCCATTTTGAACGCCTCAGTGTCGAGCTTGTAGCCGGCATTGTCCGCCAGCTGCGAGAAGAATACGAACTGTGCTCGGGTGTTCCCCTCACGGAACGAGTGGATAGTGTTCAGCTCTCCCCAATGCTCAGCCATGTGGCTGATGAACTGATCCTGCGGCATCCCGACCAGGTGATTCTCGCGGCCGAGATTTCGGTACTGGTCCTGTGCCGCAGCGGTGATCGCCGGCGACGGGTAGTAGCCGTACGCGACAGTTGGGGCAGCCGGATCCCCGGGCTGAAAGTTGACCACGTCTGGGCCAGCCTTCGTCATCTTGCCCAACGGCCCCACCCGCTCCTGCCCGGCCCAGTCGTAGACGTCCTGGAACACGTGCCGGTGAATCGCCTTCATATGGTCGTAGTCGAATGTTGGCGGTATCGGTTTATTGGCCAGTTGGTCGAGCCGGATTGAAGCGGCCGCCTCTTCTTTCGCACCGAGCTTGGCGGCGTCAGTCTCGTTGAACTTGTTTCTTAAGACAGTCGTGCCCGGGATGAAGTAGTCATCCCAGGCACGAAACTTCGCTGCCACCCCTAGCGGGCGTCGATGTGAGCGACAGCCGCGGCGATGGCGGCTTCTGCGGTGATATCGCCGCGGATCGCACGCCGCCGCAGTTCGCGCAGCTCCGGGTCCGTTACCTCGTGGCCAGCAGCACCCAGAGCGGCATCAGAAAAACTCATTCGACGCTCGACTTCGGCCGCGTCAACCGCAGGTACGGGGCGTGCGTGCAGGATCGTCATACTGGCTCCAAACTCATTAAGTCAATTCTACCAGAACTGCTCAAAAACCTCTAGAGAGAAGTTTCGGCAGATTTGATTTCGGCGACGACTTTTGAACAAGAACGACTGTGACTGTTAACACTCTGTGGCGGCGTTTTGTGATCGCTTTGCTGCGCTAAGCGCCCATGACGAGGATGCTGACGGCGGCTTCGATGACGTCGTCGGTGATGACTTCGAGTTGGTTAATCTTAAGGACAGTGCCGGCATCGAATTAGACCCCCTGGGCGCTCCCCCAAAATGCAAGCAGTGCCTAGTACCGATGGTGGACTCCGAGACCCCGGCTAGCCCGTTCTGGCGGCGTCCCCCTTGTGACCTGGTGCGCCTGCTCTAGCTCTCGATCGGCCCACAGGGTGGACGGATAATGTGGAGATGAATTGGGGCCTGGCACACCGCCCACGGGACGCGGCCGAGTCAACGCCGGCCACCATCAAAGCACCGTACGCTGGGCTGCAGTCGAGCAACTGCGAGCGGCAATCCCCGCGGATCACCTGGCGCTGTATCCCGCTCAATCCTGCCCCGCATGGGGGCTCCCATCGAACAACTCCGCCCCGGATAATCTCTTTCCGTAGCCGTCACTATAGGCGGCACTAATCGGGGGATTCATGACCAAACACTTGCGTATTCGCGGGACGATTGGAATCGTTGCGACCTGTGCATTGTCCGCCTCGCTGTTGATGGCTGGCGGCGGTGCTGCGTTTGCTGGTGAGCCTGCTGTCAACGTGATTGACGCCCTCGGGAATGTCTCACCGTCAACGCTGGAAGACGTGGCCAGCATCTCAACGACTGATTCGGGCCAGCTTGCGATAGACGCAGAGCTGCCCTCGACCCTGATATCGGTCCCGGTCGACCCGGCGGCGGGAATCGTGGCTCAATCTCCTCACTCAGACGTCTCTTTCACGATCGGGCTCCCTTTCTCGGGCGAGGCGTCCAGTGCTGAAGTGGAGGCAGAGGGAATTGTGTCCTACGACAACCAGAACGGCTCTGTCACCGTTCCGGTCGTTAAAGCCGATGGTTCGGTCCAAATCAACACCATCATCTCCAACTCAGCTGCACCCACCCGCTTTGACTATCCCCTCTCCCTCCCTGAGGGGGCAACGATCGAGGAAGACGGTTCCGGTGGATTCGTCATCAGCGACGCCACGCAGGTCATCGCCGTGATCGCAGCCCCCTGGGCCAAGGACGCCAATGGGGCGGACGTTGCGACCCGTTACGAGCTATCCGGCACCACTCTCACACAGGTCGTTGACCACAGTGTGGGTGGAGTCGCCTACCCCGTGGTGGCCGACCCCAAGGCCACGGCGCTGTGGTGGGGAATCGCGATAAAGCTAACAAAGGCGGAGTCGAAGAGTCTCGCCAACCAGGTCAACGCCTCGTACAACGCGGCCGCGGGTACAATTTGCATCTGGGTTCCCAATAACCTGGCCAAAGCCGCATGCGTCATCGCTGTAACCATTCGACTCGCAACTTGGCAGGCTCCGATTAGACAAGCGGCAGCCGAGGGCAGGTGCGTTCAAATCAACTACCCCTATGGAAGTGGGCCCGTCCTGTGGAACGTCACAAAGGTAAGCTGCTGACCTCAATAATCTGGGCCGCCGGAATCGCAGGAGCTTCCTTCTTCCTGTACTGGACACTGACGGGAGCCCCCGCAGGTGAAGTACTGATCGGCTCCCTCGTCCTTTTCGTCGGAATCGTTCTTGCCGACTTCATCCGTACACGGAACACCGTCAAGTCAGTGCACAAGGATTCCAACCCGAAGCCCTGAGCCGCGAGCTAGCTCGACCGAGTGCCCCGCCAGCCTGTCTGGCGGAGCACTTCTTCGGTACCGCAGCTTCAGCTGGATCTCATTGTGCGCGGCTGCAACCGAGTGCGGTGTACACGCGCAACACGGGATTCGAGCTTCCGCGTCCGTGTCTCGCCCCCCCATGGCTTTTGATACACATCGTTTAAGAAACACATGACTATTGGACAGCGCGCGCTGTCCACCCTGGTGGCGCCTTTGGCCGCGGCCGCATCGCGTGGGGCTGATGCAACGCGGCCGGGCTAGTGTTCGGTCCAGCAGGCGAGGATGGTCGTAGCTATTTCGTAGGAGAATGCGGTGCGGGTTATGCCATGCGGCCCGATTTTATCCGTCAGTTTTCTGGCGTCCACTTGTAGCGTCATGTTGTCTTTGAGGAAGACGACCACGCCGTCTGCGGTTTCGTACGCGGGAAATCCGAGATTCGCGAGTCCTTCAATGGGTTGGACTGAGGCAAGGTTTCCTTTCATCGTGTCGAAGTAGCTACGGGCAGACGCTGCGTCCGAGGATTCCTGCACCGAGATTACGAATTCTCCATCAGTCAGATGGTAAATGCAGGTGTATTGACGGTTGATCCAGCTGTCGACGGAGTGCGGCGGGGCGGCGAGGGCCAGCGCACGCGTGATGTTGTCGCGTGTTTCGGTGCCACAAATCATCTGTGATGCTGCGGACGGCCCTGCCGCCGCGCTGCCTGCCGAGCTCGACTGCGGAATCGGGGAGGCCGAGGTGCCTGGCAGGGACATTCCGGGTGCCATTGCGTTCTCGGCGCCGGAGGAGGACGTGGCGCAGCCAGCCAGCAAAGCTGTGGAGGCCACCACGATCGCAAGCAGCCCGTCGCGTCTGTTGATCTGGTTCTTTGTTCTGCTAGGCCGCATGGCTGGACACCAGGCTGGCGTAGACAACAACGTTGTCTGGGTACGTCCGGGTGGTTTCGTTGAACTCGCCACCGCAGGTGATCAGCCGTAGTCCCGCGTGGTCTGTGTTGCCGTAAACGGTGAACTGCGGAAAGTTGTCCTTCGGATATTTTTCCACTCCATCGACCACGAATACAGCCACTGTTGCATCGGCTCGAGTAACCAAAATCTCATCGCCGGGACGCATATCGCCGAGTCGGTAGAACACCGCGCGCCCCTGCACTCTGGAATCGACGTGACCCAAGATGACCGAGGGTCCGATCGCGCCAGGGGTGGGCGAACCGGTGTACCAGCCGGCAGGAGAAGCTTCGTCCAACGACGGCGTCTGCACCGTGCCGTCCGGGTTCTGTCCCAATTGCATCAGGTCAGAGTCCACGTCGATTGCGGGGATGTTGATCTGGGTGGGCTCGGAGGCGGTCATGATCGGGCCGACAACCGGGGCAACCTGCGGAGTCGGCGGCACGGGGATGGGCTCCGGCGAGGGCGTAACGGAGATGGGCTTCTGAGCGGGGGCCGCCACGGCAGCCGAGGCTGGTGGTCGTGGAGGAGGGGGGTTGCCCCACAGGGCGAAACCGATCGCCGTGCAGCCGACGGCGATAAACAGAACCGCCGCCGCGGTAGCCAGACGGCTACCGCGACGACGCTTTTCAGCCGGAATAGTCACCGGGGGTCGAACCGATCTCAGCCGCGTGCGGCGAGACGTCGACGAACGATCACAGCGCCACCGGCCGCGGTCAGGGCCCCGGCACCGAGGGCGAGAAGGCCAATGTCGGCACCGTTTGAAGTGCTGCCACCGCCGGTCTGCACGCCACCGATAGGCATGTTCGATTGCGACGCACTCAGGGCGCCGCACAAGGCCGGTGACGTTGCTGCCAGGGGCAGACTCGGAACCAAATCGCTTGGCGCGTCCTGTGCTGCTTGCGACAACGTGGCCGGGTCTAGACCGTGGACCACCACAACAGCCGTGCCTGCCTCCAGTGAAGCCGCAGTGGCAGCATCCAACGTGAAGGTGCGGTTGTAAGTGAAGCTTGCACCCATCCCGGCAACCGTCAGATCAGTTCCGGCCGCCGGACTCGTGTCACCGCTGGTGGACAACGTCGTGCCGATCTCTCCGTAGGACGGCTGACCTTCGGTCGTGCTGATCACACCATCTCCGTCGGTGTCAGCTGCCGTGGTGGGGCATACTCCCTGCGCTCCGATGTGGATGTGCTGCACGTGCGGATACGGCTTACCATCGAAGGTCTCGGCCAGTCCGCTGACGGTCTCGGTAACTGTTGCTTGGTCACCGGAAACCTGGATGGAAATCGTACCGCTGCCATTACTTCCGTTAATCGAATCGAGCGTTCCCTGATAGGACGCATCGCCTGTGGCCGCAACGGCGGGGCCACTCGTCAATACGGCCACGCCCAAAGCCAACGCTGGCACAAACAACAGTGCTGCTTTCTTATTCATCAAAATCCCTTACTAGGAGGTAGTTTCGAAAACATACTCGGAGCGAAAAAATGAACGGGTATTCTGCCGCCGATCCTTTGCGCGAACAGCCTTTTTGTCAAGAGCTACTGGGCGTTCGTCAGCCGAACCGCTAGTCTGCAAGCCCTGCATGCACAGCGATCGGCGCGGCTTCCCAACTTCATAACGGATAAAGGGGAGCTCCTTGGAACGGAGCACTTTGGTTGGAGACCGGCCATCGGGACCGTGTTTCAGGGTGCCGGCTGGCAGCGCTGCCGGGTGCATTTCATGCGCAACGTCCTCGCCGTGATCCCGAAAGGATCCCAGGACATGGTCGCCTCCATCATCCGCACCCTCTTCGCCCAGCCCGACCGGGAGCACATCGAGAAGCAGTTCCGCGAGGTGACCACCATGCTCGCCAGCTCAAACCCGAAGGTCGCCGCGATGCTCGTCGACGCGCAACCCGACCTACTCGCCTTCGCCGCGTTCCCCAGGCGACACTGGCGCCAGATCTGGTCCACAAACCCGCTCGAAAGGGTGAACAAGGAGATCAAACGCCGCACCGACGTCGTCGGCGTCTTCCCCAACGCCGCAGCCCTGCTGCGCCTGGCGGGGTCGGTGCTGATCGAGCAGCACGACGAGTGGGAAGCCGGCGAAAGACGCTACTTCTCCGAAGCACCCATGCTCGAGCTGGCCACCATGAACAACCCCATTGAGGTCATCGACGAGGCGGTGATCCTCCCAGAACTCGCCGCCGCCTAAGCTAGAAGAACTGACCCGCACGGTGTTGAGAAACTCCACCACTCAGCGGGACGTGACCCCGAGTTGTTCGAGCATGCCCTGTTCGTCGCTGCTGCCCCACCGCTCGACGAGTTTCCCGTTCTCGAACCGGCTGATTTGCACGCCACGAACAGACATCGTTTTCCCGCTAGCGGAGTGGCTCATGAGAGGGCCTTGGTGGGTGCCGGTGAGGGTGTAGGCGAACGCGACGTCAGTATCGTTTGCGACGAGGCGCTCGACTTCGATGTGCAGGTCGGGGAAAGCGGCAATCATCTTGCCATAGAACGCTTTGTAACCTGCCGGGCCAGGGCCTTGGCCAGGGGCAGGGGCGTTGTCGACTGCGTCTTCGGCCACGAGGTCGTCGAGAAGGTCAAGTTCTCCACTGTTTACGGCGTCACCAAACTTCTGCTGGGCCGCGATATTCACTTTTTGACTCATGTGCTTACTCTCTTCTCTGGACACACCATGGATGGGATTGGGGTGACCATACCGCCGTTGACGTTCAACGTTTCGCCGACGACAAGGCGGACTCTGCCACGCGAGCCCGCTGGAGAACTTGTTGATCTCTCTATGGTGCTGGCGTAGTCGACGCGGTCAAGAGCAGGAACAGGCACGTATGCCTCAAGGACGCGGTATTGCCAATCGTGGAACGCGGTGCGGGAGAACGGCTTTGATGCCCAGAAAATGGCAACACGTTGGCTGTGAACCGAGACCAATGACGACGGACGCGTCCGAGCGCACTCCCCTACAAAAGAAATGAGTGACCGCAGATGTCCTCTTACCCGCAGCAGCAGATCATCTATCAGCAGGTCGTCAGGCCGCCCACCAACGGCATGGCCATAACCTCACTTGTTCTCGGCATAGTCGCCATCGTTACTGGGATCTGGATACCGATCCCGATCCTCGGGCTGTTCATGATGTTTTTGGCCTTCCTGCCCGCAGTGCTCGCCGTGATCTTCGGCCACGTTGGATTCCGAACCGCAACCCGCCTCGGCGGCATCGGACGCGACGCCTCACTCACAGGGCTCATTCCGGGGTACGTCACGCTCGGTATCTCCGTGATCACGACAGTCCTATGGATAGCCACCGCAGCGGCAGCATCAACATCAACATCAAGCCAATAGCTCCCGGGCCGGCCCGCCCTTACCCCGACGCTGTCTTATGTCGGCAACGAGTTTCGAGCACATCGACTCGGCGGAATCCTGCGGGAATCTGATCAGCATCCCGACCTGCTTCAAAACGATCGTTTTCGAGCCGCAGCGCGCGGCTAGGTCGCCGCCCACAAAGGTGTCAGAACTGTTGTCCAAGAAACTGCCCGGAATCAAGACCTAGAAAAGGGTTCTGAAATGAACAGGGGTTTTTACACCGTTTTCGGTCATTGCTGAAACTTGACCACGATCGTTCTCGCGGGGCTACTTGTGGGACCAAACCTTGATGGACGACAGCAGTAAAAGCAGCACGAGTAAGGGGATGAGTACGAGGGTCGGAATTACGCCGAGCAACAGGCCCCCGAGCAGCGTCCCCGCGATGGACCCCACTGTCATGGCGATGAGGAATGGAACGTTCTGCCGGATGACGGCGAAGTTCGCATCTCGACTGAATCGCGCGAATGCGACAAGCATCGTCGGGAGCGAGACGGCGAGGGAGAGGCTTCCTGCAATCTTGATGTCAGTGCCGAAAAGCAGAACGATTGTCGGTATCAGGAGCTCGCCACCAGCAACCCCCATGAGCGCTGCAACAACACCAATGATGACGCCGGCGACGACACCCGCAATGGTGCGCGATACCGGGGCGATGTTCAACGGTTCCACGGCGAAGAAGTGCGTCACGAACAACAGGATCGCGATGAGCACTAGTAGAACGGCAATAACCCGGTAAAGAGGGCGAGGCGATCTTCGTAGCCCAGTGCGCACCGATCCACGCTCCGACCAGGCTTCCGACAAGTAGGTTCAGGACGATGTAGAGGTATGGGGCCAGGTCGTCTAAAGGGACCGCGCTCAGTCGAGCGGGAATCGCTGTGATTACGACGACTAGGCTCATGAGCTTGTTCATGATGATCGCCTGCAGCGCAGCGAAGCCGAAGAGGCCTATGAGCAGCGGCAGTCGGAATTCGGCGCCGCCAAGTCCGATCATTCCGCCCAAGATGCCGATGGCAGCGCCGGCCGCGAACGCCAGCGGCCAGGTCCGGTTCGGTGCGGGGTGAAGTGCCGAAGCGGCGGCCGAGGAACCAGTCATAGAACCGAAAGTATCAGCCGTGGGAGCGCTCGGAGGTCGGTCTGTCGCCGGCCGGGTACTGCTCCATTTATGAGATGCAGTCTGACAGGTCTCGGTCCCAGATGCGCAGAAAGCTCGGCCGGCAGGAACGCTTGCTAGGTCGATTGAGGTCACTCGATCCAGCGCTTGGCGGTGTCTGTCGCTACGCTCGGGCCATGTCTTCCGAGTCTCAATCCCGAAACGACCGCTTCCGTGACCGAATCCGCCGCCGTGTCGGCCCGGGCGTCACCCTGGACCGGGCCCGGAGCCGCACATCCGCTTACGTCTACGGCAACATTCTTGTACTTACCGCCGTTGCGGGTGTCGACTCGGCGGACATCCTCAATTGGACCGCTCTCATCGTGGTCGCCGGAACAACGATCACAACTTTCTTGGCCCACATCCTCGCCCAGGCAATCGGTCAACATCTTGGTCGTACCGACGTGGAGACGCAGTTGCACGTCAGGGACGAGGTTCGTGACTCATTGCCGATTGCAAGCTCGGGAAGCGTTCCGGCACTAATGATGTTCCTCGGTGCAATGACGATCGTCCCACCGCTTTGGGCCCAGCTGATCGCGGCATTGATCATTGTGGTTCGGTTGGCGTTTTTAGGGATCCTGGTGGAGAGAATGACAGCCCGCAAGTCAACGCTCGGTGTTCTCTGGTCTGGTGTCGTGCTCGCCGGATTGAGCTTAATCATCGTCGGCGCGAAGATCCTCCTTACGCACTGACTCGTTGGCACCATTTCCACATGAACATCCTCTATCACCCGTCGGCCTTGGCGGCGTACAAGAAACCATCAATTCCGCTGTCCAAAATCCCCACGGCAGCTCAGCCCGAGCGAGGGGTGTTTCGGGCTTCGCTTTTGTTCAGGCCTGCGGTGACGCTACGGCGCAGTTCGGGGTTCTGTAGCCAGTGGGACTGCTGTTGGCCGTATTGACGCTCTTGGTGGTCGCCAGCCATAGTTGCCAGATGAGTTCTTTTTCGCTTGCACGCGGCCGGCTCGTTATCGACGTCTGCTTTCGACTCTAATGGGCCTCCTGTCTGACACGGAGCCTGTGGATCCGTTCTATCAAGTGGGCGGCACCGACTTGGTAGGCGAGCATGGTGACGTCATCCGTGTGCGCACGATGTCGGGACCGGCCGCGTTGGAGTCCGCCGCTGGGTGCGAGCTTGTGATCTATCAGTCCACGCGCGTGTCTGATGGGGCGCCGATTGGTGTTTCGGGAATCATTGCAATCCCCCGGGGAGACCCGCCAGCGGGTGGTTGGCCGGTCGTGAGTTGGTCGCACGGGACCGTCGGTGTCGCAGATCGCGGTGCTCCTTCGCTGGACTCGGAAGAGCTGGCTGACATTGGTGACCCGACCGACCCGCCTATGACTATTCACCGCAAGATCAATGCGGCTCCTCATGGGCTGTTGAACGAGTTCCTCAACCGGGGCTGGGTTGTCGTGATGACCGACTATGAGGGGCTGGGCACTCGCGGCCCGCACCCTTACCTCTTCGGGACCTCGGAAGCGCGCGGAGTTTTGGACATCGTCCGAGCAGCTCGCGCCCTTCACAACCGGGACAGCGCGCCTGGACAAGAAACAATCTCTCTACGTTTCGTGATCGTCGGTCACTCGCAAGGCGGGCAGGCTGCGCTATTCGCCGCGCATCTCGCCCCAACCTGGACCGCGGAGCTCACACTTCTCGGAGTCGCCGCGATCGCGCCAGCGTCTGCACAAGAGCGCCTTCTCTTTTTGTCTCTGTTGCCAGCCGCGCCCGACCTGGCGTTCTTACCGCTCGCCATCGCCGGTGCTCTTGCCAGTGACCCTGGCCTGGCTACTGAGCTGGAACAAAAAGTCTTCACGCCGCTCGGGCTTCAGCTCTTCAAAGACACAATTGACGTGCAAACCCGAGTCGAGTTGAGTGAGCCCGATTCCTGGGCTGCGTTACCTGGGCGCAAGTACTTCCGCGTTCTCTCCCGCAAACCAAGGCTGACAGCCGCACTGAGACGGATGCACCCAGATCTAGAAATTCAGGTACCCATCCGGATATCCCAGGCTGTCAACGATCGTCGAGTGTCAGCGGCTGCGACCAAAAGACTATGGAAGCAGCTCAAGCGAAGAAACCGAACCATCACGGTCGAGTGGGTCGAGTACGACAAAGTTACACCAGCGGTCCCGGCCAGTCTCGGCGATCACTTCGGAATCCTGACCAGCGATGTTGTGCCGCTCGCCGATTGGCTGGAGCGTAAATTCGCCACCACTAACTGAACGGATGGAATGGCGCATCCACTCTGTGCATGCGCTAGCTTTAGCACACGCTGTGGGGGGATCCCTTGTCGCGAATTTTCCAGGGAACTGAGGGCATCATGACCAAGCTCATCGCAGTAACCCGCCTCGCGGCCGTCACGCTTGGGGTCGTGGCCATCATCGCGACCTTCGCTGACACCGCCACCAGGGCGACCATCAACCCATTCAACTTCTTCGGGTTCTTCACCATGCAAAGCAACATCATTTGGCTCATAGTGATCGCAATCACGGGAATCGTCGTACTGCGTGGAAAGAAACAAACAAGTTTGCTCCTCCTCGCCCGCGGCTGTGCAACGGCATACATGATTCTCGTCGGAGTTATTTACAACGCACTTCTCGCTGGCCAAGAAGGCGGCGTCGCCCTCGAGTGGGCAAACAATGTCCTTCACATCATCCTCCCCATCTACGCCGTGCTCGACTGGATCCTCTTCGCCGACCGCCCGCCGCTGGCCTGGAAGCGCCTCTGGGTCTCGCTCATCTACCCGATGGTGTGGGTAGTCGTCGTGCTCATCCGGGGAGCCACCGATGGGTGGGTTCCTTATCCCTTCTTCAATCCCGCGACCGGATACGGTTCAGTGTTCGCCTACGTGCTGGCTATTGCAGTGCTGACTGTCATCACCGCCGCAGTCGTTTGGGCTCTCAGCCGATTGAAGCTTGTGAAACTTGAGGCCAAAGGCGATGCCCTGAGACAGGTCCGTCGATAGCTCGACTGTTTTATCTCAGGACATCTCTGAAAGTTCTGAATGGGGCGCAGGCCTCCATCACGACCGCGAACAGCGCCTGGTCGGCCCGGCGGTGCCGCTCGAGCAGCGCCGGGAAGAACGAGCCGGCGCGCAGCTTGGTTCCTCCCCGTCGGGGAGGAGCTGCGTTCGGCGTGCTGGTATTCGCTCATCGACGCGGGCGCACACGGGGGCATCGGAACAACCTTGCAGATCAGCACGACGTTGTTCCCGACCCAGATTTCTTGCGACGTGGGGCCTGGACCATCCGCTGTTGTCCTCTCCGGGTCTGAGGCGACCGCATTGAGCGCTGTGATTTTGCTCTTCATGTTCCACGCCCTCGTTGGCGTGTGGCTGATGGTGGATCGCGGACGGACGAAGGTGGGACCAGGATCGCCAGCCCTACGAGCAGATACGGATGCAAAGCGCAGACCCGGTACAAGCCGCACAGCTGGCCCTAGGAAGTGTCTCGTAACGCTACGGATGCGAGACAGGTGCAGATGCGAGACAAGTTACCTACCACGCGCCGCGCGAACGAAAGATCTCCTGCGTCTCGTATCCCATGGGCGGCTTCAAGGGGTCGTAGCAACACCGTATGAGTGAGGTGTTGTTGATGGCGTCGAGAGTGGTGTTGAAGGATCGCGAGAACTTGTTCTGGG
>NZ_SOFL01000016.1 GCF_004402695.1 Cryobacterium adonitolivorans | reverse complement strand
GGGTCACGGCCATCGTGTTGATCCGGTCGTAGGCGGCCTTGGTGTCGTGGGCGGTGCCGTACCAGTGCAACCAGCCCATCCCATCCGGGGCGGCCTCCCAGTAGCTGCGTCGCTCAGCAAGGGCGTTCTTGTTCCGGGTGATGATCGACTCCGGGTGCTGCTTTTCTCGCACCCGGCGGGCCTTGTCGGTGAACCGGCCCACCGGCAGGGTCTTCGCCGCCGGGAGGACGGCTTGCTCGAACGCTTCCTGGTCGTCGGTGGGGAGGGTGCGCATCTGGTCGACGAGCGCGGTGGCGTGGCGGTAGCTGATCTGCCCGGTGGAGAGGGCGTCGAAGGTGGCCGGGGCGGACATCAGCCAGAGGGATTGCTCCATCATTCGCTCGACCGTGCGCTCGGCTACGCGCAGGAGGCAGGCGGTCTCACTCACGATGGTGCGGCGGGCCACGTCCCGGTCCTCCCACCGGCTGTACGCGGCCGCGCGGGCTTGATCCTGGGTCAGGGTGGCCGCATTCACGTCGGCCAGCCGGATGCTTTCCGGGTTGCCGTGCAGGCGGGAGGAGACCTGCGGGTCCTCACTCCAACCCTGCAGATCGACAAGGAACTCGGCCTGCCGGGCCTGCGCGTGCGCGATGACGCGGGCCTGGGCCGCGATCAGTTCAGTGCGGCGGGCCAGCTCCGAGCAGACCAACTCGTCCAGGGCAGGGTCGGGGACGTAAGGCTCAAAAGCGGTGGGTTCGGTTGGGGTGGGCTGGGTTGGCCCGGCTTCGGCCGGGTCGACACGGGAGGGGGTGGATCCAGGTGGAGCGGGCTCCGGAGAGTAGTCGTCATCGTCCGGAGCGGGCGGTGGTGCCTGGTCGGGGCTACTCATAGTGAGATCGTCTCACCTGCCACTGACACTGCACCCGCCCGCGGACGCATCCGGGCCAAGACATCCGCGAGCCGTGAGAAAAGCCCCACAAATCAAGAAATTCTGGTGCTTAGCTCACAGTTCGCGAGGGGGGTCCGCGATCGCGGCCACCCCGCTGGTACTGGGGATTCTTATGGACGGCGACCTCTAGGGCTACGCCATCCTCAAGCGGGTGGGCGAGCTCAGTGGCGGCAGCATGCAGTGGACCGACGGGATGCTCTACCCGCTGTTGCACCGCCTCGAGCGTCTCGGTTACGTGACCTCGCTGTGGGGTACGTCCGAGGCCGGCCGCCGGCGCAAGCACTACGCCATCACCGCCTCGGGCCGCGAACAGCTGGCCGAGCGGCAGGAGCAGTGGACCGTGGTGACGGATGCCCTGCGCCGAGTCTGGCAGAACCTTCCCCGGCCGTCGGCCGCGACGGAGGGGTGGGCCTGATGGACCTCGACGCCGACCTCGAAGCCGAGATCGACCGGTGGCGCGGCTATGTGCAGCGGCGCCAGGCCATCGCCACCGCCCACGTGGAGGAACTGGCAGACCACCTGCGGGAGCAGATCGAAGATCTGCTGGCCACCGGGCTCGACCACGACGAGGCCTTCCTCGTGGCGATCAAACGGCTGGGCAACCTCGACGCCGTCTCCCGCGAATTCGCTCGCGAGCACTCCGAGCGGCTCTGGAAACAGCTCGTGCTGGTGCCCGATGACGCCGACGACGGCCGCGCGCCGGCCTGGCAGGAACTCGCTGTGGTGGTCGGTTTCGCCCTCGGCGCGGGCCTGGCTCACCGTCGGGTTCCTGCGCGGGCGACGCCCGTTCTCGGCGCTCGAGCGCTGGCAGACCCGGTACCTGCCGGCCTACGGGGTCTGGGGGCTGGTTGTGGTCGCAGTCTTCCCGCTGGTCTTCGGCTTCGCCTGACCCGACCGGCTACGCGGTGGGGGTCGCCGGGCTGGATGACCAGCCGGCGGCCTGCAGCTGCTCGAAGCCGTCCAGGAGCAGGTCGAGCGCGAACTCGAACTCGAATTTGTCGTCGCAGCCGTGCGCCACGACCGAATCGTCGTGGGCGGCCGCATTGCTGATCTGCAGGATCTGGGGGTACCGCTCCGTCATCGCCTGTATTTGTGCAACCTGGGCGGCGGGGTCGGCGGGCGGCTGGGCGGGGTCGGCGGATGCGTCGAAGAGCTCCTGGGTGAACCCCCACATGCGGCTGCCCATGGCGTGCATAACGTGGTGGGTGAGGTCCACCGTGAACCCGCCGGCCAGGAATATCCCGATCGTGGACTCCAGATAGTCCAGCACGGCCGGGGTGGGCGTGGTGCGCGATTCGAGCACCGACCGGGCCCACGGATGCCGCAGCAGCATCTGGCGTGCCGAGAGCACCCGCAGGCGCACCGCCGTCTTCCATTCGGCGTCCCGGGCCGGCGGGTCGATCTCGGCGACGATGACCTCGACCATCCCGTCGAGAAGCTCGTCCTTGTTCGCGACGTGCTTGTACAGCGCCATCGGCACCACACCGAGCTCCTCGGCCAGACGGCGCATGCTCAGCGCCTCGATGCCGACCTGATCGGCCAGCCCGACGGCGGCCTGCAGCACGCGATCACGGTTGAGGCGCACCCGCGGGGCCACCAGAACTTGAGCCATTGTGGTTCCTTCGGACGAGATCAGCCATGCCCATTGACAGGAGTACAGCGTACACCTTAGGGTCAGTGCATCCGAGTGTACGCTGTACACCTTTACCCTGAAGGAGCCCCCATGTCTCCCACTCGCCGTACCGCGATTCTCGCCGGCGTCTTCTTTCTCCTCACCGAAGTCGGCGCGATCGTCGGCCGTCTGCTCTATGCCCCGGTGCTGAACACGCCCGGCTATGTCCTGGGCGCCGGACGCGACTCGATGGTGGCCGTCGGGGTGCTGTTCGAGGTCGTGCTCGTAATCGCCGTGGTCGGCACTGCCGTGGTCCTCTATCCGGTTCTGCGCCGCCAGAGCCCGGCGCTGGCCCTGGCCTACGTTGCCGCCCGCATCCTCGAAGCCGCGATCATCATGCTCGGCACGATCAGCCTGCTCACCGTGCTGATGCTGCGGCAGCAGCCTCCCGGTGTCGACGACGGTGCGCTCGAGGCCGTCGCGGCCGGGCTGCTGGCCCTGCAGGACGGCACGCTTCTGTTCGGTCCCGGCTTCGCGCTCGGCGTCGGCTCGATCCTCCTGGCGTCGCTCATGTACGCCTCCCGCCTGGTGCCTCGCGTCATCGCGGTGCTTGGCCTGGCCGGCGGGGCGATCATCACCCTCTCGACGGTGCTGGTGATCTTCGGCCTGTACGGCCAGTTCTCCCCGATCGGGCTGCTCGTGGCGCTGCCCGTGTTCGCCTGGGAGGTGTCGCTCGCGCTGTGGCTCGTCCTCAAGGGCTTCAACACCGCCGCGCTCGAGTGGATGGCACGCGTGGGCGCCGATCACGTGGAGGTGACCCCATGAGGGCCGCGGTGTACCGGCGGTTCGGCTCAGCCGACGTGGTCTCGGTCGAGGAGATCCCGACCCCGAAACCCGGTCCGGAGGAGGTGCTCATCCGGGTGCTCGCGAGCACGGTGAGCGCCGCCGACCACCGGGCCCGCTCCCATGACATACCGAAGGGGCTCGGTCTCCTGGCCGGGGTCGGGCTGGGGTTCTTCCAGCCTCGCCGGCGAGTGCTCGGCATGGACGCCGCCGGGGTTGTCGAAGCCGTGGGGGAGAAGATCACCAGGTTCACCCCCGGCGACGAGGTCATCGCGATGCTCGGCGCGAAGTTCGGCGGTCACGCCGAGTTCGCCCGGATCGGGCGGGACGGACCGATCACGGCCAAGCCGGCCAACCTGGGTTTCGCCGAGTCCGTCGCGCTCGTCTTCGGCGGCATCACGGCGCGGGCGTTCCTGAACCGTACCGACATCCATCCCGGCACGCGGGTGCTGGTCAACGGGGCATCAGGAGCGGTCGGCACCGCGGCGGTGCAACTGGCCACGGACCTCGGTGCGCACGTGACCGCGGTCTGCGCGGCGCGGAACGCCGGCCTGGTCACCGCCTTAGGCGCCGACAGGGTGATCGACTACGAAAGCTCGGACTTCACGACCGAACCCGACACCTACGACGTCATCATGGACTGCGTCGGCAACGCGTCCTTCGACAGGGTGCAGCAGCTGATCACCCCCGGCGGAGCCCTGTTGGCCGTCATCACCGATCTCAACGGTCTCCTGCGCGCGAAGTCCCGCACTCGCACGAGCGGAAAGCTGGTCAGCGCCAGCGGCGTGGACTGCCGGACGGAAGACCTTCGGTTTCTCGTGGGCCTCGCGGAGCAGGGCGGCCTGCGGCCGGTCATCGACCGCAGCTATGACCTCTCCGAGATTGTGGCCGCGCACCGTTTCGTCGACGCCGGCCACAAGCGGGGCAGTGTCGTGCTGCGCATTGCCGGACCGGCCTAGACCGGGCTCAGACCAACGCAGCCAGGGCCTCCCGGGCGCGTTGCATCGACGAACTGAGCCCCCACCTGTCCGACAAGCGCTCCAGCTCGGCAGCCTGCTCGGGCGTGGTCGGGCGGATGCGGGCGTCAAAGTCCGGCAGCTTCAGGTCGCGAACGACATTCACCACCGCCGGGGCCACCGTGAGGTAGTCCGCGGCGGCGAGGATCTTCGTGCGCGCGGCCGCGCCCAGCGGGGTACCCGGGTCGGCCGCCGCCGCCACGATCCCATCGAGGTCGCCGTACTCGGCCAGCAGCGCGGCCGCGGTCTTCTCGCCCACCCCGGCCACGCCGGGCAGGCCGTCGGAAGCGTCGCCGCGCATCGCGGCAAAGTCGGCGTACTGCGCCGGGGTGACGCCGGTCTTGGCCGTCAGGGTCGCGTCGGTCAGAAGCTCCAGCCGGGCCATGCCGCGGCCGGTGTAGATCACCCGCACGTCGCGGGAGTCGTCGACGAGCTGGAAGAGGTCCCTGTCGCCGGTGATGATGTCCACCGGGATCGACGCGTGTGAGGCGAGGGTGCCGATCACGTCGTCGGCCTCGTGGTGGGCGGCGCCGATGATCGGGATGCCCAGCGCCGTGAGAACCTCGCGGATGATCGGCACTTGCGGGGTGAGCAGGTCGGGCACGACCTCGATCGCGGGGTCGGCATCCACCGAAGGCTCCGCGGTGACCCGGTGGGTTTTGTAGGTGGGAATGAGGTCGACCCGCCACTGCGGCCGCCAGTCGTCGTCCCAGCAGGCCACGATCTCGGTGGGCTGGAACTCGGTGGCGAGCCGGGCGATCATGTCGAGCAGCCCGCGCACGGCGTTCACCGGCTCCCCGGTGGGGGCGCGCACCGAGTCCGGCACGCCGTAGAACGCGCGGAAATACAGGGAGGCGGTGTCGAGGAGCATCCGGCGCTCGGGTTGAGTGGTCACGGCCGCATCTTGCCACACCTAGGGAGCCGGCGCAGGGGACGGCTGGCCGCTAGTGGGGCCGGGCCGCTAGTAGTGCTGGGCCGCTAGTGGGGCTGGGCCACCAGGGCCTCAGCGGAGATGCTGCGGTTCACCACGCCCTCGGCCGCCGCTCGCAGGCTGACCTCGTGCGTGCGGGCGTACTCGCGGAGGGCGTCGAAGGCCTCGCTCATGGTGCAGGAGCGCACCTGGGCGAGAACGCCTTTGGCCTGCTCCACGAGAATTCGGGTGTCCAACGCGAGGTGGAGCTGGGCGGCCACGAGCTCGGGCTGGCGAAAACTGCGCTCGTGCAGGATGCCGACTGTCGCGACATCCGCCAGGGCCTGGGCGAGCTGCGCATCGCGCTCGCTGAGGGCGCCGGCCTCCGTGCTCAACAGGTTCATCGCGCCGATGACCTCGCCGTGCAGCCGGAGCGGGGTGGCGTGGGCCGCCCGAAACCCCTGGTCGAGGGCTGTGCGGCGAAACCGCGGCCAGTCGCGGGCGTCCGCGTCGATTTCGGGAACGCTCACCACCGAACCGGTCTTGTAGGAGTCGATGCACGGGCCGGCGCCGGCGGCGACGATCATGACCTCGACGATTTCGGCCTCTTCGCTGGTCGAGGCCACCAGTTCGAGCATCCCTGAACCATCGGCCAGGAGGATGCCGCCCGCCTGTACGTCGAGAAGCTGGGTGCAGGTGTATACGAGGGTCGACAGCAGATCTACAACGTCGTAGTCGGCGACCAGGGAGCCGGCCACGCGCACAAAGGCATCGTTGATTCTCTCTTCACGGGTGTTGTCAGCCGCGTGGCTTATGACGTGCATGTCTACCTACTCCGGGAGTTCTGCGAAATTGAGGCGCCGGCTGACGACGGCGTGGGAAATATCTTGGACGGTGTATCCGCTAGAAAAAGCGTAGGCCCGTATTCGTGAGAAAGCATCCGTTGCGCTGATATCCAGCTGACCAAGAACCATCCCGGTCGCCTGGTGAATCTCCCGCCGCGATTCGATCGGTGCCTCGCCGTCTTGCGATTCGTGCTCGGCCAGGACGATCGCGCGGCGGAAGGCGGGCCCGGCGATGGCGCTGCACAAGGATGCGCCGAGCTTGGCAGCCTGATCATCGAGGGCCCCGGCGGTGGTGCGGTAACAGGTGACCGTGCCGGTGCAGGCTGCACCCAGCATGAGGGGAAAGGTGAAGATGGCGCCCACGGTGAGCTCGGCCGTGCTCCGCAGGAATGCCGGCCACCGGTCGGCCAGGGCGAGGTCGGGAACCGAAACGAGCAGCGCGGTCCTGAACGCATCGAACGATGGGCCTTCACCCAGGTCGAATTGCATTTCCTCCAACCGGGCGGCCGTGGGGTCGGTGGCGTGGATCAGCGAGGCACGGCGGTCCTGATCCATCACCGAAATGGCCGCACCGGTGATCGGCAATAGCTCCAGAAACGGGGAGGCCAGCTGCCCGCCCGTCATTCGGGGTGTCCCCGAGACTTCACTCATCAGCACCGCCAGCCGTGTCCATAGTCACTATCAAAAAGGGCACGTGTCATCGTAACGAATCCAAACCTAACTCAACGTTAGTCCTGTCTGGCGTCGGTCGACCAGTCCTACCGGCTGCGACAACGAATGCCCGGCGGTACCCTCAGTACTCTCGACCCGCAGTGGCCGATGGTGCCGCCCCCCTCACGGAAGGTTCATCCAATGTCTCAGGCCTCTCCGGTTCCGGAAGTACCCGGCGCAGCCCACGATGGTCGCGGGGAAACGCAGGATGAGCGCCTGGATCGAAACTGGAATGAGCTGCTCCAGGAGCTCAGGGTCATCCAAACGGGCACCCAGATTCTCACCGGATTCCTGCTGGCCGCGGTCTTCCAGTCCCGGTTCGAAGACCTCGATGCGTTTCAGCGCAACATGTATCTGGTCCTAGTGGTCACCTCGGTCCTGACGACGTTGGTGGGCCTGGCGCCGGTGAGCCTGCATCGAGTGCTGTTCCGCAAACATGCGAAGGGCCGGATCATTCGGTACACCGACTATTTCGTGCAGGCCACTCTCGCGGGGGTCGCCATCACGGTCGCCGGCATCGGGCTGCTCATCTTCGACCTGGTACTCGGCAGGGCCTGGGGCGTGGCTTTCGCGGTCTTCATCCTCGTCGTGGTCGTGGTGCTCTGGATTGTGGTGCCGCGCGCCATCCGTCGTTCGGCGTAGGACGGGACACGAGCACGATGGCAACAAGAGCGATATGGTCGAGCCATCATGAGACTGGGACCGCACCTTAGCCGCGTCGGCAACGACATCGTGGCCGTCTACCTCGTCGACACTCCCGACGGGGTGACCGTGATCGATGCCGGCCTAGCCGGCCAGTGGCGGGAGCTCCTCGCCGAGCTGACCAGCATGGATTGCACCCTCGAGGAGGTGAAGGGCGTCGTTCTCACGCACGGTGACAGCGATCACCTGGGCTTCGCCGAACGACTGCGACGCGATCACGGCGTGCCGGTCTACGTTCATCCGGCCGATGCGGCCCGGGCCCAGGGCGGCGACAAGCCGGCGAATGCCCGCCAAACGATGAAGGTGGGCGCCACCCTGGGCTTCGCGGCCTACTCCCTGCGCAAGGGGGGCATGCGCACCACCTACTTGACCGAGACCGTGGACGCGCAGGACGGGGAGACGCTCGACCTGCCCGGTTCACCCCGCATCATCGGTCTGCCCGGGCATTCCGCGGGCAGCATTGCCATCCATGTGCCGATGGCCGACGCCGTCTTCGTGGGTGACGGCCTCACGACCCGCCACGTACTCACCGGTCAGATGGGGCCTCAGCCCGCACCGTTCACGGATGAGCCGGAGCTGGCGATCGCTTCGCTCCGCGCGCTCCTCCCCACGGGTGCCACCTGGGTGCTGCCCGGACACGGCACTCCATGGAACGGCGGCGTTGCGGCGGCGGTCGCCGCGGTGGAGCAGGCCGCCCGGGCCTGACGTCAACTCTGACACCATCGATGCTTGACATGACACCACCCATGGTGTCAGGATGGTGACATGGAACTTGGACCGTACGTCAACGACCTTCAGCGCCAGCTGGTGGATGCCGCGGAGAACGGCGCGGAGGACACTCGTGCCGTGGCCGAGCGACTCGCCGCCGGACTCGACGCCGCGGCGCGGCTCGTGCTCCTCGACGTTCTCTCGGCCGCTGTCGGCGAAATCACCCGCGACCTCGCACCCGGATCGGTCGACCTGCGGCTGCGCGGCCGCGAGATCGAGTTCGTCGTGACCGCGCCGAACAGCGAGCCGGACAGCGACGAGCGGGCCGACACATCCGTCGCCCTCGACGACGCGAGCACCTCGCGCACCACGCTCCGCCTGCCGGACGCCCTCAAGGCGCGGGTGGACGAAGCCGCGGCGGCTGACGGCCTGTCGGTGAACTCCTGGCTGGTGCGCGCGACGGCGGCCGCCCTGCAACCCAAGCAACGTCGATCTGCGCAGCGCACCCTGCGCACCGGCGACAATTTCGCGGGCTGGGCGCGCTAGCCCGCCCATCCCGCCAGAAACTCCAGCCACGCGCACTCGCGGGGTCGGTCCGTTGTACCCAAATTCGCCCAGCCCACAGAATTGCCTAGCCACAGAGAGGGACGCATCAGCATGCCCACCTACAACACCCCCACCCCCATCGATCTCGCCATCCACCTACCGGTCGGTGCGATCGAGGTCATCGCCAGCGACCGAACCGACACCGTCGTGACGGTCTCACCCACCAGCCCGACCAAGGCGGTCGACCGCCGCGGTGCCGAGGAGACCACGGTGGACTTCGACGGCCAGCGGCTCACGATCACCGCTCCGAAGCCCCGCTTCAGCATCATCGGCCCCAGCGAGTCGGTGGACATGCTCATCGAGCTGCCCACGGGATCGCGGCTCACAGCCGAGGTTTCGTCGGGCAATGTGCGCGCAACCGGACGCCTCGGCGCCACCCGGATCAAGTGCTCGAACGGTGCGGCCGAGGTCGACACCACCGGCGACCTGTGGCTGCGCGCCGGCAACGGCAACGCCACCCTCGGTGCCGCAGAGGGAGACATCGAGATCACGGCCGACCACGGTCAGCTCCGGATCGGCACTGTCACCGGCAACGCCATCCTCAAGGCGTCGCACGGCAACATCACCATTGGAGAATCCGGCGGCGACCTCGACGCGAAGCTCTCCTACGGTGACCTCGAGATCACCCGGGCGCTCGCCGCCGTGTCGGCGAAGACCGCCTACGGCAGCATCCAGTTGGGGGAGATCTCCAGCGGGGCGGTGCAGGTAGAGAGCGGCTTCGGCCAGATCAACATCGGCGTGCGCGAGGGCGTTCCCGCCTGGCTCGACCTGGCCTCCAAAAACGGACGCTTGCGCAACGAACTCGCCGGCGACAGCGTCCCCGGCCCGTCCGAGCAGACCGTCGCGGTGCGTGCGCGCACAGCGTTCGGCGATATCAGCATCCACCGCGCGCGCTGAGCGCGCACCCGAGTGAAGGGAAGAACATCATGACCACCACCGCAATCGCCGTGCAGGGACTGCGCAAGTCCTACGGCACCAAGACCGTGCTCGACGACGTCGACCTCACCGTGAACGCGGGCACCGTGACCGCGCTGCTCGGCCCGAACGGCGCCGGCAAGACCACCACCGTGCACATCCTCTCCACGCTCGTGCGCCCGGATGCCGGCACCCTCACTGTCGCGGGATGCGACGTCGTGCGCGACCCCGACGGCGTGCGCGCCGCAATCGGCCTCACCGGCCAATTCTCCGCGGTCGACGGCCTGCTCACCGGCGAGGAAAACCTCCTGCTGATGGCTCGGCTGCGCCACCTCGGCGCGAAGCGCTCGAAGACCCGGGTGGCCGAGCTGCTCGAGCAATTCGACCTTGTCGAGGCCGCGCGCAAGCCGCTCGCGACCTACTCCGGCGGTATGCGCCGCCGCCTCGACCTCGCGATGACCCTCGTCGCGACACCGAGCGTGATCTTCCTCGACGAGCCAACCACGGGCCTGGATCCGCGCAGTCGGCACACGATGTGGGACATCGTGCGCGGCCTGGTGCTAGAGGGCACCACGGTGCTGCTCACGACCCAGCACCTCGAGGAGGCGGACCAGCTCGCGGACCACATCGCGGTGCTCGACGGCGGCCGCATCGTCGCCGACGGCACGCCAGACGAACTCAAGAGGCTCGTTCCGGGCGGTCACATCCGGCTCCGGTTCGCGGATGCCGCGGCGCTCGACGCCGCCGCCGGCCTGCTTGACGGCTCAGCTCGTGACGGCTCTGCTCGTGACGGCTCTGCTCGTGACGGCTCTGCTCGAGACAACGCCGGGCTCACGCTCACCGTGCCAAGCGCCGGCGGTGTCGGCGCGCTGCGCAGCGTCCTGGACCGCCTCGATGCGGCTCATCTCGAGGTCGACGACGTCAGCATCCACACCCCGGATCTCGACGACGTGTTCTTCGCGCTGACCGGCACGAAGGATCAATCCGGCGGGGTCGACACGAAAGGAACAGAGTCATGACCACCATCACAGCCCAGCGCCCGCCCATGCAGGGCACCCATCATCAGTCCTACGTCGTCACCGACGCGATCACGATGCTGCGTCGCAACCTGCTGCACATGATCCGTTACCCCGGCCTGTCGGTGTTCACCATCGTGGGTCCTGTGGTGATCCTGCTGATGTTCGTCTTCGTCTTCGGCGGCACCCTCGGGGCCGGCCTGCCGGGCGTGGACCCGGCCGGCGGCCGCGAGGCGTACCTCGCCTACGTGATGCCGGGCATCCTGGCGATCACCATCGCCGGCACCGCCGGTGGCACCGCCACGACGGTCTCGATGGACATGACCGAGGGAATCACCGCGAGGTTCCGAACCATGGCGATCTCTCGCGCGGCGGTACTCGCCGGGCACGTGCTCGGCAACACCATCCAGGCGATCATCGCCGTGGCGCTGGTGCTCGGCGTGGGTGTGCTGATCGGTTTCCGGCCGACCGCGACCCCCATCGAATGGCTCGCTACCTTCGGCCTGATCGCGCTCATCGCATGTGCCATCACCTGGATTGCCGTGGGGATGGGGATGCAGGCCAAGTCGGTGGAGACGGCGAGCAATTTGCCTCTCCTGCTGGTCCTACTGCCGTTCCTCGGCAGTGGCTTCGTGCCGACCGACTCGATGCCAGCGGGTCTGCAATGGTTCGCGGAGTACCAGCCGTTCACCCCCATCGTCGAGACCTTCCGCGGCTTGCTGCTCGGCACCCCGCTCGGCTGGAACGCAGTGCTCGCGGTCGCCTGGTGCGTCGTGATCACGGTCATCGGCTACGTCTGGTCGATGGTCATCTACGAGCGCAAGTCGGTGCGCCCCTAAGGCCCCGCCGCCCGCTCGAGCGTGCCCAGCGCACGCTCGAGCGGGCTAAGCAGCCGGTGCCATTGCCAATGTGAGTGGTACCGGGGTTGGCTAGGGGTGTGAACTCCTCGACGAAGCCCCGGTCCGCGGTACTCCTCGACATCGACGGAACCCTCGTCGAATCGAACTAACTCCACATCGACGCCTGGGATCGAGCCTTCGTCGCCGTCGGGCATCCGGTGGAGGTATGGCGCATCCACCGTGCCATCGGCATGGACTCCGGCATGTTGCTGCAACACCTGCTCGGCGACGACGTCGCCGACGCGGTCGGGGAGGGAGTTCTACCTGCCGTCGACCGAGCGCCTCCGGCCGCTTCCGGGCGCTCTAGAACTCCTCGCCGCCGTGACCTCGTCGGCAGACGTCGAGATCGACGTCGCCGGCCTGTAGGCCGAGCTGATGACCGGACTCGGCGACGCCAGATTCGGTGCGGCGGGCGGCGACCTGGGCAGTCACGTGAGCCGCTATCTCGCACTGGATCATCCCGACCGGGTCGTGGCGGTGCACCGCACGGATGCGGGCCTGCCTCTCTTCTGGGGCGATCCCGCCGACCTCGCCCTGGAGGAAGGTGCCTGGTTGCGATCCGGCGCGGCCTGGGGAGCGGCCGAGGGCGCCTACGCGGCGATGCACCGCAGCAAGCCACAGACGGCGGCGGTCGGGCTCACCGATTCGCCGGCGGGGCTCGCCGCCTGGATCGTCGAGAAGCTGCGGGCCTGGAGTGACTGCGCCGGCAACCTCGAGAGCGCCTTCAGCACGGACGAGATCCTCACCAACCTCACCATCTACTGGCTGACCGGCACGATCGGCTCCTCGATGCGCACGCGGTGGGCATTTCGCCCTGTTCGAAGAGCCCGAGCTCTACGCCCAGGAGCTGCGCGAGTTCTTCCGCCCCTATCGGTGATGCGTCCCATAGCCTGAGCGGGTGATCAGAGTCTCGGCGGAGGGCAATACGGGCGTGGAACATATTTTGGTGTGCGGACCGGTGTCGTGGAACATCCTCGTCTACCTCGATCAGCTGCCGGAGCCGCGCCCGCACGTCGCGTTCGCCCTGGAGGATTTCGAGACCGTGGGCGGCACCTCCGCGGGAAAAGCGCTGCACCTGGCCGGGCTCGGCCGCGCGGTCGCGTGCCAGACGCTGCTCGGCGACGATGTCGCGTCAGGCCGGGTGCGCTCCGTGCTCGAGCAGGCGGGGATCCAGGTGACTGCGCCGGTTGTCCCCGGCGCCGGCGAACGGCACCTGAATCTCATGACCCGTGCGGGGGAAAGGGTGTCCGTGTACCTCTCGGTGCCGTCGTTCATCGAACCCGACGGCGCCCAGTTCACCGCGCTGACCCGGGGCGCCGCGGCCCTGGTGATGGACCTCTCGGAAACGTCCCGAGCATTGCTCCCCAGGGCCAGTGCTGCCGGCGTTCCCATCTGGACCGACGTCCATGACTACGACGGCCGGTCCGAGTTTCACGAGCCATTCATCCAGGCGGCCGACTACATTTTCATGAACGCCGACGGGATGAGCGACCCGTCGGCATTCATGCGTGCCCGGGTGGAGGCCGGTGCCACGGCGGTCGTGTGCACCCTCGGCGCCGCCGGCGCCATGGCATTCGACGCCGAGGGGCAGCACCGGGTGGCAGCCGTACCGGTGGAGGTTCGGGACACCAACGGTGCCGGTGATGCGTTCTTCGCGGGCTTCCTCCACGCCACCCTGACCGGCGCCTCCACGACGGCGGCGCTCGCCGCTGCTGCCGACCAGGCCGCCGTTGCTCTGGGCACGAAGCATCTGCACCCGGCACTCGAGGAGATGCTTCCCTAGCTCGCGAAAACTGTGTGTCCGTCGGCTTGCCCTCATTCGGACGAGTTGCGCCGCTGCGCCGGGGCAACTCGTCCGGAGGGGGGGGGGGCAACTCGCGGGGCCAGGACGCGCCTACCCCTGCGAGAAGTCGTTCGGCTCGAGGTCCGCGATGCGTCGTGCGTGGTCCTGCAGGTCTGCGTCGCTCATCTGGTGACCGCCATCGGCGAAGCGCTGGCGCAACGCGACCAAGACCTGGGCCTCGTCGTGGCCGGCCAGGTCCGCTTCCTGTTGTAGCAGAATGCCCGCCACCTTGTCGTCTTCGGTCGTGTCGTGCTGGGCCTGAATCGGTTCGTCCTGGGTGTCGCCGGTCATGCTGTCCTCCGCTCGCAGGAACTCGTGGGGTCCATTGTGCCTCACGGTGCTCCGCATCCGCGCAGGAAAATCCGCAGTGCGTGGCCGTGCTGTGTCATGCTCGGAAGCGTCCGGTGCCACGATGGCAGCCATACCTCAAGCATTGCCCTGGGAGAATCATGCGCACCAGTCTCAAGGTGAAGCTCGGCGCCGGCCTCGTCGCCCTGTCCGTGATTCTCGGTGCAGCGGGAATCGCGAACGCAGCCCCCGCCGACGAACGTTCCGCTGTGGTGAGCCTCACCAACGAGGCACGCACCCGTGAAGGCGGCATCCCGCTCATTGAGAGCGACGAACTCAACACGGTAGCTCAGGCCTGGGCTGACGAAATGGCCGCAACCGGCTACCGGCACAGTGACTCCACCTGGCGCTCCGACCGCATGTCGCCGGGCTGGGACACCCACGGTGAGAACATCGCCCAGGGCTACCCTGACGCGAACCAGGTGGTGGCGGTCTGGATCGCGTCCAGCGGCCACTACAGAAACATCATGAACGTGCAGAACACCCGCATCGGAGTGGGCTACAACCCCGCCCAGAAACTCTGGGTTCAGATCTTTGCGGGCTACCCGGCCGACCGCACTGCCGTGGCTCCTGCTCCGGTCGATGACGCCGCCGTAAACGCCGTCAAGCTGTACAAGATCGCCTACGACTCGACAATCTTCGAGATCGTCGTCGGCTCGAACAATAGCCAGACGGCCGTTCCGTTGAGTTATGCGAAGTGGCGTGACGTGTACAAACTCCGGGCCCCTGAACCGGCATCGACCGACTTCGTGAAGTACCCGTGGTCTCCCACGGTGTACGCCGTCACCTTCTGGCCGGGTGGCGAAAGCAACTGGATGTGGACGCCGCTGTCGTTCCACCAGTGGCTGACCGCCGGGCAGCCCAGCTCGGCTAACGCCGGCTGGATCAAGGGCAGCTACTACTACCAGTGGGGAACCTCCGCGGAGATCTTCGTGGAAGGCGTCGATGGCGTCAACCACAAGCTCAGCTACCCGGAGTGGGCCGACTCCGGCTTCCGCACCCAGGTTCAGCGCAGCAATGAGGGGTACCTCAAGCTGTCCTGGGCCCCCGAATTCGCTCGCATGCTCGACCTGAATACCGGGGCCGGCCGGCCCCTGGGCTACGACGAATGGCAGGCAGAGGCCTTCCCGACACCCAAGTCGGTGCAGCGGATGCCCGGGGACACGTTCTACTCCTATCGGGGCAACTCCACGGTTTGGTACGCCGGCCCCGCCATGAACCGCCCCGTGACCCTGCAGGAATGGCAGGCCGCCGGCTCACCTTCCCCGACCATTCGAGGCTGACCCGTCCGCCGCCGGACTTCGGCCGGTCACGCCCTCACACGCTGTGTTGCTGCCTACGATGAGGGCAAGCGCGTGCTGATCGTCGAAGACGAGTTCTACCGGGCCGAAGCGATCCGCGACGGCCTGGCTGGAGGCCGAGGAGCTGTTGGAGGACCTGGGAATCAGGTTTCTCGCGGACTGCTATGTGCTGCGCCTTTCCGCTGGCACCGAACGGCCCGTGCGTATCAGCGAGGCAAGCGCCGACGGGCCGACGCAGTGGTCGCGCGCGGGGTCAGTCCAACTCGGCGAGGGCGCGGCGGCTTTCCAGTCGGAGTTCCAGCTCGCTCATCACCAGGGCGGCGAGGTCCGTGAGTGTGGCGAGTTCGGCATCCGTCACCGGGCGCGGCTCGAAATCGAGCACGCACAACGTGCCCAAGTTGTGGCCGTCGATCGTGCGCAACGGCACCCCGGCATAGAACTGCAACCCGAAATCGCCGGCCACCAGCGGATTGGAGATGGCACGGGGATCGAGCCGCGCGTCTGCCACGACCCAGGGCGTGTCTTGCATGATCGCGGAGGCGCAGAGGCCGGGGACACGATCGACCTGGTCGATGTCGAGGCCGTGGTGGGACTTGAACCAGATGCGGTCGTGATCGACGATGCTGACAATAGCGATCGGCACCTCGAAGACCCGGGCGGCCATGGCGGTGATCCGGTCGAACGCGCCGTCCGGCGGCGAGTCGAGCACCTGGTACCGCTCGACGGCCCGGGTTCTCGCGGCCTCCTCGTCGAGGGCCGACCGGTCATCGCGTTCCTTGTGCCGACCGGTCTCAGCCATGATCGCCTCTTGCAGGGCGAGCACGAGGTCGTTGATCAGCGGCCGGTTGGCCGGAAGTCGGGCCGTCATCGCCACCAGAAGCGCCCGCCAGGTGGGAGGGACATCGTTGGGCACGACCGGATCCTGTCGGAGCCGGGCCAGCGCTGCAGGAATGGGCGGGCCGGGGAAGGTGACCTCGCCCGTGAAGCACTCCAGCAAGACCAGGCCGAGAGAATAAATGTCGCTGGCCGAGCTGAGCGCTTCGCCCCGGGCCTGTTCCGGGCTCAGGTAGGCGGCGGTGCCGGTGACGTTGGCGTCGGCCGCACGATCGCGCCCCTTCTCCAGGGCAATCCCGAAGTCGGTCAGTTTGGCGCGGGACCGAGTGCTGGCATCGGTGTGCTGGGCCAGCAGGATGTTGGCCGGCTTGATGTCGCGGTGCACAATCCCGCGCTGCTGGAGGTATTCGATGCCCTCGGCCAGGTCGAAGCCGATCTGGGCAATCCGCCGCGGCGTCAGCGGGCCGTCTTCGAGCTGGGCTTTGAGGTCGGCGCCCTCGACGAGTTCCATCACGATGTAGATGTGCGGACGCTCGGGTTCCGTGCGGTCCAGTCCCGCGTCGAACAGGGTGACGAGGCTGTGGTGGTTGAGCCCGGCGAGAATGTTGACCTCGTACTCTTGCACCCGGATGTCGTCTTCGGCGGTGGCCGTTGCGGCGAAAATCTTGACCGCCACATCCCGGCCCAGGGACTCATCCCGTGCTCGATAAACCGTTCCCAGGCCGCCGCGGCCGATGACGTTCATCAGCCGGTAGCGCCCGCGCAACGGAGTCAACCCAGCCAGGCTGCCGTCGGCCTCACTCAGAGTCACGCTGCTCGCCTTGCTGTTATGTCTCACATCGGAAAGCTGCCGAGATCTCGGGCTATTTCGACATCGTACGGGACGCGCAGGGGTGCACTGTACCCGATCTCGTGTTCGAACGTGAACGCGAGGTGGCTACCACCGCCCGCGGTGCCCCGAGGGCGCTCTACATCGCCACCGGCCTGACTCCGCAGTCTGACTCCGCGGTCTGACTCCGCTGCCGGGCTACATCCGCGCGTCCGGCCGCTGAAGCTGCAGCTTGCTGAAGATACCCACGGCGTTCGCGTTATGGCTTCCAGGTGCGACTAGGTTCGGACAATGGCCGCATACCGTAAGACCCTGGTAATTTTTGGCGCAGGTGGAGACCTGAGCACCCGCTTGCTTCTTCCCGGGCTCGGTCAGCTACTCGCGGCTGACCGCGACATCGAGCTCGAGCTGATTGGAGCCAGCAACGCGAAGGTCTCCACGGAAGCGTGGCAAGACATGCTTCGCACCGCCTTCGCGAAGGGCGGGGCCGAGCCGGATGCCACCGAACCGGTCGTTGCCCGCAGCCGCTACTTTGTCGCCGATGCCACCGACGCAGACGATCTGCGCCGAATCCTCGGCGAATGTGCGACCCCGCCCGCCCTGTACTTCGCGCTTCCGCCGGCCGTGACCGAGGCCAGTTGCCGGGCGCTCGACACAATCGAGCTCCCTGAGGGCACCTCGCTCGCCTTGGAAAAGCCTTTCGGCACCGACCTGGCAAGCGCGGTTTCGCTCAACCGCCTCGTCTCGCGCCTCGTGCCTGAGTCGAGGGTGCACCGCGTGGACCACTTCCTCGGCAAGTCCACGGTGCTGAACCTGCTCGGCCTTCGCTTCGCGAACCGTATCTTCGAGCAGAACTGGAACGCAGAAAACGTCGAGAAAATCGAGATCCACTACGACGAAAAACTCGGCCTCGAGAGTCGCGCCGGTTACTACGACAAGGCGGGAGCGCTCGTCGACATGATCCAAAGCCACCTCCTGCTGGTGCTTGCCCTCACCACTATGGAACCGCCGTCGACCCTCGACTCCGACGATCTGCGCGGGGCGATGGCACAAGCGCTGCGTGCGACCCACCTGTGGCCAGGCGAGCGCCACCTGGTCGCTCGCCGTGCGCGCTACACGGCCGGCACGGTTGACGGACGCGACCTGCCCTCGTACGCGGACGAGAAGGGCGTCAACCCGGCGCTCAAGACCGAGACGCTCGCGGAGATCACCCTCGCCGTTGACAATTGGCGGTGGGCCGGGGTGCCTATCGTGTTGCGCTCGGGAAAGGCCCTTGATGACACCCGCAAGGACATTGTGGTCACCTTCAGACCCGTGCCCCACCTGCCCATCGGGCTCACCGGCCCCACTGCACCCACGCGGCTGCATATCGCGCTCGACCCCAACGGGATGAAGCTCGACATCAACGTCAATGGCGAGGGCGATCCTTTTACCCTCGAAACAGTTTCACTCGAGACAGATCTCGGTGCCGGACAGCTGGACGCCTACGGCGAGGTCCTCGCGGGAATTCTTACCAGCGACCCGTCGATATCAGTGAGAGCGGATGTCGCCGAGGAATGCTGGCGGATCATCACCCCGATACTCAAGGCGTGGAAAGAGGGTGTTGTGCCGCTCGACGAGTACCCGGCAGGCAGCGCGGGCCCAGCCAGCTGGCGCTGACGACGCGTCTTGCCCAGCTGAGGTTGGTCGGCCGGTCATCCGCCGTGGGGGATCATCGAGGCTGTCGACTCAGTTATGGAGCGGATGACGGGAATCGAACCCGCGCTATCAGCTTGGGAAGCTGAAGTTCTACCATTGAACTACATCCGCGCGTCCAGGCCGCCGAAGCTGCACTGGAACCGTGCCATCCTATCAACCCTCCGCCGATAGGCTGGCACCGTGCTTCTCTCGGATCGTGACATCAAGGCCCAGATCGACGCGGAACGAATCGCGCTCGCACCCTACGACCCGGAGATGATCCAGCCGTCGAGCATCGACGTGCGGCTGGATCGTTTCTTCCGGCTGTTCGACAACCACAAGTATCCGTTCATCGACCCGGCCGTTGACCAGCCCGAACTCACCCGGCTGATCGAGGCCAAGGGTGACGAGCCGTTCATCCTGCACCCGGGCGAGTTCGTGCTCGGCGCCACCTTCGAGGCCGTCACCCTGCCCGACGACGTGGCCGCCCGCCTCGAGGGCAAGAGCTCGCTGGGCCGCCTCGGCCTGCTCACCCACTCCACCGCCGGGTTCATCGACCCGGGCTTCACCGGGCACGTCACCCTGGAGCTCAGCAACGTAGCGACCCTGCCGATCAAGCTCTGGCCGGGCATGAAAATCGGCCAGCTGTGCTTCTTCCAGCTCAGCTCGCCGTCCGAAAATCCCTACGGCTCGGCCTCCTACAGCTCCCGCTACCAGGGCCAGCGCGGCCCCACCGCCTCACGCTCACACCTCGGCTTTCACCGCACTGACGTGGGCACCACGGATGCCGGCAGCCTCGGCGGCTGATCGGCTCGCCAGCTGAGAGAAAAGCCCCTCCCCGGAGCGTTTTTGGGTGCTTAAGTCACGGTTCGCGGGACCTGGAACACGCGCGTTACGTGCGCCCGGTAAAATCGAGGGTATGACCACTTCAGAGTCCCGATTTGCCGAGGCGCTGATCGCCGACGGTCCCACCCCGGAGTATCCCGGGCGCATGCGCCGATTCGGCCAGCTCGTGGGAACCTGGGCGGCGCACGGCAGCCGGCTCGACGAGGCCACGGGGGAGTGGGTCGAACGCGAGTTCACCTGGATCATGCAATTCATCCTCGACGGGCGCGCGGTGCAAGACGTGGAGGTCGAGGCCAGCACCACGCATCCGTCGGGCTTCGAGACGGTTGCCACCGCCGTGCGGGTCTATGACCAGTTGGCCGGCGCCTGGCGGGTGAGCTCCTTCGCCCCGACGATCGGCGAATACTGCCACCTGATCGCCACCCCGTACCGCAACGGCCTGCGTCAGGACGGCACCGGCACCGACGGTCGTCCGGTGCGCTGGAATTTCACCTCGATCACCGAGGACGGCTACACCTGGGAGGGTTGGGTGAGCGACGACGAGGGCACCACCTGGCACCTTGTGGAGCACAACGAGGCCGTGCGGGTGCACTGACCCGCCGGGCAGCCGCTGCTCAGCAGTGTGCGCGTGAGCTCAGGTGAGGGTCGTCGTTGTCGGCGAACCCGTCAACCGGGCGGCCAGGTCGGCCAGCCGGGTCACGGTGTAGTCCGGTGCCGCGAAGTGGCCGGGGTAGGTCTCGGCGCTGCGGTTCACCCATGCGGTGCGCAGGCCTGCCTGGGCGGCTCCGTGGATATCCCAGGGGTGCACGGCCACCAGTAGCAGGTCGGCTGGGAGCACCTCGCAGGCCTGGGCCGCATAGTCGTATGCCGACCGTACCGGCTTCCACGCCCCGGCGTCCTCGACACTGAGCAGGGCCTCGAATTCGCTCCGGAGCCCCTCCGCGGTCAGGAGGGTCTGGGCGACCTGCGCCGACCCGTTGGACAGGGTCACCAGGCGTATCCCCGCTCTTTTCAGCGACCGGATGCCATCCGCGACGTCCGGGTGCAAGCTCAGCTCGGCGAAGCCGGCCATGATGTGGTCCACGGCCTCATCGAGGCTGCGGGTCAGGGGCATATCGCGGAGCATCCCGCGCAGCAGCTCCGATCCGATGAGAGAGAATTTCCCCGCGCTTCCGGCGGCGGCGAGGGCGAAGCCGTCCCGCAGCAGCGCGGCGAACCAGGCCGGCGCGAGGTGCGCCGGGGCGCCGACCTGAACAAACCGGGCCGGCATGGCCGCCATGTCCGAGAGGGTCTCGTTCACGTCGAAAACGATCACGGACGGGGTATTGATGTTCATGGACTCGGATCCTTTCCGGTCGGCTGAGCCGACCTCGGTAACGCAGTTCTTCTGGCGATTGTATGTTCCTGGCTGCTTCGCCGCGGGGGCCGGTGCGTTAGTCAGTGCGACTGGGGATCGTGGCCGTGACCACGCGGATGTGACCGCCGCGCAGGGTCGCGGAGCGCACCTGGCAGCCCTCCCGCTCGAGCACGGCCCAGGGGCGCGCGGCGAGGTCTGCGCCGCCGACCGTGGCGGCGAACCTCACGAGCGGCGCGAAGATCCGGTACGTGCCCAGGGGCAGCTGCATGTCGACGATACCCGCGCGCCCGCCTGGGCGCAGCAGCACGCGCATCCGGTCCCAGGCCGGCTGCCAGTCGTCGAAGACGCTCATTGCATAGCTGGAGAAAACGGCGTGCACTTGCCCGGCCGCAGTCGCCGGGAGCCCGAGAGGCACTGCGCCGGGGCCTGCGTATCGTGACCGTCGAGCACGAGCTCGTCGACCGGGCCGTGACCGAGGCGCAGACCGGCGGGTACACCCAGCTGGTCGTGGACGGGCGCGGCCGGCTGCTGGGCGGAACCGTGGTGGGGCCCCGGGCGGGGGAGACCCTCGGCGAGATCACACTGGCGGTGAAGAACCGGCTCACCACCGGCGACATCGCCGGCACCACCCACGCCTACCCCACCCACAGCGACGGCCTCTGGAACGCGGCGATCGCCGACCTGCGCCGCCGACCTGCGCCGCCGGCTCGGGTCGGGGCTGGGATCGAAGGCCACCCGCATCCTGCGCCGGGTGCGCGCCGGCCGCGTTCGCGCGAGGTCCAGCTCGGCCTGACCGCTGGGCGGCTCGCAGTGACCCCCAGTGAGACACGCCGACAGGTTCTCGGGTGCACAGATGTGCAGCCGATCGCGGGGCGGGATCGGGTGGCGTGTTTCCGGCCCTTTGCGCGACCCGACCACTACATGTAGCGGCGCCAGGGACCAAGGACACCCAAATGTAGTGATCTCGCCGTCCTGGTCTCCCTATGCTGAAGGCGTGAATCCAAGCATCAGCGCCCCGGCCCAGACCCCTGCCACCCGCGACGGAAACGTCGACCAGTCGGCGCCGACGCCGGCGCTGCATGCCATCAAAGTCGTCAAACGCGACGGCCGCCGGGTGGACTTCGACGACACCAAGGTCTACGAGGCGCTGGTCAAGGCGGCGGTGGAGATCCGCCGGGAGATGACCCCGCTGGTGCACCGGGCGATCGTCGACATCGTCGCCGCCGTGAACCGGGAGATCGCGGGCCGCTTCAACACCGACATCAAGATCTACGAGGTGCAGAACATCGTGGAGCACGCGCTGCTCGAAAGCCACGAGTACGACCTCGCCGAGAAGTACATCGGCTACCGCACCCAGCGCGACTTCGCTCGCAGCAAGTCCACCGACATCAACCACTCGATCATCAACCTGCTGAGCCGCGACTCCACCGTGGTGAACGAGAACGCCAACAAAGACAGCGACGTCTTCAACACCCAGCGAGACCTCACCGCCGGCGCGGTGGGCAAGGCCATCGGCCACAAGATGCTGCCTCCGCACGTGTCCAACGCGCACCAGAAGGGCGACATCCACTTTCACGACCTGGACTACAGCCCCTATGCGCCGATGACGAACTGCTGCCTGATCGACTTCGCCGGCATGCTCAGCCGCGGTTTCCGCATCGGCAACGCCGACGTGGAGCCGCCCCGCTCCATCCAGACCGCCACCGCGCAGATCTCGCAGATCATCGCCAACGTGGCGTCCAGCCAGTATGGCGGATGCTCCGCCAACCGCACCGACGAACTCCTGGCCCCCTACGCCAGGGCCAATTTCGCCAAGCACCTCGCCGACGCCCAACGGTGGATCGGCGACGAGACCCAGCACCGCGCCTACGCGGAGGAGAAGACGCGCAAAGACATCTATGACGCGATGCAGAGCCTCGAGTACGAGATCAACACCCTGTTCACCTCGAACGGGCAGACCCCGTTCGTCTCACTCGGCTTCGGCCTGGGAACTGACTGGTTCGAACGGGAGATCCAGCGGGCGATCCTGCAGATCCGCATCGACGGGCTCGGCAGCGAAAGGCGCACCGCGATCTTCCCCAAACTGATCTTCACCCTCAAGCGTGACCTCAACCTCGCCGAGGGCGACCCGAACTACGACATCAAGCAGCTCGCGCTGGAGTGCTCCACCAAGCGGATGTACCCGGACGTGCTCAGCTACGACAAGCTCATCGAGATCACCGGCAGCTTCAAGGTGCCGATGGGCTGCCGCTCCTTCCTGCAAGGCTGGACCGATGCCGACGGCAACGACGTTTCCGAGGGCAGGATGAACCTCGGCGTGGTGACGGTGAACCTGCCGCGCATCGCATTGGAGGCCGCCGGCGACCAGGCGAAGTTCTGGAGCCTCCTGGAGGAGCGCCTGTTGATCACCCGCGACGCCCTGGTCTACCGCATCGAACGGTGCAAGCAGGCGACCCCCGCAAACGCGCCGATCCTCTACGTCTACGGCGCGTTCGGCCAGCAGCTGGCCCGCACCGACTCGGTCGACACTCTCTTCAAGGACGGGCGCTCCACGGTCTCGCTGGGTTACATCGGCCTCTACGAGGTAGCCGCGGCGTTCTTCGGCGGCGCCTGGGAAGGCAACGCCGAGGCGAAGCTCTTCACCCTCGACATCCTCAAGGCTCTCGACGCACACACCAAGGCGTGGAGCCGCGAGTACGGCTACCAGTTCAGCGTGTACTCGACCCCGAGCGAGAGCCTGACCGACCGGTTCTCCCGCCTCGACAAGGTCAAGTTCGGGTCGGTGGAGAACATCACCGACAAGGATTACTACACGAACAGCTTCCACTACGACGTGCGCAAGAACCCGACTCCGTTCGAGAAGCTCGACTTCGAGAAGGACTACCCGGTCTTCTCCTCCGGCGGGTTCATCCACTATTGCGAGTACCCCGTGCTGCAGCAGAACCCCAAGGCGTTGGAAGCGGTCTGGGACTACGCCTACGACCGGGTCGGCTACCTGGGCACCAACACCCCCATCGACCGTTGCTACAAGTGCGACTTCTCCGGCGACTTCACTCCCACCGACCGCGGGTTCCAGTGCCCGGACTGCGGAAACAACGACCCGGCCAGTTGCGACGTCGTCAAGCGCACCTGCGGCTACCTCGGCAATCCGCAGGCCCGCCCGATGGTGCACGGCCGCCACCAGGAGATCGTTTCCCGGGTCAAGCACATGGCCGGGGCCACCGGCAGCAGCGGCTCGCTCTAACCCGGCTATGCGCAATCCGAAACCCGGCGAATGGCGCTCGGACAAGCTCACCCAACGGTATGTCGGCGACTACAAACCATTCATGTTCGTCGACGGCGAGGGCGTGCGCTGCAGCCTGTATGTGAGCGGATGCCTGTTCGCGTGCGAGGGCTGCTTCAACCAGGCGACCTGGAACTTCCGTTACGGCAGCCCGTATACGGCCGAGCTCGAAGAGCGGATCTTCGCCGATCTCCGCCAGCCCTACGTGCAGGGCCTCACCCTGCTCGGCGGCGAACCGTTCCTCAACACCGGGGTGTGCCTCGAACTGGCCCGCCGGGTGCGGACGGAGTTCGGCGACGGCAAGGACATCTGGTCATGGACCGGCTACACCTATGAAGAACTGCTACTCGACACCGACGACAAGCTGGAACTGCTCGGCCTGGTCGACGTGCTCGTGGACGGACGGTTCGACCTCGCGAAGAAGGACTTCAAGCTGCAGTTCCGGGGCAGCAGCAACCAGCGCATCATCGACGTCAAGAAGTCGCTGGCCGCCGGGCACGCCGTGCTCTGGGCAGACCTGCTCGACGCCGCGCAGAGCTATGAGCAGCTTGAGAAGCAGGCGCTGATTTAGAGCCGGCTCGCAATGAGCAAGTCGCTCAAAGCGATTACAGCGATAACATCCCGGTTGTTCAGGTGCGTCAAGACAGGGTCAGATTTCGATTGTTCAGCCACTCTCAAAGCCGAATCTCAGCATCCACCCTGGAACCGCGTCCAGCACTGAGTCTTGCGACTCTCCACTACTCGGGAAGCTTCCTGTTTTGTCTTGCGCGTCTCATTTAGAGCGCGAACGAACGAAAGGACGAGTGGCGGATACCGCCGCCGGCACAAGTGCTTCCACGCCTGCGTATAGGATTCCTATCCCTATCGCGCCACCTTTGTCGGAAACGAATGAGTCCATGAGTTCCGTTCTGTATCGCCCCTCGAGGAGTTCGTGTTCCAGATCGTTCAAGCTTGCCTCGATGCCTCGAGCCCATCGCGAGGCCACTTCATTTACAAGTGAGTCAGTCTGCAGACCCACACTGTCGGCACTGTCGTCCGCCGCACAGGCTCTGCCCTTCTGACAGCTCGAAGGGGGTACCTAGGTGCAGGTAGTTACTGATGTAGCCATTGACCTTGGGGGCCACCGAGCGTGTCGATCTCCGGAAGTATTTTTACGAAGTAGTTGTTTGGCGCGCCTGCCGCCCAAGCCCGCTCAGTTGTGACTGCTGAGCGGTCCATCCCCGGAGGCGGCCTGCTCAATGTTGCAGTCGGCCTCGCGAGCCTCGGTGTCGAGACCGACCTGATCGCCGAAGTCGGAGACGACGCACCTGGAGACATGGTCCGACGCCACCTCGCCACCTCCGCTGTTCGGTTCGACCTTGTAAAAGAAGTTCCCGCCACATCGACGGCGCGCGGCGCGATCAGACGCTGGCGATTCGACTCAACCAAGCCGACCGGCGAATCAAAGTCTGCGAACCGCAACCCTGTGCGGCGTGAGTGTTGCCGCGGTAAACGGCGATGTAGCGCAAGCAGCAACCGCCCAGTTCGCTGCTCTCCAAACTGGCACGAAAGTTACGGCGATAAGAGCCTAAACGGGGGCGAGACTCGAGCAGCTGTTCTACCGGGGAGCCGTACTTCACCGAGCCTGTGGTGCCCACCGGTTAGCCACTGCGGCAGCCTCTTCGGGACTCATCGGCGCGATGATTTCGTCGCCGTGCTGCGGTTTCCGAAGGCCCTCGATCAGCATATCCAGGTAGCGTCGGTATGCTCCCGGACGGACCGCCTCACTTCGGTAGGCGAAATCTGAGACCATGAGCATGATCATCACGAGATCATCAACAACAACGTCCTGCCGCAGTTCGCCTTCAACGCGGGCAGCGTGCAGCATCCGTTCGATAAGCGGGTTCAGCCGCGCCCGCTCGACCTGCACGGATTCGCGACCGCGTGATGACAAAAAGGTGAGGTCTCGAAGCCCACGATTCGCCACAGCCATGGCAACGGAATCGCGCAGCGCTCTCTCGAGAGCACGCCAAGGGGAATTGATCTCAAGATTTCGCTCCATAAGCGCAATGAGCGACTCGAAGGCATCATTCAGGGCGACCTCGATGAGCTCCTGCTTGTCGGGAAAGTGACGATAGACCGTGCCGACACCGACGCCGGCGTGAGAGGCAACTTCGTTGAGGCCGGCGGCGAGTCCTTGAGCTGCGAAAACGTCGCGTGCCGAGGCGATGAGCCGTTCACGGCTGCGTTGAACGTCACGCCTGAGTCTTGGTCGGGCCGCAACCGAATCCGAGTGCTCAGCACTCTCAGCATCGGTGTCCATTGGTGCACTTTATCACCGCGGATGCCTATTACCCGCTCAACGGATTGACTCGATCCGTTTATCTTCATAGGCTGATCTCATAACGGATAGTAAGTATCCGTTTCTGGTCGAATGATCGATTCAGCACGTGTTAGAGCAGGAGATTCACAACAATGACTGACCCAACGAGAAGCGCGGATACGCGTTCGATATCACTCGAACCCGAGCGGAGGTTGAGGCTCGATATGCCGGTGCTCAGCTTCCGCACTGTCGCGATTCTGCCCGCGGTGCTGTTCTCACCCACGCTGGTGCTGGCCATCGTCGCTCCGGGCTCATCGTGGGGAACGGCCCTAGGCATCCTCTTCCACCTCAGCGCACTGTTCTTCGTCAGCCGCGTCCCCGCGCCCGAGTGGGCGCGAGCGGCTGCGTTCGGTTGGCTCGCACTGGACGTCACAGTGGGGATCATGACGCTCAACCTCGTGCCCTTCGAGATCTACATGCCGATGCGCCTTGGCGGGCACGTGTTGGGCGCGACCTGGCTGATCGCGGTGTCGTTGCTCTCACGCCCCGTCATCTTGAAGGTGCTGGGAGTCTTCACCGGCGTCTGGCTGGCACTTTTCAGCTTCTTCGGCGCCTCCCTGCCGATCATCCTCCTCGGCCCCGCCGGTGTGCTCATCGTGGTCTGGTTCGTCATCGCCGGCTTCTACCAACCCGACCCACTCGGAGGCCTCACACGCAAACTGTCGCCGAAACCGTGATGACGACAAACGGAACGACATCAGCACAACACATGGCCGCCGCCCCGCGTCACTTCGAGCCCGTGTCGGATAGGCTCCGGCGATGGTCACCTTTCGAGCGATAGCGTGCAAATCGCGTTGGACCTCGTGTTGCCGAGTTTTTGGCCGAACGCCTCGCAAGCAGGCGCCGACAGGCGGGTGACGAGAGCGCTGCGGGGATGTGGCGGATGCCAGCGCGGGTGCAAGACTCGCCGATGAGGATGCCGAGAAGCCCCGTGAGGCCGAGCCAGGGCGGGGCGGGGGAGGTGACGCCTAGCAGCCGGTACGCGATTCCGGCGAGCAGTCCGGCGAGAATCGCGAGGATGTAGGGGCGCGCTGCGGAAAGCTGTTTCACCACGTGGCACCGATGAGCATGGCGGCCAAGCCTGCCAGGGCGGTCGGTGGTGGTGCAGGTGATCGTATGTGGAGGAGGGCGTACAGCGCCCCGATCAAGGTTCCAGCTACCAGTACATGTATGTAGGTGGTCACGTGTGTTCCTGTGTTTTGTGAGTGGTCGATCATCGGCCAATGAGTACGTCGTGCCCGGGGGTCGGCTTGTCCCGGCCACGACGTCCTCTGGTTCTGGCTCAGCGGGCCTGGAGAAGTCCTGCCGCCCATTCGGAGACCGTGCGGGTGTAAAGCGCGGGCTGGTGGCCGTGCATCGAGTGGGGCATGCCAGGGAAATTCAGGTAGGTGCATGCTTGACCGGCCGCGGTTACCAGCTCACGGACGCGGGTGGCCTGGGGATCAGAGATCGCGCCTTGGTAGATGCCAGTCTCCGCGTCCTGCTGGTGGTAGTGGTGGGTGAAGAGTACCGGGACCTTGACGTGGGAGAGCATGGTGGCGTGGTCGCAGCCCGCGGTTGCCAAACCGCTGGAGAAGGAACGACCCCACTCGGGGTCGTACTCCTTGAGGTTCTGCGGGGGCCGGCCGTCGTGGGACGTCTCGCCTTCAACTGGGGGGAACATGACGGCGAGGGCGTCGCGCAGGGGGCGGGAGATCTCGCCGGCGAAGGCAGCCTTGAGCCCCTCCCAGTTGCCGACGCTCCACTGGTCGCCCAGGTACTTGTTCCAGATGGTCTGGGAGGGGCCCATGCCCTGGTTGACGGGTTGGCCGCAGCTTGTGACGAGTTCGGAGGCGAACAGTGGGGTGTCTTCGTAAACGGCACCGAGAATCTGGCCGGGCTTTGCGTAGGCGGACAGCCAGGCAGCGATCACGCCACCGGACGACATGCCGCTGACGATGGTGGGTCGGCCGATGACCAAATCGATGAAGCGGACCACGTCGCCGGCCATGGTGTCCACTGTGTAGCGGCCCGGAGTCCACGTGGACCGGCCTTGGCCGCGCAGGTCGATGGCGAAAACCTGGAAGTGCTCGGCGAGCAGAGGCATGGCTCGCTCGTAGCCCCACCAGGACTCGGACTGCGAGGGGATGAGCACAAGCGCGGGAAGTGACGGGTCTCCCAGTGTGGCGTAGTTCATCCTGATCTCGCCGAGGTCGACCACGTGCTCTTCGATGGAGTGGGAGACGAAACTGTCAGCGCGATCAGCGGCTTCCAAATGGGACATTGAGTGATTCCTTCTATTGTTCGGCCCGGTGCGAAGCAACTCGGCCGGCGGGGTGGGGTCTGTCGGGGTGGTGGGGCGATGGGAGGTCACCGACCGCCGCCCTCGGTGGTCGGTATGGGATATCGCGAGACGGGTCAGGACTGGTTCAGCCAGGCGGTGCCGGCGGACTTGATCTCGGTCTCCAGATCACTGCCGCGGGTGGGGAACTCGCGCACGATAGGGAATCCGGACTTGTCCAGCAAGTAGGCCAGGGCGGCGTATTCGCGCGGGTGGCGGCGGACAGTCGTCTCGTCGACTTCCTGGACCTTGGCCAGGAAGTTGAAGTAGCTCATGTCGTAAATGCTCTGTCGCCGGGCGATGCGCCAGACACCGTCACGCTTCTCCACCTGATCCCAGAATCGGTTGTGCGTGGTCGACCCCAGGTCGAGCGCGACATTCTCGGCAAAGACCATCGCGTTGGTCTGCACCAGGGCACGGTAGCCGTTGAAGGTGATCGAGGGGTTCCCCACGAAGTGCTTGGTGCGCAGGTCGGAGGCGCCCATGCGGGCTGAGCCCTCGACAAAGTCGGTTGCCAGGCCGTCGAACCAGGTGATTTCGACGGTGGCATCGGCGTGGAACAGCTCGCGCAGCTGGTCCCACTCGCTCAGGTCGCGGTGGATCCAGCCGTTCATCAGGTCAGTGATGGCGACCCGGTCCTCGATGCGTGCGGTCATAGTGCGACTCCTAAAATAGAGGACGAAATGGTTTCTTATTTGAAGATACACCCTTCCACAGTTGGACGCGAATCGTCGGCGGGAGGTATAACTGAAAAAGTGCCCGACTCCTCCGCAGCTCCCACACCGCCGCCCGCCACCACGCGCCGCCGCGGGGCAGAGCTGAATCAGGCGATTTACCGGGCCGCTCTGGAGGAGCTCGCAGCGAGCAGTTTCGAGGAACTGAGTTTCGAGAAGATCGCTCCCAAGGCGGGCACAGGGAAATCTGTCCTCTACCGTCGATGGGGCACCACCGCCGAGCTCGTGCTGGATGCACTGAAAGATTATGATGCCGGCCTCGGACGGCCGCTGGTGCCAGACACCGGCACACTGCGAGGCGACCTGCTCGTTCTTCTCACCACATTCGCCCGGGTGCTGGACGAGCCTCGCGGGCGAGCGTTGCGTCCCCTGCTGACTCAGCGCCCGCGCCTACCCGAACTCTTCACCCACGTGATGAGTGAGGTGATCCTGCCCCATCAGGCCGTCCTGCTGGACTGCATGCACAGGGCGGTGGACCGAGGCGAGGCTGCTCCCGAGCGCGCCACGGCCCGCACCGCTGCCATCGGCCCGCGTCTCATCGTCGCCGAGTCGCTAGACCGCGGAACCGTCCCCGACGCTGAGGTGGAGGCCATCGTCGACGACGTTCTTCTCCCGCTCCTGAGACCGTAGCGAGCGGGCGGCAACGCAAGCTTTCATAGCTTCGGGATCTTCAGATCCAGTTCACCGGCCGTGGTCGCCAAGGTCCTCGACCTGGTCACGATGCGGTGCGTGGTGCGGCCGCTAGAGCGTTCGGTGGCTCTTCACGTTGACGAAGCAACGCTCACCTTTGAGAGTCTCGTAGGGTCGCAGCCGTCCTGAAAATAGAGCATGCACGTTGACACCGCGCCGACCAATCGATCCATCGTCGGAGACGGAGCTCAAGACGATCGGCGATCTCTGTGGGAGGCGCTCTGAGCAGGGTGACGCGATCCCTCGGCGACCGTCATCCAGCGTTCTCCCAGCGAACCGCGATTACCTCGATCCCACCATCTCGATCCCACCATCTCGATCACCTCCAGCGAACCATCCCGATTGCAAGGAGAGAACATGCCCTTCATCACCGTCCCCGGCCAGAACGGTCCCGACGTCGAACTGCACTACGAAGACGCCGGGGCCGGCAAGCCCGTCGTACTGATTCACGGCTGGCCCCTCAGCGGCAGGTCCTGGGAGGGCCAGGTTCCCGCACTGGTCGACGCAGGCCACAGGGTCATCACCTACGACCGCCGTGGATTCGGCCAGTCATCGCAACCGTGGAACGGGTACGACTACGACACTTTCGCCGCCGACCTGAAGGCCGTCCTGGACGCGCTGGACCTGCGGGACGTCACTCTGATCGGATTCTCGATGGGCGGCGGCGAGCTCGCCCGATACGTCAGCACCTATGGCACCGATCGCATCGCGAAGCTCGTCTTCGCCAGCGCGGTGCCGCCGTACCTCTGGAAATCGGATGACAACCCCGATGGGGGTGTCGACGCCGGGCTGGCCCAGTGGTTCCACGACGGCCTGACGGAAGACCGACCGGCATTCCTGAAGGAATTTCTTCAGATGTTCTTCACTGCCGGCAAGCCCTCGCTGGTCAACAAGCCGAAGGTCAGCGCCGAGCAGATTGCTTACAACCTCGATATCGCCGAATTGGCGTCACCGAAGGGCACGCTCGACTGCACAACCGCATTCGCGACGACGGACTTCCGCGACGATCTGACGAAAATCACCGTGCCTACCCTGGTGATACACGGCGACTCCGACACCATCGTGCCGTTCGAGGTCAGTGGTAAGCGCACTCACGAGGCGATCTCCGGTAGCGAACTCGTCCTGATCGAAGACGCCCCGCACGGCCTCACCGTTTCCCATAAGGACGAATGGAACCGGCACGTACTCGCGTTCCTCGCGAGGTAGCAGAACTCATTCGGCCGGATGCCCCGCCCGGGCGGATTCCCCGTCGGGTGTGGCGTCCGCGAGCACCTGCAAATAGTGCGGGTTGGTCATCACGCCGAGCACGTTGCCGAACGGGTCGACCACCGCCGCCGTGGTGAAGCCCTCCCCGCGTTCCCGGATCTCCTCGCGCATCATCGCGCCGAGCTCCAGCAGCCGGGTGAGGGCTACCCGCACGTCGTCGACATGCCAGTTGAGTACGGCGCCGCCGGGCGCATCCGTCCGGGGAGTGGGGGAGTAGCGGGCGTCGATGAGGCCGAGCTCATGGCCGTAGTCGCCGACCCGCCACTCGCAATAACCGGGCATGCGGAAGTAGGGCTCCATGCCCAGCAATTCGGTGTACCAGGCCGTCGCGGCGCCGTGATCCTCTGCCCAGTAATTCACGTTGCTCATGCCGCGCAGGATGCTGGTGGGTGCTTTCATCGGTGCAGTCCTCTCCTCGGGTGGATTCCGGTTCCACGCTACGCACGGTGGCGCAGAGCGCTAGGGGTACCGGTTCAGTGGCAGGGCCGCGATGGTCCCCCAACTCCGGCAGCAGGGCGTTCGTAAAGGCGGAGTTCTTCGCGACACTCCGGCGGGGGCGGCCCGAAAAAGACGGCGTTTCGCGAGTTACTCCGCCTGTAGTGACGCGGGGACAGGTCAGGCGGGCAACTGCCGTGCGTAGGCGGCGACGATCGTGCGCTCAGACTTCAACAGGTAGTCGTCCAGCACAGCGGCGGCCTCGGCGGCCTCTCCCGCGAGGTAAAGGTCCAGCATGGCGACGTTGAGCTCGACGTACGGGCGGTGCAGATAGTCCGGGTCGTCGAGCAGGAAGAAGGCAAGGCGCAGCTCGGCGGAGATGTTCGCGTAGAGCCGGTCGAGGTGGTCGCTGTCGGCCAACGCCACGATCGCGGAGTGGAACTCCATGTTCGCGGTGCCCACCGCAATCCAGTCGTCGGCGTCGCGGCTGGCCTGCGCGGATTCCACGGCGGCACGCATCCGTCGGCTGGCGGGGTGCCGCGCCGGCGCGGAGAGCAGCGCCTGGCACTCGATCATGCGGCGCACCCGGTAGATGTCGATGATCGAGGCGAGCGACGGCACGGCCACGAACACGCCGGCATGCGGTTTGTGCACGAGAAGCCGCTCGTGCGTGAGCATTCGGAAGGCTTCGCGCAGGGTGTTGCGTGAGACGCCGAGGCGCTCGCTGACGGCGGACTCTGACAGGCGCTGGCCGGGCACGAGGCCGCCGCTGGTCAGCAGCCGGCGGAGCTTCTCAGCGGCCCGGTCTGCGCGCGAGTTACCGTCGTCCGCTTCGTCAAGATCCGCCACGTCGCCACTCTAGCGAAGGCGACCATGGCCCGCGGGGTAGAGGCACCCAATCTCGTTCACCGAAACATGCCCGAAACAAGGTGTTTACGCGATTGATTGTTCAACAATTGGATGGGCATCGTTCACCCAATTAGGCTCTTTGCGTGGGGTTCGGGTCCCCTCGAGCTGATGGACACCCAATGGGTCCTTCCCCCCGACGAAATGGATGTGCCCCTTGACCGATCCCACCACCACCACCGCATCCGTGGAACCCGCCGAGCAGCAGAGCGTCCGCACCGTCGCCAAGAGCCGCCGCTCTGCGCTGATCGGGGCCCTGTTCCTGATGGCCACCTCGGCCATCGGCCCCGGCTTCATCACCCAGACGGCCACCTTCACCGCGCAGATGGGGTCGGCGTTCGCGTTCGGTATCCTGGCCTCGATCCTGATCGACTTCGCCGTGCAGCTGAACATCTGGCGCATGATCACGGTCAGCGGCAAGCGTGCGCCGGAGCTGGCCAACCTCGCAATCCCGGGCAGCGGATTCGTGCTCGCCTTCCTCGTCATCCTCGGTGGGCTGGTGTTCAACATCGGCAACATCGCCGGCGCGGGCCTCGGCCTCAATGTGCTCACCGGCCTGGATGCGAAGATCGGCGGGCTGATCAGCGCCCTGTTCGCCATCGCGATTTTCCTGGCGAAGCGGGCGGGAGCGGTGGTCGACCGGGTCGTGGTCATCGCCGGGCTGCTCATGATCGTGCTCACCGTGATCGTCGCGTTCATCTCCCAGCCGCCCATCGGGGATGCGCTGCGCCAGACCGTACTGCCCGATGAGGTCAACTTCGCCACCATCACCACCATCGTCGGCGGCACCGTCGGCGGCTACATCACCTACGCCGGCGCACATCGCCTGTTGGCCAGCGGCACCGCCGGAGTCGAGCACGTCAAAGAGGTTTCTCGTGCGGCGTTCAACGGCATCCTCGTAACCGGCATCATGCGCTACGTGCTGTTCCTCGCGATCCTCGGTGTCGTCGCCGGCGGCGTGGCCATCGACACCTCGGGAAGCGCGGCCAACCCCGCCGCCCAGGCGTTCCAGGCGGCGGCCGGCGAATTCGGGTTGCGCGTCTTCGGCGCGATCTTCTGGATCGCCGCGATCACCAGCATCATCGGTGCGGCCTACACCTCGGTGTCGTTCCTGCCGGTGTTCTCGAAGAAGTTCGTCGGGCGCCGCGCCGACTTCGCCACCATCGTCTTCATCGTCGTCTCGCTGGCCGTCTACCTGCTCATCGGCACGGCACCGGCCACCCTGATGGTGTTCGTCGGCGGATTCAACGGCCTGATCCTGCCCATCGGCCTCACTATCTTCATGTACATCGGCTGGTTCCGCGGCGACCTGATGAACGGTTATCGCTACCCGCGCTGGCTGCTGGTCATCGGAACGGCCGCCACGCTGCTCACCTGGTACATGGCCGTGATGGCCGTCGGCCCGATCTTCTCGCTGCTGACCGTCTAACCGAAAAGGGCACCTCATGAGCACCATCGACCTCAACAGCGACCTCGGCGAAGGCTTCGGCCGCTGGACCCTCGGCGACGACGCGGCGATGCTCGGCATCGTCACCAGCGCCAACATCGCCTGTGGCTTCCACGCGGGCGACCCGCTGGTGATCCGCGAGACCGTGCTCGGCGCCCGGGATGCCGGGGTGTATATCGGCGCGCACGTGGGATATCGCGACCTGGCCGGCTTCGGCCGGCGCAACATGGACGTCTCCAGCGCCGAGCTCGTCGCCGACGTGATCTACCAGGTCGGCGCGCTGCAGGGTATCGCCAGGGCCGCCGGCACCACGGTCACTTACGTCAAGCCGCACGGCGCCCTGTACAACACGATCGTGCACGACGCCCGCCAGGCCTTGGATGTGGTGACCGCGATCCGTGAGATCGACCCGACCCTGGCCGTGCTGGGCCTGCCGGGCTCCGAGGTACTGCGGGCAGCGGATGCCGCGGGCCTCCGCAGCGTGACCGAAGCCTTCGCCGACCGTGCCTACACACCCGAGGGCACCCTGGTGTCGCGGCGGGAGCCCGGCTCGGTGCTGCACGATGCCGAGCAGGTGGCCGCCCGCATGGTGCAGCTGGCGACCGAGGGCACCCTGACCGCCATCGACGGCAGCACCATCCGGGTGTCGGCGGAGTCGATCTGCGTGCACGGCGACAGTCCGGGCGCCACCGAGATGGCCGCGCACGTGCGGCGCGCCCTCACCGCAGCCTCCATCGACATCGCCGCCTTCGCCCCGCGCGCCGGCGAGACGCGCACCTCCTAGGGCGGGCCGCATGCGTTTCCTCCCCGTTCGCGACGACGCCCTCCTGATCGAGCTCGACGACCTGCCGACCACCCTGGCGCTGTTCGACTCGCTCAGCAGCGACCCCATCACCGGCACCGGCGAGCTGATCCCGGGTGCCCGCACCCTGCTGGTGTTCTACAGGCCGAGCGCCGTGACGCCCGAGCAGATCGTGCGGGCCGTGCGCACCCGCGACCTGGACGGCCGCGTCGCCGGGGAGGGCACCCTCATCGAGATCCCGGTGACCTACGACGGCGAAGACCTGGGCGAGGTGGCCGGCCTGCTCGGCCTCAGCGCCGACGAGGTCGTGCGGCTGCACACCGGTCAGGACTACGCGGTGGGTTTCACCGGCTTCGCCCCGGGCTTCGCCTACCTCTCCGGCGGCCACCCGGCCCTGGATGTGCCGCGCCGCAGCTCCCCGCGCACCCGCATCCCCGCCGGCTCCGTGGCCCTCGCCGGTACCTTCAGCGGGGTCTACCCGCGCGAGAGCCCCGGCGGCTGGCAGCTCATCGGCACCACCGAGGCACGGATGTGGAACCTGTCGCGCGAGCGTCCCGCCCTGCTGTTGCCGGGCGACCGGGTGCGGTTCGTGGAGGTTTCCGGCGGCGGCCGGGCCGCCGTGTCGGTCTCCGCCGCCTCCGACTCTGCCGGTGAGTCGTCGAGCGCGCCCGCGGGCACTCCCACGGCCGAGGCCGAGCACGGGCTGGAGATCCTCGACCCTGGCATGCTGACGCTGCTGCAGGACCTCGGCCGGCCCGGCTACGCGAGCATGGGCGTCTCCACCTCCGGCGCCCTCGACCCGGTGTCGCTGCGTGCGGCCAACCGGCTGGTCGGCAACCCCAGCCGGGAAGCCGCCCTCGAACTGACCTTCGGCCGCCTGCGGCTTCGAGCCCGCGGCGAGCAGGTTCTCGCCGTCACCGGGGCCCCGGTGCCGCTGACCATCAGCACTCCGGCGGGGGCCGACGGCGGCAGCGCCCGCACCCGCAGCGTCGCCGTCGGTGGACCGTTCGCCCTCGGCGCTGGCGAGGAACTCGTGCTGGGTCGCCCGACCTCCGGGCTTCGCAGCTACCTCGCCGTTCGGGGCGGATTCGCCCTGGACCCGGTGCTCGGCAGCCTGTCCACCGACGTGCTCGCCGGACTCGGCCCGGCGCCGGTGACCGCCGGAGCCGTGCTGCCGGTCTGCACGCCCGCGAGCGGCATCCGCGCGGTCGCGCTGCCCGGCCCGCCCACGGTCGACGCCGTCGATGCCGTCGACGCCTCGACCGAGGTCGTGCTCGACGTGATCCTCGGCCCGCGCACCGACTGGTTCTCCGCCGACGCCGTCGATGCCCTCACCGGGCAGAGCTGGCTGGTCAGCGCCCGCTCCAACCGGGTGGGACTGCGGCTGGAGGGCGAGCCCCTCACCCGGGTCGTCGGCGCCGAACTGCCCAGCGAGGGCACCGTCTCCGGTGCCATCCAGATCCCGCCGAACGGCCAGCCCGTGCTCTTCCTCGCCGACCACCCCCTCACCGGCGGCTACCCGGTGATCGGCGCGGTCGCCACCCACCACCTGCCGCTCGCCGGCCAACTTCCGCCGGGTGCGCGCATCCGTTTTCGTCCCATCGGCCCGTTCGCCGCGTACTCGCTCGCCGACAACCCAGAGGTAACACCATGAAGAAAGTCCTGATCGCCAACCGGGGCGAGATCGCCGTGCGCATCATCCGCGCCTGCGCCGACCGGGGCCTGGACACCGTCGCGGTTTACGCCGACAGCGACGCCGACGCCATCCACGTGCGGCTGGCCGGCGAGGCCTGGGGCCTCGACGGCGACAGCCCCGCCGCGACATACCTGGATGCCGAGAAGCTCATCACCGTCGCGGTGCGAAGCGGCGCCGACGCCGTGCACCCCGGCTACGGGTTCCTCTCCGAGAGCGCCCCCTTCGCCCGCCGGGTGATCGCGGCCGGGCTCACCTGGATCGGCCCGAGCCCGGAGAGCATCGACCTGCTCGGCGACAAGATCGCCGCCCGCCAGCTCGCCGCCAGCGTCGGCGCACCCCTGGTGGCCGGCACCCCCGATCCGGTCGCCTCAGCGGCGGACGCCGTCGCCTTCGCTGAGACGCACGGCTTACCCATCGTGATCAAGGCGGCCTTCGGCGGCGGCGGCCGCGGCATGCGGGTGGCCCGCAGCCTGGACGAGGTGGCCGAACAGTTCGACGCCGCGGTGCGCGAGGCCGTCACCGCGTTCGGGCGCGGCGAGTGCTTCGTCGAGCAGTTCCTCGACGCACCCCGCCACGTGGAGGTGCAGGTGCTCAGCGACAGCCACGGCAACGTCGTGGTGCTCGGCACCCGGGACTGCTCGCTGCAGCGCCGCAACCAGAAGCTCGTCGAGGAGGCCCCGGCCCCGTTCCTCACCGACGAGCAGCGGAACCGCCTGCACCGCTCGGCGGCGGACATCTGCGCCGCGGCGCACTACCGGGGCGTCGCGACCGTCGAGTACCTCCTCAGCGTGGACGGCACCATCTCGTTCCTCGAGGTGAACACCCGGCTGCAGGTTGAGCACCCGGTCACCGAGGAAACCACCGGCGTCGACATCGTCGCCGAACAGCTGCGCATCGCCGAGGGCCTGCCGCTGTCAGTGCAGGCGACCCCGGCGCCCACTGGCCACTCCCTCGAGTTCCGCATCAATGCCGAGGATGCCGCGCGCGGGTTCCTGCCCACCCCCGGCGTAATCACCCGGTTCGAGCCGCCGACCGGGCCGGGCATCCGGGTCGACTCGGGTGTCGAGACCGGCACGGTCGTCTCCGGCCGGTTCGACTCGATGCTGGCCAAGCTCATCGTCACCGGGCCCACCCGCCAGATCGCGATCCGTCGCGCCCGGCGGGCCCTCGACGAGTTCGTGCTCGAGGGCATCCCCTCGGTGCTGCCGTTCCACCGGGCGGTGCTGCGCGACGACGACTTCGCCGAAGCCGAGGCTCTCAAGGTGCACACCCAGTGGATCGAGACCTCCTTCGCCGAACGGATACCCGCCGAGGCGCTGCAACCAGAACCCGAGGAGCTCGGGATCACCAACAGCTGGATCGAGATCGACGGCCGTCGGCACACCCTGCGGATGCCCGCCGACGCCGGAGCGCTACCAGCCGCATCCGTCCTCACGCGCGCCGGGGCGCCGGTAGCCACCGCGGCTGACGCGGCGACTCCCGCGCCCGCCGGCCTCGTCGCGCCGATGGCCGGAACTCTCATCACCTGGCTGGTCGCGGACGGTACCGAGGTCGCCGAGGGCGACCCCGTCGTGGTGATGGAGGCCATGAAGATGGAGACCACGATCGTGGCGACCGGGTCGGGCACGCTGCAGCGTCACCGCGCGCCCGGCGACATGATCGTGGCGGGGGAGCAGCTGGCAACCCTCGACTGACCCGCTGACGCAAACGGCCCGATCAGCGCTGGGGCCCCGTAACCGCGACGGCGCTGGACGAGCGCGCTGAGCCCGTCCCTAGCGGACGGCGGTCTTGAGAATGGAGGCCGCGGCCGTGCGCCCGGCCGCGAAGGGGTCGGCGAAGGTGCCCATTCCTGCGGTCACCAGTCCGCCTTCGTAGAGCAGCATGAGCATGTCGGCCGTGCGGTCCGCGTCGGCGACGCCGGCGTCCCGGCAGAGCCCCTCGAAGACGTCCCGCATCCACTTCTTCTGGCGAATGGCTTCGACGGCCACCGGATGCGCCGCATCGCCTGTCTCGGCGCGCGCGTTGATGGCGCTGCAGCCCTTGTTGCTGTTGACGACCGCCCAGCGCGCCGAAATGTCGAACACCGCGAGGATGCGGTCCAGGCTGCCGGGCTTTTCCGACGCGAGCTCCTGCTCCAGGTGCTCCCGCCACCGCGCGTCCCGCCCGCGGAGGTAGGCCACGGCCAGCGCCTCCTTCGACCCGAACCGGTCGTAGAGCGTCTTCTTGGTCACCCCGGCCGCCGCGGCGATGGTGTCGACGCCGACGGCGTGGATACCCTCCCGGTAGAAGAGGTCAGACGCCGCGGCAAGCAGCCGCTCGGCCCCTGGAGTGTAGTGCGGGATCACCTCGGGCGAGTTCTGAGCGGTCATGGCATTAACTATACCGCTCTGTATACTCGTTGGAATGAGTACACAGATCGGTATACCCCAACGGTTCCTCCTGGTCGGGGCCTCGGCCGCCTTCGTACTGACGTGGAGTTCCGGCTTCATCATCGCGAAGATCGGCACGGATGCGGCCCCGGCCCTGACCGTGCTGGTCTGGCGGTACCTCGTCGTCGCTGCCCTCCTGCTTCTCGGGATGGTGGCACTCGGCTTCCGAGGTCGTCGGCTCCGGACTCGCCGGTTCGCGTTCCCGGCCTGGCGCGACATCCGACCACACCTCACCATCGGCCTCTTCGCCCAATTCGGCTACATCCTTCCCATCTACCTGGCCGTCGGTGCCGGGGTCTCGGCCGGGACCACGGCCCTCATCGACGCGATCCAGCCCCTCGTCGTGGCGACCCTGGTCGGGCCGCTCCTGGGGCTGCGGGTGCGGGCGGTGCAGTGGCTGGGCCTGACGCTCGGTGCGATCGGGGTGGTCCTGATCGTGGCGGCGGATGCCTCGGCGTCGATGTCGCCGACCCCCGCCTATGTGCTGCCGCTGGTGGCGCTGGCCAGCCTCGTCACGGCGACGTTCCTGGAGCGGCGCACCTCGGCCCGGCTCGGCGTCTTCGCCACCCTGGCCACCCATGCCGCCATCACGCTGGTGGCCGTGACGCTGCTGGCCGCCTTCACCGGGGCGCTGGCCCCGCCGGCCACCCTGAGCTTCTGGCTCTCTACCGCGCTGATCGCCGTGTTTCCCACCCTCATCGCCTACGCGCTCTATTGGTTCCTGCTGCGACGCCTGGGCATCACTGCCCTGAACGCCTTGCTGTACCTGGTGGCCCCGACCACGGCCGTCGCAGGCAGCATCCTCTTCGCCGACCCGTTCACGCTCGCCACCCTCGCGGGGCTCGTGCTCGGTGCGGGCGCAATTGCGCTGGTCATCGCGCCAGGGCGTCAGTCGTCGAGGGGCACCAGCCGGAACGTCGTGGCCTCGACATCCGCGCCGGTCACCGACCCCACGATTGCGCGCCCGTAACGGTCGTACTTGGCGTGGTACGCCGCGTCGATCGCGCCGTGCGCAGCCGAGGGCGCAGCCGCGAACGTGACGTCTTTCTCCACTCCGCCGGCACGGATGCGGCCGGTGCCGCTCGTCGTAGCTCGCACGAACCACGGGTTGGCCCCGCCGTAGGCGGAGCGGATGTAGATGTCGTCGCCGGCGCGCACCACCCAGATGGTGACGTAGGGGCGCAGGGTGCCGTCGGCTCGGGTAGAGGAGACCTGCAGTTCCTCGGCCTTGCCGATGCGGGTCAGCTCGTCAGCGGTCCAATCGCTCATGAGGGAGCTCCGTTCGTGTTGAGGGGAGGGCGTGCGGGCCGCTGTCACTGCGGGAGCGCAGCGACCTGCTGCGCGACGCACTGCTGGCCGACCTGCCCGGCGACTACGACTCGTTCGCCGGAACCATCCGCGCCGCCGCGCAGGGCGCCCCGCCGTTTGGCGGCTGGCTGATCTGGCCGGTCACCAGCGCCCTCGCCCTCAAGGCCATCGACGCGGGCACCGAGGCCGCTTTCGACGACGCCATGCGGATGCTCGCTGCGCTCACCCCGCGGCTCACCTCGGAATTCGCCATTCGGCTGCTGCTCAATCACGATATGGCCCGGGCGATGCCGATCGTGCTCGGCTGGACCGGCTCGACCGACCCGGCTGTGCGCCGGCTGGCCTCCGAGGGCACCCGGCCGTTCCTGCCCTGGGCCATCCGGGTGCCGGCGATCCTGGCCGACCCCACGCTGACCCTGCCGGTGCTGCACGCGCTCTACCGCGACGAGGACGAGGTGGTGCGCCGCTCGGTGGCCAATCACCTCAACGACCTCAGCCGGCAGCAGCCCGACCTGTCGATCGCCACCACCGCCTCCTGGCTGGCCGCACCCGATGCGAACACCGCCTCGCTGGTGCGGCACGCGCTCCGCACCCTGGTCAAGAAGGGCCACCCGCAGGCGTCGGCACAGCTGGGATTCCACCCCGCGGAGGTGCACGTGCTCGGCCCGGTGCTCGACGCCGCTACCGTGGCGTTCGGTGGCACGATCGGCTTCACCGTGGACATCCGCAACGCCGGCGACGCACCGGTCCGGCTCGCCGTGGACGCCCGGGCCGAGTTCACGCTGCTACCCGATACCGCGGGCCTCGGTGACGGCTGAGCCCGGCTCACCTATGCATTCACGTCGAATTGCCTATAGGCTGTAGTTTGTAAACTACGAGATTTAGGAAACCTGATGAAGCGTCCCGGATTGACCGAGGCCCGGCTGGTCCAGGCGGCCGCCGAATTGGCCGACGAAAGCGGGCTACCAGCGGTGACGCTCTCCGCCCTCGCCCGCCGCTTCGACGTGCGCCCGGCGAGCATCTACTCGCACCTCGGGGGGCTCGACGACCTGCTCGACCTCACCGCAGCGTTCGCGCTACAGGAACTCGCCAATGCCCTGGCCGAGGCGCTGCCCGGCAAGGCCGGCCGCGGCGCCCTGTTCGCGTTCGCGGATGCCCACCGCGACTACGCCACCGCCCACCCCGGCCGCTGGCAGGCGGCGCAGCGCCGCGTCTCGCCGGAGGCCGCCGCCAGAAGCGCGGGCGGGGTCATCGCCCGATCGGCGCGGGCCATCATGAGCGGCTACGGCCTGACCCCCGACGACGAGGTCCACGCGGTGCGGCTGCTCGGCAGCGCCATCAACGGCTTCGTCGCGCTCGAAGCCGGCGGCGGGTTCGACCATTCGGTTCCCCCGGCGACCGTGAGCTGGACCCGGGTCCTCGACGCCATCGACACCTCACTGCGCAACTGGCCCACTGCCGACGCGCGGCACCCCGACCGCTCAACCGATTGAGATTTCGCATGCTCCCCCTCAGCACCACCACCATCAGGGCCGCCTTCGTGAACGCCTCCCGCAAGGTCGTGTCCGACATCACCCTGCCGTCCGGCTTCGCCGAGCTCGACTGGGCTGAGATGGACTACCTCGGCTGGATCGACCCCAAAATGAAGCGCCGTTCCTACGTCGTCGTCCCCGTCGACGGCGAGCCGGTCGGCATCGTCCTCCGGCAGGCGGATGCATCCCCGCGCCGCCGCGCCCAGTGCTCGTGGTGCCGCGATGTGAAGCTACCCAACGACGTGGTGCTGTACAGCGCCCAGCGAGCCGGTGCGGCGGGCCGCAACGGCAACACCATCGGCACCTGGATCTGTGCGGAGTTCCAGTGCTCGGTCAATGTGCGGAAGCTCCCCTCCGTCGCGTACGTCGGATTCGATGTCGGTGCCGCTCGTCGGGACCGGATCGACATGCTGCGGGAGAGGTCCGCGGGCTTCATCGTGGAGGTCCTCGCCGCCGGCTGAAAAGTGTCCTGTCGGGCTGTCGATCTCGGCCGCGGCCTGCGTCATGGTTCCGAGTGGCGGTACCGGCCGCCCCGGACAAAGAACACCATGACGATCAATTGGCTTGCGATCCTGCTCGCCATGGACCGCCATCGTGAACGCGTATGCCCAGCTGGCCGCAATGATGTCGTCGCCGGTGGTGGCGCTCAATCCCGGTGGTGGCGCCCAATCACGCCGTCGCCGTGGCCATGGCCGACGGCCCCCTGGCCGGGCTGGCCCGGCTTGACGGCATTGACGGGCTCGGCGAGTACCACCTGCACTGGGCGGCGCGGGCCGAGCTGCTCGAGCGGGCGGGATGCCCGGCCGACGCTCGCACCGCGATCCGCCGGGCGCGGGCACTGGGCGCGCCACCTCGCCGAGCAGGGCCACCTCGACCGGTGGATCGCGGCGCTTGTCGGCCCCGATCAGGCCGGTCAGGGCATCAGCTGAACGACGACTCGACGAGCGTTCGCAAACCGGCGAGCCCACCAGTGCGAAACGCCCGCCGCTGCTGCTGGGAGCCCGTTCCCGTGCGCCACACCTGCTCGATCAGCTCGGCCACGCGGGGCCGGTCGCCGGCGTCCTCCAACGCGTCGACGACGGAGCGCAGCAGGCCGTCAATGACCACCCGGGCCGGCGCCAGCTCACGGGTGGTGGGATCGAGGAGCCGGCCCCGGATGCCGTCGCGGGAGGCATGCCACAGCGCGGCATCGAGCAGTTCGGGCTCCACCGCGGGCGGCGGCGCACCGCGCTCGCCCGCGGCCGCGCCGGTCATGACGAGGGCGCGGGCCAACGCCGCCAGCAATATCGTGGGCGCCAGATCGAGTTGGGCGTCGGCCACCCGCACCTCGACCGTGGGATACCTCTCGGACAGCCGCGCATGCCAGGCCACGGTGGCGGTATCCACCGTGGCTCCCACGCCGACCAGACGACGGATGCGCCGGTCGTAGTCGTCCGCGTCGGCGAACGTCGGCGGGCAACCGGCGGTTGCCCAGCGGCGCATGATCACCGCCCGCCAGGAGTCGAAGCCGACGTCCCGGCCACGCCAGAACGGCGAATTGCCGGTCAGCGCCAGCAACGTGGGTAGCCACACCCGCAGGCGATTGAGGGCGTGCACCCCGGCCGTCCGGCTGGGCACACCGACGTGCACGTGCGTGGCGCAGATCTGATGGTCGCGCACGACTCCGCGCACCCCGGAGCCGATCCGGTGGTACCGGGCCGCGTCGGTGAGGGTCGGCGCCGCCGGGGCGTCGAAAGGGGTGCCGGTTCCGATCGCCAGTGCTCCACGGGCCCGGGCGGCCGCGGCCAATTCGCCTCGAAAACCGGCCAGGTCGGCCTCGGCCTCGGCCAATTCGGTGAACACCGCCGAGGCCCGTTCCAGTTGGGAGGCGAGGAACTCGTGGGTGACGAGTCCGCGCGAGCGAGCCAGGGGGGACAGGTCGCCCAGGATGGTGTCGGCCAGGCTGACCGGCCGCAGGGTGCGGGGGTCGACGAGGAAGTACTCTTCCTCGATGCCAAACGTCACCATGTGCAGCCTTCGGTAGCCGGAGCGGCGGACTCGAACAGGAGCATCCTGTCACCGCGGGCCGTGTCAGGGAACACCCCAGCGAGGGTTCTACGCGGCGATCGCCGGGGGCCGGTAGAAGTCGGTCAGCGCCGCGGTGAACGCCTGCGGCTGTTCCACCCACGGGTAATGTCCCGCGTCGGCGATGGTCACGGCGCGGCCGTTCGCGAACAGGTCCGCGATGGCCAGCACCGGGGCGAGCCCGGTGAGGCCGTCCTCGGCGCCCGCCACCACCAGCACGGGGCAGTGCACCTGCGTCAGGCCGTCCACGATGCCGGCCGGGTCCGCCCCGGCGAAGAACAGGTCCTGTGCTGCGGGATGCCAGGCGCCGGTCGCCTCGTGCTCCCGGGCCTGGGCCGTCCACCGCGCCCAGGCGATCGGGGCGAGGTAGGGGAACAGCCGGTTGAGGTCGGAGGCGGTCTTCGCCGCCGTCGCCGCGATCCGGTGTGCGAGGTAGTCGGCGTACCAGGGCTCGGCGCGGTGCGCGGTGATGATGCCCGAGCTGTCGTCCGGAGTGTTTACGAGCCACTGGGCCGGCGGGGTGAGCAGGCACAGGCTTGCCAAGTGTTGAGGGTAGCGGGCGGCATAGGCCAGCGCCACGCGAGTGCCGGCCGAGTGGCCGAGCAGCTCGATCTCGGCCAGTCCCAGGTGCCGCCGGAGCGCCTCGACGTCGTCGGCCAGGGCGGGCCAGGATGCGGCGGCCGCGGTCGGCGACGGCGATGACTCTCCAACGCCGCGCTGGTGCAGCACCACGAGGGTGCGGAGGCGCGTGAGCCCGGCCAGATCGCCCAGGTATTCCGGATGCCGGGCCGGTCCGCCGGCCAGCACGACCAGCGGCGGGCGTTCACGCGCGCCCGCCACGGTCACAACGCCGTAGTACAGAGTGGTCTCATCGTGCGAAGCGAAGGTGGGCATGACCCCACCGTATCGACCCACCGTATCGACCCACCGTATCGAGCCGGCCTCGCGGAGGGCCGGACTAGAGCTTGAAGGAGAAGCCGAGGTCGTCGGGGTACTCACCGAGCGCGGTGAGCTGCGTTGCAGCGCGCTGCAACGCAGCGAGGGCCAGGCCGAGGGTGCCGGGGCCGAAGCTGACCCGGGAGACGCCCAGTTCGGCCAGGCGCGCCAGCGGCACGGCGCCGGGGTTCCCGATCACGGAGATGCGGCCGTTCACCTCGTCGAGGGCGCGCTTCACCTTGTCTTCGTCGCCGAGGCCGAGGAAGAAGATCACGTCGGCGCCGGCATCGAGATAGGCGTTGGCGCGCTCGACGGCCTCGGCCCATTCCCCGCCGCCCGCGAGGGTGTCGACTCGGGCGTTGATCACCAGCGGCACCCCGGCCGCCTCGGCGCCCTCGCGCGCCGCGGCCACACGGGCGGCCGCGGTAGGGATGTCGAACTGCGGCGCCTTCGTTGTGCCAACGGAGTCTTCGAGGTTGATGCCGGCTGCCCCGGCCTCCTCGATCAGGCGGCGCACATTCCGGGCCACGCCCGCGGCATCCGCGGCATACCCCTTCTCGAAGTCGATCGAGACCGGCAGGTCGGTCGCTCCGGTGATGATGCGGGCGGCGATGATGGCCTCGTCGACGGTGAGGCCCTCGCCGTCCTGCAGGCCGCGCACGTTGGAGACCGAGTGCGACGCACTCGCCAGGGCTTTCACGCCCGGGGTCTCGGAGACGATCTTCGCGGTGATCGCGTCCCACACATTCGTGACGATGAGCGGCGTTCCGGGCACGTGCAGGGCGTTGAGGAGTTCGGCCTTGTGGATGAGTGAGCTAGTCATAGATCCAGTGTGCCCGGTGGACCTGGACTATGGCCGGTGGGTTTCAGACAATGTCGCCCCAATTCTGGGCGCGGCGGCCCTGTAGGCCGAAACGCTGGGTTCGCCGGGCAACCGGTATCGCCCGGAAAGAGGCCGCCGTCGCCGCCGGGCCGTCGTCGGCCCGGGTGGCGGCAAGGCTCGGAGTCACGCAGGCGGGTCCGCGGGCGAGTTCCCAGAAGAACTCCCCGCGTCGCCGGGGCGAAACCACGCAGGCTCATCGCGCCACCGTACCGGCGCGGCTCCGGACCGTCGGAGTGTCCCTTGTCAAGCGTGTATCCACGTCGTCGCTTTGGTCCTAGCCTGTGGTGTTCACGAGGGAGACGTTCATGCAGGCACATACCGTTACCGTCGGCGGGCGCCTGTTTCGATTGAGCACCTCGAGCGACGTGACCTCCCTTTCGGCGGCCCTCACGGCCGCCGTCCGGCGGGGTGGGGCCATGGTCAGCCTGCCCGTTGTCGGCGAGGTCGGCGTTGAGGTACTCGTGTCACCGGGCGTCAGCGTGGTGCTGGAGACCTACGAAGTGGATCCGCGCGCGGAATTCGACCCGGCGGTGCCGGTGCCGTGGTTCGCCACCGACGACATCGACTTTTAATCTGATGTGCGCCGCGCCACGGGGCGTCGCGCTTGCTCGCCACCAGCGGGGGGACGCTAGGGTTTCGGTAGTGACACGGGGTGCCCTGCCGGATGGCTGGGGCTGAGAAAACACCCGTTGAACCTGATCTAGTTCGTACTAGCGAAGGGATGTCCCGGATGACCGTCCGTCTGACACCAGAGAATGCTGCCCACCTGCTTGAACGTCTGCGCGAGAGTCAACCTCTCGTGCAATGCCTCACGAACGCGGTGGTGACCAACTTCACCGCCAACGTCCTGCTGGCCCTCGGCGCCGCGCCCGCCATGGTGGACGTGCCCACCGAGGCCGGGCCGTTCGCCGGGATAGCCTCCGGGGTGCTGGTGAACGTGGGCACCCCGCATGCCGAGCAGCGCAACGCGATGCTCGAGGCCGCGGCGGCCGCGCACGCCGCCGGCACCCCGTGGGTGCTCGACCCCGTCGCGGTCGGCGTGCTGCCGGTGCGCACCGGGCTGGCCCGCGAGCTGCTGCACTTCCGGCCCACGGCCATCCGCGGCAACCCGTCGGAGATCATCGCACTGGCCCAGTTGGGCACCGGCGGCCGTGGTGTGGACGCCACCGACTCGCCGGAGAGTGCAGCCGACGCCGCGGCCCTGCTCGCCCGCAGCACCGGGGCGAGCGTGGCCGTCTCCGGCGTGGTCGACCTCATCACCGACGGTTCGCACACAATCCGGGTGGCCAACGGGCATGCGCTGCTCACCCGGGTCACCGGCGGCGGATGCGCGCTCGGCGCGGTGACCGCCGCCGTGCTCTCGCTCGTCGACCCCGACGATCCCGGCGCCATCCTCGCCGCGACCGCCGCCGCGACACTGGTGTACACCGTCGCCGCCGAGCTCGCCGCCGCCGACGCGGCCGGGCCGGGCAGTTTCGCGGTGCACTTCCTCGATCGGCTGCACTCCCTGGACGCCGCGACCGTGGCCGACCAAGCGCGCTTGGCGTGAGCAATCTCGCGCTCTACCTCGTCACCGACACCGCACTGTGTGGTGCCCGCGGCGTGCTGGCGACCGTGATCGACGCCGTGGTCGGCGGCATCACCACGGTGCAGGTGCGCGACAAGACCGGTTCGGACGACGCCGTGCTGCGCCTATTGCTGCAGGTGGCCGGCGCGGTCGGGGACCGCACCACGGTGGTCGTCAACGACAGGGTCGACGTCTACCTTCGGGCGCTGGCCGAGGGCGCCGCCGTGCACGGCCTGCACGTGGGCCAGGGCGACGAAGCCGTGGCCCGGGTGCGCGACAGGGTCGGCCCCGACGCGATCGTGGGAATCACCGCGAACACTCCGGCCGAGTTCGCCCGGGTCTTCGAGCTGCCCGCCGGCACCGTCGACTACCTGGGTGTTGGCGTGATCCGGGCCACCGTTACCAAACCCGACCACCCGCCCGTGCTCGGGGTGCCCGGCTTCGCAAAGCTGGCCAGCACGAGCGTGTTGCCCTGCGTGGCCATCGGCGGTGTCGGCCTCGCGGACGTCTGGCCGTTGCGCCAGGCCGGGGCCGCCGGGGTGGCCGTGGTGTCGACGATCTGCGCCGCGCCGGATGCCCGCGCCGCTGCCCGTGCCCTGCACCGGGAGTGGACCCGATGACCGGGCCGCGGGACATCCCACGGGTGCTCAGCATCGCCGGCACCGACCCCACCGGGGGCGCCGGGATTCAGGCCGACCTCAAGAGCATCGCCGCGACCGGCGGCTACGGCATGGCCGTGGTCACCGCGCTCGTCGCCCAGAACACCCGCGGGGTGCGCTCGGTGCACATCCCGCCGGTGTCCTTCCTGTTGGAGCAGCTCGACGCGGTCAGCGACGACGTCTCCATCGATGCGGTGAAGATCGGGATGCTCGGCCAGGCCGACCTCATCGAGGCCGTGGCCGCGTGGCTGGCGCGGGTGGCGCCGCCGGTCATCGTGCTCGACCCGGTGATGATCGCCACCAGCGGCGACCGGCTGCTCGACGCATCCGCCGAGGCGGCGCTGCGCGCCCTGGTGCCTCTGGTGCACCTGGTCACCCCGAACCTGCCCGAGCTGGCCGTGCTCGTGAACGAAGCCGAGGCCGCCGACTGGGCGCACGCCCTCGACCAGGGCGAGCGGCTCTCCCGTGCCACCGGCACCCTGGTGCTGGTGAAGGGCGGCCATCTGGCCGGTCCGGCCTGCCCGGATGCCCTCGTCGACGCGGCCGGCACCGTGCCGGGGCAGGCCCGCATCGTGCAGGTCTCCGCACCGCGCATCCACACCGCAAACACCCACGGCACCGGCTGTTCGATGTCGTCTGCCCTGGCCACCCTGGCGGCCCGGCACGGGGACTGGCCGCGCGCGCTGACCGAGACGAAGGCCTGGCTCAGCGACAGCCTGGCCTTCGCCGACCAGCTCGAGGTGGGCGGCGGACACGGCCCGATCAACCACTTCCACTGGCTCTGGGCGGCGGCGGGAACGCATCCGGCCGCACCACCGGGAGCACCGCCGGCCTCACCACCTGGAGTGCTCAGCCCATCTGCTTCTGCCGGGCCTTGACGGGCAGCAGCAACAGCAGGCCGACGACGAGCACCAGCACGATGCCCAGGATGCCCCAGTAGGTTTCGCCGAAGATCGTCACCGTGAGCGCGAACGCGGTGGGGGCCAGGAAGCTGGCGGCGCGACCGGTGGTGGCGTACAGGCCGAATACCTCGCCCTCGCGGCCGGCCGGGATGATCCTGGCCAGGAAGGTGCGGCTGGCCGACTGGGCTGGGCCGACGAACAGGCACAGGGCCAGGCCCGCGGTCCAGAAGACGATCTGGCCGCCGTCGTGCAGCAGGAACACCAGGCTGCCGCTGACAATGAGGCCCACCAGGGCGGTGACGATGACGGGCTTGGCGCCAAGCCTGTCGTCGAGCACGCCCACGCTGATGGTGGCGACGCCGGCCACCACGTTCGCGGCGATTGCGAAGATGATCACCTCGCCGGGGGAGAAGCCGAACGCCGAGGCCGCGAGAACCCCGCCGAAGGTGAAAACGCCGGCCAGGCCGTCGCGGAAGATGGCGCTCGCGAAGAGGAAGTAGACCACCTGGCGGTTGGTTTTCCAGAGTTTGGCCACGTCGCGGCCGAGCACCACGTAGGACTGGAAGAAGCCCACCCTGGCGCGCTTCGCGGCATCCGGCGCCCGGTATTCGGGCACCCGCAGCAGCAGCGGCAGCGCGAACAGGCCGAACCACGCGGCCGCGATGAGCATGGTCACCCGCACCGCCAGCCCGTTTTCGCTGGTGACGCCGAACAGGCCCACCTCGGGGCTGATGAAGCCGAAATACACGATCAGCAGCAGCACAATGCCGCCGATGTAGCCCATACCCCAGCCGAAGCCGCTCACCTTGCCGATGGTGCGCGGCGTCGACACCTGGGCGAGCATGGCGTTGTAGCTGACCCCGGCGAGTTCGAAGAACACGTTGCCGGCGGCCAGCAGCACCAGGCCGAGCAGCAGGTACTCGGGGGTGGGCAGCACGAAGTACATACCGGCGGTCAGGCCCACCACGATGAAGGTGTTTACGCCGAGCCAGAACTTGCGCCGGCCGGACGAGTCCGAGCGGGCGCCGGTGACCGGGGCGAGCACGGCGATCAGGAACCCGGCGATCGCGAGCGCCCAGCCCAGTTGCGCGGCGACGTCGCCTTCGTCGCCGAACGACGAGCCGGTCAGGTAGACGGAGAAGACGAACGTGGTGACCACGGCGTTGAACGCGGCCGAGCCCCAGTCCCACAGGCTCCAGGCGACGACCGAGGCGCGAGCGGGGGTGTGGGCCGCTGGGGCGTGGGCGGCGCCGTTGCCGTCGAGTGTCTCGGTCATGCGTTCACCCTAAGGCCGTGGGGTGAACAATGGGCGACGGATGTTGGGGAAGCAGGGACCGGTGCATCACGTGCAGACCCACGAACCCGTGCGCCGGATGCCGGAAGGCGCCGGGCACCGTGGTGAGGATGCTGAAACCCAGCGACTGCCAGAGGCTCACGGCGTTGTGATTGGTCTCCACGACGGCGTTGAACTGCATCGCGCGAAAGCCGGCGTTCGCGGCCTGGGCGAGGACATACTCGGCCAGGGCCCGGCCGATGCCGCGGCCGGCCGCCTGCGGTGCCACCATGAAGCCGGCGTTGCACACGTGGCCGCCGGCCGCTGGCTGGTTGGTGTGCAGCTCGGCGGTGCCGAGCACCCGCCCGTTGTCGTCGGCCACGAAGACGCGGCCGCCTGGCTTGCCCATCCACCATGCTCTGGCGGCGTCCTCGGTCGTGTCCCGCGGCCAGCAGTAGGTCTCGCCGGCCGCCACGACGTCCCGCAAGAAGGGCCAAATCTGACCCCAGTCGCCCTCCCGGGCCTCCCGTATGTCCATGCCCCCAAATTACCGGCCCGCGAGCCGTGACCTAAGCACCGAAAACTCGGGGTTTTTGGGCTTAACTCACGGTTCGCGGGGTGGCGCGGTGAGGTTGTGGGTGGCCAGGACCGTGCGGCCGGCATCGTGCGTGCGGGGGAGCATGTCCACCAGGGCGACCTGGCTGAGGGTGAGTGGCTGGCCGGGGTGGATGCGTGCGGGCGGTTTGTGGGTCACATGGGCGCGAAAGCCGTCGCCGGTGAACGCCGGCTCGTCGGGAGCGGCGGCGAACGGGCGAATGGCGGCCACCAGGGTGTGGTGCAGCCGGGTGAGCTCCACGTGCGGCAGCATCAACGTGACGGGGATGTTGTGCCGCCGGCCGAACAACGTGTCCTCGCCGGCGATGACCGTGAGGGGCGCCTGGTTCAGGGCGGCACGACGGATGGCGTCGGCGACGTCGCCGGGGGCGGCATCCGTGAGAAACGGCGGCAGCACCGTGACGTGCAGGGGCCACTCGGCCACGGCGAAGCTGGCGCCCACCCGCAGCGGCACCATCGGGAGCACAACCACCAGGCGAATCACGCGCTAAACGATACGCGAGCTGTGACTTAAGCCCCAAAAACCCCGGGTTTTCGGGGCTTAAGTCACAGCTCGCGGGTCGGTAGGGGGGCGCTGGGCGTGGGCAGGGTGACCGTGAAGGAGGTGCCCGTCGGGGCGGATTGCACCCGGATGGTGCCGCCGTGCGCCTCGGCGATCGACAGGGCGATCGCCAGGCCGAGGCCGGTGCTGCGGGTGCCGCCGGACTCCTGGGTCCTGGAGGCGTCGCCGCGCGCGAAGCGTTCGAAGATCACCGGCAGCAGGTCCACGGAGATGCCCGGCCCGTCGTCCTGCACGCTCAGCTGCACCGGCATGCCGGGCGCGCCCACCCGCAGCCGGGCGGTCACGGTGCTGGCGGGCGGGGTGTGCACCCTGGCGTTGGAGAGCAGGTTCGCCACCAGCTGGTGCAGGCGTTCCCGGTCGCCGCGCACGACCACGGCCGTTTCGGGCACCTCTGCGAGCCAGCTGTGCGTCGGCGCGGAGGCCCGAGCGTCGTTCACCGCGGTCAGCAACAGGTCGGCGAGGTCCACGTCCTCCACGTGCAGGTCCTGGCCCTCGTCAAGACGGGCGAGCAGCAGCAGGTCGCCCACCAGCGAGCTCATCCGGCGCGCCTCGGATTCGATGCGGGCCAGCGAGTACTCGGTGATCTCGGGCAGCTCGGAGCTGTCCTGGCGGGTCAGTTCGGCGTAGCCCTGAATGGCCGCGAGCGGGGTGCGCAGCTCGTGGGAGGCATCCGTGACGAACCGGCGCATGCGCCGGTCGGTGGCGGCCCGCACGCTGAGGGCGGTGTCGACGTGGTCGAGCAGCTGATTGAGGGCTTCGCCCACCTTGCCCGTCTCGGTGCGCGGATCGGTGTCGGCGGCCGCGAGGCGGGTGGAGATGCCATGGTCGCCCACGGCCAGTGGCAGCGCGGTCACCTCGACGGCGGTGTCGACCACGCGGGCCAGGGGGCGGAGGGCCAGCCGCACGACCAGAATCGTGCCCAACACGGTTCCGGCCAGCGCCAGCACGGTGGCGATGGCGATGGCCAGGGCCTGGCGCAGTAACGCCGTCTCCGCGGCCTCGAGCGGCACCCCGGCGACCAGGAGCTCGCCGTCGTTGACCACGGTGGCGACGCGGTAGGTGCCGAGGTCGCCCAGGTCCAGGCTGCGGTTATCGCCGTCCGCCGCCTGGCCGGCGAGGGCGAGTTCGATCGCCTCGGTTGCGTCGCGGGAGAGCACGACGGCGCCGGTGTCCGAAAACAGCGCGGAATCGGCGACCACGCCGTCCGCCACGACAGCGATCACGGTGCCGCGCCCGTGCCCGACGAAGTCGACGAAGGACTTGGCCACGCCACCGCCGTGCCCGCCGACGGCCGGCGCACCCCGGAACTTGTCGACCGACCGGCTCAGAGCCGACAGCGAGGCCGTGAGCTGGCTGTCGGCCACGGTGTTCGTGGAGCTGCTCAACACGGCGATGCTCAGCAGGCCCGTGCCGAGCAGCACGGCGGCCACGACGCCGGCGATTCCCACCACGAGCCGGCGGCGGAGCGTCCAGGGCGCCGCGCCGCGCTCAGCGGGAGCCGCCGAATCGACCGCGCTCACTCCGCGGGCCGCAGCATGTAGCCGACGCCGCGCACCGTGTGCAGCATCGGGGTGCGCTCGGCATCGATCTTCTTGCGCAGGTACGACACGTAGAGGTCCACGATGCTTCCTCGCCCGGCGAAGTCGTAGTTCCAGACCTCGTCGAGGATCTGTGCCCGGCTGAGCACCCGCATCGGGTTGCGCATGAAGAAGCGCAACAGGTCGAACTCGGTCGTGGTGAGCATGATATCGGCGTCGTCGCGACGCACCTGGTAACTGGTCTCGTCCAGGGTCAGGTTGCCCACCACCAACGCGGCCTGCTCGTCGGGTACGGCCTGCACGGTGCGGCGCAGCAGCCCGCGCAGCCGGGCCACCAGTTCTTCGAGGCTGAACGGCTTGGTCATGTAGTCGTCACCGCCGGCGGTCAGGCCGATGATGCGGTCGTCCACGGAGTCCCTGGCGGTGAGGAAGAGGGTCGGCGTGGTGGAGCCCCCCGAACGCAGGTGGCGCAGCACGCTCAGTCCGTCGGTGTCGGGCAGCATGATGTCGAGGATCACGACGTCGGGCCGGTTGTCGCGGTAGGCCCGCAGAGCGGCCTGTCCGGTGTGGGCCACGTCGACGATCCAGCCCTCGTAACTCAGCGCCAGGCTCACCAGATTGGTGAGGGTGTCCTCGTCGTCGACGAGCAACACGCGGATGGCGGAGCCGTCGAGCCGGGAGATCCGCGGGAGCTTCGCCAGCACGGCCCGTCGGCGCACGGAGTCCGCGGCGGGATCGGGAGGGGTCGAGGGCAGCACACGTTATTCTCGCAGTGCGATCGGCATGCCGTCGAATGGAACGGCCATTCAGGCGCGATTCACATCTGCCGCCTGGGTGATCCGTGAGCCGAGCTTGTGAGAACGCTGAGAGTTGAGCCTCTCCGACTCAACTTTGGGAACCCCAGCTTGACTTAGGTTTTCGGGCGGTGGCACACTTGAGCCAGCAACACTCAAGTCTGTTGAAATAGGCCTTGAACCCAAACTTTTGAAGGAGATACTCTCACATGGCTCGTGCAGTCGGCATTGACCTCGGAACCACCAACTCGGTGGTGGCCGTACTCGAGGGTGGAGAACCCACCGTCATCGCAAACGCTGAAGGCTTCCGCACCACGCCTTCCGTGGTTGCGTTCACCAAGGACGGCGAGGTTCTCGTCGGCGAGACCGCCAAGCGCCAGGCGGTCACCAACGTGGACCGCACCATCTCGTCGGTCAAGCGCCACGTCGGCACCGGCTGGTCCGTCGGCATCGACGACAAGAAGTACACCCCGCAGGAGATCTCCGCCCGTATCCTCGCCAAGCTCAAGCGCGACGCCGAGCAGTACCTGGGCGACAAGGTGACGGACGCCGTCATCACCGTTCCCGCCTACTTCAACGACGCCGAGCGCCAGGCTACGAAGGAAGCCGGCGAGATCGCCGGCCTCAACGTGCTGCGCATCATCAACGAGCCCACCGCGGCCGCCCTGGCCTACGGCCTGGACCGCGGCAAGGAAGACGAGCTCATCCTGGTCTTCGACCTCGGTGGCGGAACCTTCGACGTCTCCCTCCTCGAGGTGGGCAAGGACGACGACTTCAGCACCATCCAGGTGCGTTCGACCGCCGGCGACAACCGCCTCGGTGGCGACGACTGGGACCAGCGCATCGTTGATCACCTGATCAAGCGCTTCAAGGACTCCACCGGCGTCGACGTCTCCAAGGACAAGATCGCCAAGCAGCGCCTCAAGGAAGCCGCTGAGCAGGCCAAGAAGGAACTCTCTTCGAGCATGTCCACCAGCATCCAGCTGCCGTACCTGTCGCTGACGGAGAACGGCCCGGCGAACCTCGACGAGACGCTCACCCGCGCCCAGTTCGAGAAGATGACCGAAGACCTGCTCGACCGCACCAAGAAGCCCTTCCAGGACGTCATCCGTGAGGCCGGCGTCAAGGTCGAAGACATCGCACACGTCGTCCTCGTCGGTGGCTCCACCCGCATGCCCGCCGTGTACGAGCTCGTCAAGGCCGAGACCGGTGGCAAGGACCCGAACAAGGGTGTCAACCCCGATGAGGTCGTCGCCGTCGGCGCCGCACTGCAGGCCGGCGTGCTGAAGGGCGAGCGCAAGGATGTTCTGCTCATCGACGTCACCCCGCTCAGCCTCGGCATCGAGACCAAGGGCGGCATCATGACGCGCCTCATCGAGCGCAACACGGCCATCCCCACCAAGCGCAGCGAGACCTTCACCACGGCCGACGACAACCAGCCGTCCGTGGCCATCCAGGTCTTCCAGGGCGAGCGCGAGTTCACCCGCGACAACAAGAACCTGGGCACCTTCGAGCTCACCGGCATCGCGCCGGCCCCGCGCGGCATCCCGCAGGTGGAGGTCACCTTCGACCTCGACGCCAACGGCATCGTGCACGTGTCCGCCAAGGACAAGGGCACCGGCAAGGAGCAGTCGATGACCATCACCGGCGGCACCGCGCTGGGCAAGGAAGACATCGAGCGCATGGTGCGCGAGGGCGAAGAGCACGCCGCGGAGGACAAGCGCCGCCGCGAAGCCGCCGAGACCCGCAACGGCGCAGAGCAGCTCGCCTACTCGATCGAGAAGCTGATCAAGGAGAACGACGAGAAGCTGCCCGAAGAGGTCAAGTCCGAGGTTCAGGCCGACGTCGACGCTCTCAAGTCCGCTCTCGCCGGCGACGACGATGACGCGGTGAAGACCGCGTTCGACAAGCTCACCGAAAGCCAGGGCAAGCTCGGCGAGGCCATCTACGCCTCCAGCCAGGCGGATGCCGCGGCCGGCGAGTCCGAGCCCGCCGAGCCCGCCGCCGAGTCGGGTAACTCCGACGAAGACGTTGTCGACGCCGAGGTTGTCGACGACGAGGACGAAGCGAAGAAGTAATGAGCGACTCCAACCGTCCGGACGAATCCCGTCCCGAAGACGAGTCCGCTGCTGCCGCTGCGGGAGCGCCCGAATCGGGCGCCCCCGCGGCGGGCGGGCCGGACTCCGACCCGGCCGCCCCGGCCGAGTTCGTCGACGCGGCTGACGCCGAGGGCATCGAGGAAGACGAGCTGACCGTTCAGGACATCCTGGACGCGGCCGACCTCGAAGCATCCGACCCCTCGAGCGAGCACCTCGCCGACCTCAAGCGGGTCACCGCGGAGTACGCCAACTACCGCAAGCGCACCGAGGCCAACCGGGAGATCGAGCGCGAGCGCGTGACCGGCGAGGTCGTCAAGGTGCTGTTGCCGGTGCTCGACGACCTGTACCGGGCCGAGAAGCACGGCGACCTCGAGGGCGACACCGCCTTCGCGACCATCGCCGCCAAGCTGCGCGCCAGCACCGAGCGCATCGGCCTCAAGCCGTACGGCACGGTCGGCGACGTGTTCGACCCCACCGTGCACGAGGCCATTTTCCAGATGCCCACGCCTGACATCGACGTGGAAACCGTCGGCGACGTCGTCGAGACCGGCTACTACCTCGGATCCTCGCTGTTGCGGGTAGCCAAGGTCGTCGTGCAGGTACCGAGCGATGGCTAGCCAGGACTGGTTCGACAAGGACTTCTACAAGGTTCTCGGGGTCTCGAAAGACGTCACCGCGGCCGATCTGAAGAAGGCGTATCGCAAGCTGGCCCGCAAGTACCACCCCGACTCCAACCCGGGTAACCCCGCGGCGGAGGCGAAGTTCAAGGAGATCAGCGAGGCCCACTCGGTCATCGGTGACCCCGAACAGCGCAAGGAGTACGACGCCGTGCGCGCCATGGGCGGTGGAGCTCGCTTCACCGCCCCCGGGCAGGGCGGCCAGCAGGGTGGTTTCGACGACGTCTTCGGTGGCATGTTCGGCGGAGGAGCCCGGCAGCAGCAGGGCTACTCCTACGAGCAGGCCGGCTTCGACGACATCCTGGGCGGCATGTTCGGCCGCGGCGCCCAGGGCGGTGGTGGCCGGTTCGGCACCCCCACCGGGGGCTTCCGTGGCGCGGGCGGGCCGACCAGGGGACGCGACGTGATCGCGTCCACCACGGTCGACTTCATCACCGCCACCCACGGCGACCAGATCACCCTGCAGACGCAGGAGGGTCGGCCGATCAAGGTCAAGATTCCCGCCGGCGTCGCCGACGGGCAGAAGATCAAGCTGCGCGGGCAGGGGCAACCCAGCCCGGACGGCGGCGAGCACGGTGACATCGTGCTGACCGTCACCGTGCGCAAGCACCCGGTATTCGAACGCGACGGCCTCAACCTGCGCGTGAACGTGCCGGTGACCTTCGCCGAGGCCGCCCTCGGCGCCACCATCGAGGTGCCCACCCTGGGTGGGCCCCCGGTGAAGCTGCGCGTGGCCCCCGGTACCCCCAGCGGGCGGGTGCTGCGGGTCAAGGGTCGCGGCGTGGTCACCCCGAAGGGCACCGGCGACCTGCTCGCCGAGGTTCAGGTGGCCGTGCCGTCGCACCTGTCGAAGGACGCCGAGGAGAAGCTGCTTGCGTTCAACGAGGCGCTGCCCAAGGAGAACCCGCGCGACGAACTGCTCGCCAGGGCCAAGGGCTAATCAGCCATGGACGAGAACACCCGGGTCTTCGTGATCAGTACGGCCGCAGAGTTGGCGGGTATGCACCCGCAGACTCTGCGGCAGTACGACCGGATGGGCCTCGTCAGCCCCGGCCGCACGCCGGGCCGTTCGCGCCGCTACTCCATGCGTGACGTGGCCCGGCTGCGGGAGATCGCGGACCTGGGTGCCGAGGGCGTGAGCCTGGAGGGCATCCGGCGCATTCTCGCGCTGGAAGACACCGTGCGGTCGCTGCAGAGCCGGGTGGCCGATCTCGAAGTGGCCCTCGCCCTTGAGTTGCTCAACCGCCCGGGCCGCCGCGTCTTCGCGGCCGGCTCGGCCGGTGACGTCATCTCGATGCGCGCCGGCACCCGCGCCCGCCGCTCCAACCAAATCGTGATCTGGCGCCCCCTCGATAAGTAGACGCACCCTCGCGAGCGGTCGTTTCCCGCCTACGGCCGGCCGCTTCGTCCAACCAGTAGTTGGCCTTCTGGTCCACGCGGCATTGAGTTGTAGAATTGCACAATGGAACTGCGCCAGCTAGAACACTTCGTGACGGTCGCCGACGAACGTCACTTCACCCGAGCGGCCGAGCTGCTGCACATCTCCCAGTCGGGCCTGTCCGCGTCGATCCGGGCCCTCGAGATCGAGCTGGGCACCTCCCTGTTCATTCGCAGCACCCGCCGGGTCGAGCTCACGGCCGCCGGCCAGGCCCTGCTCACGGATGCGCTCCGCACGCTGGCCAGCGCCGCCGCGGCCCAGAACGCCGTCGCCGCGGTGCGCGGCCTCATGCGCGGACGCCTGACCGTGGGCGCGGAGCCGTGCCTGGGCTCCGTGGACCTGCCCGCCGAGCTCGCCCGCTTCCGCACCGCCAACCAGGGGGTGGAGGTGCGGCTGCGTCAGCTGGGCTCCGTGGAGCTGATCGAGGGTGTCGCCAGCGGCACCACCGATGTGGCGCTCGTGGTGGTGACGGGGGACACCCCGCCCGGGGTTCGGCTGCACCGGCTGAGCAGCCAGAAGATGGTGGTGCTCTGCCACCCGGACCACCCGGTCGCGGCCCTGGCCGAGGCCGACCTGGAGACCCTGCGCACCGCACCGCTGATCGGTTTCCAGGCCGGCTGGGGCGCCCACATGCTCGCCCGGCGGGCATTCGCCGCGGCGGGTTTCGAGTACCGGGCAGCCATGGAGGTCAACGATGTGCATCCGCTGCTCGAGCTGGTGGGCTACAACCTGGGTGTGGCGATCGTGCCCACCAGCTTCGCACTGAAGCGGCCCGACGACCTCGTCGCGGTGCCGCTTCCGGCGACCGTGCCCGAGTGGGCGGTGGCCGTGGCGGTCGCCGACGAGCCGAGCCCGGCCGCGTCGGCGTTCCTCGCGCAGCTGCTCGAAGACGTCGCGGCCGCCCAGGCCGCCGCGCTCGAGACCGGCATGCCGGTCGACGCGGTCGGCTCTGCGGCCTGACCGGCTAGTAGGCCAGCACGTCAGAGAGCGCGGACAGGTCCTCCGCCGACAGCGTCAGCTCCGCCGCCCGGGCCGAATCACGGATGCTCTCGGGCCGGCTCGCCCCCGGGATGGGGATCACCTGCGGCGACGCGGCCAGATGCCAGGCCAGCGTGACGACCTGCGGACTCACGCCGTGGGCATCCGCCACCTGCTGGAACGGCGCAAACCGGGCGCCCAGGTCGGCGGCCGACTTGATGCCGCCGAGCGGGCTCCAGGACAGGAATGCGATGCCGAGCTCGGTGCAGAGGTCGAGCTCGGGCTGGCTGCTGCGGAACGCGGGCGAGTACTGGTTCTGCACGCTGGCGAGCCGGCCGCCGAGGATCTCGTAGGCCTCGCGGATCTGGGTCGGGTTGGCGTTGGAGATGCCGGCCAGGCGGATGGTGCCGGCGTCGAGCAGGTCGCGGATGGCGCCGATCGAGTCGGCGTACGGCACGGCAGGGTCGGGCCGGTGGTGGTGGTAGAGGTCGATCGCGTCGCCGCCGAGGCGCTTGAGCGAGGCTTCGGCAGCCTGCTTGAGGTACTCGGGTCGGCCGTCGACGTACCAGGTTCCGTCGCCGGGCCGCAGGTGCCCGCCCTTGGTGGCCACAATCACCTGCGAGGTGTCGCCGCCCCAGGAGGCGAGGGCCCGGGCGATCAGCGACTCGTTGTGGCCCACCTCGTCGGCATGCAGGTGGTACGCATCCGCGGTGTCGAACAGGGTCACGCCCACCTCGAGGGCCGCGTGGATAGTGGCGATGGAGCGGGCCTCGTCTGGCCGGCCTTCAATCGACATGGGCATGCCGCCCAGGCCGATGGAGCTGACGGTGCCGTCGCCGATCTGTCGGGTCTTCATAGGGTGTCCAATCGAGTGCTGCGGATGTCTTCTACAGGGTGGAGTGCGCGCTTGCGAGCCGGTCGAGGGTGGCGTTCAACGCCGCATCCACCACCTGCTGCTCTGGATGCGCGTCGAACCAGGCGATCGCCTCGCGGAAGCCGAGGGCGACCGGGGTGGTGCAGACGAAGTCGGGCACGAGAGCGGTGACCTTGGTGTTGTCGAAGATCACCGAGTGTGACCGGTCGCCCAGCAACGGGCCGCTCCACTCGGGGTTCTCGGCCGCCATGGTGTCGCTGGCCACGTGCACGATCCGGGGTGCGGGGGCGCCGGCGGCGCGGGCATATTCGGCGTAGATGGCGTCCCAGGGCAGGTACTCGTTCGAGGTGATCGTAAAGCTGTCGCCCACGGCCTGCGACCGGCCGAACAGGCCCACCAGCGCCTTGGCGAAGTCGGTGGCGTGGGTGAGGGTCCACAGGGACGTGCCGTCGCCGTGCACCACCACCGGTTGCCCGGTGCGCATCCGGTGGATGTCGGTCCAGCCGCCCAGCAGGGCGATCTGGGTGCGGTCGTAGGTGTGCGACGGGCGGATAATGGTGACCGGGAAGCCCCGGTCCCGGTGGGCCGCCATGAGCACGTCTTCGCAGGCGGCCTTGTCGCGGGAGTACTCCCAGAACGGGTTGTGCAAGGGAGTGGACTCGCGCACCGGCAGGGCGGCCGGCGGCTTCTGGTACGCCGAGGCCGAACTGATGAACACGTACTGCCCAGTGCGCCCCGCGAACTGAGCGATGTCGGCCCGCACGTGATCCGGGGTGAACGCCACGAAGTCCACCACAACGTCGAAACGGCGTTCGCCGAGCGCCGCACGCACCGCGTCCGCGTCGCGCACGTCCACGGTGAGCACTTCAACCGCGGCGGGCACCGCGCGCTGGTCCGACTGGCCGCGGTTGAGCACGGTGAGCCGGTGGCCGCGGGCCACGGCCAGCTCGGCCGCGGCCGCGCTGATCACACCGGTGCCGCCGATGAACAGAACACTCAGCCCGGCGCTCACCAGGCGTAGTCTTCCGGCGCGGTCCTGTAACCGGGGAAGATCTCATCCAGCCGCCTCAGCGCCGCCTGGTCGAGCTTCACGTCCACGGCGCGCAAGGACGCTTCGAGCTGCTCCATGGTGCGTGGGCCGATGATCGGCGCGGTCACCGCGCTCTGGTGCATCAGCCAGGCCAGGCCCAGGTCGCCGGGCTCGTGGCCGAGTTCAGCGGCGAAGTCCTCGTAGGCGCCGATGGCCGCCCGGTTCTTCTCGAGCTTCTCGGCGTTGGCGCCGGAGACCCGGCGGCTGCCGTCGCGCTCCTTGCGCAGCACACCGCCGAGCAGGCCGCCGTCCAGCGGCGACCAGGGCAGGATGCCCATACCGTTGGCCTGTGCGGCGGGGATGACCTCGCGCTCGATGTCGCGCTTGAGCAGGTTGTACAGCGACTGCTCGCTCACCAGCCCGGTGAAGTTGCGGCGGCGGGCCTCGGCCTGTCCGGTGGCGATGTGCCAACCGGCGAAGTTGCTGCTGCCGGCGTAGAGGATCTTGCCCTGCGCAACGGCGGTCTCCATCGCCTGCCAGATCTCGTCCCACGGGGTGTCGCGGTCGACGTGGTGAAACTGGAACAGGTCGATGTAGTCGGTCTGCAGGCGCTTCAGGCTCTCGTCGAGCGAGCGGCGGATGTTCAGCGCCGACAGCTTGCCGTCGTTAGGCCGGTCGGACATCGTGCCGTAGACCTTGGTGGCCAGCACGGTGTCCTCGCGGCGCTCGCCGCCCTGCGCGAACCAGCGGCCCAGGATGCTCTCCGTGGCGCCGCGGCCCAGCTTGGACCCGTAGACGTTGGCAGTGTCGAAAAAGTTGATGCCCGCCGCCCTGGCAGCGTCCATGATGTCGAACGAGGTGGGCTCGTCGGTCTCGGGCCCGAAGTTCATGGTGCCGAGGCACAGGCTCGAAACTGACAGGCCGGAACGGCCGAGGTGTGTGTATTCCATAACCTCAGGCTGCTCCGCCGGGAGCCCACTGTCCAACAGGAGAACCGGATGTGATCCAGCACTCCGGCTTCTCAATCGGTGTCGAGGGCCCCAGGTTGGCTGGAATCACTGGGCTGCCGGCTGGCCGTGACGGCGAGCAGGTCGAGCGAGAGCCGCGGGTCAAGGCGCAGATGCAGGTCGACGACGGCCCGAAGTTCCCAGCGCACGTGCAGATTGCCGATGGACAGTGACGGCGCGGGCAGGCCCGGGGGCGTTTCAACCGTGAAGGGCAGGTCGACCACGGTGCCGGGGGTGAGCATTCCGGCGGGTCCCACCATGACGGCGGCCGTGACGGCCTCCGCGTGCCGGTAGCCCTCGGATTCGCTCGCGTCAGGGTCGGCGACCTGGCCGGGACCTCCCCAGACTTCCTCGCAGCGCACCAGCTGCACTCTCACGCCCCTGGTCGCGATCTCGTCGCGGGGACGCACGCGCAGGATGCCCGTGAGCGGGGTGCCGGGTTCGAGTACGCGGGAGGACAGTGCAATGAACTCCAGCGCGACCTGTCCGAGGTGTTCTCCGACCGAAGGATGATCGGTGTCGGCGGCGCTGGTCTGGCCCCAGGACTGCACGTCGATCAGTCGTTCGCGCTTGATGACCTGGCCGCCGGCCGCCTTCAGGACGCAGCGCACCGACCAGCCCACATCGATCAGGTCTCCGCGCACCGAGGCCGGGCCGTCGGTGGGAATGCTCAGGCTGTCGGACAACACCCGGGTCTGGCCGGCAGGGATCGCACCCGGCGCCGGCACCGTTACCGTGCTGACCAGCTCGGTGGTGCGTTCGCGGGCGGGGAACACCCCGCCATAGATGTTGCCGCGGCCGTAGGTGTAGTTGACCTTGCGGATCAGCGTGAGCTCGGCGTGCTCGATCAACGCCGGTCGGAGCGCCGTAATCCGGATGGTGACCCCCAGCGAATTGCCCTCGATCACGACTCCATCCGTGGGAGTGAGCTCTACCGAGACTTGCACAGCCGTATCGGTTGTTGTGACCGCCATGTCGCACCAGACTTCCTGTTACCCGTTGCCTGAGACCCGCTCAATGGGGACAACGTACGCACAGTAAAGCCCGGGTGGGTGCCGTGTTCAAGGGGATTGACTTGCCCCATGCAGTCTGTAGCGCCGGTCAGTGCGGGAACAGCTCCGCCACAGTGGGCGGGTTGGCGCCCGCGCGCGACACCGTGATCGCCGCGCTCGCCAGGGAGATCTGGCCGAGGCGGCCCAGGTCGGCGGCGCCGAGGGCGTTCTGCAGAATGGCCTCGGTGCCATTGCTCCCGAGGATCGCGTAGAGCAGCCCCGACATGAAGGAGTCACCGGCGCCGATGGTGTCGACCACGGTCACCGGATGCGCGGCCAGCTCGGCCGTGGCCCCGCCGGCCCGCAGCAGGGCGCCGTCGCCGCCCCTGGTGATAGCGAACAGGGCAACCCCGGCCGCCACGTAGTCCCGGGCGATCTGGTCCATGCTGCGCCCCGGGTAGAGCCACGCGGCATCCTCGTCGCTCATCTTCACCACGTGCGCGGCCCGCGAGAGCTCTTCGACGGCGAGCACGACGTCGTCGCGATTGCCCATGATACCGGGCCGCACATTGGGGTCGTAACTGAGCAGGGTGCCGGCCGGGGCGCTGGTGAACGCGCTCAGCACGGCCTGGCCGCCCGGCTGCAGGATTGCGGCGATCGAGCCCGTGTGGATCAGGGTGCACGGGGCGGGCACTGCCACCGGCGGCAGCTCCCAGCGCAGGTCGAAGTCGTACGTTGCGGCGCCGGTCGCATCCAGGATGGCGGTGGCGCTCGAGGTGGCGCTGGTCGTGACCGAGCCCGGCAGCAGGTCGACGCCGGCCGAGCGCAGGTGCTCCGCGATGATCTCCCCGAACGGGTCTGCCCCGATCTGGGTGACCAGGGTGGTCGGCACGCCGAGCCGGCCGAGTCCGTACGCCACGTTCATCGGGCTGCCGCCCGCGTGGCTCACCGGCTCGGCGCCGGGGCGCCGCACGATGTCGATGAGGGCCTCCCCGATCACGAGGGCCCGGGTGGTCGGGGCGATCGAGCGGTCGGGAGCACGGTCAGGAGCACGGTCAGGCGTCATCGTCTGGTCCAATCTGGTGGTGCCGGGCGAACCCGCGCAGCCCCAGATTATCGTGTGCCGCCAGTGGCGCACGCGGTAGCTCAGGATCACCACGCCGTTCCGGAACGCATACTCGTCCTCCAACTCGAGAACGAGATGCAGGTCGTCGGGCAGGACCTTCGTGCCGCCGCCCACCACAACGGGCGAGACGAACAGCTGCACCTTGTCGACCAGCCCCGCAGCGAAGGCCTGCTTGCAGAGATGCGGACCGCCGATCGGCAGGTTGGCGGAGGCCGAAACCTCCAGCGCCCGCACCGCCTCCGGATCGAAGCTGCGCTCGATGCGAGTGCGCCGGCTGGACGGTTCGGCCAGGGTGCTGGAGTAGACGATCTTCTCCGCCGCCTGCCAGATCGCGGTGTCGTCGCGCATCACGGCGGGCTCAGGTTGGCCATAGTGTGCTCCTCGCGCGGTGAGCGGTCCACGGCGAGATGCTCACCGCAGTGTGGCGCCTCCATTCTGCTCGCCTTGCCGCCGCCGGGGCCAGACCCGGCAGCCCGGCGCTTCCGCGATAACCTGTTCGCCTTGCACCAACGCCGTCTCAGTGAAAGGGCGACCCCCATGAATCCCGTCGAGATCACGACAACGGCGGGGGTCGTCCGTGGCGTCCAGCGGCCGGGTTCGGCCGCGTTCCTGGGCATTCCCTACGCCGCCCCGCCGGTGGGGGAGCTGCGTTTTGCGGCCCCGGTGCCGCACCCGGCCTGGGCCGGCGTGCGGGATGCCGGCAGCCCCGGCGCCACCCCGCAACGCGTCGACGGCGGCGACACGACTCTGGTGCCCGAGCCCAGCTTTCCCGGCGAGTCGACGCTGAACGTGAGCGTGTTCACCCCCAACCCCAACCCGGCTCCCAACCCGGACCCGGCCGGCGGCGGCCTGCCCGTGCTGGTCTACATCCACGGCGGCGGCTACACCTCCGGCTCGGCGGCGAGCCCCTGGTACGACGGCGCGAGCTTCAACCGGCACGGTGTGGTCACCGTGAACGTGTCCTACCGGCTCGGCTTCGACGGCTTCGGCTGGATCGAGGATGCGCCGCTGAACCGCGGCGTGCTCGACTGGCTGCTGGCGCTCGAATGGGTGCGAGACAACATCCGCTTCTTCGGTGGCGACCCGGCCCGGGTCACACTCGCCGGGCAATCCGCGGGAGGCGGCGCCGTGCTCACCCTTCTCACGATGCCGCGGGCGCAATCGCTGTTCGCGCGGGCCATCGTGAGTTCCGGGGTGCCCACCTATCTCATGCCCGCACAGGCGGAGCAGACCGGACGGCGCCTGGCCGCCCTGGCCGGTGTTGCGCCCACCCGCGCAGGACTCGGGGTGCTCACCGAATATCAGATCCTCACCGAGCAGCCGCGGGCAACGGCCTTCGCCGCAGGCACGCCCGCCGGGCCGCTGGGCGAGATCGCGAACGCCCTCGTCGCCGGTCTCCCGTTCGGGCCTGTCATCGACGAAGACCTGATTCCGCTGGCCACGGTCGACGCCGTGCGCGCGGGCCTCGGCGCCGACAAGCCGCTCATGCTGGGCAGCACCGACCACGAATTCAACTTCGGCATGATCGACCTGACCGACGAGCTGGCCGGCGAAGACGCCGCGGAGATGCTCGGCCGACTCGGCGTCGCCGCGCCCACGGCGCGGGCGTACGCCGCGGCCCACGACCAGCTCGGTACCGCCGAACTGCTTGGCCAGTTCGCCTCCGACCGCGCCATCCGCGGCGTGATGCTGCGGGTCGCCGAGGCGAGGATCGACGCATCCGCCGCCAGCGTCGCAACGGATGTGGCTCCCACCTGGCTCTGGGCGTTCGCGTGGCGCTCGCCGACCTTCGGCGGGGCGCTGCATTGCCTCGACCTGCCGTTCTTCTTCGACGCGCTCGATGCCCCGCGGGTGTCGGCGCTGGCCGGCCCCGCGCCGTCCCAACAGCTGGCCGACGAGGTGCACGGTGCCGCGGTGGCCTTCATCAGCGACGGCGACCCCGGCTGGCCGGCGTGGAACCCCGCGACCGGCGACGTCCGCACCCAGCCGGTCATCCGTTACACCGCACCCGACGGCGGAACCGAAATTGTTGCGGTGGGCACCACCTACTCCGGCGCGAGCCTGGCCTTCGGCAGCTAGCCGTTTCGCTGGTGGGGGCGGCGAGCCTGGTGCCCGCCGCTCCTCCACAAGGGGCTGGTCAGAGACCTTTCCACACCCGCTTTTGCTGGGGCTGGAGTGTCGGTGGTCGGTGCGATTATCAAGGTATGAGCAGCCCAGCAGAGCAGTTCCCGGCCGACCCGGATGACCCGGGTCACGACGCCCGCAACCCGGACACCGGTGCTGATGCGGGCGCCCGCGGGCAGGCGCACCGGCGTCGTCGCACCCTGCAGGAACAGGTCCAGGCCACGCTCGCGGGGAAGGTCGCGACGGCGCGGAGAGCCCACCGCAGGATCGCGAAGGCCAACGCCGAACGCGCTGTCGCGCTGGCCGATCTGCAGCGGTGGAGCAGCGACCCGGCCAACGCGAAACTGCTCAACCCCGACTACGCCCTGGAGTTGGCGCGGGGGCCGGTGCTCACCGATGCGGATGCGAGCCCGCGGAAGGTCGCGGCGTGGCAGGACCAGGAGATCGCCCGCCGCACCGTCACCAGCGAGGTCGCCTGCTCGTTGCATCTGGCCGATCGCACGGCGGAGGACCTGATCGGTGAATCGTCGATGTTCGCCGGCCCGATGAACGCCACCCTCACGGCGATGAGTGCCGGTGACATCAGTTACCGGCACGGGCAGGTGCTCATGGAGCAGCTCAGCTTCATCCCCCTCGAGGACCTGCACGCGTGTGAAGCGCAGCTGTTGCCCGCCGCGAAAGAACTCACGGTGGGCAAGCTCGCCGGCAAGGCCAGGCGGTTGCGGGAACGAGCGCACCCGGAGACCATCACGAAGCGCTCCACGGCGGCGATCGCCGAGCGCGGGGTGTGGTGGGAGGGCCGGCCCGATGGCATGGGCACCCTGACCTGGTACGGCACCGCGCAGCAAACCCAGGCCGCGCACGACAGGCTCACCAGCATCGCCGAGGCCGCCTCAACCCAGGAGCGGCGGGACGACTCGATTCCCGTCGAGCAGCGGCGCACGATCGGCCAGATCTGCGCCGACGCGATGGCCGACCTGGTCCTGGACGGCGTCACCCCCGCCGGCACCGGTGGCGGC
>NZ_SOFL01000007.1 GCF_004402695.1 Cryobacterium adonitolivorans | reverse complement strand
GCCCGCCGTGCGCGCCTCGGCCGTGCCTTGGGCACCGTCGCGGTGTGCGCGGCGGCGGCGGCACTGGCGGCGCTGACCGTGGCCGTGCAGGCTCCGGCGCGGCTGCCCGAGCCCGTGCGCACCCTCGTGGACGGGCGCGCTGAGGTCACGGCGACGCTGACCGTGTGGTCCGCGCCGGTGCCGAGCGCCGGCCTGGCCATCGGCGGCGCTCCTCAATCGCGGTTCAGGGCCACCCTCACGGGACTCCGCCAGGGGGACGGCCCGCAGCAGGAGCAGTCCGACGCGACCGGGACCAGCCTGGCTGTTCCGGTGGTCGTCTTCGCCGACGCCTCCCGGGGGAGCCCGGCGATCGGCGATGAGATCCGGCTGGCGGGCACCCTGGTCCCGACCAGCCCGGGCGATGCCGCCGCCGCCCTGTTCTTCGGCCGGGGCGACCTCGTGCCCGTGCGCGCCGCGCCCTGGTGGCTGGGCTGGGCCAACACCCTGCGCCACGGCTTTGCGGGCGCCGCCGGGGCCCTGCCGGGGGAAGGCGGCGGCTTGCTGCCCGGCCTGGCGATCGGCGACACGACGGGGGTGGCCAGCGACCTCGACCAGGCCATGAAGTCCAGTTCCCTCAGCCATCTCACTGCGGTGTCGGGGGCCAATTGCGCCATCGTGCTGGCCCTGGTGCTCGCGATCACCAGTGCGCTGGGCCTGGGTCGAACCGCGAGGGTCACGTCAGGGCTGGCGGTGCTGGCAGGATTCGTGGTGCTGGTGACCCCGGAGCCCAGCGTGGTGCGGGCGGCGGCCATGGCGACCATCGTGCTGCTGTCCAGCTCGGCCGGCCGGCCGGGCCGGGGTGTTGCGGCCCTGGCACTCGCCTCGCTCTGCCTGCTCGTCGCCGACCCGTGGCTGTCGCGAAACTACGGCTTCGGACTATCGGTACTCGCGACCCTCGGCCTGCTGGTGCTCGCCGGGCCCCTCACCCGTCGGCTGCGTCGGTGGCTGCCGACGCCGCTGGCCGCGATGCTCGCGATCCCGCTCGCCGCACAGTTGGCCTGCCAGCCCGTCCTGGTACTGCTGAGCCCGACCCTGCCGGCCTACGGCGTGCCGGCGAACCTGCTCGCCGCTCCCGCCGCGCCGATGGCCACGATAGTCGGGCTGGCGGCCTGTCTGCTCCTGCCCTGGCTGCCCGCGCTCTCGACGGCGCTGATGTGGCTGGCGTGGCTACCCGCAACCTGGATCGCAGCCGTGGCACAGACCACGGCGACAATGCCGGGCAACACCCTGCCCTGGCTCGGCGGACCCCTCGGCGTTGCCCTCACCCTCGCCTGCGCCACCGCGGTCGTGGTGCTGCTGGTCGTGCGCAGAAACGGCCGGTTCGCGGCGCTCGGGCGGGCGGTGAGCGGGCTGCTGATCTGCGTCGCGGCCGGAGCCACGGTGGGCATCCTCGTCGGGACCGGTCTGGGCCGGGCCGTGGCCTTCCCGGCGACCTGGCAGATCGCCGCCTGCGACATCGGCCAGGGTGACGCCGTGCTCGTGCGGGAGGGGACGTCGGTCGCGCTGGTGGACGTCGGCCCGGATCCGGCACTCCTGGCCGAGTGCCTGGACACCCTGGGTATCGACAGGGTGGACCTGCTGGTTCTCACCCACTATGACCTGGACCATATCGGCGGGCTGGCGGCGGTGATCGGCCGGGTGGATACGGCGTTGGTGGGGCGGCCGGAGAACAACCAGGATGCGGCGCTGCACACCAGACTGGCCGCCGCAGGGGCTGACGTGCGTGAGGCGGCCCGCGGAGACAGCGGCACCCTCGGGGCACTGGACTGGGAGATCCTGTGGCCGATCCGCGGTTCGCCGCTCATGCAGACCGGCAATCCCGGCAGCGTCAGCATGGTTTTCGACGGCGCTGGAATCCGGTCGGTCTTCCTCGGCGACCTCGGCGAGGAAGCCCAGGACGCGCTGCTGGCCGCCGGTCGTATCGGAGCTGTGGACGTGGTCAAGGTCGCCCATCACGGGTCCCGCGACCAGAGCGCGACCCTCTATGCCGAGCTCGACGCGAGTGTCGGAGTGGTGTCGGTCGGTGCGGACAACGGCTACGGACACCCGACCAGGTCGGTGCTCGACGTCCTTGGCGCGGTGGGCACCGCCGTGATGCGGACCGACCAGGACGGGATGGTGGTGGTGGCGCCGGGTGACGGCGACACGGCGGCCCGGCGGACACTCCTGGTCTGGACCGAGAAGGTCCCAGACGCCGGTTAGGCTGGGTCGGTAGCGAAGGGAGCCGCGTGGCCGCACGAACAACCGCATCCGGTCGAACCGGCAAACCAGCCGCCAAGGCCGGCGCGGCGAAGATCCCGCAGCTCGCCTGGCACCAGGTACGGCCGGCGCCCGTCGTGCTCGTCTCGGGCACCGAGACCTTCCTCGCCGAACGCGCCATCCGGTCGCTGCGGGACTTCCTCAAATTGGAGGATCCCAGCCTCGAGGTCAGTGACATCCAAGCCGACAGCTACGCGCCGGGCGAGCTACTCACCCTGGCCAGCCCCTCCCTCTTCGGCGAGCCGCGGCTGATTCGCGTGAGCAACGTGGAGAAGTGCAGCGACACCTTTCTGACCGAGGCCATCGATTACCTGCAGAACCCCGCCGACGACACCTATGTCGTGCTGCGCCATGGCGGCGGCGTGCGCGGCAAGAAGCTGCTGGATACCATCCGCAGCGGCGTGGGCGGCGCCGTCGAAGTGGTCTGCGCCGAGCTCAAAAAGGATTCGGACAAGCACGACTTTGCCACCGCGGAATTCCGTTCGGCAGGCAAGAGAGTGACCCCGAGCGCGCTGCGGTCGCTGGTTGCCGCGTTCTCCGACGACCTGGCCGAGCTCTCGGCCGCCTGCCAGCAGCTCATCGCGGACACTGGCGCCGAGGTCACCGAAACGACAGTGGACCGCTATTACGGCGGCCGGGTCGAGACCAACGCATTCAAGGTGGCGGACTCCGCCATCGCCGGCCGTCTGGGCGAGGCTCTCGTGACCCTGCGGCACGCGCTGTCATCGGGAGCCGACCCGGTTCCGATCGTCGCCGCGTTCGCCAGCAAGATCCGCACCATGGCGAAGCTGTTCGGCGTGCGCGGCAGTTCCGCCCAGCTGGCGGCGAACTACAGCCTCGCACCGTGGCAGGTGGAGCGCGCCCAACGTGACCTGCGCGGCTGGAGCGATGACGGCCTGGCCCGGTGCATCGTGATGCTCGCGGAGACCGACGCGGCCGTGAAGGGCGCCGGCCGGGACCCGGTCTTCGCGCTCGAGCGGCTCGTCACAGTCATCGCCAAACGCGGCGAATGACCGCTCACGGCTCGTCGGCCACCGTGACCGAGGCGCGGTTCAGGTAGATCCACACCCCGTCGGTGTACTCGGAATCACCGCAGACCACTCCGGTCACCTTCACCGGCAGGATGGACGAGGAGCCGACCAGGTCGGCCCGCGACGCCGTCGCGGCGAACGACGCCGGCAGGGTCGGGCAGTATTCCAGCTGGACCCTGCCATACAGGTCCGTGAACTGCACCATGATCCGCTCGGTGGGTGCCGGCAACAGCACCGTGAGCACCACCGCGAGAGCGGCCAGCGCCAGGCCGACGACGCCGAGCACCGACCCGAGGATGGTCAGCCCTCGCCGGGGCGCAGCCGGATGCGACGCGGGGTGCGCCGCGGGGTGCGCCGCCGGGTGTTCTGCTGAGTGTTCTGGAGGGTGTGCCGTCGGCTGCGCTGTGGCGGTCACCGCGGTCACCGCGGGCCCAGCGGGCCCAGCGGGAGGCAACGATGCCGCGAACAGCACGCAGGCCCCGGTCAGCACGAGGAGGAAGCCGAGCAACGCCGCGAACACCCAGGGGCTCAGGCCGGAGTAAGCGGTCACCGCGGGGGCGAACCAGAGCCCGACGGCGATCACGGCGGCGGCCACAGCGAACGCGCCACCGAGGAACCGGGCCTGATGGCGCCAGGCGGCCGGTTTCATCGGGCTGGTCTGCTGCGGGCCGGCGTGCTGGAGGCCCGGCTGCTGAGGGCCGGCCTGCACGGCGCCTGTCTGTTGGGGACCTGGCAGCTGCAGGCCGGGCTGCTGTGGACCTGGCTGCTTGGAGTCCGGCTGCTTGGAGCCTGGCTGCTTGGAGCCTGGCTGCGCCGGTCCGGTCTGGTCGCTCATCACGACGACACCATAGCGTCGGCCGGGCACCGCGGAAAGGGCCGATCGATCCGCCGCCAGCGCAGAAAACCCCCGCCCAGGAGGGCGGGGGTGTGTCTGTCTTGCCTACCGCACCGAGGTGCGTACAGCGGGCTGGTTAGAGCGCGTTGACAGCCTTGGCAATTGCGGACTTCTTGTTCGCTGCCTGGTTCTGGTGGATGACGCCCTTGCTGACGGCCTTGTCGAGCTTCTTGGAAGCAACGGCGAGGCTGGCGACGGCCTTGTCCTTGTCACCAGCGGTGACGGCGAGGCGCGTGGCCCGGATGGCGGTCTTGAACTCGCTCTTGACCGCCTTGTTGCGCTCCTGCGACTTCTTGTTCGTGAGGATCCGCTTGATCTGCGACTTGATATTTGCCACGTTTTATACGCTTTCGTTAGGTTCTTGTTCGGATGGGCCGACCGGTGATAGAGGGCACCGTGCGGCGAAAATCGTGTGGGGTGGGACCCAACACGCAAGCCAACAGGCAACGATACCAGCTATCGGCCCGGGTGGCTGACCGAATCGGGGGAGTTCGTCCCGAAATCCGCCTCGACCTCGGACAGAATGCGCCTGAGCACCGTATCAAACCGGTGCGGCCGGTGCAGGCTCACCAGATGGCCGGCTCCGGGAATCGTCACGAGGGTGCCGTGCCTGGCCGCCGCGAGGAATCGTCGCTGGTGGAAGCGGAAGTGGTCGTACGCTCCGTTGACCAGCCACACCCGGCCGGGAAAGGCCCTGAGGTCGGCCAACGGCGACAACCGCCCTGTCGCAGTGAGGCCCGAATCCATGACGTCCAGGGCTACACCGCCGGCCAGAACATCCCGCACGCCGGCCGGCGGGAGCATCCGCCTAACCAGGAAAGTGTGCAACCAGAGACCGCGGTCGGGGAATCGGTGGATGAGCCGGGCGAGCCGGCGGTAGGCGGCCAGTCCCGGCCCGCCCGGTTCGAACGACGACCCGGCGGCGACCAGTCCGAGCACTCGCTCCGGCTTCCCGGCCGCATAGGCAATGGCGTAGTAGCCGCCGAGCGACAGGCCGACGAGCAGCACCGGCCCCTCAAGCTGGTCGACCCCGGCGTCGATGGCGGCCAGGGCGCCCTCGAGGGTGAACGGCTCGTCCAGGCGCGAGCCGTGGCCCGGCAGGTCCACGGCGAGCACCGGATGTCCCTCCGCGGCCAGCCACTCCAGCTGGTGCCGCCACATGCTCGCCGACGTGCGGATCCCGTGCACGAGCACGACAGGGACGCGCGAACCGGCGGCGATCATCATGCGCCCCGGATGGTGCCGGACGCCCGGGCACTGGCGACGGCGGAGGTCCGTGAGCCGACACCGAGCTTGCCGAAGATGTGCACGAGATGGGACTTCACCGTCGCCTCGCTGAGGAACAGATCCTGGCCGATCTGCCGGTTGGACCGGCCCGCCGCCACAAGGCCGAGCACCTCGACCTCGCGCGGGGACAGCCGGCTCTCCGGAATGCGGGAACGGTCGGCCAGCCGGGTGACGATGGCCGGCGCGAGAGCGCTCTGACCCGCCGCAGCGGCCCGCACGGCGGCCACGAGCTCGGCGGGCGGAGCGTCCTTGAGCAGGTAACCGCTGGCGCCGGCCTCGATGGCGCCGAGGATGTCGGCATCCGTGTCGTAGTTGGTGAGGACCAGCACGTGCGGGGCGCCGGGCACCGACCGAACCCGCCGGGTGGCCTCAGCGCCCTGCATCGCACCACCGAACTGCAGGTCCATCAGCACGACATCCACCCGGCCGGAGATGGCCAGCGCCACAGCGTCCTCAGCCGTCCCGGCCTCCAGCTCGACCACCAGATCGGGTTCGGCGCCGAGCAGGGCGCGCAGGCCCGCCCGCACGACGGGGTGGTCGTCGGCGAGCAGTACCCGGATCACGCCAGCACCTCCCGGATCGGGAACCTGACCGCGACCGCGGTGCCGTGACCTGGCGCGGACTCCAGGACGAAGGTGCCGCCGAGCGCTTCGACGCGCTGCCGGATCGCGACCAGGCCGAACGAGTCCGGGCTCTGGGCCGTGGCCGCGGCGAGGGCGAAGCCCCGGCCGTCGTCGACGATGTCGAGGGCCACCTCGTCGGTCATGTAGCTCAGGGTCACCTCGGCACGATCGGCACCGGCGTGCTGGGCGACGTTGGCGAGCGAGCCCTGCGCGATCCGCAGCAGGGTCGTCTCCAGCGCCATCGGCAGCGATACCGGGTCGCCGGTCACGTGCAGGCTGACCCTGGTGGCCGCCGGGCCGCCCGCCGCTGTGCTCCCCGTCGCGGTGCGCTCCGCCGAGGCGGCGAGCCTGGCGAGGGCGCCCGGCAGGGTCTGGGTCTCCAGGGCCGGCGGGGTGAGCTCCCGGATGAACCGGCGGGTCTCCTGCAGATTGGCCGCGGCGGTGTCCCTGGCCAGGCGCAGGTGCTCCAGGGCCGCCGGGTCTGCCACCCGGCTCTCCGCGGCGTGCAACAGCATCTGGATGCTCGACAGTCCCTGCGCCACGGTGTCGTGGATCTCCCTGGCCAGGCGTTCCCGCTCGGCGAGGGTGCCCGCGTCCCGTGCGGCGGCCGCCAGCTCGGTGCGTGTGGTGAGCAGATCCTCGATCAGCCGCTGCCGTTCGGCGGCCTCGCGCAGCAGCGCCCGGTAGCCCAGACCCACCGCCACCGCGACGGCCGCGCCCACCAGCGGGCCGAGGGTGGCGCCCAGGCTCAGGCCCGCGTGCACGCTCATCGCCCAGATCGTCAGCAGCACGCTCAGCAGCACCAGCGGAATACCCGCCCGGAGCGGCAGCACGTGCAACTGCAGGAAGAACAGCGGGAAGACGATGAACGCGGCATCCGGTGCCAGCAGGGTCAGCGCGAGCCACTCCATCAGCAGCACGGCCATCCAGACCGGAACGACCCAGCGCCACGGTCGGCGGCGGGCGAGTTCGCTGCCGCCGACGTAACTGGCCAGGAAGACCAGCGCCAGGCTCACCACGGCGACAGGGTTCGGCACCGCCCCCACCAGGCTCCGCACGATGACCAGTCCGGTCAGCCCGGCGATCAGCACGTGCAGGCCGATCCGCAGGCCGGCGAACACCGGGGTGAGCGCGGAGTGCCCAAGACCCTCGCCGATGCTGGCGGGCGGGGTGGGATCCCGGCGGACCGGGGAGCTGCGGAGTGCGAGGCTGGACATGGTGCGCCCAGCCTAATCAGGACCGCGGGGCCCGTCATCCGTCAAATGGATGACCGACGGGTCAGCCCGGCGGGTCACACCGACGCTGCGGGCATGGGAGAATTGGGCCCATCATGTCACCGAGAGCTCTCAAGGCGCTGGAACCGGCCGCCACCGCCCCCGCGTTCATCCGTAACTTCTGCATCATCGCGCACATCGACCACGGCAAGTCCACGCTGGCCGACCGGATGCTGCAGATCACCGGCGTCGTCGACGACCGTTCCATGCGCGCCCAGTACCTGGATCGCATGGACATCGAACGCGAACGCGGCATCACCATCAAGAGCCAAGCGGTGCGGATGCCGTGGGAGATGGACGGGCAGACCTACGCGCTGAACATGATCGACACCCCCGGCCACGTCGACTTCACCTACGAGGTCTCCCGCAGCCTGGCCGCCTGCGAGGGCGCCATCCTGCTCGTCGACGCCGCCCAGGGCATCGAGGCGCAGACGTTGGCGAACCTGTACCTGGCGTTGGAGAACGACCTCACCATCATCCCGGTGCTCAACAAGATCGACCTGCCGGCCGCCGACCCCGACAAGTACGCCAAGGAGCTGGCCAGCCTCATCGGCGGCAGCCCCGACGACGTGCTGCGGGTCTCCGGCAAGACCGGCGTCGGCGTGTCCGAGCTGCTCGACCGGGCCACGTCGCTGATCCCCGCCCCGGTCGGAGACGCCAACGCGCCGGCCCGCGCCATGATCTTCGACTCCGTCTACGACAGCTATCGCGGCGTCGTCACCTACGTGCGGATGATCGACGGGCACCTCAGCCCGCGCGAGAAGATCCAGATGATGTCGACCCGCGCGACCCACGACATCCTCGAGATCGGCGTCACCAGCCCGGAGCCTACCCCCAGCAAGGGCCTGGGCGTCGGCGAGGTCGGCTACCTGATCACCGGCGTGAAGGACGTGCGCCAGTCCAAGGTCGGCGACACCGTCACCACTGCAATGAAGCCCGCCACCGTGGCGTTGCCCGGCTACACCGAACCCAAGCCGATGGTCTTCTCCGGCCTGTACCCGATCGACGGCAGCGACTACCCGGCGCTGCGCGAAGCGCTCGACAAGCTCAAACTCTCGGATGCGTCGCTGGTCTACGAACCCGAAACCTCCGTCGCCCTCGGCTTCGGCTTCCGTTGCGGCTTCCTCGGCCTGCTGCACCTGGAGATCATCACCGAGCGCATCGACCGGGAATTCAACCTCGACCTGATCACCACGGCGCCCAGCGTGATCTACGAGGTCACCACAGACGACAAGAAGACCGTCACAGTCACCAACCCGAGCGAGTTCCCCAACGGCAAGATCGCCGTCGTCGAGGAGCCCATCGTCAAGGCCGCGATCCTCGCGCCCAAGGACTACGTCGGCGTGATCATGGAACTCTGCCAGGGCCGCCGCGGCACTCTGCTCGGCATGGAGTACCTCGGCGAGGACCGCGTCGAGATCCGGTACACGATGCCGCTGGGCGAGATCGTCTTCGACTTCTTCGATCAGCTCAAGAGCAAGACTGCCGGCTACGCCTCCCTGGACTACGAGCCGATCGGCTCGCAGGAGGCCGACCTGGTCAAGGTCGACATCCTGCTGCAGGGCGAACAGGTGGACGCGTTCAGCGCCATCGTGCACCGCGACAAGGCCTACGATTACGGCGTGCTGATGACCGGCCGGCTCCGCAAGCTCATCCCGCGCCAGCAGTTCGACGTGCCCATCCAGGCCGCCATCGGAGCCCGCATCATCGCCAGGGAGTCGATCAGCGCCATCCGCAAGGACGTGCTCGCCAAGTGCTACGGCGGCGACATCTCCCGCAAGCGCAAGCTGTTGGAGAAGCAGAAGGAAGGCAAGAAGCGCATGAAGATGGTCGGCAGGGTCGAGGTTCCGCAGGAAGCGTTCATCGCCGCACTCTCCGGCGATGAGCCGCCCAAGAAGGAAAAGAAGTAACCGACATGCGCCGCTCCACCTTCACCGACGCCGCCGTGACGTACGCCGCCATCGGCGGCACCCTGGCAACCGACCTGATGCGCTACCCGCCCAAGGGCCACCGCCCGCTCGAACGCACGGTGCGGCTGGGCAGCGGCGAGGAGCGGTTCCGGGTGGCCACGACGGCGATGATGACCTGGGGCATCCAACGCGGCAGCGGCATCGACGTCACCGACCTCGACGCAGGCACCGGCGTGCAGTACACCGGCATTGTCTTCAACGATGACGGCACCCCGGCGCCCAACCAGGAGCACCCGGTGAACGAGGCCACCTTCGCCGAGGACGGCACCCCGTTCATCAGCAACGGCATGACCGCCAAGCTGGCCATCCCCACCGGCCCGTTCACCGTTGCCGCCCCGGTGCGCGTCGTCTACGTCATCGACGAGGTCGACAAGATCGGCTTCGCCTACGGCACCATGCGCGGCCACCCGCAGACCGGCGAGGAGTGCTTCATTGTCGACCGTCGCGCCGACGACTCCGTCTGGCTCACCATCCGCTCCTTCTCGCGTCCCAGCACCTGGTACTACACGCTGGCCTGGCCCATCCTGCGCTTCCAGCAGGAGCGCTACACCCGCAAGTACCTGCTCGCCCTGCACCCCGTCGGAAGAGGCTGACCGCATGGCTGGACCCCATCCGGTCGGTGACCCCGCACCACTGGACGGCCTGATCCCGGCCTCGGCCGCGATCGGGGCATCAGAGCGCGACTTCGGGGTCTACCTGCACGTGCCGTTCTGCAAGGTGCGCTGCGGCTACTGCGACTTCAACACCTATACCGCTACGGAACTGCGCGGCGTGAAGCAGAGCGACTACGCCAGCCAGGCGGTTCTCGAGGTCGGGGCGGCCGCGCGCATCCTGGCCGAATCGGGTGTGCCGGCCAGGCCTGCAGCCACGGTCTTCTTCGGCGGCGGCACCCCCACGCTGCTGCCCGCAGACCACCTGGTGCGGATGCTGCACGCCGTGCGGGACACCGTCGGCATCGTGCCGGGCGCCGAGATCACCACGGAGGCCAATCCGGATTCCGTCGACCTGGTCTATCTCCGCCAGCTCAAGCAGGCCGGCTTCACCAGGGTGTCCTTCGGTATGCAGTCCGCAGTGCCCCGGGTCCTGGCGACCCTCGAGCGTACCCACGACCCCGAACGGGTCCCGCTCGTTGTGGCCTGGGCGCGCGAGGCCGGCCTGGATGTGAGCCTCGACCTGATCTACGGCACACCGGGGGAGACCATCGACGATTGGCGGGCCAGCCTCGACGCGGCCATCGGCCAGCAGCCCGACCACATCAGCGCATACTCGCTCATCGTCGAAGACGGCACCAAACTGGCCAGGCAGATCCGCCGGGGCGAGCTCGTGCAACCGGACGAAGACCTGCAGGCCGACTTCTACGAACTCGCGGATGCGCACCTGGCCGAGGCCGGCTACAGCTGGTACGAGGTCAGCAACTGGTCGCGGGGCATCGAACACCGCTCCCGGCACAACCTGTCCTACTGGCGGAGTGCCGACTGGTGGGGCATCGGCCCCGGCGCGCACAGCCACGTCGGCGGCGTGCGCTGGTGGAACGTCAAGCATCCGGCGGCGTATGCCGACCGGATTCTGGCTGGCCACTCACCGGCCGCCGGTCGGGAGACCCTGGATGCGGCCACCCGTGAGACGGAGCGGGTGCTGTTGCTGACCAGGATCCGAGAGGGCATCCAGGTCTCGACGCTCTCAGTGCTCGGCCGCCGCGAGGTTGCCGGCCTGATCGCCGACCAGCTGATCGACGCCAGGGCGGCCATCGGCGGCACCGTCGAACTGACCCTCACCGGCCGGCTGCTCGCCGACGCCGTGGTGCGCCGCCTGCTCACCGACCGGTGAGGCCCGGTCTTCCGATCAGCTGACGAACTTGATGGTCAGCGGGTAGGTGTACCACTCGCCCTTGTTCGCGGCGATCGCGGCAATGATGCCGAAGACGATGCTGAGGATCCAGGCGGCGGCCAGGATCAGGAAGCCGACGAGGATGATGGTGAGAATCGATCCGACCAGGTACGCGATGGCCAGGGTGATCTGGAAGTTCAGCGCCGTTGCGGTGTGCGCGCGGATGAACGGACCGCGGTCCTTGAGTACGATGTAGCCGATCAGGGCGGGCAGGAAGCCGAAGAGGATGCCGCCGATGTGGATCAGGGTGGCCCACAGCTTCTCGTCGGCCGGGTTCATCTGGCTCGACGACTGGTACGGGGTGGCGGGGGGAGGCGTTGCCTCTGACATTGAATCTCCTTTGTGGACTGACGGGATGTGCCCGGTCGTGACCGGTGTCGCTGTCACCAGAATAGCGCCGGACAGCTCAGCCGGCCGTGTCCAAACTAGCTGATCAGACGGAGAGAGAACGGGTAGCGGTACGGTCGGCCGTCCTTGGCGCTGAGATAGCCGAGCACCGAGAAGATCGACCCGATCAGCCACAGGACCCAGCCCAGGGAAGAAATCACCGACAACAGGCCGAAGGTGAGCAGGCCGAGGATCGTGGCGGCCAGGTTGAGGGCGACGTAGCCGATGAGCAGGGTGAGCTGGAAGTTCAGGGCTTCCTTGCCCTCTTCGTTGGTGAACGACCCGCGGTCCTTGAAGACCAGCCAGATGATCAGCGCCGGCGGAAACGAGAGGATTCCGCCCAGGTGGGCCAGGGAGGCCCACTGCCGGTCCTGTTCCGCGGTGAGTGGCGCACCGGCGGCCGGCCCGGATGATGGTCCCTGTCCTGTGGGATAGCTCATGACAATGCCCTTCGGTGAACGGTGCGTGGTGGTCGTCAGGTTTAACGCTACTGCCCGAAATCGTCCGGGAGCAATGGGTATCGCCGCAGCCCGCGTTATGATTAGCAGTCAAACAATGAGAGTGCCAATGCAGAATTGGCACTGCGGGCACGAGGGAGGCGAATGATCATGGTGTCAGATCGCAGTCTCGAGGTGCTTCGCGTGATCGTGCAGGACTATGTCGCGTCCCGCGAACCCGTCGGTTCGAAGTCCATTGTCGACAGGCACGCCTTCGGCGTGTCGGCGGCGACGATCCGCAACGACATGGCGCTTCTCGAAGAAGAAGAACTCATCGTCGCCCCCCACACGTCCTCCGGCCGCATCCCCACCGACAAGGGCTACCGGTTGTTCGTCGATCACCTCGCCGACCTCCGCCCGCTCACCGTCGCCCAACGGCAGGCCATCGAGGCGTTCCTGGGCCAGTCAGCGGACCTCGACGAGGTCCTCGTCCGTAGCGTGCGGCTGCTCTCCCAGCTCACCCACCAGGTGGCCCTCGTGCAGTACCCGTCCCTGTCCCGCGCCACCGTGCGCCACATCGAACTGGTTCCGCTGAGCGAGACCCGGGTGCTGTCGGTCCTGATCACCGACTCCGGGCGCGTCGAGCAGCGCGTCGTCGAGCTGCCCCGCACCCTCGACGAGGCCGCGCTGGCCGAACTCCGCTCCAGGCTCAACGCCGTCGTGGGCGGCCTCAGCATGAGCGCGGCCGCCACCGCCCTGACCGGACCCACCGGTCTGGGCGCGCCGGAGGTTCAGGACCTGATCGACCTGATCACCTTCACCCTGCGCGACCAGGTCGGCGCCAACCGGCAGGACCGCCTGGTCATGGCAGGCGCCGCGAACCTCGTGCGCACCGAGGAGGATTTCAGCGGCAGCATCTACCCCGTGCTGGAGGCCATCGAGGAGCAGGTGGTGCTGTTGCGCCTGTTCGGCGAGATGGCCACGGACCAGCACGGCGTCTCGGTGAGCATCGGCCGCGAGAACGCGCCGTTCGGGCTCGGCGAGACGTCGGTGCTCACCAGCGGCTACACCTCCCGTGGTGACGCGGCCCGGCTGGGCGTCCTGGGTCCGACCCGGATGGACTACTCCAACAACATGGCGGCCGTCCGCGCGGTGGCCCGGTACCTCTCACGCCTGCTCGGCGAGAACTAACCGCCTCTTCACTTTCCGGCACGAATTCCCACCCATAGACCGCAAGCACAACCGCAAGGAGAGCCAGCTTTGGCTGACCATTACGAAGCACTCGGCGTCGCCCGCGATGCCAGCACCGACGAAATCAAGAAGGCGTACCGCAAGCTCGCCCGCCAGCTGCACCCCGACGTGAACCCCGGCGCCGAGGCGTCCGAACGGTTCAAGACCGTCACGCACGCGTACGACGTGCTCAGCGATCCCAAGCAGCGCCAGAACTACGACCGCGGCGGCTCGGGCAGCCCCGGCCAGGGCGGCGGCTTCGACGCCGGCAACTTCGGCGACATCTTCGAGACCTTCTTCGGCGGCGGCGGGGGCGGCAGCCGCGGGCCACGATCCCGCCGCGAGCGCGGCCAGGATGCCCTCATCCGCGTCGAACTCGACCTGGACGAGGTCATCTTCGGCACCCACCGCGACATCGAGGTGGACACGGCGATCGTCTGTGCCACCTGTTCCGGCACCTGCTGCCAGCCCGGCACCTCGCCGGTCACCTGCGACATCTGCCACGGCACCGGCAGCATCCAGCGTGCCGTGCGTTCGCTTCTCGGCAACGTGATGACCTCCAGCCCTTGCGGCTCCTGCCGCGGCTACGGAACCATCATCGCGACCCCGTGTGTGACCTGCCAGGGCCAGGGTCGCGTGCGCGCCCGCCGCACCGTGCCGGTCGACATCCCCGCCGGCGTCGACACGGGCCTGCGACTGCAGATGCCCGGCAGCGGCGAGGCCGGCCCGGCCGGTGGCCCCAACGGTGACCTGTACCTGGAGATGAAGGTGCGCCACCACGACGTCTTCAGCCGCGACGGCGACGACCTGCTCTGCACCCTCGAGGTGCCGATGACCGACGCGATCCTCGGGGCGACCGCCACGGTGAAGGCCCTCGACGGTGACATCGAAGTGGAACTGCGCCCCGGCGTGCAGGCCGGCGAGATCCTCACGGTCAAGGACCGCGGTGTCACGAGGCTGCGTGGCAACGGCCGCGGCGACCTGCGGGTCGGCGTGCAGGTGCTGACCCCCACCAAGCTCGACCACAAGGAACGGGAACTGATCGAGGCCTTCGCCGCCAGGCACAAGGTCCCGGCGCCCGCCCTCAGCCAGTTCCAGCAGGGCCTCTTCGCGAAGCTCCGCGACAGGTTCCTCGGCTAGGACCACCCTCGATGGCGCATTTCTTCCTGTCAGGAACCCTCGGCACCTCCGCCGACGGCACGCCGGCCGCTGACCCCGCCGTCGGGGCCACGGTGAGCGTCATCGGCGCCGAGGCCAAGCACGCCGTCACCGTCAGCCGGGTGCGCCCCGGCGAGACCCTGCTGCTGGGTGACGGCGCCGGCCTGGTGTTGGGCGTCACGGTCCTGTCGGCGGCGCCGACCGAGCTCACGGCCAGGGTGGACACCGTGACACGGACGCCGCCGGCCGTTCCGCGCATCCTGCTCGTGCAGGCCCTGGCCAAGGGCGACCGCGACGAACTCGCCGTGCAGGCCGCCACCGAACTCGGCATCGACGGGGTCATCCCGTGGGCCGCCGCCCGGTCGGTGGCCCGCTGGGAGGGTGTCAAGATCGCCAAGGGGCAGGCGCGGTGGTCCGCCATCGTGCGGGAGGCCAGCAAGCAGTCCATCCGGCCGTGGCTGCCGGAGGTGCTGCCGCTGTGCAGCACCAAGCAGCTGGTCCAGCTCGCCGCGACCAGCCGGATGCTGCTGCTCGAGCCCACCGCGGAGCTGAGGCTGACCGCGATCGCCGTACCCACCGACGACCGCGACATCGTGCTCGTCGTAGGGCCGGAGGGCGGCATCGCACCGAGCGAGCTGGACATCCTCGAGCAGGCCGGCGCCAGCCGGGTGCGCCTGGGCGATACCGTGCTGCGGACCTCGACGGCCGGCCCGGCCGCGGTCGCGATTCTGAACGCAACCCTCGGCCGCTGGTAGTTCCGCTTAAGATAGAACCATGGCTTCCTCCGGTGCAGAACCCACGATCTTCAGCCGCATTGCCGCGCGCGAAATTCCCGCGACCATCGTCGCGGAAACGGATGACATCATCGCGTTCAACGACATCGCGCCGCAGGCACCCGTGCACGTCGTGGTGACCACGAAGTCGCAGCAGTACCGCAACGTCGGTGAACTGGCGGCGGGGGACGCGGCGCTCCTGGCCGAGCTGATCGCCGTGGCCGGCCGGGTGGCCGACGAACACTGCGCAGGCGAGTACCGCTTGGTTTTCAACACCGGAGCCTCAGCGGGGCAAACCGTCTTCCACGTGCACGCGCACGTCCTCGGCGGCGCTCTTGAGGAGGGCACGCTTGCTGCCCTCTGACGCCGAAGCTTCCGACGGCGGCGCGCTCGGCGTGGTGCGCAAGCTCCTAGTGGACGGCGTCGCCATGGTGCGCCTGCTCGGTCCGCAGGACCGGTTCCTGAGCACCATCGAGAAGGAGTACCCGAACGTCGTTGTGCATGTGCGCGGCAACGAGGTCACCCTCAACGGCACCGCCGCGTCCGTCGACGCGGTTGTCCGGCTGATCGAGGAACTCCAGCTGCTGCTCCGCACCGGCGCCGACCTCGGCGAGGCCGAGGTGAGCACCTCCGCCAGGATGCTCGGGGCTGACGCGAGCTCCAGCCCCTCCACGGTGCTCGGGCAGGCCATCCTCACGTCCCGCGGCCTCACCGTGCGGCCCAAGACCCTCGGGCAGAGCGACTACGTCAACGCGATCGACGAGAACGCCATCGTCTTCGGCATCGGACCGGCCGGAACCGGCAAGACCTACCTCGCCATGGCCAAGGCCGTCCAGGCCCTGCAGCGCAAGGAGGTCGACCGGATCATCTTGACCCGGCCCGCCGTCGAAGCCGGCGAACGGCTCGGCTTCCTGCCCGGCACCCTGACCGACAAGATCGACCCCTACCTGCGGCCGCTCTATGACGCACTGTTCGAGATGATGGACCCCGAGCTGGTGCCCAAGCTCCTCGCCGCCGGCACCATCGAGGTGGCCCCGCTGGCCTACATGCGCGGCCGCACCCTCAACTCGGCGTTCATCGTGCTCGACGAAGCGCAGAACACCACGCCGGAACAGATGAAGATGTTCCTCACCCGACTCGGCTTCGGCTCCCAGATGGTGGTCACCGGCGACATCACCCAGGTGGACCTGCCCGCTGGCGCCAGCGGCCTCCGCCTGGTCACCAAGGTTCTCGACGGCATCGACGACATCGCCTTCGTGCGCCTGACCAGCGCCGACGTCGTGCGCCACAGCCTCGTCGGCCGCATCGTCGACGCCTACACCGAATACGACGCACAGAAGCAGGCCCAACGCTACGAAAGCGAACAGGCCCGCGACTTCGCCTCCCGCGCTCCGCACCAGGGGAATCCGCGCGATCGCACCCCGAAACGGAGATCCAGTTGAGCATCGAAATCAACAATGAGTCGGCCATCCCGGTCGATGAAGCCGCCCTCCAGCGGCTCGCCGCCTTCGCACTGGACACCATGCACGTGCATGCCGACGCCGAGCTGGCCATCGTCCTGGTCGACGAAGGCGCCATGGAAGCGCTGCACGTGCAGTGGATGGACGAGCCGGGTCCCACAGACGTCCTGAGCTTCCCGATGGACGAGCTGCGCCCGGGCACCGAAGATGCCCAGACCCCGGCGGGGCTGCTCGGCGACATCGTGCTGTGCCCTCAGGTCGCCCAGGGCCAGGCCGAGACCGCCGGCCACAGCACCCTCGACGAACTGCTCCTGCTCACCGCGCACGGCGTGCTGCACCTGCTCGGCTTCGACCACGCCGAGCCCCACGAAGAGAAGGAAATGTTCGGCATCCAGCGCGACATCCTGATCGGCTTCGCCATGCAGGAACGACGCCGGCCCTGATGATCGTCGGGTGGTTCCTGACCGCCGCCATTCTGCTCGTCGCCTTCGGCGGGCTGATGGCCGCCGTCGATGCGGCAATCATGTCGTTATCCAGGGCGGATATCGCCGAGCTCGCCGTCACGGCACGACCCAAGCGGTCCCTGCGAGCGATCGCCGCCGACACCGGCGCGCACCTGAACGCCATCAACTTCGTGCGGATCATCGCGGAGACGACGGCCGCGGTTCTGGTGACCCTGGTCTTCGCCACCACTATCGAACGGATCTGGCTCGCCCTGCTGCTGTCGGCCCTGCTGATGACGGCGGTGTCCTTCGTCCTGGTCGGAGCGAGTCCCCGCAGCGTCGGCCGCGCGCACCCGAAGAGCCTGCTCATGCTCACGGCCGTCCTCGTGCACTTCCTCAGGGTGCTGCTCGGCCCCATCGCGAACGCGCTCGTCGCCCTCGGCAACCGGGTGACCCCCGGCCGCAGCCGGCTGGCAACGTTCACCTCAGAGGACCAGCTGCTGAGCATGGTCGACGAGGCCACCGAGCTGGACGTGATCGAGGAAGACGACCGCGAGCTAATCCACTCGATCTTCGAGTTCAGCGAGACCGTCGTGCGCGAGGTCATGATCCCTCGCACCGACATGGTCACCATCGACGCGGACGCCACCGTGGGCGCTGCGATGGGACTCTTCCTCAGCAAGGGCTTCTCGCGGGTCCCCGTCGTCGACGGCGAAGTCGACGACGTGACGGGGATCCTCTATCTGAGGGACGTGTCCAGGCTGGTCTACGAACGCCCCCGCAACCTCGAGTCGCTGACGGTGGGCGAACTCGCCAAGACCGCCCAGTTCGTGCCGGAATCCAAGAAGGCCGACGCGCTGCTGCGCCAGATGCAACTGGAATCGAACCACCTCGCCATGGTCGTCGACGAGTACGGCGGCATCGCCGGCCTGGTCACCCTCGAGGACCTGATCGAGGAACTCGTCGGCGACATCTCCGACGAGTACGACCGCGACGTCGTCGAGATCGAGGACCTCGGCCACGGCCGGTTCCGGGTCAGCGCCCGCCTGCCCGTTGATGAACTCGGCGAACTTTTCGATCTCGACCTCGACGATGACGAGGTCGACTCCGTCGGAGGCCTGTTGGCCAAGGCGCTCGGCAGGTTGCCGGTCGCCGGCTCCGAAGCCAGAACCAGCGGGTTGATCCTCACCGCGGAGCGCACCGAGGGTCGACGCAAACGAATCAGCACGGTGCTGGTTGAACCAGACAAGGCGTTGAGAGACGCACAGTCCGCATTCCTGGGAATGCCGGACACCGAAGGAGCACACGGCAATGACACAAGAACCTGATTTCCGGGCGGGGTTCGTTTCCTTCGTCGGGCGCCCCAACGTGGGCAAGTCCACCCTGACGAACGCCCTGGTGGGGGAGAAGGTCGCGATCACCTCGTCGAAGCCGCAGACCACCCGTCGCGCCATCCGCGGCATCGTGCACCAGAAGAACGGCCAGCTGATCCTGGTCGACACCCCCGGCATCCACCGGCCCCGCACCCTGCTCGGCGAGCGGCTGAACAGCCTGGTGCAGTCCACGCTCAGCGGCGTAGACGTCGTGGGCCTGTGCATCCCGGCCAACGAACCGATCGGCCCCGGCGACAAGTTCATCAACGAGCAGCTGGACAACTTCCCGCGCGCCAAGAAGGTGGCCATCGTCACCAAGATCGACATGTCGTCCAAGACCAGCGTCGCCAATCAGCTCCTCGCGGTCTCGCAGCTGCGCGACTGGGAGGCCATCGTGCCGATCTCGGCGACCAGCCGCATCCAGCTCGACGTGCTCAGCAGCGAGCTGCTGCGCCTGTTACCGCTCAGCGACGCGCCGCTGTACCCGGCGGATGCCGTCACTGACGAGAGCCTGGAATCGCGCATTTCCGAGTACATCCGCGAGGCGGCGCTCGAGGGCGTCACCGACGAGCTGCCGCACTCCATCGCCGTGACGATCGACGACATCATCGAGCGTGACGACCAGGAACTCGTCGAGATCTACGCCAACCTCTTCGTGGAGCGGGACAGCCAGAAGGGCATCATCATCGGCAAGTCGGGCAGCCGGCTCAAGGACGTCGGCATGCGTGCCCGCAAGCAGATCGAACCTCTCGTCGGCAAGCGGGTGTTCCTCTCACTGCGGGTGAAGGTTGCCAAGGAATGGCAGCGCGACCCGAAGCAGCTCGGTCGACTGGGCTTCTGACCGAGCGGTGGCTTCTCCCCGAGCCGTCGGTCGGGTAGGCCCCATGAGTAGATCCCGGCAACGCTCCACTCGTTGGTCGAGCTCGTCGACGCCGTGCTGAGCTTTCCGAAGTAGACCCCGTGAGCCATCCCCGAGAACGCAACCCTCCCGTTGGTCGAGCCTGTCGAGACCTCGCGAGCCGTCCTCGTCAACGCTCCAACCTCGCTGGTCGAGCCTGTCGAGACCACGCGAGCCGTACTTTCTCGGCGAAATAAGTTTCGATATTCGCTTGTGGATAAGTTGNCGGCGAAATAAGTTTCGATATTCGCTTGTGGATAAGTTGACATTCTCTCGCATCTCGGTCTGATTCGTGAGAGAATGGGGTTATGGACGACGAGCTGGTTGGCTCCACCGCTCCGATGGGAAGCTCTCCCACCGGCCCGAATCCCCATGACGGGAACACCGGCCTGGCCGGCCCGGCACCGGATGCCGCCGGCCCGGATGCGGCCAGCTTAAGCGCCGCCACCGACACAGCAGCCGGTGCCGGTCCTGGATCCGGCCGGGCCCGCCGTGGCCTGTCTAAGCCGCAGCCCGAGTGGCGGGACCCCGCCGATCTGCCCGGGGTGCAGCGCGCTCACACCGGCGCGTTCGGCGAGAAGCTCCAAGC
>NZ_SOFL01000022.1 GCF_004402695.1 Cryobacterium adonitolivorans | reverse complement strand
GACCCGGGTCATCCGGGTCGGCCGGGAACTGCTCTGCTGGGCTGCTCATACCTTGATAATCGCACCGACCACCGACACTCCAGCCCCAGCAAAACCAGGTGTGGAAAGGTCTCTGACCAGCCGCTTGTGGAGGGGTGGCCGACGCGAAACCGACCCCAGACGGCCCGGACGGCGCACGTCAGAACGATTGCCGTGCCGGCGGCACGGTGGTATTCCTGAAGCGCACGTTCCCTGCCGCACCGGCCCGAAGGAGACCCATGAACGCCCCCGAAAACGACACAAGCCGGCTGGACGACCTGAGTCGACGTCTGACCCAGGCACTGCAAATTCTCGACCTGGAGGTTGACTATCCGTTGCTTCTTGGCCTGGCCGCCGAGACCACCCGCGCCGCCGGTCCTGCCGGTGGACCGATCAGCACTTTCCTGGTGGGATACGCGGCCGGCATGACGAGCACCTCGGGTAAACAAGCCGCCACCGACGCCGTTGAGCGCGCCGTCGGGGTGGCGAAGCAGGCTGCCCGGAAGACCGGTGACGGCGGCATCGACGACGGCTGGGCCAACACCGCCCAGTAACCGCACATCCAGAAGATGCTCGCGCGGCAACCGCCATCCAAAAACCGAATGTCCCTAGGTGGTCAGCAGCTCTTCCACGGCGTGCGCCGGCGCCAATCGCACAATCACGGCTTTCGACACCGGCGTATTGCTGCCCTCCGCTACGTGGTCGAGCGGCACGAGCACGTTGGCCTCCGGGTAGTACGCCGCCGCACAACCCCGGGCTGTGGGGTAGGCCACGGCACGGAACCCGCGCAGCACCCGCTCGACGCCGTCGTCGTACACCCCATGGACATCCACCAGCTGCTCATCGGCCAGGCCGAACTCGACGAGGTCATTGGGGTTGACGAACACCACATGCCGGCCCTTCTTGATGCCACGGTACCGATCGTCGTGCCCGTAGATGGTGGTGTTGAACTGGTCGTGTGAACGCAGGCTTTGCAAGATCAGGGTGCCCTCGGGCCGGTCCAGGTACTCGAGGTCGTTGACGGTGAGCATGGCCTTGCCGGTGGGGGTGGGGAAGGTGCGGGAGTCCCGTGGCCCGTTCGGCAGCAGGAAGCCGCCCTCCTGCCGGATCTTGGCGTTGTAGCCGTCGCATCCGGCGACGACGTGGGAGATGTGTTCGCGGATGAGGTCGTAGTCACGCTCGAATCCCACCCAGTCCACCGCCACCTTCGTGCCGAGCACGGCCCGGGCGAGGCGGCTCACGATGGCGACCTCCGACAGCAGGTTCGGCGCGACCGGGCGCACCTTGCCCCAGGACGGATGCACGGCACAGACGGTGTCTTCCACCGACACGAACTGCTCCCCGGTGGCCTGCCGGTCGATCTCGGTGCGCCCCATGGTCGGCAGGATCAGCGCCTCGTCGCCCACCACGGCATGGGACCGGTTGAGCTTGGTGGAGACCTGCACCGTCATCTCGGCGCCGAGCATCGCGGCCTCGGCAGCCTGGGTGTCGCTGATGGCGCCGACCAGGTTGCCGCCGAGTGCCATGAAGACCTTGATCTGACCGTCTCGCAGTCCCCTGATGGTGGCGACGGCGTCCACTCCGTGCTCCCGGGGTGGGTTGAAGCCGAACTCCCGTTCGAGGGCGTCGAGGAACGCCGGCGGCATCTGCTCCCAGATGCCCATGGTGCGGTCACCCTGCACGTTGCTGTGCCCGCGGATCGGCGACGCACCCGCACCGGGTTTGCCGATGTTGCCGCGCAGCAGCAGCAGGTTGATGATCTCCTTGATCGTCACGACGCCCTTTTTGTGCTGGGTGAGCCCCATCGCCCAGGTGATGATCACCTTCTCGGCGCGAAGGTACCGGGCGGCGAGCTCATCGATTTCGGCGGCGCGCAGGCCGGTGGCGTCGAGCACGGCCTTCTCGTCCACCTGGGCGAGATGCGCGGTGAGCTCCTCCAGACCCTGGCAGTGCTCGCGGAGGAATTCGTGGTCGAGCACCGTGCCCGGGTTCGCGGCCTCCGCGGCAAGCACGCGCTTGGACACCGCCTGCAGCAGGGCCATGTCGCCGCCGAGCCGCACCTGCACGAACTGGTCGGCCATTTCGGTGCCGTGACCGATGATGCCCTTGACCTTCTGCGGGTTCTTGTATCGTCTGAGGCCGGCCTCAGGCAGCGGATTGACCGCGACGATCTCGGCGCCGTTCTCCTTCGCTTCCTCCAGTGCCGTCAGCATCCGGGGATGGTTGGTGCCCGGATTCTGACCCATCACGATAATGAGGTCGGCCTTGGCGAAGTCGTCGTAGGTGATGGTGGCCTTGCCGATGCCGATCGTCTGGCCCATCGCCCAGCCGGACGACTCGTGGCACATATTGGAGCAGTCGGGCAGGTTGTTGGTTCCGAAGGCGCGCACGAAGAGTTGGTACGCGAAAGCGGCCTCGTTCGAGGTGCGGCCGCTGGTGTAGAACGCGGCCTGGTCGGGCGAGTCCAGGCCGTTGAGCTTGTCGGCGAGCACTCGGAACGCCTCGGCCCAGCTCACCGGCCGGTAGTAGTCGTCACCGGCGGCCTTGTAGACGGGTTCGGTCAACCGGCCCTGCATACCCAGCCAGTATTCCGAGCGGCCCTGCAGGTCGCTGACCGGATGCTCGGCCCACCACGATGTGCTGATGGTGATGGGCGTGGCCTCCCAGGTGACGGCCTTGGCGCCGTTCTCGCAGAACTCGAAGGTCTTGCGGTGAGTAGGGTCTGGCCAGGCGCAGCTCATGCAGTCGAAGCCGTCCCGTTGGTTCATCGCCAGCAGGGTCTTGCGGCTGCGGCTGACGCCCATTCGCTCCAGCGCCGGGATGGTGGAGTGCAACACCCCTGGCACGCCCGCCACCCAGGACTTGGGCGAGCCGACCTCGATCGTGGACTCCCCCGCCTCGTCGGTGTCGTCCAGGTGGACCGGGCTCTTCTCACGCGCCGCCGGGTTGGTGGTCACTTTCTTGGGGGTCATCCTGGGCATCCCTTTCGCCGGCCGGGGCCAGCCGGCGCTGTCGCGCCTTGGCCCGGAAAACAGTGGAGTTACCCCCTCAGGGCTATCAGCATCGCCGGCCGATGGCAAGGGCACAGGAGCTCACAGCGCCCTCAGACCACGGTTTGCGCCGCGAAACGCTCCAGCACCTCCCCGATCCGGCCCTTGCAACCGCCGCAGCCGGTTCCGGCGCGGGTGGCCGTGCCTATGCAGGCCACCGTGTCGTTGCCGGCCTGCGCCGAGGCGGTGATCGCCTCGACGGTGACACCGTTGCACCAACAGACCGTGGACTCCGGCGCGAAGGCGTCGCCCGCGGTGGCCGGGTCGTAGTCGGGGCCGTCGAACCGCAGCAGCACCGACCGGTCGGCGGGCAGTTCGCTGCCGCGCTCGAACAGCAGGGTGAGCTCGGCACCGGTGCGGGGCATGCCCACGCAGACGAAACCGGTGAGGATGCCGCCGCGGGTGACCATCTTGACGTAACGGCCGTGCTCGGGGTCGGCCCACTGGGATACCCCCAGCCGGCCCGGCGCACCGGTGGCACAGCCGTGCGCGTGAGCGTCGGCATCGGCCAGAGCCGCATCGAACGGGTCGGCCGTGGTGTCGCCGGCGGCGACCACGTCGATGCCCTCGGCCTTGAGCATCACGACGGATGCGCCGGGCTCGGCCGCGGTCGCCGGCACGGTGACCCCGGCTGCGGCGGCCTCGGCTGCGGCAGGCCCGGCTGCTGCGCGCACGCCCGCCCTGAGCTCGGCGGTGAACCGGGCCGCCAGGCTGTCAGCCTGCCGCCAGCCCGGCCCGATCAGGCCGGACGGCCCGCCGGCCGGCGCCATCCTCGTGCCGATCCAGGCTGCACCGAGGTCGGCGTCGGCGGGACGGGCGGACACGTGTGCGCAGTCGCCGATGGCGTGCACGGACGCATCCGCCCAGCTCTGCAGCGACTCGTCGACCAGGATGCCCGTCGACACGGGCAACCCGGCCAGGTGGGCGAGTTCGGTGCGGGCACCCACTCCACAGGAGAGCAGCAGCAGGTCGCCGCTGATCTGCTTGCCGTCGGCGCAGATGAGCGCCTCGAAGCGTTCCACGCCGTCGTCGTCGTGGTGGAACAAGACGCTCTCGGCCCTGGCGTGGTTGACCATGGTGACCCCGGCCAGGCGGGCGCTCGTGGTGAGCACCGAGCCGCCGCCGCGGTCGAGGTTGCGGTTCATCGGGATCTCGCCGTGATAGACCACGCACACCTCGGCGCCGGCCGCCGCGGCGGCGAGCGCGATCTCCATGCCGAGCACCCCCGCGCCGAGCACCACGATGCGCCGGCCGGCCTGCACGGCCGCCAACACCGTGGCGGCATCGGCGAGGTCGCGGAGCGCGCTGACCCCGCGAGGCAGCGGCGCGGCGGCGGAGTCGAGGCCACCGGCATCCGCACCGGGCTTCATCAGGCCGCGCCGCACCCGCTTGACGCCGTCGAGGGTGGGCACATTGGCGCGAGCACCGGTGGCCAACACCAGCCTGTCGTACGGCACCGAGGTGCCGTCGCCGAGCGAGACCGTGCGGATGGTGCGGTTCACCGAGGTCACGGTGGTGCCGGTGAGGATGCGCACGCCGGCGGCCCGGGCCCGGCTGCCGTCGGTGAGGTCGAGGGTGTCACGGTCGGTGCGCCCCACGGCGTAGTCGGCCAGGAGCACCCGGTTGTACGCGTGCACCTCTTCGGCTCCGACGACGGTGAGCTCGGCCAGGCCGGCCTCGACCAGAGGCAGGAGCTCGTCGACGAACCGGGCCCCGACCGGTCCGTAGCCCACGACGACGATGCGTTCGGGGGCGGCCGGTCCGGTGGCGCCGGGCAGTTCGGCAGAAGCGTGGTCAGGCATCCGCCATCACCCTCTCGTGGTCGGGAGCCGACAGGCCGGGCGCATCGATCGCCCGCACCCGCACGGCGGTGCGCTTGAACTCGGGCATGCCGGAGATCGGGTCGGTGGCGCCGGCGGTGAGCAGGTTGGCCCGTTGGTCGGCGGGAAAGTGGAAGGGCAGGAAGACCGTGTCTGGCCGGATGTCGGCGCTCAGCTGCGCGCGGCACCGCACGATGCCGCGCTCGTTGGCCAGTTCGACCCAGCCGCCGTCGACCACACCCAGGCTCGCGGCGGTGGCCGGGTGCACCTGCATGCGGGCCTCGGGCTGGGCATCCGACAACTCGGCCACCCGCCGGGTCTGGGAGCCGGACTGGTAGTGCTCGAGCAGCCGGCCGGTGATGAGGGTGAGAGCGCCCTCCGTCTGCGCCGGTACCAGAACGGTGCGCGGCGTCACGGCGACGATGCGCGCGCGGCCGTCGTCGTGCGCGAACCGCTCGAGGAAGAGCCGCGGGGTACCGCCTGACCCGGCCGGGTATGGCCAGTAGGCGGGCTCCCCCGCATCGAGCAGTGCATAGTCGAGGCCGGAGTAGTCGGCGATGCCGCCCTCGGAGGCCAGGCAGAGTTCGTCGAAGACGTCGCCGGGTTCGGCGCTGTAAACGCCGGGGGCGTCGAGGCGCCGGGCGAGCTCCTGGAAGATCCACAGCTCGCTGCGCACCCCGGCCGGCGGGTCGATTGCGCGGCGGCGGCGGAGGACCCGGCCCTCGAGCGAGGTCATGGTGCCCTCCTCCTCGGCCCACTGGGTGACCGGCAGCACCACGTCGGCCAGCGCCGCGGTCTCGGAGAAGAAGAAGTCGCACACCACCAGGAACTCGAGGTTCGCCAAGCCCTGGCGCACCCGGTCGGCGTCGGGCGCCGACACCACGACGTTCGCGCCGTGCACCAGAAGGGTGCGGATGCCGCCGGGCCGGCCGAGCGCGTTCAGCAGTTCCACGGCGGGGATACCCGCACCCGGGATCTGCTCGGGTGTCACACCCCAGACTCCGGCGACGTGGGCGCGGGCGGCGGGATCGGTGATCTTGCGGTAGCCCGGCAGTTGGTCGCATTTCTGGCCGTGTTCCCGGCCGCCCTGCCCGTTGCCCTGGCCGGTGAGGGTGCCGTAACCGGAATGCGTCGTGCCGACGAGACCGAGCACCAGCGCGAGGTTGATCGCCGCCGTGGCGGTGTCGGTGCCGTCGACGTGCTGCTCGACGCCGCGGCCGGTGAGGATGTAGGTGCCCCGGCCGGCGGCGAGCCTGCGCGCGAGGCCCTGCAGCTGCCAGACCGGAACACCGGTGTGCTCCTGCACTCGCTGGGGATACCAGCCGGCCACGCTGAAGCGCAGCTGGTCGAACCCGGTGGTGCGCCGGGACAGGTAGTCGGTGTCGGCGAGGCGTTCGGTGATAACGAGGTGGATGAGCCCCAGCAGCAGCACCAGGTCGGTGCCGGGGGCGGGCTGCACGTGCATGCCGGCGCCGTCATCGGTGAGGCGGGCGGTGGCGGTACGGCGCGGGTCCACGACGATGAGACCGCCGGCCTGCCTGGCACCATCGAGGTGGCCGATGAACGGCGGCATGGTCTGGGCCACATTGGAGCCGAGCATCAGGATGGTGTCGGCCGCGTCGAGGTCCTCGACCCGGAAGGGCAGGCCCCGGTCGAGGCCGAAGGCGCGGTTGCCGGCCGCGGCGGCGCTGGACATGCAGAACCGGCCGTTGTAGTCGATGCGGGAGGAGCCGAGGGCCAGCCGGGTGAACTTGCCCAGCTGGTAGGCCTTCTCGTTGGTGAGACCGCCGCCGCCGAACACCCCCACCGAGTCCGCGCCATGCTCGGCCCGGCCGGCGCGGAGCTTCCCGGCAACGAGGTCGAGTGCGTCGGTCCACGAGATCGGCGCGAAGCTGCCGTCGGCCACCCGGAGCATGGGTTCCCGGATGCGGTCGGCCGAGCCCAGTAGTTCCGCCGCGGTCCAGCCCTTCTTGCACAGACCGCCGCGGTTGGTGGGGAAGGCCCGGCCGGCGATGGTGACCGGAAGGCTGACGGCATCCGCGGGCCGGGCCGGGCCGGCGGGCGCGGCGTTGGCGAGTGCGGCGTTGGCGACTGCGGTGTTGGCGACTGCGGTGTTGGCGACTGCGGTGGGCGTGAGCGTCATCGCGCACTGCAGTGCGCAGTACGGGCAGTGCGTGTCGACGGGGTTCACGGTGGTGCCTTTCGGGATAGCGGTGCTGCTGGGCGAGCATCCGCTGATCGAGCTTGTCGAGATCCGGTGATGGGTCAGGGCAAGCTCGACCAGCGAATCACTAGATGCGGTGGCCGGCCACCGATGAGCCGCGGCGGAGGTAGACGAACGCGGTGACGGCCATCATGACCAGGTAGGCGCCGGCGAAGGCGTAGATCGCGCTGGAGTAGTCACCGGTGGAGGTCTTCGAGAAACCGAGCACCTGCGGGATGATGAAGCCGCCGTAGGCGCCGATCGCGGAGATCAGGCCGAGAGCCGCCGCGGTCTTCCGCTGCGTGTTGACGTCGCCGGAGTTCTTGTGGGCGTCCTTCACCCCGCTCTTGGCGGCGAAAACACTGGGGATCATGCGGTAGGTCGAGCCGTTGCCGACGCCGGTGGCCACGAAGATCATCAGGAATGTCACCAGGAATAGCCAGAAGTTGCCCAGCGGAAGCACCAGGTTCACCAGCACGGCCCCGACGGCCATGACCGCGAAGGCGCAGACCGTGACGAGGGCGCCGCCGAACCTGTCGGCCAGGCGGCCACCGAACGGGCGGGCCAGGGAGCCGGTGAGGGCGCCGAGGAACGCGAGTGACAGTGATGCCGAGACCACGTGGAAGGTGGAGAACTCCGGGAACTGGTCGGCGATGAGCTTGGGAAAGACGCTGGCGAAGCCGATGAAGGAGCCGAAGGTGCCTATGTACAAGAACGCGAGGATCCAGAGGTGCGGTTCCTTGACTGCGGCGATCGAGCCGGCGAAGTCGGCCTTGGCGCTGGAGAGGTTGTCCATGTACTTCCAGGCGCCGAACATGGCGAGCAGGATGAACGGTACCCAGAAGAAGCCGGCCAACGGCAGGTTCAGCGTGCCGAGGGCGCCAAGCGTGATGACGATCGGCACGACCAGCTGGGCCACGGCGGCACCGAGGTTGCCACCGGCGGCGTTCAGGCCGAGCGCCCAGCCCTTCTGGCTCTGCGGGTAGAAGTAGGTGATGTTCGACATGGAGCTGGCGAAGTTGCCGCCGCCGAGGCCGGCGAGCGCGGCGATGAGCAGCATCACCGGGAACGGGGTCTCGGGGTTGCCCACCGCGAAGCCGAGCGCGATCGACGGGATAAGCAGCAGGCCGGCGGAGATGATGGTCCAGTTGCGGCCACCGAACTTGGGTACCAGGAAGGTGTAGGGGAAGCGCAGGGTGGCGCCGACCAGGCTCGGGATCGAGATGAGCCAGAAGATCTGGCCGGTGTCGAAGGTGAAGCCAGCGTTCGGCAGCTGCACCACCACGATGCTCCAGAGCTGCCAGACCACGAAGCCGAGGAACTCGGCGAAGATCGACCACTTGAGGTTGCGGGAGGCGATGGCCTTGCCGCCGCCGGCCCACTGTTCGGGGTTCTCGGCGTTCCAGTTGTCGATCCACCGGCCCGGGCGGTGCACCAGTTCGGCGGATGCGGCGGACGCCGCGGTAGAGGTACCGCTCCGTGCATTCGTGGTGAGCGTGGATGGTGGGGCACTGGTGGTCGGGGTCATCAGGTTCTCCTCAAGAATGTGGTGCCGGGGGTGCTGCCCTGGCTGCGTGTCTTCGACGCTACGCAGCCGGTGTTTCGGCGAAACGCTGGCCCAGTAACCTTCTGGTCACCGTGTTCTCACCCCCGGCGAGCGCCACTGATAGGCCGCCGTTACACGACGGACACATGAGCGCTGATGGGCGCCCCACGCCTGATCGAGCCCGTCGACGCAGGTCAGGCACGGGAGCTGAGCGACCAGGGCAGGCCAGTCAGGGCCAGCTCGAGTCGAGCGATGGACGAGTACAGGTCGATGACCACATCCACCAGTTCCCGCGGCGGCTCCTGGCCGTCCACCAGCAGGGGGCGGCTCACGGCATCCGCCCCGCAATTCTCGGCCAGGCCGGCGAAGTAGCCGGGGGCGAGCAGGTAGGTGGCCACGACTACCCGGCCGGGCGCGCCGGCGCGGGCGGCGCGCACGGCGTCGGCCAGGCGCGGCCGGGCGGCCGAGATGAACCCGACGGTCACGGCACGGCCGAGGACCGCGGCGAGCTGGCCGCCCGCGGTGTGGCAGTCGGCGACGGCGCCGGCATCGGTGGAGCCCGCCGCGGCAAGCACCACAGTGTCGTTGGGCTCGAGGCCGATCTCGTGCAGCCGGTCGGCCAGGATGCGGGCCAGCCGGGGGTCGGGTCCGAGAGCCCCGGTGACCCGCACGGGCTGCACGGCTGCGGCGGCGGCCTCGGCCAGGTCGACGCGCACGTGGTACCCGGCCGAGAGCAGCAGGGGAACGATCACGACGGGGCGGTCGGCTCCGTCGGCGTCGGCGGGAGCACGGTCGGCGTGGCCGGACCCGGTGGCGATGGCGCGGAGGCAGGTCGGCACATCCGGGCTCTGCACGTCGACGTACCCGCCTCGCACGGCGAGGTGCGGTGCCGCGGCGGCAACCGCGTCGACCAGGGCCAGGACGGCGCGCTGGCCTGCGGGGTCGCTGGTACCGTGGGAGGTCGCGAGCAACACCGGGGCGTCCGTCATGCTGCGGCGAACTCCGCGGTCTCGGCCCGCTCGTCGGCCAGGCTCTGTGCGCTCGTGCGCACCTGGATCTGCACGGTCCCGTGATCGACGCGCACCGGGAAGGTGCGCAGGCTGTAGTCGGCGGAGGTGAAGCACTCCCCGGTTTCGAGGTCATAGACCTGCTTGTGCAACGGGGAGGCCAGGGTGGGCCGGTCCCCACGCGAACCGACGATGCCGCGGCTCATCACGAAGGAGCCCGTGGCCGGGTCCTGGTTGGAGACCGCGAACAGGTGCCCGTCGGGAAGCAGCACGAGGGCCACCTGCTCGCCGTCGATCAGCGCGGCCTCCGCCCACAGCGGTTCGAGTCGGTCGAGGTCGCACACATTGGCCCAGTCCACGCAGTGGCCGGCAGAGTCGTGGCCAGCTGTGTCGTGGCCAGCAGAGTCGTGGCCAGCAGAGTCGTGCGGGTGGGTGGGCGTTGTCTGCACGGGGTCCTCCAGTGGTTCTGCGGGCGAATGGTGGGGCGGCTGTTCACGGCGATTGGGTGAGGCCTGCCATCCACGGTAGGCAGGCCTCGTGTCGGCCATCGTGCGGGGCCGTGACGATCGCGTAACGAAGACCTCTCACTGCGCCCAAAACGACGTGAGGAGCCCGTCACACTCCGTTACCCGGGCGACACCGTCGGGAAATCGCCGAAATTTAGGCTGACTGAACAGCTCACCACTCGGAAGGCACTCCCATGGACCACGTCACCCCCGCCGCGGCCGGCCCCGTCGAAGGCCTCGGCACGCCCCGACGCGTCGTGGTGATCGGCGGCGGCCCCGCCGCGCACCGGTTCACCGAGGCCATGGCCGCCCGTGCCACCGCATCCGGCAACACCTCCGCCGCCGGAACCCTCGCCCACACCGTGACGGTGTTCGGCGAGGAGCCGCACCTGCCATACGACAGGGTGGCGCTGTCCCGCCGCCTCGTCGATTCCGAAGACCTCACCCTCGGCGACACCACCCTGTGGGACGCCGAGGCGATCAGCTACCGCGGCGGCAGCACCGTCGTGGACCTCGACACCACGGCCAAGGCGATCACCCTCGCCGACGGCGAACGGGTGCCGTACGACGACCTCGTCTTCGCCACCGGCTCCGCCGCCACGCGCCCGCCCATCCCCGGTGCAGAGGCCGGCCACGTGTACCGCACCCTCGAAGACGTCGACTTCCTCGTCGGCGAGATCGCCCGGCTGCGGGAACGGCTGGGACGTCCGGCCAACGTCGTCGTCGTCGGTGGTGGGTTGCTCGGCCTTGAGGCCGCCGGCGGTCTGGCCAGGCTCGGCGCCGCATCCACCCTGGTGCACTCGGGCACCTGGCTGATGTCCGCCCAGCTCGACGAGGGCGCCGGCCAGGCGCTCGGCCGGCTGATCGGCGCGCAGGGCATCACCCTGGCGCTCGGCACCCGGCCCACCGAGATCCTGCGCTCCCCCACTGGCCGGGTCCTCGGTGTCTCGCTCACCAACGGCTCCCAGCTGCACGCCGACCTCGTGGTCTTCTCTATCGGCATCACCCCCCGCGACGAACTCGCCCGCGCCGCGGGCCTGGAGCTCGGCCCGCGCGGCGGCATCGTCATCGGCGACGACTGCCGCACCTCGGCGGACGGCATCTGGGCCATAGGCGAGGTCGCCAGCATCAATGGTGTCTGCGTGGGCCTGGTCGCCCCGGCCAACGCCATGGCCGAGGTCACCGCCGACCGGCTGCACGGCGGCGAAGCCGTCTTCCCCGGCATCGATGACGCCACCAAGCTCAAGCTCTCCGGGGTGGAGGTCGCCAGCTTCGGCGACGCGCTGGGCCGCACCGAGCACTCCCTCGAGGTGGTCTACGCCGACCCGGCCCGCGGCCTGTACCAAAAGATCGTCGTCACCGGCGACGCCAAGACCCTGCTCGGCGGCATCTTCGTCGGCGACGCCTCGCCGTTCCTGTCGCTGCGCCCGCTGCTCGGCCGCGAACTGCCCGCGGAGCCCGGCGCCTACCTCTCCGCCGCCGGCGCCGAACCGCCCGCGAACAGCGACCTGCCCGACGACGTGCAGCTCTGCTCCTGCAACAACGTGTCCGTCGGCGCGGTCCGCGCGGCCGTCCGCGGCGACCACGGCGAGGCCTGCACCGAGCTCGGCCCGCTCAAAACCTGCACCCGAGCCGGCACCCAATGCGGCTCCTGCGTCCCCCTGGTGAAGAAGATCCTCGAGACCGAGCTGCGCAAGGCCGGCGTCGAGGTCTCCAAGGCCCTGTGCGAGCACATCGCGTTCAGCCGCAGCGAACTGTTCGAGAGCGTACGAATCCTGCAGCTCACCTCGTTCGACGACATCATGGAACGCTTCGGCACCGGCCTCGGCTGCGACATCTGCAAGCCGGTGATCGCGTCGATCCTGGCCTCCCAGACCAACGGCTACGTGCTGGATGCCGGCCGGGGCGGCCTGCAGGACACCAACGACCGTGCGCTGGCGAACATGCAGAAGGACGGCAGCTACTCGGTGGTGCCGCGCATCCCCGGCGGCGAGATCACCCCGGCCAAGCTCAAGGTGATCGCCGAGGTCGCCGAGCAGTACAACCTCTACACGAAGATCACCGGCGGCCAGCGCATCGACCTGTTCGGCGCCCGGCTCGAGCAGCTGCCCGAGATCTGGACGATCCTGGTCGACGCCGGCTTCGAATCCGGCCAGGCGTACGGCAAGTCGCTGCGCACCGTGAAGAGCTGCGTCGGCAGCACCTGGTGCCGGTTCGGCGTGCAGGACGCCGTCTCGATGGCCATCCAGCTGGAGCTGCGGTACCGGGGGCTGCGGTCGCCGCACAAGTTCAAGCTCGGCGTCTCCGGCTGCGCCCGCGAGTGCGCAGAGGCCCGCGGCAAGGACATCGGCATTATCGCCACCGATGCGGGCTGGAACCTGTACGTGGGCGGCAACGGCGGCTACCAGCCGGCGCACGCGCAACTGCTCGCCCAGGACCTCGACGACGACACCCTGATCGCCTACATCGACCGGTACCTGATGTACTACATCCGCACCGGCGACCGGTTGCAGCGCACCGCGCGCTGGCAGGAAGAGCTGCCCGGCGGGCTCGAGCACGTGCGCGAGGTGGTCGTGAACGACAGCCTGGGCCTGGCTGCCGAGCTCGAACTGGCGATGGCCGCGCACGTGGGCAGCTACGAGGACGAGTGGGCGGCGACACTGAAGGACCCGGAGCGGCTGCGCCGGTTCCGTTCCTTCGTGAACGCGCCGACCACCCCCGACCCGGCAATCGTGCAGATTCTCGAGCGCGGCCAGCCGCGCCCGGCCTGGCCCGGCGAGCGCGCGGCGCACGCGGATGCGGCACTGGCGGATGCGGCGCAAACCGTCACGGTGCAGACCGGCACAGTGCAGACCGGCACGGCGCAGACCGGCACAGTGCAGACCGGCACGGCGCAGACCGGCAGGGATTACTTCGGTGTCAGCGTCAACGAGCCCGACGACAGCGCCCCGGCCACGGGCCCGGTGCTGCTCTCCGGCGTCAGGATCCCCCTGCGGCCGGCCGACCGGAATGACACCGGGCGGAATGACACCGGGCGACACACAACCGCTCAGGCCGCGCGAGAAGAAGGAGAATAGGACCATGCCGAATCCGTCCCTCGACATCGGTCTCAATGTGACCGGTCGCCGCGTGCTCATCATCGGCGGTAGCCGCCCCGCGCGCCGGGTCATCGCCCGGTACTGTGCCGCCGGAGCCGTGCTCTACCTCGCCGCAGACACCTACGAGGTGCCGAACCCTCTGGTACGCGCCGTGGCCTGGCCACACTCGCCGAGCGCCTGGCGCGACCTGGTCTCGGCCGTGGACCTCGTCGTGGCCGTCGACCTGCCCGCGCACGACGACCCGCTGCTCGTCGCCGCCTGCGCCGAGAAAGCCGTCTGGCTCACCCGCGAGGCGGCCGCCCCGGTTTCCCGGCCCGGCCACGTCACCCTCGTCGGCGGCGGGCCCGGCGACGGCGACCTGCTCACCGTCGCCGCGCTCACAGCGCTGCGTGGCGCCGACATCGTCTACTACGACAGGCTCGGCCCGCACGACAGGCTCGACGAGTGGGCGCGCGGCGCCGAACTGGTGAACGTGGGCAAGCATCCGGGCCACCACGCCGTACCGCAGGCCGAGATCGAGCAGCTGCTCGTGACCAGCGCCCGCGCCGGCCTCACCGTCGTGCGCCTCAAGGGCGGCGACCCGTTCGTGTTCGGCCGAGGCGGCGAGGAAATGGCCGCCTGCCGCGCCGCCGGCGTACCGGTCACCGTGATCTCCGGCGTCACCAGCGCCATCGCCGTGCCGGCGCTGGCGGGCATCCCGGTCACCCACCGCGAGGTCTCCCGCATGTTCACGGTGCTCAGCGGCCACGTGCCGCTCAGCGAAGAGGAACTGGCCCATCTGGTGGGCCTGGGCGGCACCATCGTGGTGCTGATGGGCGTGGGCACATTGCCGCACCTGACCAGCGGCCTGGCCCGGCACGGTATGCGTACCGATATGCCCATCGCCATCATCGAGCGTGGCTTCTCCGAGCAACAGCGCACCACCGTCGCCGACATCGAAACTGTGGTGAAAGTCGCCGGCGAAGTCGGCGCCCGCTCCCCCGCCGTGCTCGTGATCGGCGAGGTCGTGCGGCTGGCCCAGCGCGACGACGCTGCAGCCGTTGAAGTGCTCGCAAACGCCGCTACACTCTCAGGCCAGAGGTAACCTCAGCCATCAGAACCATCGGAGACACCGTTAACGACATCGGATTAGAAGCGGGGCTGCCCGGCTTCCGACCGGACCAGCTTGAGGGCTTCCGGATCGGAGTCACCTCCGACCGCCGAAGCGAAGACCTGATCGCCGCGTTCGAACGACGCGGCGCCGACGTTCTACATGCCCCCGCCATCCGCATCGCGGCCGCTGCCGACGACTCGCAGATCACCGCCGACACCGCCACGATCATCGCCAGGCGGCCGGACATCCTGCTGGCGACCACGTCGTACGGCATCCGTCGCTGGCTCGAAGCGGCGGATGCGGCCGGGCTGGGCCACGCCCTCACCACGACCCTCGAGAACAGCCGCATCTTCGTGCGCGGGCCCAAGGCTCGCGGCGCCATCCGCGCCGCCGACCTGGACGACTCCGGCATGAGCGACGAGGAAACCACCAGCTCGCTTGTGGACAAGGTGCTCGGCGAAGGCGCCGCCGGGCTGACGGTGGCCGTGCAGCTGCACGGGTTCACCGACGAGTCCCAGATCCAGCGCCTGCAAGACGCCGGCGCCACGGTGCTCACTGTCGCGCCGTACCGGTGGCTGCTGCCCGACGACTCCAGCCGGGTCCTCAAACTCATCGACGCGGTCTGCACTGGGTCGCTGGACGCGGTCACCTTCACCAGCGCACCCGCTGTCGATGCGCTCTTCGGCGCGGCGGATGGCGTCGGCCGGCTCGACGCTCTGCAGGAGGCCCTGCGCGGACCGGTCGTGGCCGCCGCGGTCGGGCATGTCACCGCCGCCCCCCTGATTGCCGCCGGCATCTCCCCGATCGTGCCAGAACGATTCCGCATGGGTGCGCTGATCAAACTGGTCTGTGATTACCTCGCCGACGAACGTGTTCTGCGCCTGGACAGCCGGCTCGGACCGGTGGAACTCCGCGGACGGCGAGTGTCGATAGCCGGAGCATCCGCGCTGCTGCCGCCGACGTCGCTCACCATTCTGCGCGCCCTGCTCGCGGCACGGGGGTCAGTGCTCTCCCGCTCCGATCTGACGGCGGCGCTTCCTGAGATCCAGGACGACCACGCCGTCGACGTGGCCATCAGCCGGCTGCGCCAGGCCCTGCCGGTGCCCGCGCTGGTCGCCACGGTGATCAAGCGCGGCTACCGCATCGACGTCTAACCCGGTAACGCCCGACGAGACGACAGTTACGGCCGGTCCCGGCGCCCGGCGACTGGCCCCAACTGACCACTCGCGAGCTCTCGACCCGATGAGACGACAGTTACGGCCGGTCCCGGTGCCCGCGACGGGCCCCAACTGACCGCTCGCGTCCTCCTGACCCACCCTGCGGTCAGGCCAAGCGGGCGGCGACCTCGTCGAGGACCGACTCCGAACCGGCATAGATGCCATCGGGGCGGGGCCAGTGGCTGATCACATCGGTGAAGCCGAGCTCGGCGGCACGGCCGACGGCGTCATCGAAGGCGCCGACACTCTGCAGCGAGTACGCCCCGCCGCTGTCCAGCGAGAGGTAACGGTCAAGCGTGCCCGGCTCCCTACCTGCCGCGGAGAGGGTGTCTTCCAGCCGGCGCACCAGGGTCGTCACCGCGCTCCACCATTCCTCCCCCACGGCGCCGTCGGCGCCCGTGGTCACCCAGCCCGCCGCGTGCTCGGCCACGAGCTTGAGGCCCTTCGGGCCGTTGGCCGCGATCACGAACGGAACCCGGGGGTGCTGGGCCGGCCGGCCCACCATGCGGGCGTCCACCGCGGAGAACCAGTCTCCGGAGAAGCTGAAGCCACCGGCTCCGGGCTGCTCATGACGCAGCAGCAGGTCGAGGTCGGTGACGAATTCGGCGAACCTCTCGTGCCGCTGCCTTGGCGTGTAGGCCGGTTGCCCGAGCACGAATGCGTCAAAACCCGTTCCGCCCGATCCCACACCGAGCAGCATCCGCCCACCGGAGATGTCGTCGACGGTGGCGATCTCCTTGGCGAACGGCACCGGATGCCGAAAATTCGGTGAGGCGACGAAGGTGCCCATCCGGATTCGGTCGGTGACCGCCGCGGCTGCCGCCAACGTGGGGATGGTGGCCTGCCACGGCTGATCGGCGAGGCTGCGCCAGGACAGGTGGTCGTAGGTCCAGGCGTGATCGAAGCCGTATTGCTCGGCAGCCTGCCATTTCCGGCGGGCCTGGGGCCACTCGAACTGGGGCAGGATGACGATTCCATGGCGCATACCCGCAGTCTACAAAACCGGCTGGGCGCCGCACCGGCAGGAGCCCGCATCCGCCTCTCCCGCGCCGGGGCGGCCAGACGGTGCTATGACTGGTGCGGCGGCGCCGCGCCGCACCCGAGGAAATCTGCGAAGGAGCACTCCGATGGACACTGCCGTGACCCCGGGCCGGTTCGCCGGCCAGACCGCCATCGTCACCGGAGCCGGCTCCGGGATCGGGAAGGCGACGGCCGTGCGACTCGCCCAGGAGGGCGCCAAGGTAATCGCCGGCGACGTGGTTCCCGCCCGCCTGCAGGAGCTCCTCGACCAGTTCAGCGACCTTGACATCGTCACCGTCGACGGCGACATCAGCCACGAGGACACCACCACCAGGCTGGTCGCAGCGGCGAACGGCCGCATCGACGTTCTCGCCAACGTCGCGGGCATCATGGACGGCTTCCTGCCGATCGCCGAGGTCGACGACGCCACCTGGGAGCGCGTCTTCGGCATCAACGTCACGGGCATGATGCGCCTCATCCGCGGCGCCCTGCCGGTCATGGTGGCCGGCGGCGGCGGGGCGATCGTCAACGTCACGTCGGAGGCGGGCCTGCGCGGCGGCGCGGCCGGGGTCGCGTACACGGCGTCCAAGCACGCCGTGATCGGTTTGACGCGCAACACCTCCGTCATGTACTCGGCCCAGCGCATCCGGTGCAACGCTGTCGCGCCCGGCGGGGTGCAGACCAACATCGAGGCCCCGATGCTCTCTCCCCTGGCCGGGTCGGTGCTCGGCCCGGTGTTCCAGCATGTGTTGCCGCCGGTGGCCACCTCGGAGCAGCTCGCCGCTGCCATCACCTGGCTCGCCAGCGCTGACTCGGCCAACGTGACCGGCATCGTCCTGGCGTCGGACGGCGGCTGGTCGGCGATGTGACGACTCGCCGAACCACTGGTACTGGCACGTTAGTCGTCGGCAGGAGAGGGGTGCGGATGTCGGACGGTGCTGGCAGACTCTCCGCATGACAGGAACAGACCAGACTCAGAGCCCCGTCCCGTTCCCCGTGCTTCCGCACAGCCATCCGCACGGCCATCCGCACGGCCGTGGCCAATTCACCCAGCCCTTTCGTTGCAGCGTCGTACCGCCCTACCTCCTCGAGCACCTGGCCGCGGTCGATGACCCGCGCTTCGAGGCGGCGGCCGAGGCCGCCAGGCGATCCTTGCGCGTCGACGACCCCATCCGCAGCCTGCGTTTTGAGCGCCGCACCAGCGCCCTGCCCACGCTGCCCGTGCAGGCCGTGCCCGGCATCACCGCCCGCACCATCAGCGACGCCGGTCAGCTGCAGCGGCTGCCCGGCCGCACCGTGCGCACCGAAGGCCATCCCCCGGTCGCCGACGAGGCGGTCAACGAGGCCTACACCGGGCTCGGCGACACCCATGGCCTGTTCTGGAGCCGCTACCAGCGCGACTCCATCGACGGCCGCGGCCTGCCGCTGGACGCCACGGTGCACTACGGGCGGAACTACGACAACGCCTTCTGGGACGGCGAGCGCATGGTGTTCGGTGACGGCGACGGCGAGGTCTTCAACAGGTTCACGATCTCGTTGAGCGTGATCGCGCACGAGCTCACCCACGGTGTCACCCAGTACAGCGCAAACCTCGCCTACCAGGGCCAGTCCGGGGCGCTCAACGAATCGGTTTCGGATGTGTTCGGCGCCCTCGTCGAGCAGTACGCCGCCGGCCAGGACACCCAGTCTGCGAGCTGGTTGATCGGCGCCGGGCTCTTCACCGACCAGGTGCAGGGCCAGGCGTTGCGGTCGATGAAAGCTCCGGGCACCGCCTACGACGACGATGTACTCGGCGCCGATCCGCAGCCGGCATCGATGGACGGCTACATCGAAACCGAGGACGACTACGGCGGAGTGCACCTCAATTCGGGCATCCCGAATCGGGCTTTCTACCTGGTCGCCGAGGCACTCGGCGGCAACGCGTGGGAGGCGCCGGGGCAGATTTGGTACGACACGCTCACCGGGCCCAACCTCACCGCGAACGCCGACTTCGCGGCTTTCGCCGCGGCGACCGCCACGGCCGCGACCACCCGCTACGGAGTGGGCTCCGCCGAGCACGACGCGGTTCTCGCGGGGTGGGACGGAGTGGGCCTGGCGTTCGATCCGCTGCTCGCGGCCTCCTGACGGGGCGGTGACCGTTCGGTGTTCACTGGCAAGCTACCTCCGATCATGCCAACATCCCCGATCGTTACCCGGCCGGACGTACCATGGGGCCATGAAGGTCGTCGTCTCACGCAGCGGAGGCATCGCTGGGCTCCGGGTCACCTGGGACGTGCAGGTCGACGAGCAACCGGATGCCGCGTCGTGGATGCGCCTCCTCGAGGAACTGCCCTGGGACGAGGCCGAAGACATCGCACCGATGCCGGACCGCTACGTGTACCGCATCCGGTGCGCACCGCACGAAGTGGTGCTCGCCGAACCGCAGGTGCACGGCGCCTGGAAAGACCTGATCGACAGGGTCCGCGCGGCGAGCGAGCGCTGACCCTGGACCATTCGAATCGCGCCGTTGGAACCCTGTGATAACGGTCGCTCAGCGATACTGATAACGTGACTCAAAGTGGGGTCACGTGGCCCCATCTAGGGGGTCCATCATGGCTACGGCATATTCGTTCGATTCATCAGTTCCTGGCGTCGGCGGCACCGCCGATTTCCCGTCCCGGGCCGCCCGGCCGGACATCGGACGGGCCGGCGCCGTCCTGCGTCGGGGCCTCGCCGTCACGTTCGGCCTGGTCGTTGCCGCAGCCGCAATCCTCGGCACCGCGCAGGCACCCGCATCGGCAGCTCCGGTGCCGGGCACGGTCAACCAATGCAACTACATCCAGAACGGCGGCGGCAACGAAATTGCCTGCGACGTGACCATCACGAACTACCTCGACCTCGACACCGGGCTGTCGCGCTCGGATATCACCGTGCGAACCTGTGAGGGCGCGGTCGGCGAACTGCTCTGCACGGACATACCAGTGAGCTTCCCCACGGCCACCACCGTCGTCGACCAGTGCAACACCTCCGCCAACGGCGGCGGGTCGATCGCCACCTGCAACGTGACCGTGGTGAACAACATCATCGGAGATGCCACCACCTCCCCCGCGACCGTAGACCAGTGCAACGGCTCGGGTGCGGAAGGACCTGAACCCCGGCTGAACTGCAGTCCGGTGTCCGCGACGACCTCTGCCACCATCACGCAGTGCAATGCCTCCGCCAACGGCGGCGGGGCCGCCTTCCGCGTCACCTGCACCGTCGATCCTTCCACGGTCAGCGCGGCGCTGCCCGTGACCATCCGTCAGTGCAACGATTCCGTGAACGGCGGCGGCTCCACGCTCACGTGCACCGCCTCGATCACGCACCGAATCCTGCCGGCGGGAACCGTCGTTCCCACCCCGACACAGCCCCCCGTCTCCACCGACACGCCGACGACCGCATCAGCCGTGCCCAACCGGTCGGCTACCGCAGCGAACCCGTTGATCCCCATCGCCAGTGGCGGTGGCGGCAGGGGCGCCGGCTATGCCACCGAACTGGCCGAGACCGGCACGGAAGCACTGCCGGTGTTCCTGGTCGCCGCCGGTGCGCTGCTGATGGGTGGAATCCTCCTCACCGTGATGCTGGTGCGTCGCCGCACCGCCCAGGTTCAGGCCACCTCCGACTCGTCCGAACTGGCCTCCGGACCCCGGCTGTAGGGCAACACGCCGCGGTCCACTCGGGCGTGCTCGCCGAGTGGACTGCAAAGTGGGACGATGAGGTATGGACAACAACGACCTTGATCCCGTTCGCTTTCTCAGCGAGGACGAGTGCTGGGAGTTGCTGCTGTCCTCAAGCTTCGGCCGTCTCGCCGCAGCCGTCGCGGACGACATCGAGATCTTTCCGCTCAACTTCGTCGCGGCCGACAAGCGCCTCCTGTTTCGCACCGCCGAGGGAACCAAGCTTCTCGCCCTCACGGTCAACAACAAGGTGGCACTGGAGACCGACGCCATCGGGCGCGGCGACGCCTGGAGCGTCGTAGTGAAGGGCATCGCCCGGGTTCTCGATACCCAGGCCGAGATCGAAGCCGCCAACGCGCTTCCGCTTCGACCGCTCGTTCCCACGCTCAAGTACATCTGGGTGGAGATCTCTCCCACCGAGCTGAGCGGGCGACGGTTCGCCCTGGAACCGGAACCGGAACGGTATTAGCCGGAGCGGAATCAGCCGGAGCGGCTGAGCTAGTCGCTGGCCACTGCCGGAGCGACCCGGCCCTCGCCGGAGAGCCCGATGAGCATCAGCACCGCAAGGCCGTAGGCATCCGCCACGGTAGCCGCCTCGAACACCTCGTCGACGCCACGCACGTGCACGCTCACCCGGTATCGGTCGTCGCCGAGCCTGTACAGGGCGCGAAATGTGCCGCGCAGGAGCCCGCGCATCTGGTCTTCCCGCGGCAGCCACAGGGCGTCTTCGAGCGCGAGCGAATCAAGGGCCCACTCCGTCGTTCCGTTGAAACCGAGGATGGTGCCGGTGTCGAACTCATGCGCCTCGATGGTCATCTCACTGACCGTGAAGACCTCGGCGTCGAAGCCTGGTCGTTCGATGCGGAACGAGTCACCGGATGCCGGATGCCAGGCCAATCCGGCCTGCTGCAGGGCGCGAGCACAGTCGATTGAGATCATGTCCCATTATCGGCGCGCGGTACCGTTGAACGCGAGGCCCATTTTGGCACTCACACCGGCCCATCAGGCATAGAAGAATGGCAGGTCATGACCGCATCGACGCAGATGGTGCAGGTTCATGTGAAGCCGGGCAGCCGGAAGGGCCCACTCGTCGAGGCCGACCCGACGACGACCGGCGCGTTCACGGTCTTCCTGCAGCAGAGAGCCGTGGAGGGCTCCGCCAACGACGCCCTGGTGCGCCTGCTGGCCACACATTTCGGGGTGCCCCGGAGCGCCGTGAGCATTCTCCGGGGCCACCACTCACGAATCAAGCAGGTGCGGATCGAACGAGTTAGCTGACGCCGTTCAGATCGATCACGAAGATCAGGGTCTTGCCGGACAGCCGGTGACCGGATCCGGCCGGGCCGTAGGCCAGGTGCGGCGGCACGGTGAGCTTGCGTCGCCCGCCCACCTTCATGCCGGGGATGCCCTGCTGCCAGCCGGCGATGAGGGAGCCCAGCGGGAAGTTGATCGACTGGCCACGGTTCCAGGACGAGTCGAATTCGTCGCCGGTGTCGTATTCGACACCGAGGTAGTGCACGTCGACGGTGGCGCCGGCGGTGGCCTCGGCCCCGTCACCTACCACGATGTCGACGATGTCGAGCTGTTCGGGCGCGGGGCCCTCCGGGAAGTCGAGTTCGGGCTTGGAGTTCAAATCAGTCATAAGACCATCCAATCGGATTCCGGGTCCCGACGCACGCCCGAAAATTCCCCCTTGCGCGAACGTCGCAGCCAGGTGCACTCTTATTGCATAGAAACTCGCCGCACCGGGAGAGTTGTCGGCAGTGCCACACCACCGGGCGGCGAGTTTTCTTTGCCAGGGCAGGTCAGCACCCGAGCAGGTCAGCACCCGATCAGGTCAGTCGATGACCGCGGCGCGGTCGCTCATCAGCAGGCCCAGCAGCCGGGCCTCCTCCACCTGGTCGGGGGTCCCACCCGCACGCGCCGCAGCGCCTCCGCGCCGGGACGGGTGCAGTTGAGCGTTCACCAGGCGTTGCCGCACCGAAGCCAAGCGGGTGGCATCAAGAATGAAGCGGTTCATGGCGAGGCGCCGCTCCTGCGGTTGGCCATGGGCCCAGGCCCGCGCCTGGCGACGGCCACGGGGAGTGGCCAGCATCGCCACCTCGGCCGGGGTGAACCAGCCCACCGCGGCGTAGTCGCCGAGCCGTTGCACCGTCAGCGCCTCCTCCTTACGCCGCAGCATGACCACCACCAGGATCGCGCCGAGAAACATCGGCACCTGCACGAGGAAGTAGTAGCCCACCAGGGAGGCGTCGTCGGTGAGGAAGAAGAACGCCCCGTTCCACACCGCGTGCAGCAGAACCGCAGCGGCCAGGCCGATGAAGACGGCGCCGAGGTAACTGGACCCGCTCGCGCGCCGGGCGGCTAAGCCGATGGCCAGGCCGGTGCAGGCGGTGAACAGCACGTGCGCGAACGGGGAGATCACCCCGCGCAACAGGAAGGTCACACCGAGGTCGCCGAGCCCGCCGTCGAGCATCGCCACACCGAAGTACTGGATGTTCTCCGAGAACGCGAAGCCGGCGGCGATCATTGCCGCATAGACGACTCCGTCAATCGGACCGTTGAACTGGCCGCGGATCACCCAGAACAGCAGCAGGATGCCGAAGCCTTTCGCCGACTCCTCCACGAGCGGCGCCTGGATGGCGGCGGCCGTGAAGTCGCCCGCCGGTCGGGCCACGCCACTGGTCGCGACGACGATCTGCACGCCGAGGTCGAATACCAGCGCCGTCACAATCGAGACACCGGCACCCCAGAGGAAGGCGAACCAGAGGGCCGGCCGGGGTTCCGGCTCCCACCGGTCGATCCAGCGCACCGCCAGCACCACCAGGGTGAGCGGCACGAGCGCCAGCAGCAGGCAGACCAGCAGGGCGCCCGGACCAAGGAAGGTCGAGAGGTAAACGAGAACCAGCAGCAGCGCGAGCGCGGCGACCACGATGCCGATGCTGGCCCACACAATCGTGCTCAGGTTCGTGCGCCGCACCGGCGAACTCCACACCGGCGTCTGAATGGGGGTGTCCTGCCGCGGCACGGCGAGCGGTCGGCCGGTCGGGTCGAGGGTCATGCCCGCCAGTTTACGGGGACCGGACCGGTTCGAACCGGGGAGTTTCCTCTCTCGATCCGGCCCAGACGGCGGTGTCCGATTCCCGCTACCCGTCGGGCGGTGCGCGTGCCAGTCTTGAGGGGTGACAACCTCGACCAGCTCCCCCGATGCAGCGATCCCCCCGACCCGCTCCCACCGGTCCGGCCCGGTCGGCGCGTCGGCTCGGGGAAGCGTCGACGACCCGGTCTTCGCCGAACGATACCGGGCCATGTCGTCCCGCGACGCGCGCTTCGACGGCCAGTTCATCACCGGCGTCCACTCCACGGGCATCTACTGCCGACCGAGCTGCCCGGCGGTGACACCCAAGCCGGGCAATGTCTCGTTCTACCTCACCGCCGCCGCGGCCCATGAGGCGGGACTGCGAGCCTGCAAACGCTGCCTGCCCGATGCCGTGCCTGGGTCGCCGGCGTGGAACATCCGGGACGACCTGGCCGCCAGGGCGATGCGGCTGATCGGCGACGGCACCGTCGAACGCGAGGGCGTGCCCGGGCTGGCGAATCGGCTCGGATACACCCCTCGACACCTCACCAGGGTGCTCGTCGCCGAGGTGGGCGCCGGCCCTCTCGCCCTGGCCCGCGCCCACCGCGCGCAAACCGCTCGAGTGCTGCTCACCAGCACCGATCTGTCGGTCACCGACATCGCCTTCGCGGCCGGCTTCGGCAGCGTGAGGCAGTTCAATGACACCATCGCCGCGGTGTACGAACGCACACCGTCGGCGTTGCGGGCCGGCGCCAGGGTTCCGACGGGCAGCCGCAACCTTGACGGTGGCACCGCCTCCGGCACTGGCACTGGCACTGGCACTGGCACTGGCACTGGCACTGGCACTGGCACGAGGATCAGCCTGTTGCTGCCCGCCCGCGCGCCGTTCGATGGCCCGGGTCTGCTCGGTTTCCTGGGCGTGCGGGCCGTCACCGGTGTCGAACGGTCTACGTCCACCGGATACGAACGCACCCTGCGGCTCCCGCACGGCTGGGCCACCCTGCACCTGGCCCTCGCGGGCACCGTCGAAGCGCCCGCGATCGCCTGTACCGCCCGGTTGGGCAGCCTCGCCGATCTCGCACCGCTCGTGAGCCGGGTGCGCCGTCTGTGCGACCTCGACGCGGATGCGCAGGCCATCGATCGCGCCCTCGCCGACGACCCGGCCCTGGCCTGCTCCGTGCACGGCACCCCCGGCATCCGGGTGCCGGGCAGCCTCGACCCCGAAGAGACTCTGTTCAGGGCCCTGCTGGGCCAGCAGGTGTCCGTCGCCGCCGCCCGCACCGCCCTCGGCCGGCTCAGCGCGGCCCTCGGCGAGCCGGTGCCCGGCGGCCGCGGCCCGGACACGGCCGGTACCGCGGACACCGCCACCCCGCACCTGCTCTTCCCCACCGCCGCCCGCATCGCCGAGCACGGCCGCGAGGTGCTGCGGGGCCCGGCTGCCCGCATCGACACGATCATCCGCGTCGCCGAGGCGCTGGCCGTCGGGGACCTCGTGCTCGACGTCGGGGAGGCCCGCGACGACCTGCAAGCCCGCCTGACCGCCCTGCCCGGCATCGGTCCGTGGACAGCCGGGTACGTGGCCATGCGGGTGCTCGGCAGCCCCGACATTCTGCTCACCAGTGACCTCGCCCTGCGCCAGGGGGCCGATCGGCTTGGCCTGCCCGCCACGGCCAGGGATCTCGCCGCTCACGGCAGCGTGTGGGCGCCGTGGCGTAGTTACGCGGGCATGCACCTCTGGCGGGCGGCCGGCGCACCGCGACCGGCCGGGCCGTCAGTGCACGGCGAGAACGGTTCTGGCCGGTTACGCTGAAGAAGTGAAGTTCGCGCATCTCAGAGTCGAAGGCCAATCCACCCCCCGTCTAGCCGTCGTGGTGGATGACGCGGCGCTCTTCCTCGACGAGGTGATCGACGACGCCCCACGCGACCTCCAGGACCTCCTCGAAAAGGGCGCCCCGGAATACGACAGGGTGCGGGCGCTCACCGCGAACGCCCTGACCCACGGTGCCAGCCTCACCCCGATCGACGACCTGCGGCACTCGTCTGCGGTGTTGCGGCCCCCGCAGATCATCGCCATCGGCGCCAACTACGCCGCCCATTCCTCCGAGCTCAAGCTGCGCAGCGAGACCGCCGCCACGGTGTTCTCACTGTGGCCGAACTCGCTCACCGGTCATGAGTCCATCGTCTCCTGGCCGAGCGACCTCACCGGCCAGGTGGACTACGAGGCCGAACTCGGCGTGATCATCGGCCGGCCCGCCCGCAACGTGTCGGTGCGCAATGCCCTCGACTACGTCTTCGGCTACACCGTCGTGAACGATATCACCGCCCGCGACCTGCAGTTCTCCGAAGCACAGTGGTCCAGGTGCAAATCGTTCGACGGATTCACCCCCACCGGCCCGTTGGTGGTCACCGCAGACGAAATCGCCGACCCGCAGAACCTCTGGCTGACCACCCACGTCGACGGGCGTATCCTGCAGGACGCATCCAGCGGCGACATGGTGCGCACGGTTGCCGAGATCATCGCCTACCTGTCGCTGACCTCCACCCTGCTGCCCGGCACGCTGATCTCCACCGGCAGTCCCGGCGGCGCCGGCTACAGCCGCAAGCCGCAGGTGTTCCTCAAGGACGGGTCGACCGTCACCGTCTCGATCGACCGCATCGGGCTGCTCACGACCCACTGCCGTGAGATCTGAACCGGGGCGGCCCCGTCCCCCAATCACCATCTCGGTGGTCATCCCGGTCTACAACGACGCCGACTTCCTGCGCACCTGCCTGCGTGCCCTGTCGCAGCAGCGCCGGCAGGCCGACGAGATCATCGTCATCGACAACGCCAGCACGGATGCGACGGCCGCCGTGGCGAGCGCCGCCGGTGTGCGCCTGGTCACCGAACCGCTGCGGGGAATCTGGCCGGCCTCGGCTGCCGGCTACGACGCGGCCACCGGCGACGTGATCGCCCGGCTCGACGCCGACTCCGTTCCGCCGGTGGACTGGCTGGAGCGGATCGAGGCCCGGTTCACGGCCGCTCCCGACACGGCCGTGTACACCGGCCCCGGCGACTTTTACAATTGCGGGCCCGTCACGGCCTGGCTGGGCGGCCGGCTGTACATCGGCGGCTACTTCCGCTGGATGGGGTATTGGCTGGGCCACCCGCCGCTGTTCGGGTCGAACTTTGCGATGCGCCGGCAGGTTTGGACCGCCAACCGGGAGAGGGTGCGCCGCACCCGCAACGATGTGCACGACGACCTCGACTTCAGCATGCACCTGGGCCACGACGAACCGGTCACCCTCGACCGCTCCCTGCGGGTCGCGATCTCCGCCCGCCCGTTCGAAACACCCCGCGGGCTCGGACGCCGGGTGGCGTGGGCCGGTCGCACACTCTTCTCCGGCTGGCCGGACTACTCACCCTGGCGCATCCGCCGGCGCTCCGCGAGTCGCCGGATGCTGAATTGAACCGGGTGCTGCCCCGTCAGCGGCCGCGCGCGTAGAGGGCGAGCAGATCGCGGGCCAGCTGATGCGGGGTGGTCTCGCAGGGGCTGTGCCCGGCCGGGTAGACGCGCAGCTCCGCGCGAATCCGGCGGGCGAACCGCCGGTGCTGCGCCACCGTCCACAGGTCACGGTCCCCCACGGCGATGAGCTTGGGCACCGGGCTGCGGGCCAGTTCCCTGCGCACATCCGGCGTGTGTTTCATCAGCCCCATGATCTCGTCGAGGCTGGCGCGCCGGGTGTAACCGAATCGCCTGCGCGCCAGCTCGAGACGGCCGGGCTGGGTGTGGTTGAAGTTGGTGACGATGCCCCAGATCATCAGGGACGCGATGGAGTGCGGGGGCACCAGGCCGCTGACCGGCCCGAGCCAGCGCACGCCGCGAAAGGTCTGGCCCGGTCCAGGCGGCGTGGTCAGCAACACCAGTGACGCGAACAGCTCCGGCCGCCGCGCCAGAGTCAGCTCGGCGACGAGGCCCGCGAACGAGTAGCCGAGCACGTGCACCGGGGTGTCCCCCGATTCCAGCACCGCGACCAGGTCGGCCACGAACAGCTCATACCCGAAACGCCGGCCAGGCACCGGCCCTGCCGCCGCGGACTCGTACTGGCCGGCGAGGTCGAAGCTCTCCACCCGGTATCCGGCGTCGGCGAGGAGCGGCGCGAGCAGCACGAAGTCCTCCTTCGACCCGGTGGCCCCGGGCACGAGCAGCACCCGCGGGTCACCGGTGCGGCCCAGCGCGATCGCGGCCAGCCGGCCGCTCGGCGCCGGGAACCGGTACCGCTCGGTACCCGGCGGCAGGATCGTCCAGTCGAGGTCGGGTAGGGCGGCGTCGAGCATCGCGAGACGATCGGACCGGATCGGCTCGTTGTGGTGGAGCGGCTGCCTCACACGCAGGGACACGGCACCAGAGTAGCGCCGCCCGCCCTCCCTCGGCGGGGCTACTCGATGATGGGGATCGAGGAGGTGCCGGTGTCGGGCCGCACGCCGGACAGCCGGGCCGGTTCCAGCTCGCGCATCACGTCTTCCCTGGTCATCAGGTTGGCCTCCACCACCAGGTCAGCCACGTTGCGCCCGGTGAGCAGCGCCGTCTGGGCGAGCGCCGCGGCGGCCGCGTAGCCGATATGCGGAATGAGGGCGGTGATCACGCCGACGCTCGAGCCGACCATCGCCGCGAGCCGGTCCTCGTTCGCGGTGATGCCGTCGATGCAGTTCACCCGCAGGGTCCACATCGCCTGGGTCATCCAGGTGAGGCTCTGGAACAGGTAGTGCGCGATGACGGGCTCGAACGCGTTGAGCTGCAGCTGCCCGCCCTCTGCGGCCATTGTCACCGTCACATCCGCACCGGCGACGGCGAACGCCACCTGGTTGACGACCTCGGGGATGACCGGGTTGACCTTGCCGGGCATGATGCTCGAACCGGCCTGGCGGGGCGGCAGGTTGATCTCGCCGAAGCCGGCCTGGGGGCCGGAGGAGAGCAGGCGCAGGTCGTTGCAGATCTTGGAGAGCTTGATGGCGCTGCGCTTGAGATTTCCGCTGAACGACATGAAGCTGCCGGCGTCACTGGTCGACTCGATCAGGTCCGGCGCCGCCTCCAGCTTGAGTCCGGTGATCAGATTGAGGTGGCGGATGGCCGCGGCCGCGTAGCCGGGGTCGGCCGTGATGCCGGTGCCGATCGCTGTGGCACCCAGGTTGACCTCTGCGAGCAACCAGATCGTCTCGGTGAGCCTGTCGTAGTCCTCGCCGAGGGTGGTGGCGAAACCGTGGAATTCCTGGCCCAGGGTCATCGGCACCGCATCCTGCATCTGGGTGCGCCCCACCTTGAGGATCTGCTCGAACTCGTCGGCCTTGACCGAGAAGGAGCCCTGGAGCGCCTTGAGCTCCCTCAACAGGTGCTTGAGGAAAAACGCGAGGGCGATCTTGATCGCGGTGGGATAGGTGTCGTTGGTGGACTGGCTGCGGTTGACGTGGTCGATCGGGCTGAGAATGTCGTAGCGGCCGCGACCGTAGCCCTCGTTCTCCAGTGCGAGGTTGCAAATGACCTCGTTGGCGTTCATGTTGGTGGAGGTACCGGCGCCGCCCTGCATGACACCCACAACGAACTGGTCGTGATACTTGCCCTCGATGATCTCCTGGCAGGCGGCGTCGATCCAGTCGGCCCGTTCCTGGGACAGAGCGCCGACCTCGGCGTTCGCGCGGGCGCAGGCCTGCTTCACCGAGGCGAGAGCCACGACGAAGTCGGGGTACACCGAGATCGGGCGCTTGGCGATGGGGAAGTTCTCCAGCGCCCGCTTGGTGTGCACACCCCAGTAGGCGTCCACGGGGACCTCGACGCGGCCGAGCGAGTCGCGCTCGATGCGGAAGCCAGGAGTGACCGCGGGGATGTCGGCGCTGAGATCCCCCGGGATGGTCGTGTCTTCTATAGTCAATTCGGGGTTCGTCGTTTCGGTTCTTGCGGACATGCTGCTGGTGGGGTGCACGTGGGCTCCATTGCCGTCGGTGAAGAGCTTGTGGCTCATGACCGGTTCACTCTATCGCGAGGCCCGCTCCTGGCGCCGGAGCCGCACATTTCGGCGGCGTCACGCAGAGAACCGTCGTCTCCGAGCGGTGCCTGTGCAAGAAAACGCAGGTGCGACGGCACAAGTAGCGCGACGATGCTTCGTTCTCCTTCTGGACCTGGCGGTAGCAATCCGCTCTCTCTCTCGGGCGGCACGCATCCGTTAGACGCCGAACAGGACCTCGACGGGACCGCGTACGAAGAAGACCAGGAAGCCGACCGCGACGATCCAAAGCAGCGGGCTGATCTCACGGGCCTTGCCGGAGAGCGAGCGCACGATGACCCAGCTGATGAAGCCGGCGCCGATGCCGTTGGCGATGGAGTAGCTCAGCGGCATCACGATGATGGTGAGGAACACCGGCAGCACAATGGAGAAGTCGCTGAAGTCGATGAACCGGATCTGCGACACCATCATGGCGCCCACGATGACGAGGGCCGCCGCGGCCACCTCGAGCGGCACGATCTGGGTGAGCGGGGTGAAGAACATTGCCGCGAGGAACAGCAGCCCCGTGACGACGTTCGCGAAACCGGTGCGTGCGCCCTCACCGATACCGGCGCCGGACTCGATGAACACGGTGTTCGACGACGACGAGGTGGCGCCACCGACGACAGCCCCGACACCCTCGACGATCAGGGCCGACTTCAGCCGCGGGAAGTTGCCGTCCTTGTCGGCGACGCCGGCCTCGTTGGAGAGCCCGGTCATGGTGCCCATGGCGTCGAAGAAGTTCGTGAAGACCAGGGTGAAGACCAGCATCACGGCCGCGAGCACGCCGATGCGCTCGAACGCGCCGAAGCTCACCTCGCCCACCAGGGACAGGTCCGGCATCGCGACGAAGCTCGTCGGCAGCACCGGCGCGTTGAGGTTCCAGCCGGCCGGGTTGGTCCCGAGCGACGGTCCCACCTTGAAGATTGCCTCGAGGATGACGGCCAGAACCGTGGTGCCGACGATGCCGATGAGCAGGGCACCCTTGACCTTGCGGGCAACGAGCACGCCGATGAGCAGCAGCCCGATCACGAACACGGCCGTTGGCAGGCTGGCGACGGAGCCGGACTCGCCGAGCTGCACGGGCGGGGATGCGACGCCGCTGGCGCGCACAAAACCGGAGTCGACCAGGCCGATGAACGCGATGAAGAGGCCGATGCCCACGGTGATGGCAATCTTGAGCTGGCGCGGCACGGCGGTGAAGATCATCTCGCGGAGGCCGGTGCTGGCCAGCAGCACGATGATGAGGCCGTTGATGACGACCAGGCCCATGGCCTCCGGCCACGTGACCTGGCCCACGACGCTTACGGCCAGGAACGAGTTGATGCCGAGCCCCGCGGCGAAACCGAACGGCAGGCGGGCGATGACACCGAACAGGATGGTCATCACACCGGCCGTCAGCGCGGTGACCGCGGCGACCTGGCCGTTGGGCAGCCAGTTGCCGGCCACATCCACCGCAGCCTGGTCTGCGCTGAACCCACCGAGGATGAGCGGGTTGAGGATGACGATGTACGCCATCGTGACGAAAGTCACCAGGCCACCGCGCACCTCTCGGCTCCAGGTGGAGCCGCGGCGAGTGATCTCGAAGTACCGGTCGAGTACGGATGTGGTGCCGCGCCCCGTCGGCTCAGACGGGCCGGCCGCCGGGGGCGTTCCGGGCGAAATGCCGGTTGTGGCGGCTGCGGCTGCGGCGGTGGACTCGTGCTCTGGTGCGGAAATGATGCTCTCCCGGTCGATATGCGGCGGCGTGCCAAACGACTTATTCTACGACGCGTCCCGCGGCAGTGATAATCAGCCCAAACGGTCTGGCTAAACGTGCGGCACGAATTTGCCCCAGGCGATCCGCCGTTCGGCCTGCGGATCGGCCTCGATCCGGTCGCGGGTGTCGATGACCAGCGTCAATCGGTCGGCCTCGGTGTAAGGCGGCCAGGCCGCATCCGGAACGCCCGTACCGGCAAAGCCCAGCCACCAGCCCTGCATGCGCGACCCGATCGCCTTGAACGCCCGCCGCCCGCCCAGCACCGTCATGCCGCGGCCGAACCAGCCGTCGAGCCTGTCAAAGAGCGGAAAAAGCTCGAGGCCGTGCGTGGCATCCAGACCCATCCGCCGCAGCAGCCGTGGCGCGGCGTCGAACCTGTAGAAGTACACCGGAGCGTACCTGGAGTGTCGCTCTCCCACCTTTACGCTCGGGTACCAGAACGAGTAGTCGCCGCCGAAGTCGAGCGCGGCCCGCGCGGCGGGCATCCCCGGGTACAAAGCTTTGAGCGCCTTCTTGGCCTTCTTCTTGGTGTTGGCGAAGACCGCACGCATGCGCGGGGGCGTCGACGCGAGGATGTCGATTCGACCGCTGAAAAGCGAACCCTCGCGCTGGTTGGTGCCGATGATGAGCGGGACTCGGTGCGCCCGGCCGTCGCGGAATGCGTCCAGCGGCCGCTCAGGCAGGAAGTCACCATCGATGACGGGGCAGAGCGGGATGGTGCCGGGGTACTGGTCGGGGGAACGCACGGTAAGGGTGGTCGTGGCCCCCGCAAGGCGGGCGGGGTCGGCGTGCAATAGCAGGCGCACGGCCTCGGCGTCGGTGAGGCCCGAGCTCACCGGCGATTCGACCGGGCGGCTCGCGAGCTGCTCGGCGGGATGCAGGGGGTCGGCGCCGACGGACGGGGCGCCCAGCGTCTGCTCGGCGAGGATGCGCACGAATGTTGCCGCCCACTCGGCGGTCAGAGCCGGCGGATACACGGCGTTCGGCGGGGCGCTCTGCGCGATCGCCCGCTGGAACAGCCCCGCGGCCGCCGGAACCGTCATCAGGGTGGTCACGGCATTGCCGCCGGCTGATTCGCCGAACAGCGTCACCGCATCCGGGTCGCCCCCGAAGGCACGGATGTTGGCGCGCACCCAGGCGAGCGCCGCGACCTGGTCGCGCAGCCCCAGGTTGCTTTCGAACGGCCGCTCGGGCGTGGAGTACCGGCTGAAGTCGAGGTAGCCGAGCGCGCCCAGCCTGTAGTTGATGCTCACATACAGGATGCCGGCGCGGCGGACCAGCCCCTCACCCTGACGCGGATTCTCGCGGGACGACCCGACGCTGTAGGCGCCGCCGTGCACGAAGACCATCACGGGGCGCAGCGCGTCCTCGTCGATCGGTGCATCCGGGGCGATCACGTTGAGGGCCAGGCAGTCCTCGCTCTGCGGGATGCGGGGATGGGCACCGAGGAACTGACCCTTGTGGCTCTGGGTGGCGACGGGTCCGAACTCCGCCGCGTCGCGCACGCCCGGCCAGGGCGGGGCCGCCGCCGGTGCGCGGAAGCGCAGTGCGCCCACCGGCGCAGCCGCATACGGAATGCCTCGCCAGGCACGAATTCCGCGCTCGCTGACGCCGCGCACCAACCCACCGGAAACCCGGATCTCGAGCGGATCGAGAGCGCGGGCGCCGGTTTGCGAAGTCATGGGGCGATCCTAATCCGGTCCGCTGACCCCGGGGCAAACTCGGTGGCCGGCCGGCGGAGCACTACGCTCAGCTAGGGCCGCGCGAGGTATACGGGCGGCCGGATCCCACAGAATCGAGACACCAATGGCACTGCCCTGGACCTTGCACGGCGACGGAAAGACCGTCGGCCCGACTGACGTCGTGGCCCCCGGCGAACGCCTCAACTGGCCGATCACCATCGGCATCGGTGCCCAACATGTGGTCGCGATGTTCGGCGCCACCTTCCTGGTCCCGCTGATCACCGGCTTCCCGCCGAGCACCACCATCCTGTTCTCCGGCATCGGCACGATCCTGTTCCTGCTGATCACCCGCAACAAGCTGCCGTCCTACCTCGGGTCGTCGTTCGCGTTCATCGCCCCGATCACCGCCGCCGTCGCCACTGCGGGAATGGGCAGCGCCCTGTTCGGCATCCTGGCCGTGGGTGTCCTGTTGGCCGTGGTCGGCGCGATCGTGCAGGTCACCGGGGCCGGCTGGATCGACGCCCTGATGCCGCCGGTGGTGTCCGGCGCGATCGTCGCGCTGATCGGCTTCAACCTGGCGCCGGTGGCGAAGGCCAACTTCACCGTGGCGCCGCTGACCGCGCTCATCACCCTCGCCGCCGTCATCCTCTCCACCGTGCTGTTCCGCGGCATCCTCGGCCGGCTGTCGATCTTCCTGGGCGTCATCGTCGGCTACATCGCCGCCGTCATCCAGGGTGAGGTCGACTTCAGTGCCGTCGGTGACGCCGCCTGGGTCGGCCTGCCGCCGTTGACCCTGCCGACGAACCCGTTCGAGAACCCTGCAGTGTGGGCCATCCTGCCGGCGTTCCTGCCCGTGGTACTGGTGCTGATCGCCGAGAACGTGGGCCACATCCGCGGCGTCGCGCAGATGACCGACAGTAAGGTCAACAAGCTCACCGGCCGGGCGCTGCTGGCCGACGGCCTCGCCACGGTGCTGGCCGGCTTCGGCGGCGGCTCTGGCACCACTACCTACGGCGAGAACATCGGCGTGATGGCTGCCACCCGGATCTACTCGACGGCCGCATACTGGGTGGCCGGCATCACCGCGGTGCTGCTGGGCCTCTCCCCCAAGATCGGCGCCGTCATCAGCACCATCCCGGCGGGCGTGCTCGGCGGCGTCACGACGGCCCTGTACGGGCTCATCGGCATCATCGGCGTGAAGATCTGGCTGGACAACCGGGTGGACTTTAGCAAGCCGGTCAACCAGTTCACCGCCGCGACCGCGCTGATCATCGGTATCGCCGACTACACCTTCAGCGCCGGCACCCTCACGTTCAATGGCATCGCGCTCGGCACGGTAGCCGCCATCGTGATCTACCATTCGATGACCTGGGTCGCCCGCGTGCGCCGCACGGCGTAGCACCACGGCCCGCGAGCTGTGAGCTAAGCACCATCCCGAGGGGTTTTTCGGTGCTTAACTCACAGCTCGCGAGACGGGGAGGGCTAGCGGTGCAGCGCGGGGACGATCAGGTAGACGCCGTAGAGCACGATCAGTCCGCACAGCGCGAAGCAGAGGTAGCCGGCGTACAGGGCGAGCCGCTTCTGGTCGGCGGTGAGTGGGTTGGCCTTGAGGGCCTTGCGGGCGCGCTTGGCGTCCTTCGCGGCGCGCGCCGGGCTGAGCACGGTGATGGCGCCGGTGAACTCGGCGGGTTCCACCATCGGGATGCGCCCGGCCGTGGTGAGCAGGCGCAGCCCCAGCGAGTACAGCGAGACGACGACGGCCGATGACACCAGCGCGGCGACGGCGACAACGAGGAAAGCGGCCCAGTCGATCACAGTGCAACCTTCGCTCGGTCCTTGCGGGACGGCTTGCGGGGCGTCTTCTTGATCTTCACGACGTGGCCCGCGTCATCGATGTCGTGCAGATTGTCGTGCGAGATCCTGTCGCGCTTGGACCATTGGAAGAGCACGTAGACCACGACCGTGCCGATGACGACGTCCAACAGGATGCCGATCGGACCGAGCAACGCCAGGCCCGCCGCGAAGGCACCCATGATGGCGGATGCCGGCAGGGTGAGCAACCAGCCGAGAGCGATCTGGCCGGCCATGCCCCAGCGCACCGTGGAGCCACGGCGCCCCAGACCGGAACCGATGACCGACCCGGAGGCGACCTGGGTGGTGGACAGGGCGAAACCGAGGTGGCTGGACGCGAGGATGGTCGCGGCGGTGCTGGTCTCGGCGGCGAAACCCTGGGCCGGCTTGATCTCGGTGAGTCCGCGGCCCATGGTGAGGATGATGCGCCAGCCGCCGGTGTAGGTACCGATCGCGATCGCGAGGGCACAGCAGGCCACCACCCAGAACTGGGGCCCCGAGCCCACGGCCTGGTAGCCGCCGGCGATGAGGGTCAGGGTGATCACGCCCATGGTCTTCTGCGCGTCGTTGGTGCCGTGCGAGAGGGCCACCAGCGACGAGGAGAAGATCTGTGCGTAGCGGAACCCGCCTCGGCCATCGGGCCTGCCCGCATCGCGACGGGTGATGGCGTAGGCGAGGCGAGTGGCGAGGAACGCGACGATGCCGACGGTGATCGGGGCGATCAACGCGGGCAGGATCACCTTGGCCAGGACGACGTCGAAGGCCACGGCCTGGGCCCCCACCCCGATGACGGTGGCACCGATGAGTCCGCCGAACAGGGCGTGGCTGGAACTGGACGGGAGGCCGCGCAGCCAGGTGATCAGGTTCCAGACGATCGCGCCGATCAGTCCGGCGAAGATCATCTCCGGGGTGATCTGGATGCCGCCGTCACCCTCCTTGATGATGCCGCCGGAGACCGTCCTGGCGACCTCGGTGGACAGGAACGCTCCAACGAGGTTGAGCACGGCTGCGACGCCGACGGCGACCTTGGGCTTCATGGCCCCGGTGGCGATCGGTGTGGCCATGGCGTTGGCCGTGTCGTGGAATCCGTTGGTGAAGTCGAAGATGAGTGCCAGCGCGATGACCAGCGCGACGATAAGGGTGAAATCCACCGGCGTCTTTCTTTGTAATTCAACCCGAACCGTGGACGGGAACCTACAGACCCGGGCACGCCAGAGAGATGGCTGGCTCGAAACCGGGCCTCGTTGATCCTGACAGCCTCAGGCGGGCAGGTCAATTCAGGGAGGGTTCATCCGCGGTTCCCCCGGTAGACAGGTGGCCTGAAGTTCAGTCGCGGGTCACGACGGTGGCGAGGTCCTCACCGAAGGTGAATGTGGCCTCGACGCGCCGGCCGGCCAGCACACCGGGCAGCCAGTGCCTGGCGTCGTCCCACATCTCGTCGACGGGCAGCCGGGCGATCGTGAACCACTGCGGGTTCAGTTCGTCGGATTCCCGCGGGACGCCACTGAACCGGTCGGTGACGAAGACGTTCGACCGTTGGCTCCAGGTGGGCTTATGGGGGAACAGGTAGGTGAGCACGCCCATCGGGGTGAGAGCATCCGCCGTCACGCTCAGGCCGGACTCTTCTTCGATCTCGCGCACGGCCGCATCCAGGGCCGACTCCCCCGGCTCGAGCTTGCCGCCAAGCCCGACGATGTTGCCCAGGCCCAGGCCCTTCTTCTTACGGCCGAGCAGCACCTGGGGTTCGCCGGTCTCGGAGAGGCGGGTGAGGTAGCACACGCACACCTGGGGCAGGTCGGTCATGATTTCATCGTAGCGAGCGCCCCGGCCCCTCCCTCGGCACTTTCGCGAATGCCAAAAATGCTTAGGTTACGCTGTACGCATGGATTTTGTGCCTCAAACCGGAACTATCACGATGTTCACCACCACCTGGTGCGGGTACTGCTCGCGCCTGAAGAGCCAGCTCGACAAGGTCGGCATCGGCTACACCGAGGTGAACGTCGAAGAGGTCGACGGCACCTCTGAGCTAGTGATGAGCCTCAACGGTGGCAACCGCACCGTGCCGACGGTGCTGTTCCCGGATGGCTCTGCCGCGACGAACCCGTCGCTCGCGCAGGTGCAGGCCAAGCTCGCTCCCGCCGCATAACTCTTATGCCAGCGCAACACTGACCATAAACAACACTGCCCGGCCGACCTGAGTCGTCCGGGCAGTTTTGTCAACGGGCAGTGCCGTCTGCTGGTGCAGGTTTAGCCGAAGAGCACGGCCGCTTCGTCGTAACGCTCCTGGGTGACCCGGTTGAGGTCCATGGTGGCGTCGGCGATGCTGACGTTGCGGATGTCGGTGCCCTTGAGGGAAACCATCGAACCCCACTTGCCCTCGATGACGGCGTCAACGGCCGACATGCCGAGGCGGGTGGCGAGCACCCGGTCGTAGGCCGACGGTGCGCCACCACGCTGGGTGTGGCCGAGGACGGTCGCCCGCGCCTCGATGCCGGTGCGCTCTTCGACCATGGGGGCGATGAGCTCGCTGATACCGCCGAGACGCGGACGGTTGAACGCGTCCAGGCCCTTGTGCGAGTGCGCTTCGCCCATTTCGGCGAGCAGGAAGCCTTCGGAAACGACGAGGACCGGCGCGCGGCCGCGGTCGCGGACGCTCTCGACCCATTCGCAGATCTGCTCGATCGTCTGCGGCTGCTCCGGGATGAGGATGGCGTGGGCACCGCCGGCCATACCGGAGTGCAGGGCGATCCAGCCCACGTGGCGGCCCATGACCTCGACGATCATGCAGCGACCGTGGGAGTCTGCCGTGGTGCGGAGACGATCGATGGCCTCGGTGGCGATCTCGACGGCGGTGTTGAAGCCGAACGAGTAGTCGGTGGCGGCGAGGTCGTTGTCGATGGTCTTCGGCACGCCGACGATCTTGATGCCGGCATCGGTGAGGCGACGGGCAGCGGTGAGGGTGCCCTCGCCGCCGATCGCGATGATGGCGTCGATGCCCTCGGCATCCATGGTCTTCTGGATGTTCTCGGGTCCCGCGTTCTCGCCCTCGAACGGGTTGGTGCGCGAGCTGCCGAGGATGGTGCCACCCTGGCGGGACAGGCCACGAACACTGTGCCGGTCGAGTTTCATGAACTCGCCCTGCACCAGCCCGCGCCAGCCGTTGCGGATGCCCACGAACTCGGAGTCGTACGCGCGGCCTCCCTTGAGGACAGCACCCCGAATCACTGCGTTGAGGCCCGGGCAGTCTCCACCGCTGGTGAGGATACCGATCTTCATATCTGGCTACTCCTTATTGCATGCATGTGTGTTACGGCAGAATGCCAGACCACCATCATGGCGGCGGGCTCATACCTGAATCAAGTCAACACCGGCGGCGCTGCTCTCGGCTAGGGACTTCCGGCCCGGTGTTACAGCTCTCCGTCGAGCGCCTGCGTGAGTACGTATACCAACGCGCTGGCCTGCACGGAATCGGCAGCTGAAATCTCTTCGTCTGCGCCGTCGAGCGCGCGGGCCGCGAGGCCCTGCTTGCTGCCGATGAGTTCGGCGATTCGCGCGTCGATGGTGTGCGCGGCGATGATCCGCCACGCGGTGACAGGTTCGGCCTGGCCGATCCGGTGCACCCGGTCGATGGCCTGGGTCTGCTCCGCCGCCGTCCAGCTCAGTTCGGCCAGAACCACGTTGGATGCCGCCTGCAGGTTCACGCCCACGCCGGCCGCGGTGAGCGAACACACCACAATGGCGACCTCTGGGTCGGTGTTGAAGGAGTCGATCGCCGCCTGGCGGGCCAGGGCGCTCTGATCGCCGCGCAGCGACACCGTGCGCAGGCCCCGCCTGGCGAAGATCTCCTCCGCGGCATCCATCACATCGATGTGCTTGGCGAAGAACACCACCTTGCCAACCGAGTGGGCCAGCTGGGCCGCGTAGTCCGCGGCGAGCCCGGCCTTGGCCTGGCCGATCTTGCGCACCATGGTGAAGACGTTCTCACCGGTGCTGGTGCCCTTGGACTCTTCGAGGTCGGCGTGCGCGACGGCGCGGATGTATGCGGCGCGCTGGTCGTCATCGAGATCCGGGTTGCGCACACCGGGGTGCCGCGCGGTGACGAGGGCCTTGTATCGCTGCACCAGACGGGCGCCGAGCTCCCGTTCGGCCTTCTGGATGGAGCGGCCCAGTTCGCTGTCGAGTTCCACCGGGAGGTCGGCGATCCGCTTGGCGGGCAGGTCGGCGGCGACGTCGACCTTGCGGCGACGCACGATGCCCATGTCGATGACCGCGGCGCGGGCAGCGGTGTAGAAGCCGGCGTCGGCGGGGGTGAGCCCGGTTTCCTCCAGGCGTGACATGAGCTTGGCGGTGGGCTTGTCGCCGTCGATCCAACCGAGGAACTGCCAGATGGCGCGGAAGTCATCGACGTCGTTGATCAGCGGCGTTCCGGTGAGTGCCATCAGCAGAGGGTTGTTGCCCGGGGTGCGGCGGCGGATCTGCTCGGCGAGGCTGAGGACGTGCTTGGAACGCTGCGACTGCAGGTTCTTGATGAAGTGGGCCTCGTCGACGACCATGCCTTTGAAGCCCAGGGTGCCGAGCCAGGCCAGGTGCCGGTCGAGAACGTCGTAGTTGACCACGACGACGTCGGCGAAGGCGTCGAGGGTATCGCCGTCACCGTGGATGACCGTGGCGCGACGGTGCGGCGTCCACAGTTCGACCTCGCGCACCCAGTTCATCTTGACGACGTTGGGCACGATTGCCAGCAGCGGGTAGGCGCCGGCGACGGAGGCGGCGAGCAGGCTCTGCGCGGTCTTGCCCAGGCCGGGCTCGTCGGCGAGCAGGTAGCTGCGGTGGCCGGTGCGGGCGCTTTCGATGAAGCGGGCCTGGTGGCGCATGAGTTCCATGCCGCGCGGAGAGAACCTGTCGACGTGGGGAGCTTCGGGCAGGTCCATGCTGGCGGCCTGGCCGCCGGAACCGAATTCGAAGGCTTTGAACAGCGGGCCGAGCAGTTCCCAGTTGGCCAGACGGCGAGCGGACGAGACCGGCGCGGCCTTCACTGCGCTGAAGTCGGGGGCCAGGAACGGGTTGGCCAGCTGGCGGGCGCGCACCGACTGCGGGATGACCTGGTTCTGCGGAACCTCGGGCTTGGCCTCGGGTTCGCGGGTGATGATGAGTTCGTCCGGGCTGAGTTCCGCGCCGGATTCCAGCAGCCAGTCGCGGCGGAAGCGCTGCGCGACGGTTGAGACGCCGGCATCCGGTTCGAGCAGGGTGATCAGGCTGGTGTCGCGGGCGGCAGTCTTCGCGAGGATCTGGGCGATGCCGTCGAGGCGTTTGAGGAGTTCGGCGCGGTTCGCGTCGGTCAGTTCGGGGTCGGTCTTCACGCGGGCGCGTTCCTCACGCATCAGTAGCGCGATGACCTGGTACTTGGTGCGGTTGGTGGGTCCGAGCTTGGTGCCGCTCTGGGCCTTGGCTTCGACCTCGCGCACCTTGCGGGCGAGGATCGGGATGATCGGGGCGTCGTCGTCGCGCGAGCGCGGGCGTTGACGTGTTCGACCGCTGCCGGCTCCAGCGCGGCCCGCTCCGTTGGGGCGGGTGTATGCCATTTCTCTCCACTTCACACCAGCGCGGCACTCAATGCGCGCTCGTCGTGTTGCGCATCCGCAGGGATGCCTGTGCGATCGATACGCCGAACCCCATGAACGAGCAGCGGGACGCCGCAACTTTCAGTCACTTGTGCACTGATGGTCGCGGGGCCACGGTCGAGCCCGGCTCCAGACGCATCATTAGTCTATGCCCGCCCCCGGAATTAGCGGTGCACCGCGGTCGGGACCTTGGTTCGGATTCCGACGATGATGAAGATCAGGGCGGCGATGAATTGCGCGGATACCCAGCCCTGGCCGTGCAGCTCGATCACGACGATCGGATTCCACAGCACCGCGATGGGCACCAGGCCGATGAGCCACCACCACGACTTGGCCTGGATGACGAAGACGCACATGATGAGGGCCAGGATGCTGACGATGTAGCGGATGATCACGAAGCTGTCGACATCGAGCAGGGCCAGTCCGGCCAGGAGTGCGATGGCGCCGAGCAGGCCGGGTGCCAGAGCCGAGCGGGTGTAGGTAGGTTCTGCCGGGGTGCCCATCAGACGCCCCCTCCCCCGCCGCCGCCTCCGCCGCCGCCGACGGAGCCTCCACCGCTCGAGCCTGAACCGGCCGAACTCGATGCGACGCCCGTCGATGCGGACGAGGCAAACGCTGAGACGCCGGTGGCGAAGTACGCGGCGCTGAACGGCGCGGTGCCGACGTACCAGTCCGGCTGCTGGTGGGCATCGGCGTAGTAGTCGCCGAGCACCGTGGACCATTCCTTCTCTTGACCGGTGAGCACGGCGAGCGGCAGCAGCCGTTCATAGAGCTTGAGCACCTGCACGGGTTCGGTCACCACCGCACCGGTCGATTCGGGCCGGTACGGCGTGCGCAGGGCGCCCGAAGGGCTCTGCAGCACCCGAAGTCGGTCGGCTTCGGCAAGCGAGATGTACACGGATACGCCCTTCAGGTAGTCGCGCAATTCGGCGCCGCGAGCGGTGAGCGGTCGCACGTCGGCGATCACGGTAACCGTAACAATCGCCGCGGCCAGGCCAACGATCAGGAACAGTGCCGGCCACGCCCCGGCGATCTCCGTGGCGAACGAGATGATGCTCGCGATCATCGCGACGAAGCCGGCGACGACGGCCACGCCCAACAGCCAGCCTCTGAGGGCGCCGCCCTTCTTCTCGCGCAGCCCGTCGGCGAGCAGTTGCTTACGGGCGGCACTCCGCGCTGCGGTGAGGGCGGTACCCATTTTCGCATCCGTCTTCCTGAAATCACGGATCGTGCCGATGTCCTGGTGGGCGGAGAACAGCGCGTCGAGTACCGCGCGTTCGGTGGGGTCCAGGCCCGCCCGGGAGCGCAGTTCGAGGAGGTAATGGTTCTTACCCGCACCCTCAAGGACCCGAAGATTGCCGTTCACGGCGAACTGCAGGAACTGGGCGGTGAGGGACTTGCCACTGGCCTTGGCGCCGAGCACACCGCCGGCCTGTAGCAGGTTCACGCCCGCCGGCGGCAGGTATTCCGCGATGATGGTGGGCCGGCCAGGCTGGTTGCGCCACCGTGTGTTGCGCGCGACGACGCCGATCACGGCCGTGGCCAACGCCGCCAGCGACGCGAGGAGCGCGATCGTGGGGAACACGTTTGCCGTGAACGAATCGTCCCGGGGCACGAACGTTCCCTCGTCGAAACCCACGGCCAGGGCCAGGCCCTCGCGCGGTGCCAGGTCGCGTGCGGTGGCTTCGATAACCCATTCGTCACCGTCGGCGGCGCTGCCGAGCGCGTCGCAGGTCGCACCGGATGTCGACGCGCCCTGGTAGCAGGCGGTCTGTCCGGTGAGGGCGGGAACCAGGTCGGCTGCCACGTGCACTGTCGCTGAGACGGTGCCGAACGGCTGGGACCATCCGGTGCCGTTCACCTCCCAGAAGAACTCCTCATCCGGGGTGTCGTCGGGGAAGTGGGCTATGTTCTTCTGGCTGTAGCTGATGACGTACGTCTGTTCGCCGTGCACGAAGCCGTCGTCCGCGATGGTGACCATGAGGTACTCATCATTCGAGTCGTCACTGTCGGTGTCGGTCTCGTAGTCCCGCTCTCTGCCGGTCTCGTCGGTGACACTGACAATGGACAGCGCGGTGGGCTGACCCCGGTAGTGGGTGGGTATCTGCCGCCGTATCCCGTGGTTCTGGTCAGTCTCCGGGAAACTCGCCACAAGAGTCTCAGTGGTGGCCAGGGTGGAGTGGCCCTCGTCGTCACGGCCGAGCCGGTAGTCGGCGTGCATGGAAGCGAAACTGAAATCGTCAACACCGGTCGCCACGGCGTGGGCAACCGACTGAGGCGCGGATCGCGCGGCCACAGCGCCAGACGGGGCGGCCAGGGCCCCCGCGAGGCTCACGGAGAAGAGGGTGAGCCCGGCGAGAATCGTCGCTGTCAACGACAGTCGCAGGCGGGAACTGACGGGTTGTTGCATGCTCTCATGGTAGCGAGGGCAGTCCGGCACCGGTCACCGGCGGCGGGCCGCCGAGGCGGGGCTCGTCAGGCGGGGTTGGTCAGGCGGGGTTCGTCAGGCGGGGTTGGTCAGGCGGGGTGCCGGCTGACGGACATTGATTCCGGCGGGCGCTCGAGAAGGTCGACCAGCGCCGGTCGAAGCTCGTTGAGCCATACGACGTAGCCGGCTTCGATGAGGTGCAGGCGGTCGGCTGACCATTCGACACTGAGCGTGCCGTCTTCAGCGGCCAACACCGGCCACAGGTCCAGGTAGCGAGCCTTGACCGTCGGCGCGAACTGACGCAAATGCCGGTTGACCGACCGGATCACATGCACGAACTCCTTCTCGCGCGGGGGCACCGACTGGATCAGCAGCCGACTGCCGGGAAGCCGCTTGCGCACGGTGCACAGGATGGTCTCGATGTTGCGCACGATGTACTCGTCCGAGCGGTTCCAGCCCACATCGTTGGTACCCACCTGCAGGACGACGGCGTCGGGATCGACATCGACGACCTGATCGAGCCGGCCCAGGACCTCATCGGTCGTGTCCCCGCTCACGCCGAGGTTGCGCACCTCCAGCTCGGGGAACCTTTCCTCCCATCGAGCACCCGCACTGAGGCCGTCGCCGACGAACACCACCACAGCGGACATCTGCACTCCTCAACGTTTGCTACCATGATGCGCTCCCCGGTGGACGCTGGCTAGGGTCGAAATTGGCAAGGTTCCGTCAGCCGCCGGCTGCTCCCGGGCGCTCACCGGGTTCGCGGGTTCGGCGTCGAGGGTGGCGGCCTCTGTTTCGGCGGCGGCGGTGATGCGGTTGGCCATGCCGCTGAAGATCACGCCGTGGAAGGGCAGGATCAAGAACCAGTAGAGCCGGCCGCCCAGTCCGCGCGGGAAGAACACCGCGCGCTGGCGGTAGATCGAGCCGCCGCCATCCGTCGGTTCGGCACGCATTTCGAGCCAGGCCCGTCCGGGCACGCGCATCTCGGCGCGCAACCGCAGGAAGCTGCCCCGCTCGATGCGTTCGACACGCCAGAAGTCGAGCACGTCACCGGTCTGCAGGCGGTCGGGATGCCGGCGGCCGCGGCGCAGTCCCACTCCCCCGACGATCTTGTCCATCCAGCCACGCACCGCCCAGGCCAGCGGGAAGGAGTACCAGCCGTTCGCCCCGCCGATGCTCTCGATGACCCGCCACAGGTCGGCCGGCTTGGCCGAGGTGCGCTTCTCCTTGAGGTCGGTGTAGACGAGGTGGCCGGCCCAGTCGGGGTCACTGGGCAGCGGGTTGCTCGACGCCCCCTCCGTCGCAGCGTTCTGCCAGCTGGTCTCCACGTCGCCGTCGCGCATCCTGCCCAGCGCCAGGCGCACGGCCCGGCGGTAGGTGGTGAGGCCACCGGCAGGTGGTGGGATCACGGCGTCGATGTCGTGCTCGTGCACTACGCAGTCGTATTGCAGGGACGCGATTATCGGCACGGCAAGGCTGCGCGGGATGGGAGTGACCAGGTTGACCCACTGTGAAGCGAGCCACGGGGTGAGCACGGGCAGCGGCGCGATGGGGCGCTGGTGGAGGCCGGCTTCGACGGCGTAACCGTTCATCATCTGGCCGTACCGCAGCACGTCGGGACCACCGATATCGAAGGTGCGGTTGACGTCGGCGGGCACATCCGCGGCAGCGACCAGGTAGTGCAAAACGTCCCGCACCGCGATGGGCTGGATGAAGTTGCGTACCCAGCGGGGCGCCGGCATGTACGGCAGCACATCGGTCAGGTGCCGGATCATCTCGAACGACGTCGAACCGGAGCCGATGACGACCCCGGCCTGGAATGCGACAGTGGGCACGCCGGAGTCCAGCAGGATGCGGCCGACCTCGGCGCGGGAACGCAGGTGCGGCGAGAGGGTCTGGCTGGCGGGGTGCAGGCCGCCGAGGTAGACGATGCGCGAGACCTGCGCCTCGGCCGCGGCGCCGGCCACGTTCCGGGCCGCCGTGCGTTCGGTCTCTTCGAAGTCGCCCCTTGCGCCCATCGAGTGCACCAGGTAGTACAACACGTCGATGCCGACGCTGGCCCTGGCGACCGAGGACCGGTCACCGAGGTCGCCTTCGACGATCTCGACGTCGTTGGCCCACGGCACGTCGGTGAGTTTCTGGGGCGAACGCACGAGTACCCGCACGCTGTGGCCGGCCTCGAGCAGCTTGGGAACCAGCCGGCCTCCGATGTAGCCGGTGGCGCCGGTGACCAGTACGCGGTGGGCGGTCTTCTCAGTCATTGCGTCAGCCTAGGGCCGGAGTCTGGGCTGGACCTGCACATTCGCGTGCGGCAGCCGGGGCCCTGTGGATGGATCCGGCGGCGGCGCCGCGTCTGGGGGAAGATCGCCGGATGATCCTTCGACTCGACCCGCGATATCCGCTCGTCTGGCGCACCCCGGACACCATCCAGCTGGGCATCGACCGGCCGCTGGCGATCGTGCCCGGTGTGACCGCCCCGCTTGAGGGCGTCATCGCCGCACTGCGGGTGGGGGTTCCCCGGTCGGGTGCGCTGATGCTCGGGCGCCAGGCCGGCGCGACGGATGCGGCGATTGACGCGTTGCTTCGCGCCCTGGCCCCCGCGCTGGTCGGCCTCGACTCCCAGCCGACAGTGCCCGGCGCCGAAACTGCGCCCATCACCGCTACCTGGTTCGGCAGCAGGACGGCCGCCCCATTGCACCGCGGCGACCGCCCGGTCGTTTGCGTCGACGGCGCCGGCGCCACGGCCGACCGGATCCGGAGCTTGCTGGCCGATCTGGGGATCACGGTCGCGACGCCCGGGCAGCTGCCCGACCTGGCCGTGATCGTGGACCACTTCGTGCTCTCCCCGGAGCGGCACGGCCACTGGTTGAGGCGGGACGTGCCGCACTTGCCGGTGCTTTTCAGCGACACCGAGGTGAGGGTGGGCCCGCTCGTCGAGCCCGGCGCCGGCCCGTGCCTGACCTGCCTGGAACTCGAGCACGTCGACGACGACCCGGCCTGGCCCGCGATCGCCAGCCAGTTGCTGCACCGCAGGGCGCCCACCGAAACGCCCCGGCTGGGCATCGAGGTGGCGGCAACGGCGGCCGGGATCGTGCACGATCGGGTGTTCGCGTCCTCGAATGAGTTCGCGGCGGCGTCGCTGGCGATCGACGCGGAGACGCTGATGGTCAGGCGCCGCGCGCACCGGCCGCACGAGCGGTGCGGATGCCGATTTCTGCCAGAAAGCGTGATCGTTCTCGCGGGGAACGCTGCTGGCTTCCGGCCGCAGACCAGCTGAGCGCCAGGCGTCTACGCGCCCGGGTGACACCCACGTAGAGCAGCCGGCGTTCCTCGTCGACCTGCTCGAAGGTGCCGGCGTAGCTGATCGGCACCAGCCCCTCGGAGAGCCCGACCACGAACACGGTGTCCCACTCCAGGCCCTTGGCCGAGTGCAGGGTGGCCAGGGTCACCGCCGACACGGTGGGCTCGTGCTGGCCGGCCTGGCGCTCCATCAGTTCGTCGGTGAACTGGCGGAAGGTGGTGTCGGGGGCGGCCTGGTCGACGAGTCCCATGATCGCGTTCAGTGCCTCCCAGCGGTCGCGAACGGCGCCACGGGTGTCCGGCGCGGTCTGGCTCCAGCCCAGCCCCCGCAGCACGTCGCTGACCGATTTGAACAGCGGTTCGCCCATGATCGACACGGATGCCGCACGCAGAGACATCACCGCCTGCTTCACCTCAGGCAGGTCGAAGAACCGCTTCGACCCGCGGATCTGGAAGCTCACGCCGACGTCGCCGAGCGCGGTCTCGAGCAGCGCGGCCTGCACGTTCACCCGGTACAACACGGCGATGTTTTCCGGCGCCACCCCGGATTCGACGAGTTCGAAGATGCTCTGGGCAACCCCGCGAGCCTCGGCCATGTCGTTGGGGTACTCCCGCACGGCGGGCTCCACCCCGGTCTCGGCGACGGCGGCGTGCAGCGACAGCGCACCGGGCCGGCCGCGCATCAGCTGGTTGGCGGTGGCGACGATGGCGGCCGTGGAGCGGTAGTTCTGTTCCAGGCGCACCACGGTGGCGTCCTCGTAATGCTTGGGGAAGTCGAGCAGGTAGTCGCTGCGGGCGCCGGCGAACGAGTAGATGGTCTGGCTGGCGTCGCCGACCACGCAGAGGTCGCGCCGGTCGCCGAGCCAGAGTTTGAGCAGGTCGTACTGCAGCGGGGAGACGTCCTGGAATTCGTCGACGACGAAGAACCGGTACTGCTCGCGCACCTGCAGCGCCACGGAGGGTTCGGCTTCGATCATGCCGGCCATGGCCAGCAGCACGTCTTCGAAGTCGATCTGCTTGCGGTCGTCTTTGAGTCGTTCATAGCCGGCCTGCATATCGAGGGTCTGGTCGATGTCGAGCCGTCCCGGCAGGGCGCGGCCGGCGGTGGCGTAATGGTCGAGGCTGAGGCCGGAGGTCTTGCGCCATTCGATCTCGCCGGCCAGGTCGCGCAGGGTGGCGGTGTCGAGCTTGAGTTTGAGGACCTCGGCGGCGTGGCCGAGCAGCCGCCCCTTGCCCTCGAGGATGCGCGGCGCCTGGCCGCCGACGACGTGCGGCCAGAAGTAGTTAAGTTGCGACAGCGCGGCCGCGTGGAAGGTGCGCGCGGCGACGCCGCCGGCGCCGAGTTGCCGGAGCCGGCCGCGCAATTCGGCGGCGGAACGGGCGGTGAAGGTGAGCGCCATCACCCGGTTCGGCGAGTAGGCGCCGCTCATCACGCCGTAGGCGATCCGGTGGGTGATCGCACGGGTCTTGCCTGTCCCGGCGCCGGCGAGCATGCAGACCGGCCCGATCAGGGCCTCGGCTGCGACGCGCTGTTGCTCGTCGAGTCCGGTGAGCAGCGACTCGGCCGTGGGGGTCAGCCGGTCAGACACCCGGCTGCTCCGGCTGGGCCAGCCAGTGGTCGAGAAGCGCGCGGGCGATCGACGACGTTCCGGGCAGCATGATGCCGTTCTCCGGGTCGGCGAGCTCGGCGCGGCTGAACCAGCGCAGGTCGAGGATCTCAGTGCCGTCGGGCACCAGCGAACCGGCGTGCTGGCCGTCGGCCAGTCGTGCGGTGAAGCCGACCATGATCGACGCCGGGAACGGCCACGGCTGCGAGCCGCGGTACATCGGGTCGGTGACCCGCATGCCGGATTCCTCGAACACCTCGCGCACGACGGCCGACTCGAAGGATTCACCGGGTTCGACGAAACCGGCCAGCAGCGAGTACCGGTTCGCCTCCCACATGGCGTTGGAGCCGAGCAGCACCCGGTCACGGTCGTCGGTGATCAGGACGATCACGGCCGCGTCGGTGCGCGGGAATACCTGGCTGCCGTCGACGGGGCAGTGCCGCACCCAGCCGCCGGTGGTGACGTCCGTCGGGGTTCCGCAGCGCGGGCAGTGCGGATGGGAGTCGTGCCAGTGCAGGATGCCGAGGGACTCGGTGAGGATGCCGGTGTCCCGGTCGGAGAGCCGCGTGGCGTATTCGCGGAGGCCCACCCACCTGGACTCGTCGGGTTGCAGTGCCGCGGCCTGTTCGTCGGTCAACGGCACGGCCACGATCGGGGTGCCGGCCGGTTCGGCGGCGTCGGCGTCGAGCGACAGGCCGAGGTACACCCGCAGAGCGGAGGCCGGGTCAACGGCGAGATCCGCCGGCGCAAACAAGAGCAGTCTCGGTCGGTCCTCGGAGGTGACAGCGGCGGCGAGCAGCACGGTGCCGCGCCAGAGCGGCAGAACCCTGGTGCCGGCATCCGCCCAGAGCCGCTCGAACAGGTCGGGTTCGGCGCGGGCGTCGTTGTCGCGATCGACGGCGTGCCGGGAGAGCGGCAGCGTAGCCGTGAAGCTGAACGACATGAGACCCCTCAAAGATCGGGCAACACGTGCCGAAGTTGTCTGCAGGCGTGGCGAATAGCCTCACCGGGAGGAACTCGACCTAACCTATAAGGCATGGCCAGATCCCACCTCACTCTAGCCGCGTTGGCCACCAATGCAGTGCCGGAGCTCGACGTTGCCCACGCCCGAAACCACAGTCTCGCAGGCGGCGGGTTGTTCGACTCTGCCCTGCTGGTCACCCGCGATGAGAAGGAGTTGATCATCAGGGTTCCCACGTCGCAGGCCGCCGAAACCGAGCAGTCAGCCGACCTCGTGGCGCTGCGCGCGCTCACGACGGGTAACCGCAGCCGGCTGCCGTTCGACGTGCCGGTGTTCGTGGGCCAGGCGCCGTTCGAGGGCACCAGGGCCGTGGTCTACGAGCGCCTGCCCGGCGCCTCCTACGATGCAGATGCCCTCACCGGCCACGAGGGTGTGTCCGGGTCGATCGGTCGCGCGATCGCCGCCATCCACGGCCTGCCGTCGGCATTCATCGGCGACGCCGGCCTCGTGCAGCAGAGCGCTCAGGATTGCCGCACCGCCACCATCGACCTGATCGACCGGGCCGCGAACACCGGCAGGCTGCCGGCGGCGCTGCTGCGGCGCTGGGAACTGGCCACCGACGACGACGCGCTCTGGCAGTTCGCGCCGACGGTGATCCACGGGTCGCTCGCCGCGGAGTCGTTCCTGATCAGCGACGACGCCGTGTGCGCGGTGCTCGGCTGGTCCGGTCTCTCCGTCGGCGACCCGGCCCGCGACCTCAACTGGCTGCTCGCCGCCCGCGGTGACGCCGCCGAGACGGCCGTGGCCACCTACGCCGCGGCCCGGCAGGGCAACGACCCGCTGATCACCCAACGGGCGATGCTCTACGCCGAGCTGGAACTGGCCCGCTGGTTGCTGCACGGCGTCGACAGCCACGATGAGGTCATCGTCGACGACGCGGTGTCGATGCTCGACGGCCTGGTCGACAACGTGCACAGCCACACCATGAACTCGCTCTCCCCCGACACCGGGCCGATCCTCAGCGTCTCCGATGTCGAGTCGATGCTCAAGGACACACCGCGCACCCGGGCGACCGGTTCCGCCGGCCGCAACAGCGACGACAGCTCCGAATACGGCACCAGCGAGTTCGCGGACACCGGCTCGTTCGCCAGGGTCACGAGCTTCGACGGCACCGGTTTCGACACCGCCGGCTACGACACCGGCTACGGCGACGACTCGACGGGCCCGATCCCCACGGAAGACGCCGCGGATGGCACCTCAGGTGACACGGCCACCGACGACCACGCCGCCAAGAGGTCGTCCTCGGAGTAGAGCCGTTCGGGGGCGACGATGCGGTCGTCGGCGACGAAGTAGAAGATCGCATCGACGCTGGCAGGGTCGATGCCCTTCCATCGTGCGTAGGCGAGCCTGTACAGGGCCAGCTGGGTCTGCTTGAGTTCGAGGTCTGCGGCGTCCTTGGGCGCCTTGCCGGTCTTCCAGTCGACCACCTGGTAGCCGGTGGCGGTCTTGTAGACGGCGTCGAGCTTGCAGATGAAGACCTGGTCGCCCAGTACGTGGTGGATTTCGATCTCCACCTCTTCGGGCGCCAATGTGGCCCACGGCGACCTCTCGAAGGTGGCCTTGAACCGGTCCAGCTGTTCCAGTTCGAGCGGCATTCCGTCGACCGCGTCGGTATCGGTATCGGCGTCGAGGTCGAGGTCGAGGTCGAACTCGTCGACCCCGGCGTCGATGAGGTCGCCGGACGACGCCCCGGTGGAGCGCTGCTCCACCCAGGAGTGAAACAGGGTGCCCAGGCGGGTGGCCCGGTAGGGCCGTTCCGGCATCGGCCGGCGCAGCCTGGCCAGCACCGCGGCGGGATCGTCGACGTAGTCCTTGAACCTGGATGCCGGGATGCGGGTGGGCACGTCGAGGGTGCCGGGGCCGGCCAGGCGCTGGGCGCGTTCGGCCAGCAGCAGGGTCACCTCCCTCGACCAGGGCGTCTCGAGAACGGTGGGCTCAGGGTCGTCGTGCGCCCGCACCAGGGCGCCGGCGGCCTCGACGACGGGGCGGCGGGTGCCGAGCGGGTCGAACGGCCACACCTCGGTGGCGTCCTCATCGGTCTGGGGCTTCTCGTCGAACGCGCTACCCTCGGGCAGCTCGGCGATGAGCCCGGCCTCGGCCAGTTCGAGCAGGTAGCGGCTGGGCTTCCGCACGGTGGTGCCGCCGCCCCAGAACGCCCCGGTGAGCAGCAGCTGTTGCTGGGCGCGGGTGGTGGCCACGTAGATCAGCCGGCGTTCCTCGGCGTCGTGCCGGTCGGCGAGTTCCTCTTTGTACAGCTCGTAGTCGATATCGAACGACAGCTGGGTCTCGTGGCCGAGGCGTTTGAGTTCCGGCAGCTCGGCCCGGTCGCCCCGGCAAGGGTAGGGCAGTTCGCCGAAGCGCAACCAGCCGGAGACCTCGCGGGACGGGGCGGGCAGGTTCTTCTCGGTCAGCCCGGGGATGGCAACGTAGTCCCACTCCAGGCCCTTGGAGCCGTGGATGGTGAGCAACTGCACCGTGCCGGGTTCGGCGGCCTCGCCGCGCGGGCCGAGGTCGTCCTGGCGTTCGGCGCGGGCCAGCCAACGCAGGAAGCTTGCCAGGGTGCCCTGCTCGTCGCTGTCGAGGAAAGCCGAGACGGCGTCGTGGAAGGCGTAGAGGTTGGCCAGGGCCCGGCCGTGGCTCTCGTTGGCGACAAGTTCCAGGTCGAGCAGGGTCTCCTGTTCGATCAGCCGCACGAAGTCGAGCAGCCCCAGGCCGGCCCGGCTGCGCAGCCAGGCCAGCTGCCGGCCGGCCTGGCGCAGGCGCTGCCGGCCGTCGTCGCTGAAGGCCGCCAGCTGGCCGTGCGTTTCGGGGGCGGAGGCGACGAAGTCGAGCGCGTCGACGAGTGACCGGCTCTCTTCTGTGGCCACGGAGGCGCGCAGCTTGGTCTTGAGCTCGTCGGTCACGGCCTTCTGCGCCCAGTCGTGCGTGGCCAGCCAGCCGGCCACGCCGGAGAGGGCCTGCAGGTCGCGCACGCCGATGCGCCAACGGCCGCCGGTGAGCAGCCGGATCAGGTCGCTGCCGGCGGACGGGTCGTGCACCACGCGCAGCACGGCGAGCACGTCGGCCACCTCGGGGGTCGACAGCAGGCCGCCGAGGCCGAGCACGTGCGCGGGCACGCCGTGTTCGCGCAGCACCTCAGCGTAGAACTCCATGTCCCGGCGGGCGCGGAACAGCATGGCGCCGGACTCGGGCACGGCATCCGGGGTGTCGGGCGTGGCCTCGGTGCCCCGGGCGCTGCCTACCCCGGACATGCCCGCCCCTGACGTGCCCGCCCCTGGCGTGCCGAGCCGGTCGGCGAACCAGCGGGCGATGGCGGCGGCCTCGTCGGCGATGCTCTCGTGCATCGCGGCGTGCACCTGGCCGGCGGCCTTGCCCGGCGGCACCTTGAGGGTTTCCACCTGGATGCCGTTCGGCCTGGCGCGCAGCTGGGCGCTTAGTGGAGCGACCAGCTCGTTGGCGGCGTCGAGCACGGTGACCGGGTTGCGCCAGGTGAACGAGAGCGACATCGACGGCGCCTCGGTGTTGGCGAGCTCGGCGAAGTCGGTGGAGAAGCCGAGCAGGTTGGCGGAGCTGGCGCCGCGCCAGCCGTAAATGGATTGGTGCGGGTCACCGACGGCCATCACCGGGTGGTGGGCGAACAGGGTGCGCAGCAGTTCGGTCTGCAGCACCGAGGTGTCCTGGTACTCGTCGAGCAGCACGATGCGATACTGGTCGCGGTAGCGGGCCACCACGGCCGGCACCTTGCGGCAGACCTGTAGGGCAAGGGCCACCTGGTCGGAGAATTCGATAAGGCCCTGGCGGCGTTTCTCGGCCTGGAAGGCATCCGCGAGCTCGGCCAGCACCGGTAGCGGGGCGACGGCGCTGATGGCCTCGAGAACCGAGTCGTAGGCCTTCTTCTTGCGCGGGTTGCCGTAGGGCAGGTCGGCGAGGTAGCCGAAACTGTCCGCCAGCCGTGCGAGGTCGTGCGGCACCGGCTCCTCGCCGGGCACGAACGGGGGCGGGTTCTCGGCCAGGGCGCGGCTGAGCGAGAGCACCGCGTCGGTGACGGCGTCGACGCCCTTGCCGTACTGCACGAGCCGGCCGTCGCCGTTGGCCACGACCACCCGGCGGGCGAGCAGCCAGGCGCTGGTCTCGCTGAGCAGCACCGACTCGGGTTCGCGGCCGAGCAGCAGCGCGTTATCGGTGAACAGCCGGCTGGCGAACGAGTTGTAGGTGGAGACCGCCGGGGCGTTGAACAGATCGGCGGAGTCGAGCGTGCGCACCGAGCCGGGTGCGATCGGGGTGGCATCCGCACCGGCATCCGCGCTCGTCGGCATCAGACCGGCCTCGCTGAGCTGGCGGATGCGATCGTTGATGCGTTCGGCGAGCTCGCCGGCGGCCTTTCGGGTGAAGGTGAGCCCGAGGATCTGGTCCGGCCTGGCATGTCCGTTCGCCAGCAGCCAGAGCACCCGGTTAGCCATGGTCTCGGTTTTGCCGCTGCCGGCGCCGGCCACCACGAGGGTGGGCGAGAGCGGCGCCTCGATCACGGCCTGTTGTTCGCTCGTCGGCGGAAACATGTTCAGCGCCGCGGCGATGTCGAGCGCGGAAACCGCCCGGGCTGGGCTGGTGGAATGGCTCATGAGCTGACCTGCTTGATGACGTGGATGCGGCACGAGCCGTAGGAGCGGGGATTGAGGCAGTGGTCGGCGATCTCCGCCACGAATGTCGCCCCGCCCATCCCGGCGGCGTCGTCAGTGACCCGGGTGGTGAAGGCCGCGAGCTCGTCCGGGCCGAAGGCGCTCTGCGTGGGATTGCGGTAGTTCTGCTTCTGCGTGCCAGAGGACACGATCACCAGGCGCGCGCCGGCCAGCTCCATCCCGGGTTCGAGGCCGTCGATGACCCCGGCGGAGAAGGCAAGCTGGTAGGCGCCGAGCTGCGGGTGCTCGGCGACCCCGGTGTCGCTGGTGGGGTCGCCCTTGCCTGTTTTGAGGTCCACGATCACGGCGCGGCCATCCGGCAGCCTCTCCACCCTGTCGATGGTGCCGGAGAGCACGGCGCCGTCCAGCTCCAGGGCGAACCGCCCCTCGGCGCTGAGCAACCGGGTGCCGTCGCGGGCGCCGTCGCCGAGATAGGCGGCGAGCCGGTCGGTGAGTTCGCGCGCCTGGGTCTTCTGCACCCTGGACTGCCAGTCGGCGTCGAAGACGAGCTCGTCCCAGCGGGCCTCAACGCCGGCCCACAGAGCGTCGGCGGTGATCTCTGCCGGGTCCGGCGTGCGGGCGGGGTGGGTGGCGTCCTCCATCACCTTGTGGATGATGGTGCCGAGGTTGGCCGCGGTGCTGGAATCGCCGCCGCCGATCTGGCCTATCAGCCAGTGCAGCGGACAGGTTTCGAACGCCGACATCCGCGACGGCGACACGCGCACGGGCCCGTCGCCGGCGTCGGGGTCGTTGAGCGGCCGAACCGTGCTGGCCTGACGCAGGCCGTACCAGTCGCCGGGCGACGCGCCGGGCACCTTCTCGCGGGCCAGGCGCGCGAGAGTGGCCGCGGCATCCGTGGCCCTGGCCGGCAGCACGGCGGGCAGTGCCGCGACGGGGTCGGCATCGGCCCCGTCTGCCGCGGGCTGCAGCCGGGGTCGCAGGGTCTGGGTGAGGTCGCGGCGGAGGCGTCCGACCAGCCCGCGAAGCGACAGCGGGTACCGGTTCAGTGGGGCGGGGTCGGGGTCCGGCAGCAGGCGCAGGAACGCCGAGGGCTGGTTTTCGTCGTTGTCGACCGCGGTCACCAGCAGTTCGACGCAGCTGCGGGAGGCGGCCTGGGCGAACATGCGCAGTTCGTCGTGCAGCACGCTCGTGCGGGCCCCGGCCGGGTCGGGGGTCTCCCCCGCCGCGAACAGGGCCAGGTCGCCGGCGCCGAGCAGCGAACCGCGGATGCGCAGGTCGGGCCAGACGTTCTCCTGCATCCCGGCGAGCACCACCAGGTCGAAGTCGCGGCCGATGGTGCCGCTGGGGGTGGAGACGAGCACGGACTCGGCCAGGGCGCGCGGGGCGAGGGTGTCTTCGGGAACGTCGGTGTCGACGAGGTGTTCGACGAAGAGCACCGGCGGAGCCGCCGGGGTGCGTTCGACGAAACGTTGCGCAGCGGAGAAGAGGGCCACGACGGCGTCGAGGTTGCGGTTGGCCTCGTCGGCGTCGATGCCGGTGCCGGTGGACTGCTCGGCCCAGGCCGGGGCGAGGCCGCTGCGCTGCCAGAGCCCCCAGAGCAGTTCCTCGATGGTGGCGCCCGCGGCATAGGCCGTGCGGGTCTGCCGGAGGTTCTTGGCACAGGATGCGGCGCGCCGGGCGGTGCGGTTGTCGATGCGCTCGAGCAGGGCCGGGGTGCGGAAGACCTCGACGAGCAGCTCGTCGGCGGTGCGGGCTCCGTCGTCGGTGAGGTCCTGCTGGCTGAGTTCTTCTTGGCGCAGAGCCGCACGCAGTCGGCGCAGGGTGATCGGGTCGAGGCCGCCGAGCGGGCCGCGGAGCAGGTCCACCGCCGCGTCGGCGTCGAGCGGACGGCGACCCAGGGCGATATCGAGGGCAAGGATGAAGGCGCGCACGGCCGGTTCGTCGCGGAGGGCGGTCTGCGCGGCGGCCACCTGGGTGGGCACCTCGAGCGCGGCCAGGCCCTTGGAGAGGGCGGGCACGAGCGCGCCGGTGCGCACGATCACGGCCATCCGCCCCCAGGGCAGGCCGTCGAGCACGTGGCGTTCGCGCAGACGCCGGGCGATCACGGCAAGCTGGTCTGCGGGGCTGGCGGTGACGACGGTCTGCACTGCGGTGGATGTGGGTACTGCGGTGGATGTGGGTACTGCGGTGGATGTGGGTACTGCGGTGGATGCGGGCACGGTGGATGTGGGCACGATGGGTCCAGGCACGATGGGTGCGGGAGCCGGCGCGAGCTCGGCGGTGCCGGCCGCGCGCTGGGTTCCCGCCGCGGCGGCGCCGATCCGGCCGGTGAACTCGCGGATCACCGCGCGCAACTCGGTGCCGTGCCGGTGCACGGTGTCGAGGGTGAGGGTCGCCACGTCGGGCAGCCCCAGGTAGTGACCGAGCCGGCCGAGGGCATCCGGGTGGGCGCCGCGGAACGACCCGGTGCTCAGGTCCGGGTCGCCGAACGCCACGATCGTGACGCCACGGGCGGCGAACTGAGCCAGCAACGCCAGCGTGGACTGGGTGGCCTCCTGGGCGTCGTCGAGCACGATCAGCTTCAGCGCGCCGAGCGGGCCCAGCGGGTTGCCGGGCGTCACGGCGGCCAGCGTCCTGGGCCCGGCCGTGCCCGCCCGTCGCGCGGGCAGGCGTGGGGCGTCCTGCACGATCGCCGCGGCGAATTGCACGAGCTCGGTGGAGTCGAACTGGCCGGGCCGGCTCTGGTCCTTGATGTCCTGGTAGTCGCCGATGAACGCGGCAGCGGCGGCCCACTCCGGGCGGCCATTGTCGACGGCCAGGGCGGCCAGTCTGGCGGGGGTGACCCCGTATTCCACGGCGCGCATCATCAGGTCGCGCAGTTCCGTGCGGAATCCGCGCAGGCCCCGCACCTCGGCGTCGAGCGGGCTGGGCCAGGCCGGTCCGGTGCCGGAGGCGATGTCGCCCGCCAGGATCTCGGCGATGATCTGGTCCTGCTCGCCGCCGGTGAGCAGGGTCGGGCTGGTGTGGCCGGCCGCCACTTCGGCGTCCCGCACGATCTGGAACGCCACCGAGTTCATGGTGCGGGCCAGCGGGCCGTTGGTGGGCACCCGCAGGCGCAGGGCCAGCCTGTCCCGGAGGGACGTGGCGCCGGTGCGGGTGGGCACGAGCACCAGCACCTCGCTGGGCGAGAAACCGTGGGTGAGCACCCGGTCGGCGACGAACTCGACGAGGGTGTGGGTCTTGCCGGCGCCCGGCGCGCCGATCACGGCGGCCGACCTGTCGGCGGCCAGGCGCAGAACGGCCTGCTGGGAGTCATCCAGGCCGAGGGCCCGACCGGGCGCACCGGGGCCGGCCGACAGCGCCTGAACATCGGGGACGGCGGGATCGTCGAGCAGTTCGGACACCGGGTTCATCACGGTCCAACGGTAACGGGTTGCGCCGACAGTGAACGTGGCGGGCCGAGCATGGGGCATGTCGTAATCTGAGCGGGTAGGCAACCGAAAGGCGCATCCGTGGACATTCGCATTGGCATTTTCAACTCCCCCCGGGAGATCAGCTTCGAGACGACCCAGCCCGCCAACGAGATCGAGGAGACCGTCGCTGCCGCCCTCGCTGGGCAGACCGGATACCTCAAGCTCAGTGACAAGAAGGGGCACGTGTACATCGTCCCCACCATCGGCCTCGCCTACGTCGAGCTGGGCTCCGAGTCCTCCCGCCGCGTCGGCTTCGTAGCCTAAACCTGCGATGGAGCTCCTGTTCGTCGCCCTCGGCGGCGCGCTGCTCGGTCTGGCCGCACGCTACGCCCTGCCCCGCCGCCTCACGCACGGTTCCGTGCTGGTGCCGGCCGTCGGCACGGGTGTCGCGTCGCTGGTCTGGGTCGTACTGACCTGGCTCGGCTGGGCGTGGGACGGCGGCTGGATCTGGTGGGTGTCCTTCGTGGTCGCCGCCATCGCAGCCGTTGTGGTGGATGTGCACCTGGGCCGTCGCCGCGAGGCCGCCGACCTGAAGATGCTGCACACAATCAGCCGGACCGGGCTGCCGGCGTAGCGACTCACTCGTCACTGACGACTGAGAACACCCCCATCGATCACGGTGGGGGTGTTTTTCGCGTCACCGCGAGCGGATGTGGGCGCACGCAAGTTCCCGGCCAGGAGGAACAGATCGGGTGAGTATGAAGCGGTGCGCTGCGCGGGTCGGGCACCGCTATGCGCCTGGCGCCACCGGCACGTACGTCGCCGACCCGAGGGTGTTCGCCACGCTGGGCTACGCCGTGAGGCCGAGGCCGTCCATCCGCCGGGTGTGCGCGGCGATCAGCTCGGTGAAGACCGGTTCAATGCGGGAGTCCTGCGTCACGGCCATGGCCGAGCGTGCCACGAGCAGGGTGTCGCCGACCAGGCGTCGACCCCACAGCGCCAGGCGGGATTCGAGCGCCGGCTGCGCGGCGATGGCCGCGGCGATCTCGTGCAGCAGCACGTCGGCGCCACCGTGCTCACCGAGCAGGTGGGCGATGCGCGGGCCGACATCGCCGGGCAGTGCGTCGGAGAGCCTGATGAAGAAGTCGTCCAGCAGCCCGCCGGTCAGGTAGCAGCTGAGCAGCAGCTCCTGCCAGTCCTCGCCGGCGGTGATCGCACGAAAGTTGTCCAGTGCGGGAACGAACGGTCCCATCACGCTGGCCGGCTCGCCGTCGCGGCGGCGGATCTCCTCAATGAGCCCGTGGTGTTTCGACAGTGCACGCCCGGCGGCCAGACTCAGGCCCTCCTTGGCGGCGAGGGTGGGGGCCGTGATGACCGCCGTCGACAGGCTCTCGAACATTCCCAGTTCGAAATACGCGGCCTGGCCGAGGTAGGTGAGCAGGTCCGGCACCAGTTCGGTGATGTCCACCTTCGTGGTGGCGCGCCGGTCGCCCCGAGCCGACAGCCGCGGCGTCTCTGCCCGATTCGGGCGTTCACCTAACCAGGAGATCACCTGCCAAGCATAGGTCCACGCCCCCGGCTTCGTTGCGAATAACGTGGCGGGTGCGGAGTGGCCAGGGGCTGTTGCCCAGGGGCGCACTATAGTCTGGTGTCATTCACCGGCGCAGGATCGGTGGACTTGCGCCTGAAGCAAAGACGGGCGCATCCCGCTTCGAGCTAGACAGGCAGTCAAAACGTGACCTTTTCCGAACTCAGTATTGACCAGGACATGGTCGAGGCCCTCGCCGCCAAGGGCATCCTCGAGCCGTTCCCCATCCAGACCCAGACGATTCCCCTCGCCCTCAGCGGCCAGGACATCATCGGCCAGGCCAAGACCGGTACCGGCAAGACCCTCGGCTTCGGTCTGCCGCTGATCCAGCGCCTCGGCCTGAACCCCGAGCCCGGTGTGCAGGCGCTCGTCGTCGTGCCCACCCGTGAGCTGTGCGTCCAGGTCAGTGAAGACCTCGAACTCGCCGCGAGCAACCGTGGCACCACCGTCGTCTCCATCTACGGCGGCAAGGCCTACGAGGGTCAGATCGAGCAGCTCAAGGCCGGCGCGCAGATCGTCGTCGGCACCCCTGGACGCCTGCTCGACCTCGCCAGCCAGCGCCTGCTCAGCCTCGCCAACGTGCGCGAGATGGTGCTCGACGAGGCCGACAAGATGCTCGACCTCGGCTTCCTCTCCGACATCGAGAAGCTGTTCTCGCAGACGCCGTCCACCCGCCACACGATGCTGTTCTCGGCCACCATGCCCGGCCCGATCGTGGCGCTGGCCCGCCGGTTCATGACCAAGCCCATCCACATCCGCGCGAGCGACCCCGACGAGGGCCTCATGCAGGCCAACATCGAGCACCTCGTGTACCGCGCCCACAACATGGACAAGGACGAGGTGATCGGCCGCATCCTGATGGCCGAGGGCCGCGGCAAGACGGTGATCTTCACCCGCACCAAGCGTGCCGCCGCGAAGCTCGTCGAAGAACTCGGCGACCGTGGCTTCAACGCCACTGCCGTGCACGGCGACCTCAACCAGGAGCAGCGCGAGCGCGCCATGGCGTCGTTCAAGGCCGGCAAGAAAGACATCCTGATCGCCACGGATGTCGCCGCGCGCGGCATCGACGTCGACGACGTCACCCACGTGATCAACCACACCATCCCCGAAGACGAGAAGGCCTACCTGCACCGCGTGGGCCGCACCGGTCGCGCCGGCAAGACCGGCATCGCGGTCACCTTCGTGGACTGGGATGACATGCCCAAGTGGACCCTGATCAACAAGGCCCTCGACTTCGGCACCCCCGAGCCGCAGGAGACCTACTCCTCGTCGCCGCACCTCTACACAGACCTGAAGATCCCCGCCGGTTCGAAGGGCCGCCTGCGTGCGACCCCGATCAAGGAGGCCGTCGCCGGCGCACCCACCGGACGCGACTCCGGTCGCGGCGGCCGCAGCGACAGCCGTTCAGGTGGCCGATCAGACGCACGCTCCGCCGATCGCTCGGGTTCGGCTCGCTCCGCCGACCAGGCTCCGCGCACCCGCGTGCGCGTGGGTTCGAGCACCAACCCGGATGCTCCCGCGGCCACCCCGGCGGCCGGCACGCACGACGGTGGCGGCTCCGAGCACCACGACGGCAACAGCGCGCCGCGTCGCCGCAGCCGCACTCGCCGCCGCTCCCCGCAGGCCCCCACGGCCTAACTCGCGCCGCCCTCGCATCGACCCGCCGCGAACGGCCCCGTGACCGCCCGTCACGGGGCCATTTGTCTCAACTCGGCGGCGGTTGCTGCGCCGACGTGCTTGGTATCGCCCCGTGCGCGCCCGTGAAGGGTACTTCGCGGCACGTCGCGAGTGGGGCGGAGCGACTCAGAAACGGGCTCACTCGGGGTAGACGGGCTCCGAGCCGTGACCCTGGGCGACGAGGCGCTCGAGCACCTCGGGGGTTGTGGTGTTCTCGCCGAGCCGGTTGGGCTTGCCCTCGCCGTGGTAGTCGCTGGAGCCGGTGATCGCCAGGCCGTATTTCACGGCGAGCATGGTGAGCCGGGCGGTGGCCTCCGGCTTGTTCTCCCGGTGCCGAAGCTCCAGGCCGAACAGCCCGGCATCCACCAGGGCGGCCAGCCTGCTCTCGGCCATGACGTCGGCGACACCGCGGGTGGCCGGATGTGCGATCACGGGCACTCCCCCGGCCGCACGCACCAGGGTCACCGCACGCAACGGGTCCGGCGCGTAGTGCGGCTGGAAGTAGCCGGCCTCCCAGTGCAGGATGCCGGCGAAGGCCTCGCTGCGGGTGAGCGCGAGCCCGTTGGCGACCAGGGCGTCCGCGATGTGCGGGCGTCCCACGGTGCCGCCGGTGGTGGTCTGGGCGAGCACATCGTCCCAGGTGAGCTCGTAGTCGGCGCCGATGCGGGCCACCATCTGCTCGGCACGGGTGAGCCTGGCCTTCCGGATGTGCGCGGTCTCGGCGACGATTCCGGCATCCGACGGGTCGAACAGGTAGGCCAACAGGTGGATGCTGGTGTGGCCGACACGGGTACTGAACTCCATGCCGGGGATCAGGGTGATGCCCGCGGTCCGGGCGGCCACCGAGGCCTCCGACCAGCCCGCCGTGGAGTCGTGGTCGGTGATCGCCATGGTGCCGAGGCCCGCGGCCGCGGCGGCGCGCACAAGCTGCGAGGGGGTCTCCGTGCCGTCGGAGACGCTGGAGTGGGTATGTAGGTCGATCGGACCTGTGGAACGCCGTTCGACTGCCATTCCCCCATGCTAGTTGGCGCGGGAATACAGCCTGGTCGCCTACAGTGACTCATCTATGCTCTCCTTCCTCTTTCGCACCGTCGTCGTGCTCGCGACCCTGGCCTTCCTCACCGTGCTGGCCTGGCCGGAGCTGGCCGGGCTGCAGAACGCCTGGGTCGTCGCGCACGCCGTGTCCTTCCGCGGCCTGGCCGTGGCGGTGGCCATCGCCCTGCTGGCGCTGCTGGCGATTCTGCTGCTCCTCGTGCGGCCGTTACGCGCCACCACGGCCCTGCTGATGGTGCTCCTGGTGGTCTTCGGGGCCGTCAATTCCGGCATCCTGCTGCACCGCGGTCTGGGCTCGGATGCGGCGGTCGCGGCCGTTGCGGCGAAGCCCGCCGATACCGACACCGCCTCCACGGGCCGTGCCGCCGACGCCGACGGGGCGATTACGGTATTGAGCTGGAACACCCTCGGCGACGCCCCCGGTGCCGGGGCCATCGCCGACCTCGCCATCGCCGAGGAGGCCGACGTGCTCACCCTTCCCGAGACGACCGAGGAAACCGGCGTGCTCGTCGCCGAGGCCATGCGTGCCGCCGGCCGGCCGATGTGGGTGCACACCGTCTCGTTCGACCTGATCTCCAAGGCGCGGTCGACGACCCTGCTGATCAGCCCGGAGCTCGGCGACTACACGGTCAGCTCGGCCGAGGGCTCCGGCCCGCCCGGCAACACCAATGTGCTGCCAACGGTCATCGCGGAGCCCGCGGACGGTGCCGGCCCGACGATCATCGCCGTGCACGCCGTCGCCCCGATCCGGTGGGAGATGGCCAACTGGAGATCCGACCTGGACTGGCTGGCCGAGCAGTGCAACGGCGAGACCGCCGGCGCCGGCGCCGGCGGCGTTGACGTCGGCGGCGTGATCATGGCGGGCGACTTCAACGCCACGATCGATCACTTCGCCGGGCGGGCCACCTCCGACGGCGCCGTCCTCGGCGACTGCCTGGATGCCGCCGCACTCTCCGGTTCCGGCGGGGTCGGCACCTGGCCGGCCTGGGCACCCAGCCTGCTCGGCGCCCCCATCGACCACGTCCTGGCCACCCCAGACTGGCAGGTCGAGCGCATGAACGTGATCGGCACGGAGGACACCGCCGGCAGCGATCACCGGCCCATTGTGGCGACGCTCTCGGCCGTCGCCGGGTAGGTGTATTGAGCTGGCAGTCGGGGAACCGGCGGGCTCTAAGCCAGCGGGTGGGAGAATGGACGAATGGCTGACTCCACCGACACCGACACCGCGCCCACCCCTCCCGCCCGCTCGAACGAGAACCGTTCGACCACGCCCGGCTCCGAGGGGTTCAAGGAGTACATCTCCAGCGGCTGGGCCGACCGCGCCGAAACCGTGCCGCCGCCCCGCGAGCAGGCCCCGTTCGCGGCCGCCCGGCGCGAGCGCGTCTCTCAGCAGCACCGCGGACATCGCCTGATCGTGCCGGCCGGGCGCCTCAAACAGCGCGCCAACGACACCGACTACGCGTTCCGCGCCCACTCCGCTTTCGCCCACCTCACCGGCTGGGGCAGCGACTCCGAGCCCGGCGCCGTGCTCGTGTTCGAACCGACCGCCACCGGCCATGAGACCACCGTGTACTTCCGGGAACGCGCCGGCCGCGACTCCGACGAGTTCTACGCCAACTCCGAGATCGGTGAGTTCTGGATCGGCCCGCGGCCCTCCATCGCCCAGGTCGCCGGCGACCTCGGCCTGGCCGTGCGCGGCATCGACGGCTTCGCCGAGGTGCTCCGCCGCGTCGACACCGAAACCCTGCTCGTACGCGAGGCCGACCCGTTCCTCACCGGCCAGGTCGACGACGCGCGCCTCCGCAACGCCGCCGAGAAGATGATCACCGGAAACGGCTCCGACGCCCCGTTCAGCATCGAGATCAACGACGCGCACGACGCGGATGCCGGGCTCTCCCGCGACCTGTCCGAGCTGCGCCTCGTGAAGGACGCCTACGAAATCGGCCAGATGCGCCTGGCCGTCGCGGCCACCGCCCGCGGTTTCGAAGACGTCATCCGCGACCTGCCCCGCTCCAGCACGCATCAGCGCGGTGAACGTCTGGTCGAAGGCGTCTTCAACACCCGCGCCAGGGCCGACGGCAACACCGTCGGCTACGACACCATCGCGGCATCCGGCTCGCACGCCTGCATCCTGCACTGGACCCGCAACGACGGCCCGGTTCTGGCAGGCGACGTCATGTTGCTGGATGCCGGCGTCGAGGTGGACAGCTACTACACCGCCGACATCACCCGCACCCTGCCGATCGATGGCACCTTCAGCGACGTGCAGCGCCGGGTGTACGACGCCGTCCGCGAGGCCGCGGACGCCGCGTTCCTCGTCGCCCGTCCCGGGGCGATCTTCCGGGAGGTGCACGCGGCCGCGATGGCCGTGATCGCCCGGCACACCGCAGCCTGGGGCATGCTGCCCGTGACGGCGGAGGAGGCGTTGCTGCCGGAAAACGGCCAGCACCGCCGCTACATGGTGCACGGCACCAGCCACCACCTCGGTCTCGACGTGCACGACTGCGCCCAGGCCCGCCGCGACATGTACATGGATGGCGTGATCGAGGCCGGCATGGTCTTCACGATCGAGCCGGGCCTGTACTTCCAGCCGGACGACCTCACCGTGCCCGCAGAGTACCGGGGCATCGGCGTGCGTATCGAAGACGACATCCTGATCACCCCGACCGGCGCCGAGAACCTCTCGGCCGGCATCCCCCGCGAGTCCGCCGCAGTCGAAGCCTGGATGGCGGCGCTCCAGGCGTAGACCTGTTGCCCGTGCGGACATCTGCGCCCGGTATGCGGGCCGCAGAAGTCCGTTTCGGCAACAGAAGCGGCCGGGCAGGCTGAGGCGAGCCCGGTTAGCGGGTCGGGTCGATCGGGCCGGAGACCGGCGGCTGAGGGTCCGACGGCACGCCCGCGGGCGGCGCCGACACCGGCGGGGCCGGCTGACCGTACGCGGGCGGCGCGGTCGGCTGGTCAGAGGGTGTCTCAACCGGCGGCTGGGGCGCGGACCGCGGCGGGTCAGACGGGTGCGGGGCCGCGGCGCCGACGGGCTCGACGCGACCGGCCAACAGGTTGCGGGCCTTGTTCAGCAGCTCCACATTCACGATCACCTGGTAATTGCCGGCGATCACCTGCATGGTCGAGGTGAAGTCCTTGCGCCGACGGTTGACGGCGTAGCTGACCAGGCCGAAGAGCATGCCGAACCCGGCGCCCATCAGCACGGCGGCGAACACGAACGGCAGGCCGGCCGCGTCAGGGGAGAAGATGAAGAACAGCAGGCCGAAGAACACCCCGAGCCACGCACCGGATGCCGCGCCGGCCAGCGCCACCCGGCTCCAGGTGAGCTTGCCCGTTACACGCTCAACGGTCTTGAGGTCGTTGCCCAGAATCGAGAGCTGCTTCACCGGGAAGTCGGCCTTGGCGAGGACGTCGACGGCCAGCTGGGCTTCGTTGTAGGTCTCATACGTCGCCACGACCTCACCCCTGGGCAGAACGGGGTACGCGGCGGCGGCGCGACCGCCGAATGGGCTTTGATTGGTCATGGAGCCATTCTTTCACGCCCACCGGGAATCCCCGATGAGGCTGCTGTGCATCGGTTGGGAGAATGGCCCGATGACCAGCCAAACGGGTGCGCCGCCCGCGCGGGCGAGCACCGGATCGGACGTTCACCCCGCCGTATCCGGCAGGCCGTCGCCCAGCCCGCACAAGCTAAGTTATAGGTGTGGCAAACACCAGAGTCTTCGTCGCCCGGCTGGCCGGGTGCAACGTCTTCGACCCCGCGGGCGACCGCGTGGGCAAGGTTCGCGATGTGCTCGTGGTCTATCGAAAAGACGACCCGCCCCGCGTGGTCGGCCTGATCGTCGAAATTCCCGGCAAGCGCCGCGTGTTCGTCTCCATCGGCCGGGTCACCAGCATCGGCAGCGGCCAGATCATCACCACCGGACTGATCAACGTGCGCCGTTTCGAGCAGCGCGGCGGCGAGGTGCGGGTGATCGCCGAGATGCTCGGCCGCCGGGTCGCGTTCAACGACGGTTCAGGCGAAGCCTCCATCGAGGACGTGGCCATCGAGGAGTCCGCCCAGGGCGACTGGGCCATCAGCCAGCTCTTCGTGCGCCGTCCCAAGACCAGTTCGTCGCCATTCACCAAGGGGGCAACGGCGTTCGCCAACTGGGCTGAGGTCTACGAGAAGGTCACGGCCGGCGAGGCCCAGTCGGCCGAGCAACTCATCGCCACCTACTCCGACATGAAGCCCGCCGACCTCGCAAACACCCTGCTCGACCTGCCGCGCCAGCGTATGTTCGAGGTGGCCGAGGAACTGCCGGACGGCCGCCTGGCGGACGTGCTCGAGGAGATGCCCGAAAGCGAGCAGGTGGGCATCCTCACCCGGCTCGGCGACTCGCGCGCCGCCGAGGTGCTCGACCACATGCAGCCCGACGACGCGGCCGACCTCATCGCGCAGCTGCCCGAGGAGCGCGGCGAGCACCTGCTCGACCTGATGGAGCCCGAGGAAGCCGACGACGTCCGGTTCCTGCTCTCCTACGCCCCCGACACCGCCGGTGGCCTGATGACCACCGAGCCGATCATCGTCTCGGCCGACGCCACCGTGGCGGAGGGCCTGGCCCTCATCCGCCGGCACGACCTCGCGCCCGCTCTGGGCGCCGCGATCTGCGTCACCCTGCCGCCGTACGAACCGCCCACCGGCCGGTTCCTGGGCATGGTGCACTTCCAACGGATGCTGCGCTACCCGCCGCACGAGCGTCTCGGCACGCTGCTCGACCTGGGCCTGGAACCCGTCACGGCGGACACCTCGGCGGCCGAAGTCAGCCGCATCCTCGCCAGCTACGACCTGGTCTCTGTTCCCGTGGTCGACGAAAACCACCGCCTCGTCGGGGTGGTGACGATTGATGACGTGCTCGACTACCTGCTGCCGGACGACTGGCGTAGTCACGACGACGGCGATGAGGTACGTAAACGTGCCACGGCGAGAACCCAGCTGGTAACTGGAAGCATCCCGCTGCCGGGAGTACGGAGGCACGGCAATGGCACGCGCTAACAAGTCAGAGCTGCGCCTCGACACGCCCAAGGGCCTGCGCACCACCAACCTCGTCGGCCGCAAGCGCGGTGGGCGCAGCAACGACAGGTTCGGCCGGTTCACCGAGGCCATCGCCCGCGGCATGGGCACACCCTGGTTCCTGCTGGGCCTGACCGCCCTCGTCGTCTTCTGGGTCGGCTGGAACACCCTCTCCCCCGAGGGCCTCCGCTTCGACTCCATCGAGCTGGGCTTCATCGCGCTCACCCTGGTGCTGTCGCTGCAGGCTTCCTACGCGGCACCGCTGATCCTGCTCGCGCAGAACCGGCAGGACGACCGTGACCGGGTGCAGTTCGAACAGGACCGCCAGCGCGCCGAACGCAACCTGGCCGACACCGAGTACCTCGCCCGCGAGGTCGTGGCGCTGCGCCTGGGCATGAAGGACCTCGCCTCGAAAGACTTCCTGCGCGCCGAACTGCGCGCCCTGCTCGACAACCTCGACCAGCGCGACGAACAGGAACGCCGCGAACGCGAGGCCGCCAGGGACCGGGACAGCCGGGAGCTGGAAAGCCGGGAACGTGAGGCCAGTCCTCGCGACAGCCGGGGCACTGCCACCGCCCCGCGCGAGGTGCACCCGTTTGACTGAGGACCGCTCGGCCGACGACCGGGTGCATTCCGCTCTCGCGCGCGTCATCGACCCCGAGATCCGCAAACCCATCACCGAACTCGACATGGTCTCCGGCGTCACGATCGACGCCGACGGCGGCGCAACGGTGAGCATCCGCCTCACCATCGCCGGCTGCCCCGCGGCGACCCGTATAGAAACGGATGTGCGCGAGGCCGCCGAGTCCGTCGTCGGTGCGGGCCTGGCCCGGGTGGTGGTCTCGGTGATGACTCCGGAGCAGCGCCGGGCCATGACCGAGAAGCTGCGTGGCGGACAGGGTGCCCGCAGCCTGCAGTTCTCTCCCGACACGCTCACCCAGATCTACGCCATCACCAGCGGCAAGGGAGGCGTGGGCAAGTCCACCGTCACGGCCAACCTCGCCGTGGCCCTCGCCGCGCGAGGCCTGCGCGTTGGCATCGTCGACGCCGACGTGTACGGCTTCTCGATCCCCGGCCTGCTCGGCCTGGTCACCCCGCCGGCGACCCCCGGCGGCCAGCCCGGCATGGTCAAGCCCACCCAGGTGGGCGACATGATCCTGCCGCCGATCGGCTTCGACGTGAAGGTCATCTCGATCGGCATGTTCGTCGACGACACCTCGGTGGCCGTCGCCTGGCGCGGGCCGATGCTGCACCGCACCATCACCCAGTTCCTCACCGAGGTGTACTTCGGCGACCTCGACATCCTGTTGCTCGACCTGCCGCCGGGCACCGGCGACATCGCAATCTCGGTGGGCCAGCTGTTGCCGCACGCCGAGGTCATCGTGGTCACCACCCCGCAGCCGGCCGCGTCCGACATCTCCGAGCGGAGCGGCGCCGTCGCCAGGCAGACCGGCCAGAAGATCTACGGTGTGATCGAGAACATGTCGGGGCTGATGCAGCCCGACGGCACCCTGCTGGAGATCTTCGGCGCCGGCGGCGGCGTCGACGTGGCCGCCCGGCTCTCGGCGGGCCAGGACAGCTCGGTGCCCCTGCTCGGCCAGGTGCCGCTCAGCGTGGCCCTGCGCACCGGCGGTGACACCGGGCTGCCGGTGGTGCTCGGTGACCCCACCGACCCGGCCGCCGTGGCCATTCAGGCCATCGCCGCCACCCTGGCCACCAGGGGCCGCGGCCTGGCCGGGCTGAGCCTGGGCATCAGCCCGCGCTGAGCGTACCCGGCGCCCGCTCGGTAAGCCTGTCTAAACTGACCAGCATGACTGCGCCAACGCTGACCGCAACCGCCCCGGCACTCCCGTTCACCGCCGAACTGGCCCGCGACATCTGCTCGACGACGGGTGAGACCGTGAGCGTCATCGGCCCCTTCACCGGGGGGCCGCTGCACGCCCTGCCGGTGAGCAGCTCCGTCGATGTGGCGGATGCGTACGCCCGCGCCCGCCTCGCTCAGATCGGTTGGGCCCGCGCCGGTTTCGCGCACCGCCGGGCGGTGCTCCTGCGCGCCCACGACCTGCTGCTCGCCCGCCGCGAGGGGCTTCTGGACACCCTGCAGACCGAGACCGGCAAGACCCGCGGGCAGGCGTTCGAGGAGGTCTTCCAGGCCGCCGGCGTCACCCGGTACAACGCCCTGGCCGCCCGCAGGGTGCTCGGCGGTGAATCGCGCCGCTCCGGCCTGCCCGTCATGGTCACCACCCGGGTGCGCTACCGGCCCAAGGGCGTCGCCGGAGTCATCACGCCGTGGAACTTCCCGCTGAGCCTGGCCGCGATGGACGTGGTTCCCGCGCTGGCCGCCGGCTGCGGGGTCGTGCAGAAGGCCGACAACCAGGGCGCGCTGAGCATCCTGCTGCTGCGCCGCGCCTTCATCGACGCCGGCGTGCCCGCCGACCTGTGGGCCGTGGTGACCGGCGACGGCGCCGAGATCGGCGGGGCCGTCACCGCCGGGGCGGACTTCGTCTGCTTCACCGGGTCGACCGCCACCGGGCTCCGGGTGGGAGCCCAGGCGGCAAGCACCCTCACCGGGGCGTCGCTCGAGCTGGGCGGCAAGAACCCGATGATCGTGCTGGACGATGTCGACCCGCACCGCGCCGCCGCCCAGGCCGCGTACGCCTGCTTTTCCTCACTGGGTCAGCTGTGCGTGTCGATCGAGCGCATCTATGTGCAACGCGGTGTGCACGAGCAGTTCCTGCGCGAGTTCGTCACGGTCACCCGCGCCCTGCTGCTGGGCTCCGGCCTCGACTATTCGGCGGATGTGGGCTCGCTCACCTCGCAGGCTCAGCTGGAGCGGGTCACAGAGCACGTCGCCGACGCGGTCGCCCACGGTGCCACCGTGCGGGCCGGCGGGCGCGCCAGGCCCGACCTCGGACCGTATTTCTTCGAACCGACCATTCTCACCGGTGTCACGCCCGGCATGCACTGCTACGCCGGCGAGACGTTCGGCCCGGTGGTGGCGGTCTCGGTCGTCGACTCGGAGCAGGAGGCCATCCTCGCCGCCAACGACAGCGACTACGGGCTCAACGCGTCGGTGCTCAGCGGCTCCGCCCGGCGTGGCCTGCGGGTCGCCGAGGCGCTGGAGGCCGGCAGCGTGAACGTCAACGAGGGCTATCGCGGGTCATTCTCCGCCGTCGACGCCCCGATGGGCGGCGTGAAGGACTCCGGCCTCGGCCGGCGCAACGGACCGGAGGGCCTGTTGCGCTTCGTGAACCCGGTCACGATCTCCCGGGCCACGGGAGTACTCACGCTGCCCGTCACCGGGCGGCAATTCGGCCGGATGGTGACCCCGATGCTCCTCCTGGCACGCGCCCTAAAGACGGCAAGGCGGCGCTAGCCGCCCCCGCCGCGCCGAGTTGCCCTCCTGGGGACAGTGGGGCAACTCGGCAACAGGCTAGGTGGCCTCGGAGTCGAACGGCGCGGGTCCGGTCAAGGCGCCCTCGCGGGCACGCTTGCGCTGCGAATAGGCGCCGTCCGGGTCCGGGCCGGTGCGGCCGACGACGGCGGACTGGCCCTTCACCGGCTCGTCTTCGATGAGGGCTTCCCGGATGATCCGGCGCGGGTCATACTGTCGCGGGTCGAGTTTCTTCCAGTCGACGTCGTCGAATTCCGGGCCCATCTCGTCTTTCATGCGGTCCTTGGCGCCGTTGGCCATGTCGCGAAGCTGGCGCACCAGCCGGCCGAGTTGGGCCGCGTAGTGCGGCAACTTCTCGGGTCCGAGCAGGAAGACGGCGATGATCCCAATGAGCAGGAGTTTCTCGAACGTCAGACCGAACATGCCCTCAGAATATCCCCCCGGCGAGGCATCCCCGAACCACGGGCTGCACGGCCGTAGTCTTGACCTAATCATCTACTGGAGTTGCGGAATGTCTGACAAAGATCTGAATTGGAAATTCGCCGACGACTCGGTGGTGGAGAGCGACGCCCTGGCACGAGCCCGGCAGCAGTCCCTCGAGCTCGGCATCGACGCCATCGCCCCCTCGGTGGGCGCTCAGTCTGCCGTGATCGCCGCAGCGACCGGCGCCCGCAGCATCCTCGAGGTCGGCACCGGAGCCGGCGTGTCCGGCATCTGGCTGCTCACGGGCGCCCCCGGCGCCACCCTCACGTCGATCGACATCGAGGTCGATCACCTGCAGCACGCCAAGGCCAACTTCCACGAGGCGGGCATCCCCACCAACCGGGTGCGCCTCATCACCGGTCGCGCCGCCGAGGTGCTGCCGCGCATGAACGAGAATTCCTACGACATCGTGTTCGTGGATGCCGACCCGCAGTCGGTCATCGAGTACGTCGAGCACGGCCTGCGCCTGGCTCGGCCAGGCGGCACGGTCCTGGTGGCGCACGCGCTCTGGCGCGGCCGCGTGGCCGACCCCGTGCAGCGCGACGACGTTGCCACCGGCTTCCGCACCCTGCTCAACGAGATCGCCACGTCAAAGGCCGTCATCAGCGCGCTCTCCCCCGTCGGCGACGGCCTGCTGCAGATCACGAAGCTGCGCGCCTGACCGTTCCCACCGGGGTCCGCGGGTCTGCGTTGACGGCCCGCGGATACAGCGATCGGCTGTGCGGAGAACCACACAGCCGATCAGCTTAAAGACTCGTCTTACAGAATTGCTACACGGCCGGGGCGACTACACCGGCGAGCGCATCGTGAAGCTCCTTGGCTTCTGCGTCGTTCACAGAGACGACGAGCCGACCCCCACCTTCGAGCGGTACACGCACGATGATCAGGCGCCCCTCCTTTACAGCCTCCATTGGTCCGTCTCCGGTCCGTGGCTTCATGGCCGCCATGAACTCCCCTTCCATTCGTAGTCTGTACTCCTATTATCGACCATTCGGCCGTCAGACAGTAATTAGGGCGGTGTCCAATCCGCTCCGTCCACGCCCCAGCAGAGCAAAAGCCAGCCCCACTGGCCGCAGATCAGCCCCAGTGTGACCACAACGCGGTACACGACGTTGCGCGGCCGGGCGAGCGCGCCTACCAACGGGAACATCGGCATCAGCAACCTGAACACACTCGATTGCGGAAAGAACACCGCCAGCAGGTAGAGCGCGTACGAGACCACCCAGAGCCGCAGGTCCACACCGAGGCTCTTCACCGCCGGCGAGAACATCATCAGCGTGAAGGCGATGATCAGCGCGAGCACGGCGATGATGCCCAGCGGCGCCCCGAGCCACCAGACCCCGCTCTGGAACCAGGCCGCGAACGGCACCAGCTCCCGGTAGCCGATGTACGCCGACCGCCAGGACAGTTCGGTGTCGGTGTAGGCGGTGATCGACCCCGTCACCAGCCAGGCGATCCCCGGCCAGGCCAGGCCCATCACCCCACTGAAGACGGCCACGGATGACGCGGTGGCCGCTTCGCGCACCGGGAACGGGTCGCGGGTGCGGCTGTACCAGCGGTAGCCGACGTGCAGGGCTAGGAACAGGGCGAACGCCAGCCCGCTGGGCCGGGTCAGGGCCATCACGGCGATCACGGGTACCAGCACCAGGTAGCGCCGTTCCAGCACGAGCAGCAGCGCCAGGGTGAGCAGCAGAAGCTGCATCGACTCGGCGTAGCCGAACTGCAGCAGCGGTGACAGCGGGGCGACGCAGAACAGCACCACCGAGAACAGCGCCGTCGACTGCGGCTGCACCCGCCGCATCAGCCGGAAGAAGAGCAACGCGGTGCCGAGACTGCAGACCACCGACACGAACACCGCCACCGGCGCCCAGGGCGCCCCCGTGAGCACTGTGAGCAGGCGCACCACCACCGGGTAGCCCGGCATAAAGGCCCAGGCGTTCTCGCCGACGTGGCCGTCCGCGGTGAGCGGCAGCGCCGACGGGTAGCCGCCGACGCCGACGATGTTGTACCAGAGGCCGTCCCACATGGTGGCGAACGCCGCATAATCGGGCCGGGCCTGAGTCCAGGCGTTCTGACCCTGCACGCTCGCCAGCACCAATACCAGCGAGGTGGTCACCACCCGGGACACCAGCCAGATGGCGAGAACCTTCAGCCACCACGGCACCAGCCGGTACCGGGCCCGCCACCGGGCCGGCAGGGCGCCGGCGAGACCTCGGCGGACCGGCCGGGCCGGTGAGCGGGTCGGCGTCACGGTCAGCCGATGGGCGCGGTCAGCCAGGCGCGCAGGGCGTCCTCGCAGTCGGTGATCTGGGTCAGCGCCACCCGCTCGTCGTCTGCGTGCGCCTTGAGCGGGTCGCCGGGACCGTAGTTCACGGCCGGGATGCCCAGGGCCGAGAACCTGGCGACGTCGGTCCAGCCGTACTTGGGGCGCGGTTCCGCGCCCACGGCCTCGAGGAACTTCAGGGCAAGCGGGGCGTCCAGGCCGGGGCGGGCGCCCTCGGCGAGGTCGACCACGGTGATGTCGAAGCCGGCGAACAGCTCCTCCAGGTGGGCAACGGCCTCGGCGGCCGTGCGGCTGGGCGCGAACCTGTAGTTCACGTGCACCATGCACTCGTCGGGGATGACGTTGCCGGCGATGCCGCCGCTGATCCCCACGGCGTTCAGGCCCTCACGGTAGACCAGGCCCTCCACCTCCACCTCACGCGGCGTGTAGCCGGCGAGGATGTCGAGGATCGGGGCGGCCTTGTGGATAGCGTTCTCGCCCACCCAGGCGCGGGCGGAGTGTGCCCGCCTGCCGAAGGTGCGCACCTCGATGCGCACGTTGCCGTTGCAGCCGCCCTCGACCTGGCTGTTGCTCGGTTCGCCGAGGATGGCGAAGTCGCCCTCGAACAGGTCGGGACGATTCGCTGCCAGCCGGCCCAGGCCGTTGAGATCGGCGTTGACCTCTTCGTGGTCGTACCACATCCAGGTCAGGTCGACGCTGGTGTCGGTGAGCTCGGCGGCCAGCTTGAGCTGCACGGCAACACCGGCCTTCATGTCCACGGTGCCGCGGCCCCAGAGGTAGTCGACGTCGTCGACGGTCTCGAACCGGGTGGGCAGGTTGTCGTTCAGCGGCACGGTGTCGATGTGTCCGGCGATCACCACGCGCTGGGCGCGGCCCAGGTTGGTGCGGGCCACGATGGTGTCACCGTCGCGGATGACCTCCAGGTGTGCGGAGCCGGCCAGGGCGGCCTCGATCGCGTCAGCGAGCGGTGTCTCGTTGCCGGACACCGACTCGGCATCGCAGAGGGCGCGGGTCAGCTCGATCGACGACGTGGTCAGGTCGAGGGCGGGAACGGACGGGTCTACGGTTCGGTCTGAGGGCACTCTCCTAATCTACGGCTACTAATCTAGAGCCATGGTCACCGCCCCTCCCCCCGCAGAAAAGTCAGACTCCACCACGAACGCCTGGGGGTATGGCCTGGCCACTATCGCCGGTGACGGCACGGTGCTCGACACCTGGTTCCCGGCGCCGAAGCTGGGCGCGCTGCCCGCCGACCGCGACCGGTGGATCGTGCCCACCGAGCTGGAGGAGGCCGCGGGGCCCGACGCCCGCCGCAACGTGCGCCTCGAGGCCGTCACCGTGGAGATCGACCTGCAGGCGCCCCCGGCGAGCACCTCGGATGCCTACCTGCGCCTGCACCTGCTCTCCCACCTGCTGGTCAAGCCGAACACCCTCAACCTCGACGGCATCTTCGGCCACCTGCCCAACGTGGTCTGGACCAACGCCGGCCCGGTGCTGCCCGCCGACTTCGACCGCCTGCGGCCGTCGTTGCAGCGCCACGGCATCGCCGCCACTGGTCTGGACAAGTTCCCGCCGCTGCTCAACTACGTCTCGCCAGAGCGGGTGCGCATCGCCGACGCGTCCAGGGTGCGCCTGGGCGCCTACCTGTCCCCCGGCACCACCGTCATGCACGAGGGCTTCGTGAACTTCAACGCCGGCACCCTGGGCGTCTCGATGGTCGAGGGCCGGGTGTCACAGGGCGTCGTGGTGGGTGACGGCGCCGACATCGGCGGTGGCGCATCCATCATGGGCACGCTCTCCGGCGGCGGCACCCAGCGGGTCACCATCGGGCAGCGGGCCCTGCTCGGCGCCAACTCGGGCATCGGCATCTCGATCGGCGACGACTCCGTCGTTGAGGCGGGCCTGTACGTCACCGCCGGCACCAAGGTGGTGCTGCTGGATGCCGCGCGCACGGCGGACGGCGCCCCTCGCACGGCCAAGGCCAAGGACCTCTCCGGCGTGCCGAACCTGCTCTTCCGCCGCAATTCCCTCACCGGAGCGGTCGAGGTGCTCCCCCGCACGGCCGGCATCGTCCTGAACGCAGTGCTGCACGCGTAATTGGCCCCGAGCTGTGAGAAAAGCCCCTTCCCGGACGCCGGGAGGGGGCTTTTCTCACAGTTCGCGAGCCTAGGCGACCGGGTAGTCGCGGGCGACCGAACCCGTGTACAGCTGCTGCGGGCGGCCGATCTTGGTGGTCGGGTCCTGATTCATCTCACGCCAGTGCGCGATCCAGCCCGGCAGCCGGCCGATGGCGAACAGCACCGTGAACATGCGCGGCGGGAAGCCCATCGCCTTGTAGATCACGCCAGTGTAGAAGTCCACGTTGGGGTAGAGCTTGCGCTCCTTGAAGTAGTCGTCGTTCAGGGCGATGAACTCGAGTTCCTTGGCGATGTCAAGCAGATCGTCCTTCACGCCGAGGGCTTCGAGCACGGCGTCAGCGCTCTCCTTGACCAGCTTGGCGCGCGGGTCGTAGTTCTTGTAGACCCGATGGCCGAAGCCCATCAGGCGCACGCCGGCTTCCTTGTTTTTGACGCGCTCGACGTACTTCTGCACGCCCTCACCCGAGGCCTTGATCTCGTGGAGCATGGTGAGCACGGCCTCGTTGGCACCGCCGTGCAGCGGGCCGGAGAGGGCGTTGATGCCTCCGGAGACGGAGGCGAACAGGTTGGCCTCGGTGGAACCGACCAGGCGCACGGCCGAGGTGGACGCGTTCTGCTCGTGGTCTTCGTGCAGCATCAGCAGGCGTTCGAGCGCCTTGCTCACGACGGGGTTCACCACGTACGGCTCGGCGAGGGTGCCGAAGTTGAGCTTGATGAAGTTGTCCACAAAGCTCAGCGAGTTGTCCGGGTACAGGAACGCGTGGCCGATGCTCTTCTTGTGTGCGTAGGCGGCCATCACCGGCAGCTTCGCGAGCAGCCGGATCATGGACAGCTCGACCTGCTCGGGATCCTTGGGGTCCAGGGAGTCCTGATAGTAGGTCGACAGCGCCGACACGCCGGCCGAGAGCACCGACATCGGGTGCGCGTTGTGCGGCAGCGCGTCGTAGAAGCGGCGCAGGTCTTCGTGCAGCAGGGTGTGGCGACGGATGCGGGTGTCGAACCCGCTCAGTTCGCTTGCGCTGGGCAGTTCGCCGTAGATCAGCAGCCATGCGGTCTCGAGGAAGCTGGAGTTCTGGGCGATCTGCTCGATCGGGTAGCCCCGGTAACGCAGGATCCCGTGCTCACCGTCGATGTACGTGATGGCTGACTTCGTCGCCGCCGTGTTCACGAATCCGGAATCGAAGGTGGTGTAGCCGGTCTGCTTGGTCAGCGTCGCGATGTCAATGCTGGACGGGCCGTCGGTGCTGCCCAGGATCGGGAACTGCGCCGTGCCCCCCGGGTAGGTCAGAGTGGCCACCGGCGCACTCGGTACGGGCCGATCGATGAACTGCGACTCATTGGATGGTGTTCGCTGCGCGACGTCGCTCACGGCGCCTCCCTGGATTTCAAAGCCTTGCGGCTGTTGGTCTGTGGTGGTCCGCCGCAGCACGCTCGTGGTGCTTGGCAACGATAACCCGCTTACAGCCTATTCCGCCGAGGGGCATACTGTTGCATCCGCCAATATCGACCAGAGTCCATTGGCCCTTGGCCACAGCCGGCTCCTCGGTTCCAGCACCCTGTTTCCCGGCCACCGCCGCCCCGGAAACCACCAGGGCCGAAGGACCCCGATGTCCGCCGACCTGACCTTCTGCTCAGTGGGTCGGGCGGGTCAGGCCGAAACGGTAGGCCTCGTCGAGCACCGCGCTCCAGGCGCCCACCCCAACCTCGGCTGGCAGCCGCACCCACTGGCGCATCGTGCGCCGGCCCATCACGACGGGCCCGCCGGTGTGCTGGGACACCAACTCCCGCACCCGTGATTCCGGGACCTTGGCGACGAGGTCACCGTTGCGGCCGATGAACGCGAAGACCTTCTGGTGCACCTTCACGCCGTGACCGTTGAACATCTTCCCCCGCGTCACGGGCGGATGAACGGGCAGTTCGGACACGAGCGCGTACAGCGCCCCGACGCTCACCCCATAGCTGTTGTCGAGCGGAGCGCTGTCGTCGAGCGGAGCGCTGTCGTCGAGCGGAGCGCTGTCGTCGAGTGGAGCGCTGTCGTCGACCGGATTCGCAGTGTCAGCCATGGCCCCAGCCTAGGCAGGCCGACGCTCGTGTCCAGCCCTGGACCCAAGCGCGTGTTCAGGCCGTGGCGAATGCCCGCAGCCGGGCGGCGGCGGCGTTGATGCGTTCGTCGTTGGCGGTGAGCGAGAACCGCACGTGCCGGGGGTAGAAGTCGCCGTAGAACGGGCCGGGCCCGGCCAGGATGCCGAGCTCGGCGAGCTGCCGGATCGAGTCCCAGGCGTCGACGCCGGCGGTCGCCCAGAGGTAGAGGCCGGCCTCGCTATTGTCGATGCGGAAACCCGCGGCGACCAGCGCCGGCAGCAGCACCTCCCGGCGGGATCGGTACCGCTCGCGCTGCACCCTCACGTGCTCGTCGTCGCCCAGGGCGGCGATCATGGCGGCCTGCAGCGGGGCGGGCAGCATCAGGCCGGCGTGCTTGCGCACGGTGAGCAGACGGCCGAGCACCGTGGCGCTACCGGCGGCGAACGCGCCGCGGTAGCCGGCCATGTTGGATTGTTTGCTCAGCGAGTAGATCGCCACGACGTTGTCCGTGTCACCGTCGGTGACGCGGGGGTCGAGGATGCTCGGGATCGGCTCGGAGTCCCACGGCGCGGCCCAGCCGAGCTCGGCGTAACACTCGTCGTTGACGATCACGGCGCCCAGCTCGCGGGCGCGCGTCACGGCGGCGCGGAGCGCCTCGACCGACAGCACCCGCCCGTCGGGGTTGCCTGGGCTGTTCAGCCAGACCAGCCTGGTCGTCTCTGGCCAGTCGGCGGGATCATCGGAGGGGAACGCATCCGCACCGGCCATGGCCGCGCCGATCGCATAGGTGGGATACGCGGCCCGCGGGTGCACGATGGTGTCGCCCTCGCCGATGCCGATCATGAACGGCAGCAGGGCCACCAGCTCCTTCGAGCCGATGGTGGGCAGCACATTCTCCACCGTCAGCCCGGTGACACCGCGGCGGCGGGCGTACCAGTCGATGATGGCGTGCTGCAACGCCGGAGTGCCGGTGGTCTGCGGGTAGGCGTGCGCATCCGTCGCGGCGGCCAGGGCGGCCTGCACGACGGGCGGGGTGGGGTCGACCGGAGATCCGATGGAGAGATCGACGATGCCGTCAGCGTGGGTCCTGGCCTGCTGCGCGAACGGCAGCATCTGGTCCCACGGGTAGTCAGGTAGCGGCTTGAGCACCTTTTAGTGCTGGACCTGGGGCGGGAGCACCGAGATCACCGGGTGGTCCTTGGCGATGACGCCGACCTTGGCGGCGCCACCTGGCGAGCCGATGTCGTCGAAGAACTCGACGTTGGCCTTGTAATAGTCGGCCCACTGTTCTGGCAGGTCGTCTTCGTAGTAGATGGCCTCGACCGGGCAGACCGGTTCGCAGGCACCACAGTCGACGCACTCGTCGGGGTGGATATAGAGGGAACGCTCGCCCTCGTAAATGCAGTCGACGGGGCATTCGTCGACGCAGGCGCGGTCCTTGACGTCCACGCAGGGCAAGGCGATGACATACGTCACAGTGGCAGGATTCCCTTCACGAACAGAGTAATCAGTCTACGCCGTCGGCCGACGGGCGGGAATTCGGGGCCACGCGATGACGAGAGCGGCGAACAGCGCTGGAGCCATCGTCCAGACCGTGCCGAGCACTCCGGCGGGCACCAGAACCGAGCCGCCGGTGCTGCGCAGCGAGAGCAGGAACACCGTGGCGATCAGGCCGATCGCCGCGGCGAGGACGATGAGCCGGTCGTGGACCACGAGGCGCAACCCGAGCAACAGGGTGCCGCTGGCGAGCAGCGCCAGGGTCAGGCCGAGGGGAATGGTCAGGGAGCCCAGCTCGAAGGTGGTCTGGTGTGCGACGGTGCCGAGAATGCCGAAGAGTGCGCCGGCGGCGGCAGCCATCAGTGCGGCCAGCAGGCGGGAGCCGGCTGTGGGCGCCTCGAGCACGGCCGGCTGTGCGGGGCCGCTGCCGCGCGCATACGATTCGGTGCCGGTGACGAGGACCTCGCTGCCGTCATCGAGACGCACTACTCGGCCGTCCAGCTGCCAGCGACCGGGGTACGCGGCCAGGGCGGCCAGCTTCCGGTCGACGTTGTCGCTGACGTCGATCGCGGCGAGCCGCTCGCCGGGAACCGCCGAGACCCGGCTGCTGAGGAAGACCGGCACGCCCTGCTCGCCGGCCGCGTCGACGGCGGCCTGGCGAAGCGCCGGGTCGACGACGGCGGCCACGACGGCGGTGGCGTTCGCCAGGGCGAAGGCCTCAACCAACACCGCACGGCGTTCAACACCCTGCGGAGCGCCGGCCAGCACCCGCCACCGGGTCGGGTCGGTCTCGCCCAGGGCCGTGCGGGCTGCGGCGACGGCCGCTGCGCTGGCGGCTGTCGATGCGGATGCGTCGCTCTCGTTCGGCGTCGCCGACCCGAAGAGCACGGTGACCTCGGCGCCGTCATGCAGGAGCCGGGCGATGGTGCCGCCCGTGTGCAGCGATTCATCGCCGGGTGCGTCGAGCACGAAGACCACCCGTTCGCCGTTCCCGGACATAAGCATGGGTGACTCCTGAACAACGTGAACGAGCGCGGGTGGACGAGCGCGGGTGGTAAGACGTGCTGCACGGCACCGGGCCGCTGACAAATCTTAGCTGGACACATCCGGCGATCCTACGTAGAGTGGGTGGGTAAGGTAAGCCTTACCAATTGTTGGATCCCCCACCCTACTCTCAACAACCGGGAAGCACTGTGCTCGCAAACTACCTGATCGGCCTGCGCGAAGGGCTCGAAGCCGCGCTCATCGTGACGATCCTGATCGCCTACGTGGTCAAGATCGGCCGCCGCGACGTTCTACCCCGGATCTGGGCCGGCGTCGGCCTCGCCGTGCTTCTCGCCCTCCTGCTGGGCGGCATCCTCACCTTCGGCACCTACGGCCTGAGCTTCGCCGCGCAGGAAACCATCGGCGGGCTGCTCTCGATCATCGCGACGGGCCTGGTGACCTGGATGGTGTTCTGGATGCTGCGCACGGCCCGCGATCTCAAGGGACACCTGCACGGCAACATCGACAAGCACCTCACCGGCACCGGCATGGGCCTGGTTCTCGTCGCGTTCCTCGCGGTCGGCCGCGAGGGCATCGAGACGGCCCTGTTCATGTGGGCCGCGGTGCAGGCCACCGGCGAGACCACGCTTCCGCTGGTCGGGGCGAGCCTGGGTATCCTCACCGCCGTCGGCCTGGGCGCTCTGATCTACTCCGGCATGCTCAGGATCAACCTGAGCCGGTTCTTCACCTGGACCGGCGCCATCCTCATCATCGTCGCCGCCGGAGTGCTCTCCTACGGTGTGCACGACCTGCAGGAGGCCGGCCTCCTCCCCGGGCTCAACGCGCTCGCCTTCAACGTCTCAGCCGTGATCCCGCCGGACAGCTGGTACGGCACCCTGCTCAAGGGCACCCTCAACTTCTCTCCGGCCACCACCTGGCTGGAGATGTTCGCCTGGGTCGCCTACGCGGTGCCCACCCTGACTCTCTTCATCCTGAAGAGCCGCCAGACGAGGCCGTCGCCGTCCGCCGTGCAGCCTCGGACCGCGCAAGCCGTTGTCGCCCACTAAAACCCACGCCCCGCACCGCCTCCGTTCGAAGGACCCCTATGCGAGCCCGTCTCCTCCCCCTTGTAGCCGCCTCAGCCGTCGGCCTGCTGGCCCTCACCGGCTGCGTCGCCAACTCCACCGGCACCGACTCGGCCGCTGCCGGCCTCACCGTTGACAGCAGCGCGGATGCCTGCACCGTGTCGGCCGACGAGGCGCCGTCCGGCAACCTCAGCTTCAGGGTCACCAATTCCGGCGACCAGGTCACCGAGTTCTATCTGCTCGCCGAAGACGGCCTGCGCATCGTGGGCGAGGTCGAGAACATCGGCCCGGGTCTCAGCCGCGACCTGGTCGTGCAGCTGATGCCGGGTCACTACGTGACCACCTGCAAGCCCGGGATGGTGGGTGCGGGCATCGACCAGAAGGCGTTTACCGTCACCGACTCCGGCGACGACGTTGCGGTGGATGCGGACATGGACGCCCGCATCGAGGTCGCCAACACCAACTACGCCGCGTACGTGCGCGACCAGGTCGCCCAGCTCCTCACCGGCACCCAGGCCTTCGCCGACGCCTACCTGGCCGGCGACGACGACACCGCCCGCGCCCTCTACGCCCCCACCCGCGCGCACTGGGAGCGCGTGGAGACCGTGGCGGAGTCGTTCGGCGACCTCGACCCGCAGCTGGACCTCCGTGAGGCCGACCTCGAGGAGGGCCAGGACTGGACCGGCTGGCACGCGATCGAAAAGGACCTCTGGCCCGCCGAGGCCGAGGCCGGCTTCGCCGCATACACGCCGGAGCAGCGCCAGAACCTGACCGGCCTGCTCGTCGCCGACACCACCACGCTGAACGAGAAGGTCCAGGACCTGGACTTCACCCTCTCCCAGCAGACCAACGGCGCTATCGGCCTGCTCGACGAGGTTGCCACCGGCAAGGTCACCGGCGAGGAAGAGTTCTGGTCGCACACCGACCTGTGGGACTTCCAGGCCAACGTCGACGGCGCCAAGGTGCTCTACGCCGGGGTGCGCGACATCCTGCTCGAGGAAGACGCCGACCTGGCCGCCGACCTCGACAGCGAGTTCGCTGCGCTGCAGGAGCTGCTCGACGCCCAGCGTGTCGGCGAGGACTTCACCCTCTACACCGACCTCACACCCGCCGAGATCAAGGCCTTCGCCGACCAGGTGAATGCCCTCGGTGAACCGCTGAACCAGCTGACCGCTGCGCTCGTTCTCTAACATGACTGACTCCACAGCCTCCGAGCCTCCCGGCTCCGATTCCCCCGCCACCGACAGCCCTGCTGCGCCCCGTGGCCTGTCCAGGCGGGGGCTGTTCGGGCTGGCCGGGGCCGGGGTGGCCGGACTCGGGCTGGGAATCGCCGGCGACAGGGCCGCGATGGCCGTCGCGGCGTCCTCCGCCCAGACCAGCGCCAGCACCGTGTACCCGTTCTACCAGGAGCATCAGGCCGGCATCGTCACGCCGGCCCAGGACCGGCTGCACTTCGCGGCATTCGACGTCGCCGACGGCACCACCCGCGCCGACCTCATCGAGCTGCTTCAGGACTGGAGCATTGCGGCCGCCGCGATGACCGCGGGTCGGGACATCGGCGACTACGGCTCCGTCAGCGGTCCATACGACGCCCCACCGGAGGACACCGGCGAGGCCCACGGTTTACCGCCGGCCGGACTGACCATCACTTTCGGGTTCGGGCCCACCCTCTTCCAGAGCATGGCCGGCGTCGATCGTTTCGGCCTGGCCGCCCGCCGGCCGGCCGACCTGGTCGACGTGCCGCATTTCCCCGGCGACATGCTCGAGGAGACCAGGAGTGGCGGCGACCTCTGCATCCAGGCCTGCGCGGATGACCCCCAGGTGGCCGTGCACGCCATCCGCAACCTTTCCCGCATCGCGTTCGGGCGGGCGGCGATCCGCTGGTCCCAGCTCGGTTTCGGCCGCACCTCGTCCACGAGCACCAGCCAGGCCACCCCGCGCAACCTCTTCGGGTTCAAGGACGGCACCGCCAACATCAAGGCCGAGGAGCCCGCCGCACTGACCGAGCACCTCTGGGTGGGGGCGTCGGACGGACCCGCATGGCTGGCGGGCGGGTCCTATCTTGTGGCGCGACGCATCCGGATGACGATCGAGACCTGGGACCGCACCAGCCTGCGCGAGCAAGAGACGGTGATCGGCCGCAACAAGGGCGAGGGTGCGCCATTATCCGGCGGCACCGAGTTCACCGAACCCGATTTCTCGCTCGCCGGGCGGGCCGACCAGCCGCTGATCGACACCGCGGCGCACGTGCGGCTGGCGCATCCCACGCAGAACGACGGCATCCGGATGCTGCGCCGCGGCTACAACTTCGTGGACGGCAACGACGCGCTCGGCCGCCTCGACGCCGGCCTGTTCTTCATCAGCTTCCAGCGCACGCCCGCAAGCTTCACGGCCGTGCAGTTGAACCTGGCCCGCAACGATGCCCTCAACGAATACATCCGCCACGTCGGCTCGGCCCTCTTCGCCGTCCCGCCCGGGGCCGCCAAGGGCTCCTACGTCGGTGCGCCCCTCTTCGCCTGACTCCTCAGTTGGTCGAGCGTGCGGAGACCCCGCGAGCTGTGAGTTAAGCACCCAAGAGCGCGAGTTTTTGGGGCTTAAGTCACAGCTCGCGGCAGGGTCACGCGGGGGCGACCGTGTAGAGCACGCCTTCGGAGGTGCCGGCGATCGTGACGATGTAGGTGGCGTTCGTCAGGGCCACCACGCCCACGTCGCCGACGTTGGCCGAGGTGTTCGTGTCCGGCTCGAATCCGGCGTCGACGAGCTTCTGCTCCGCGTCGGCCAACGGGTCGGCGGTGCCGGAGGCAACGGTCACGACCCAGCCCTGGTCGCCGTTGGTGGTATTGCCGGCGCCGAACTTGATCTCGCCGTCGATCACCGGGATCTCCGCCGGCCAGCCGTCGGGCAGCGCCCCGCCCAGGCTCACGTCGCCGTCGGTGGCTCCCTGCACGGCGCCGTTCACGGCATCCTGCACCTGCGCGTCGGAGCAGCCCGCCAGCGCCGGCGCCAGGGCCAGCAACGCCACCAGGGCAAGGCCCATCCGAAGCGGCGACGATTTCGTCTTGAATCCAGTGGTCATGGGGTCCTCACGTTGCGTGGCGCCCGCGAAAGCGGGAACGGCTGATAAAAAACCGCAGGCACCCCGCGCCGGAAAACCGGAACAGGATGCCTGCGATCAGATAAAGCTGCGAACTAGTTCGCGTCCTGCTTCTTCAGGCGCGACACGTTGCGCTGACGAGCGGATGCGGCGAGCTCGACCTTGCGGATACGAACGACGGCGGGGGTGACCTCGACGCACTCGTCCTCGCGGGCGAATTCCAGGCACTGCTCGAGGGTGAGCTGCTTGGACGGCGTCATCGACTCGAAGGTGTCAGACGTGGACTGACGCATGTTGGTCAGTTTCTTTTCCTTGGTGATGTTGACGTCCATGTCGTCGCCGCGCGAGTTCTCGCCGATGACCATGCCCTCGTAGACCTCTTCGGTCGGGTTCACGAAGAATGACATGCGCTCCTGCAGTGCGATGATCGCAAACGGCGTGACCACACCGGAGCGGTCGGCGACGATCGAGCCGTTGGTGCGGGTATTGATCGTGCCGGCCCAGGCTTCGTAGCCATGGAAGATCGCGTTGGCGATACCGGTGCCACGGGTGTCCGTGAGGAACTCGGTGCGGAAGCCGATCAGGCCGCGCGACGGGACGATGAACTCCATGCGGACCCAGCCGGTGCCGTGGTTCGCCATGTTCTCCATGCGGCCCTTGCGGGCAGCGAGGAGCTGGGTGATCGCGCCGAGGTACTCTTCGGGCGAGTCGATGGTGAGGTGCTCGTACGGCTCGTGGATCTTGCCGTCGACGCGCTTGACAACCACCTGCGGCTTGCCGACCGTGAGCTCGAAGCCCTCACGACGCATCTGCTCGACCAGGATGGCGAGAGCGAGCTCGCCACGGCCCTGGACTTCCCAGGCATCCGGACGGCCGATGTCGAGCACGCGGAGCGAGACGTTACCGACGAGCTCCTTGTCCAGACGGTCCTTGACCATGCGGGCGGTGAGCTTGTGGCCCTTGACCTTGCCGATGAGCGGCGACGTGTTGGTGCCGATGGTCATCGAGATGGCGGGGTCGTCGACCGTGATGGTCGGCAGCGGGCGTACGTCATCGGGGTCGGCGAGGGTCTCACCGATGGTGATGTCGGGGAAACCGGCGACGGCGACGATGTCACCGGGGCCGGCGCTTTCGGCCGGGTACCGGTCGAGGGCCTTGGTGATCATGAGCTCGGTCACGCGCACGTTGGAAACGGTGCCGTCGTGCTTGACCCAGGCCACGGTCTGGCCCTTCTTGATGGTGCCCTGGAAAACGCGCAGCAGCGCGAGGCGGCCGAGGAACGGCGAGGAGTCGAGGTTGGTGACCCAGGCCTGCAGCGGGTGCTCGTCGTCGTAGACGGGAGCGGGGATGTGCTGGAGGATCGCTTCGAAGAGCGGCTCGAGGTCGTCGTTGTCGGGCAGCGAGCCGTTTTCCGGCTTGGTGAGGCTGGCTGCGCCGGCGCGGCCGGACGCGTAAACGACGGGTACGTTGAGCACCAGGTCGAGGTCCAGATCGGGCACGTCGTCGGCCATGTCCGAGGCGAGGCCGAGGAGCAGGTCCTGGCTCTCCTCGACGACCTCATCGATACGGGCGTCGGGACGGTCGGTCTTGTTGACCAGGAGGATCACGGGCAGGTGCGCCTCAAGTGCCTTGCGCAGCACGAAGCGGGTCTGCGGCAGCGGGCCCTCGGAAGCGTCGACGAGAAGCACGACGCCGTCGACCATGGACAGGCCGCGCTCGACCTCTCCACCGAAGTCGGCGTGGCCGGGGGTGTCGATGACGTTGATGGTGATGGGGCCATCCTTGGCGTGGATGCCCTTGTACGAGATCGCCGTGTTCTTGGCGAGGATGGTGATGCCCTTTTCGCGCTCGAGCTCGTTGGAGTCCATCGCACGCTCTTCGGTGTGCGAGTGCTCGGCGAACGAGTTCGTCTGCTGCAGCATCGCGTCGACCAGCGTCGTCTTGCCGTGGTCAACGTGGGCAACGATTGCAACATTCCGGAGGTTATTGCGGGTAGCAATCGCCATAAAAATAGATCCTTACGAAGAATGGATGCCGCGTAAAATCGCATGCGGCGAAGAGTGGATGAGTGGGATCACTACGGACCCAAGGGTCTATCGTACCGTATTCGGCCCCTGCCGCGTCGGATGGGTGCCCCGCACACCTATATACAGTGCCTTGCCGGTAGATGAACGGCCCGCAAACGCTCCTCGGCTGCAACGGAAAACTGCCCTCGGCCGGAGCCGAGGGCAGTCGGTTCGCGCTCGGACCTAGCGGCCGAACTGGAAGTTACCGCCGGGAATGGCGGCGAGCAGCTCCTGAGTGTAGGCCTGCTGGGGGTTGTCGAAGACGTTGTCGGTCGACGCGGCCTCCACGATCCGGCCCTTCTGCATCACGCAGACGTTGTCGGCCACCAGCCGCACCACCGCGAGGTCGTGCGTGATGAACAGGTAGGTCAGGCCGAGCTCGGTCTGCAGTTCGGTAAGCAGGTTCAGCACCTGGCCCTGCACCAGCACGTCGAGCGCCGAGACGGCCTCGTCGAGCACCAGCACGTCGGGCTTGAGCGCGAGCGCCCGCGCGATGGCGATGCGCTGACGCTGACCGCCGGAGAGTTCGCTGGGGTAGCGGAACCGGGAGGCCCACGGCAGCGAGACCTGGTCCAGCAGCTCCTTGACTCGCGCCTGTCGCTCCTTGGCGGTGCCGACGCCGTGCGCCAGCAGTGGCTCGACGATGGTGTTCCCCACGCTGTACTGCGGGTCGAGGGATCCGTACGGGTCCTGGAAGACAGGCTGCACGCGGCGGCGGAACTTCAGCAGCTCCTTGCCCTTGAGGCCGGCGACATCCTGGCCGTCGAACTCGATGGCACCGCTGGTGATGCTCTCCAGCTGCAGGATGAGCTTGGCAACGGTGGACTTGCCGGAGCCGGACTCGCCCACGAGTGCCGTGGTGGTGCCCTTCTGAATGCCGAAGGAGACGCCGTCGACGGCGCGAAGCTCGTCGGTGCGCAGGCCCTTCTTGCGGATGCGGTACACCTTGGAGATGTCCTGCACCGAGATCAGGTCCTTGGCCGGTGCCGCGTTCTCGCGGTCGGCCGCACGGGCCACGAGGGTGTCGTCGAGCGATCCCTCACCGAAGATCACGGCGTCGCCGGCGTTGGCGTGTTTGGCCGACTGGATGCGACGCGAAGCCAGGCTCGGGGCCGCCGACACGAGACGCTGCGTGTACGGGTGCTGCGGGTTGGCCAGGATCTCCTGCGACGGGCCGGACTCGACGACCTTGCCCTTGTACATCACCACGAGCTGCTCCGCGCGCTCCGCGGCGAGGCCGAGGTCGTGCGTGATGAACAGCACGCTGGTGCCGTAATCGCGGGTCAGGGTGTCCAGGTGGTCGAGGATCTGGCGCTGTACGGTGACGTCGAGCGCCGAGGTGGGCTCGTCGGCGATGAGCAGCTTGGGCCGGGCGGAGAGCCCGATGCCGATCAGCACGCGCTGGCGCATGCCGCCGGAGAACTGGTGCGGGTACTGCTTGAGGCGGTCTGCGGCGTCGCTGAGTCCGGCTTCCTGCAGAACCTGGATAGTGCGGGCGCGCGCTTCCTTGCCCTGCGCGAGGCCGTTGGCCTTAATAGCCTCCTCGACCTGGAAGCCGATGTTCCAGACCGGGTTGAGGTTGGACATCGGGTCCTGGGGCACATAGCCGATCAGGTTTCCGCGCACCGCCTGAATGTCCTTGGCGCTGAGCTTGGTGAGGTCGCGGCCCTCGAACAGCACCTGGCCGGCGGTGACCTTGCCGGCTCCGGGGAGCAGGTCGATGATCGCCTGAGCGGTGGTGGTCTTGCCGGAACCGGACTCCCCCACTATCGCGAGGGTCTGGCCGGAGTAGAGGGTGATGTCCACGCCGCGCACGGCGGGAACAAGCCCGCGCTGGGTCTGGAAGCCGACCTCGAGATTCCGAATCTGCAGCAGCGGCTGCTCATCGTACTCGATGCCCCCCGGGGTGGTGTCTGTCAGTGTCTGGCTCATCGAAGCGCCCTCGCTTTCGGGTCAAGCGCATCGCGCAGAATGTCGCCGAGCATCAGGAACGCGAGCACCGTGATGGACAGCGCGGCCGCCGGGTACAGGAGCACCTGCGGGTTGGTGACAAGGGATGTCTGGGCCTGGCTGATGTCGTTCCCCCACGACATGACGCTGGTCGGCAGCCCGATGCCCAGGAACGACAGGGTCGATTCGGCCACGATGAACGTGCCGAGCGACACCGTGGCGATCACGATGACCGGGGCGATCGAGTTGGGGATCACGTGGCGCATCAGGATCCGGAACTTCGAGACGCCGAGGGCGGTCGAGGCCATCACGTAGTCGGAGTTCGTGGCCGTCAACACCGCGCCGCGCATGATGCGGGCGATCTGGGGCCAGGCGAAGATCGCCAGCACGAATGCCACCGATGTCGGCGTCGCGGCCGGCAACACCGACATCAGCACGATGGCGCCGAGGATGGTGGGGATGGCGAAGAAGATGTCGCCGATTCGGGAGACGATAGCGTCGAGCCAACCACCGTAGTAACCCGCGAGAGAGCCGACGACGACACCGATGAGGGTGACGAGTCCGGTGGCCAGGAGGCCGACGGTGACCGAGGCCTGGGTGCCGAAGATGGTGCGCGCGTACACGTCGCAGCCTTGCCGGGTGAACCCGAACGGGTGACCGGCCTCGGGTCCGCCGTTGCTGTTCGACAGCTGGCAGTCGAGGTTCGGCGACACCGAGGTGAACAGTCCGGGGAACAGTGCGACGAGAGCGATGATCAGGATCAACACTGAGGAGATCCAGAACATCGGCCGGCGGCGCATCGAGTCCCAGGCATCCGCCCAGGTGCTGCGTGCTTTGTGCGACTCGTCGAGACGGTCGATTGCGGCTACCGGGGTGTCTTCCAGCTCCGCGACGAAGTGGGCTTGGCCACGCTTATTTGGCATAACGAATCCTTGGGTCCAGAGCTGCGTACAGCAGGTCGACGAGCAGGTTGGCGAGGACGAAGATGACCACCATGACGGCGATGAACGACACCACGGTGGTGCTCTCGCCGAGGACGATTGCCTTGTAAACGGTGCCACCGACGCCGTTGATGTTGAAGATGCCCTCGGTGATGATTGCGCCGACCATCAGCGATCCGAGGTCGACTCCCAGGAACGTCACGACGGGCACTAGAGAGTTGCGCAGTACGTGCACGGTGACCACGCGGCGGCGGGACAGGCCTTTGGCCGTTGCGGTGCGCACGAAGTCGGCGTTGAGGTTGTCGGCCACGCTGGCGCGGGTGAGGCGCACGATGTACGCGAAGGACACACTGGCCAGAACCAGGGCCGGGAGGATGAGTTCGCCCCAGGGAGCTTCACTGCTCACTGTGGTCCTGAACCAACCCAATTGAACGCCGAAGACCAGCCTGAACAGGAACCCGAGCACGAAGGTCGGAACGCTGATCAGGAGCAGGCTGACAACGAGGGCGCTGGCGTCGAACCACTTGCCCTTGCGCAGACCCGCGACGAGTCCGACGAAGATGCCGGCGAAGGCTTCAAAGACGAGGGCCAGCATGGCCAGGCGGAAGGTGATCGGGAATGCCCCGGCCATCACGTCGCTGACCGGTCGCCCGGAGTATGTGGTGCCCAGGTCGCCCTGGAAGAAGTTGCCGATGTAGATCAGGTACTGCTGGATCAGCGGCTTGTCCAGGTTGTACTGGGCCCGGATCTGTTCGATCACGCCCGGCGCTGGCGGACGATCGCCGTACAGCGCCGCAATCGGGTCGCCCGGGAGCGAGAAAACCATGAAATAGATCAAGAATGTTGCCCCGAAGAAGACGGGGATCATTTGGAGGACGCGTCTGCCTGTGTACCACAGCATCAGGTGAGCTCCGAGAATCTTTTATGCATGAGGGTCGCAATCACTGAATGAGTCTAGTCAGTGCGATGTCCGGGGCATGACGCCCCGGACATCGCACTGCGGTTGGAACTAGGAATTAATCCTTGGTGATCTGGTAGTACATCGGGACGGAGTCCCAGCCGAACACCACGTCGCTGACGGTGTCAGCCCACACGCCGTTGACATTGGAGTACCACAGCGGGATGGAGGGGAGGTCCTTGAGCAGGACTTCCTGGGCAGCCTGGTACTTGGCGGTGGCGTCCTCGACGGTTTCGGCCGCGGCGCCTTCCTTGAGGAGGGAGTCGAACTCTTCGCTGGTGTAGTCCTCGTAGTTCGAGCCTGCACCGGTCTGGTACAGCGGAGCGAGGAAGTTGTACAGCGACGGGTAGTCGCCCTGCCAGCCGGCGCGGGTTCCACCGGTCAGCGCGTTGGTCGAGCGGTCTTCGAGTGCTGCAGCGAAGGTCGGGTACGGCTTACCGGTCGCAGAGATGCCCAGCGTGTTGACGACGCTGTTGATCACGGCGTCGACCCAGGCCTGGTGGCCACCGTCGGAGTTGTACGCGATGTCGAACGTGGTGTCGCCGTACGGTGCGATCGCGTCGGCCTTGGCCCACAGCTTCACAGCTTCCTTGGGGTTGTATTCGAGAACTTCGGCGCCTTCGAGCTGGTCGGAGTAGCCGTCGATGACCGGGGAGGTGAAGTCGGTCGCCGGGGTACGGGTGCCCTGGAAGATGACGTCAGTGATTTCCTCACGGTTGATCGACATCGAGATGGCTGCACGACGCAACTGGCCCTCTTCGCCGCTCCAGTGCTCGAGGTAGTACGGCATGTTGAAGCCCTGGAAGATGGCTGCAGCCTGGTTCACCGAACGCTCGCCGAATTCGGCCTCGTAGGTTTCGAAAGCGGAATCCGGAACAGCGTCCAGAACGTCGAGGTTGCCGCCCTGCACGTCCGCGTAAGCGGCGTCTTGGGTGGAGTAGAACTTGATCTCGAGGCCGCCGTTGACGGGCTTGCGCACGCCTTCGTATGCCGGGTTGGTGACGAGGTTGATCTTTTCCTCGTGGACCCAGGCGCCTTCACCATCGAGCATGTACGGGCCGTTGCCGACCGGGTTCTCACCGAAGGCGGCCATGTCGTCGTACGCGGCGGTCGGCAGCGGCATGAAGGCCGTGTAGCCGAGGCGCAGCGGCCAGTCGGCCTCGGGCGAAGCGAGTTCGACCGTGAAGGTCGTGTCGTCGACGACCTTCAGGCCGGTCAGTTCGGAGTCAACCTCGTAGTCGAAGCCGACGATGTCGTCAAAGAAGTAGGAGGCACTCTGGGCGTTGCTGAAAAGTGCGCCGTAGTTCCAGGCATCCACGAAGGACGAAGCCGTGACGGGCTCGTCGTTGGTGAAGGTCCAACCGTCGTTGAGCGTGACGGTCCAGTTTGTGGCGTCGTCGGACTCGATCGACTTGGCGACCTCGTTCTCAATCTCGCCATCAGCGTTGTACGACACCAGACCCGCGAAGATCGACGTGGCGATCTTGCCGCCGCCGGTCTCGGTGGTGTTGGTCGGGATCAACGGGTTCTGCGGTTCGCTGCCGTTGGTGCTGACAACTGCGGACGCGTCGCCGGCCGAGGGGGCCTCGTCGTCGTTGGATGTCGCGCAACCCGCGAGCGCCAGGGCGCTCACCGAAATGAGCGCGAGGGCGCTGAGGCCCGTGCGGGATCTCTTCAAAATTCCTCCTGTGCAAAGGTGACGGCGCTGCCGTGGTACGAGACCATTGCGGCGCGCTAGTTATGAAAACCCTAGGTACCTCTTGCGCCGGGTGCAAAATCTGACGGTAAACGTTACACAGCAGCAATGAAAGACGCACGAATCTTGCGCGAGGCACCGAATTCGCGGCTTTTTCTGCGAATCCTGCGAGAATCTCTCACGAAGCTTGGGACCAAGGTCCCCCCGGCGCATGCAAACGTTTTCAAATTGCGCCGGAGGCGGTTCAATTGCCTCGTGTATGCGCCGGAGCGCCGAGGGCGCAAAATAGAGGGATGCAGACCATGCCGCCCGAACGGCCCGCCACGCTCATCTTCGACGGCGACTGTGGGTTCTGCACCACGGCCGTACTCTGGCTCCAGCGCACGATGCCCCGCGTTCCGGGCACCGCGCCGTTCCAGTGGACCGACCTCGCCGCCTTCGACCTCACCGAGGAGCAGGCCAGGAGCCGGGTCTGGTTTGTGGCCGGGGGCCGGCGTTACGGCGGCGCCGCCGCGGTTGCCGCAGTTTTGCGCGGCCAACCGACCCCCGCGCTGCGGGCGCTCGGCTGGCTGGGCACGGTGCCACCGTGGTCGTGGGCCGCAGAGGCCGGCTACAGGCTGGTGGCTCGCTACAGGTATCGCTTGCCGGGCGGCACCCCGGCGTGCCGGATGCCGAGCGCGACATGAGCAGCACATCCTCGGAACCGGCCGATCTTCCGGGCCCCTCCGCACCCACCGGACCCCCGGAACCCGCAGGTCCTCCGGCACCGTCACGGATTCGACTGAGGTGGGAGATCGCGATCGTGCTCGGGCTGTCGCTCGGTGCATCCGCGGCGTACTCGATTGTGTCAATCATTTCCCGGCTCACCGCCGAGGTCGCTCTCAGCGATCAGTCGGCAACCATCAACGGGTCGCAGTCGACACGGGAGTGGCTGGACTTCACCTATCAGTTCCTCGGCATCCTATTCGCACTGTTCCCGGTCGCCCTGGTGCTCTACCTGCTCTGGCGGCCCGGTCAGAGCGGGTTCCGTCGGCTCGGGGTCGACTTCACCGAGCCACGCCGGGACCTGCTCCGCGGCGGCGGACTGCTGCTACTCATCGGCATCCCCGGCCTCGGGCTCTACCTGGCCGGGCGGGCGCTCGGCTTCACGGTGGCCGTGGTGCCCTCGCCGCTGGACACCTTTTGGTGGACCATTCCGATCCTGGTGTTCTCGGCGCTCCGCAGTGCGTTGAGCGAGGAACTCATCGTCGTGGGCTACCTCTTCACCCGGCTGCGCGAGCTGGGCTGGAACGCCTGGACCATCATCGTCTCGGCGGCCTTGCTGCGCGGCAGCTACCACCTCTACCAGGGCATCGGTCCGTTTGTCGGAAATGCGCTGATGGGTGTCGTGTTCGGCTGGTGCTACCTGCGCTGGGGCCGGGTGATGCCCCTGGTGATCGCGCACTGGGTGCTCGACATCGCCTCGTTCGTGGGCTACCCGCTGGCTGTCCTGTGGTGGCCCGCCCTCCTCACCCCCACCTCTTAGTTCCGCGAACTGTGAGAAAAGCCCCAAGAAATCGAGATTCTCGGGGCTTTTCTCTCAGCTCGTGAGGCTGGATTTACTCGAAGGCCTCGGGCGGCGGGCAGGCGCAAACCAGATTGCGGTCGCCGTAGGCGTTGTCGATGCGACGCACCGGCGCCCAGTACTTGTTGCGGATGAGTGTGCGCACCGGATAGACCGCGGTCTCGCGGTCGTACGGATGTGTCCACTCCCCCTCGATCACCGACTGTGCGGTGTGAGGCGCGTTCCTCAGCGGGTTGTCGTCGGCCGGCCAGGTTCCGGCGGCAACGGCATCCGCCTCGGCCTTGATGCCGATCATGGCCTCGATGAACCTGTCGATCTCGCCGAGGTCTTCGCTCTCGGTGGGCTCCACCATCAGGGTGCCCGCCACCGGAAAGCTCATCGTAGGCGCGTGGAAGCCGTAGTCGACGAGGCGCTTGGCCACGTCGTCGACGGTGACCCCGGTGGCCGCGGTCAGCGGGCGCAGGTCGAGGATGCACTCGTGCGCGACGAGCCCGTTGTCTCCGGCGTAAAGCACCGGGAAGTGGCCGCTGAGCTGCTTGGCCACGTAGTTCGCGGCGAGAACCGCGGCGCCGGTGGCCTGCTTGAGGCCGTCGGCGCCCATCATGCGTACGTACGCCCACGAGATCGGCAGGATGCTCGGGCTGCCGTACGGCGCGGCAGAGACCGGTCCGCCGCCGTGCACGACGGTTTCGGTGCCTGTGCCGCCGAGCAGGTAGTGCTCGTCGTCCTGCGCGAGCGGGTGACCGGGCAGGAACGGGGCCAGGTGTGACTTGGCCGCGACCGGTCCAACGCCGGGTCCTCCCCCGCCGTGCGGGATGCAGAAGGTCTTGTGCAGGTTCAGGTGCGACACGTCGCCGCCGAAGTCACCGAACCGGGCGAAGCCGAGGAGCGCGTTGAGGTTGGCGCCGTCCACGTAAACCTGGCCGCCGGCGTCGTGCACGGCGGCGCAGATCGCGCCGACCTCGTGCTCGTAGACCCCGTGGGTGGAGGGGTAGGTGATCATCAGCGCGGCGAGAGTCTCGGCATGCAGGGTGATCTTGGCGTTCAGGTCGCCGAGGTCCACGTTGCCGAGCTCGTCGCAGGCCACAACGACGACGCGCATTCCGGCGAGCACCGCGGAAGCCGCGTTGGTGCCGTGGGCGCTGGACGGAATCAGGCAGACCGTGCGGTCAACGTCGCCGTTGGCGAGGTGGAAGCCGCGGATGGCGAGGAGCCCCGCGAGTTCGCCCTGGCTGCCGGCGTTCGGCTGCAGCGACACGGTGTCGTAGCCGGTGACATCCGTCAGCCAGGTTTCGAGCTGGCGGATGAGTTCGAGGTAGCCCTCGACGTCGGCGCGCGGCGCGAAAGGGTGCAGGCCGCCGAACTCGGGCCAGGTCACGGCCTCCATCTCGGTGGCGGCGTTGAGCTTCATCGTGCAGGAGCCCAGCGGGATCATGCCGCGGTCCAACGCGTAGTCGTAGTCGGCGAGGCGCTTGAGGTAACGCATCATGCTCGTCTCCGAGCGGTGCGTGTTGAAGACGGCGTGGGTGAGGTACTCGCTTGTACGGGCGAGGTCGTCGGGCAGACCGTGCTGGGTCGCGCCGAGATCGACGTGGCCGAAGGCGTCCCGGCCGCCGAATAAGCCCACGACGACGGCGAGGTCGGCCGCGGTGGTGGTCTCGTCGACCGAGATGCCGATGGTGGTGGCGTCCACCTGGTGCAGGTTGTAGCCCTCGGCGGCGGCCTGCGCGACGATCTCGGCGGCGCCGGCCGGAACCGACAGGCGCACGGTGTCGAAGAAGGTGCGGTTGATCACTTCGACGTCGATCGCTCGCAGGGCCGCGACCAGTGCGCCCGCGCGTTCGTGCACCTCGGTGGCCATCGCCTTCAGGCCCTGGGGCCCGTGGTACACCGCGTACATGCCCGCCATCACGGCCAGCAGCACCTGGGCGGTGCAGATGTTGGAGGTGGCCTTGTCGCGGCGGATGTGCTGTTCGCGCACCTGCAGAGACAGCCGGTAGGCGGGGTGGCCGGCGGCGTCGATGCTCACGCCCACGAGGCGGCCGGGCATCTGGCGTTCCAGGCCCTTGCGCACGGCGAGGTAGCCGGCGTGCGGTCCGCCGAAGCCCATCGGCACGCCGAAGCGCTGGCTGGTGCCAACGGCCACGTCGGCGCCGAGCTCGCCGGGCGAGGTGATCAGGGTGAGGGCAAGCAGGTCGGCGGCCACGATGGCGAGGGCCTTGTTCTCATGCGCCATCGCGATCACGGCGGCGGGGTTCCAGACGCGGCCGGATGCACCGGGATACTGCACGAAGATGCCGAAGTAGTCGCCGAGGTCCTCAGCCGTGGTGTCTTCCTCCAGGGGCAGCACGGCCAGTTCGATGCCGAGAGCGTGGGCGCGGTTGCCGAGCAGTGCGTGGGTCTGGGGCAGCGCATCCGCGTCGACGATGAACCGGTTCGACGGCGACTTCGAGGCGCGCCGGGCCAGCAGCATGCCCTCGACCACAGAGGTGGATTCGTCGAGCATCGACCCGTTGGCGGTGGCCATGCCGGTGAGGTCGGCGACCATGGTCTGGAAGTTGATGATTGCCTCGAGCCGGCCCTGGCTGATCTCGGGCTGGTAGGGCGTGTACGCCGTGTACCAGCTGGGGTTCTCGAGCACGTTGCGCTTGATCACGGCGGGCGTGATCGTGTCGTAGTAGCCGAGCCCGATCATCGAGCGCTTCACGCTGTTCTTGTCGGCCAGGGCGCGGAGCTCCTGGATGGCTTCACGTTCGGTCGCGGCCGGCGGCAGGGTGCTGTCGCCCTGGCGGCGGAACTGCTCGACCTGGATGGTGGCCGGAACGGCCGCGTGGACGAGTGACTCGACGCTGTCGTGGCCGAGTACGGCCAGCATGCGGGACTGGGCGTCGGCGTCCGTGCCGATGTGACGCTGGGTGAAGGGCTGCGACATGTGGGGGAAGGCTCTTTCCGGGGTCTGGTTCGGTCGTGCTTATTCGCCGGTGATGGCGGAGTACTCGGCGTAGCTGAGCAGCGCCGGGAGGGTCTTGAGGGTGATCTTGATGAGCCAGCCCTCGCCGAGCGGGTCGCTGTTGACGAGTTCGGGGCTGTCGACGACGGCGTCGTTGATTTCGGCGACGGTGCCGTCGATGGGGGCGAAGAGCTCGCCCACCGACTTGGTCGACTCGATCTCGCCGACGACGGTGCCGGCGGCGATGGCGCTGCCCACCGCGGGCAGTTCCACAAACACCACGTCACCGAGCTTGTCGGCGGCGTATGCGGTGATGCCGACGGTGGCGGTGTCGCCGTCGACGAGTACCCACTCGTGCTCTGCGGTGTACTGGAGCTCGGTTTTGTCTGCCATGGGGTGTCCTCTCAAGGGGGTGATCACAGGGGTTGATCAGTTCTGGGTTGATCAGTTCGGGGGCGATGCGCGGCGTGGCGACATCGGGTGAGCGGATGCCAGGGGCCGGGCCAACCGCTCGGCTCGGGTGCCCTACTTGCGCCGCTTGTAGAACGGCAGCGCGATGACCGTGGCGGGCGCACGGGTGCCGCGCACGTCGATGAACACCTCGGTATCGAGTCGTGCCAGCGCCGGCGGCAGGTACGCCATGGCGATCGGGTAGCCGAGTGTGGGCGACAGCGCGCCACTCGTGATGACGCCCTCCGCTTCGGTGGCGTCGGGGCTGCGGAAGATCTGGTAGCCGGCGCGGCCGGCGCGTTTGCCGGCCGAGACCAGGCCGACGAGGACGGGGGCGTCGCCCGCGGGGCCTTCTTCGCTGGCGGTGCGGCCCACGAAGTCGGTGGGCTTGGCGAGGTTGACGACCCTGCCCAAGCCCGCCTGGGCGGGGTAGGTGGACGTGGTCAGCTCGTGGCCGTAGAGCGGCATGCCGGCTTCGAGGCGGAGGGTATCGCGGCTGGCGAGCCCGGCGGGGACCAGCCCGTGCACGGCGCCGGCGACCACGATGGCGTCCCAGAGTGCGAGGGCCGCGGCGTTCGGCAGGTAGAGCTCGAAGCCGTCTTCGCCGGTGTAGCCGGTGCGGGCGATGAGCACCGGCGTGCCCGCGAAGGCGGCGGTGAGGGCGCGGTAGTAGCGCAGGCCCGCGAGGTCGCCGTCGGTGCTGAGGCCGGCGGTGGCCTGCACGATGGCGAGGGCGTTGGGGCCTTGAACGGCGATGAGGGCGGTGTCGTTGCTCTCGTCGGCGACGACGACGTCAAAGCGTGCGGCACGGGCGGTGAGGGCATCCAGTGCCTGGTCGTGGTTGCCGGCGTTGGCGACCACGAGGAAGTCGGTCTCGCCGGTGCGGTAGACGACGAGGTCATCGATGATGCCGCCGCGGGAGTTGAGCAGCAGGCTGTACTTGGCCTGCATCAGGTCGATGACCGAGAGCTGGCCGGCCAGTGCGTGGTCGAGGAACTCGCCGGCCTGCGGGCCGCTGACCCGGATTTCGGCCATGTGTGAGAGGTCGAAGAGGCCGGCGGCCTTGCGCACGGCGTGGTGCTCGGCGAGGTCGCTGGAGTAACGCACGGGCATCTGCCAGCCGGCGAAGTCGGTAAAGCTGGCGCCAGCGGCGACGTGGGCGGCGTGCAGCGGCGAGAAGCGTTCGGTCACGGCGTCGTCGTTCTGGGAGGAGGTGGGGTCAGGGCTGGCCGAGGTCATGAGTTCTCCGGTTCGTCGCCGGGCGCGTGCCGGTCGAGTTGCTCCGGGGCTCGTTCGAACCCCGTTGGGAACTCCCCCTCTGTCGTCTGGCCTGAGAGCTTCACCGGGGCGCATGCGCCGGCTTTCACCGTGGGCGGGACTTGGCAGTTCTGACCGGATCCCGCTCGCGCGTGGCCCGGACGCGCTGTGCTCGTCCGCTTTTCAGAGTGGCCCGTTCGATGCGGTACGAGTACCTGAGAGATTGTCGGGGAGGATTGCTCCTTCGGTGTTCGCTCGTCTCGCGACGTCGAACTCTCCCGCATCGACCGTGTGGCCCGGTGTTCAATTGAGTTTCATGCACGTGCAGTCTATCCGACCGGCGCGACTCGCGAACTGTGAGCTAAGCACCAGAATTTCGCGATTTGTGGGGCTTTTCTCACGGCTCGCGGATGTCTTGGCCCGGATGCGTCCGCGGGCGGGTGCAGTGTCAGTGGCAGGTGAGACGATCTCACTATGAGTAGCCCAGACCAGGCACCACCGCCCGCTNGACCAGGCACCACCGCCCGCTCCGGACGATGACGACTACTCTCCGGAGCCCGCTCCACCTGGATCCACCCCCTCCCGTGTCGACCCGGCCGAAGCCGGGCCAACCCAGCCCACCCCAACCGAACCCACCGCTTTGAAGCCTTACGTCCCCGACCCTGCCCTGGACGAGTTGGTCTGCTCGGAGCTGGCCCGCCGCACTGAACTGATCGCGGCCCAGGCCCGCGTCATCGCGCACGCGCAGGCCCGGCAGGCCGAATTCCTTGTCGATCTGCAGGGTTGGAGTGAGGACCCGCAGGTCTCCTCCCGCCTGCACGGCAACCCGGAAAGCATCCGGCTGGCCGACGTGAATGCGGCCACCCTGACCC
>NZ_SOFL01000050.1 GCF_004402695.1 Cryobacterium adonitolivorans | reverse complement strand
GGGAGCTTGAGGGCGCGGCTCGCGCCGGCCCGCCCAGCAGGACGGCCGAGACGATCAGGCCGAGAGCCGCGCCCGCGAGCAGGCCGGCGCCGGCCGCCGCAGAGGCAGGCAACGCCACGAGCACGCCGGCCGAGGCCCAGCAGGCCGCGGCCGGCAGCGCCAGGCGCAGGTCCAGGCCCATCGTGCCGCCCATCCGGCCGCTCATACGGTGATCAGGTCCTTCAGCGCGGCGAAGGTCTTCTCGCCGATCCCGGTCACATTGCGCAGGTCCTCGACGCTGGCGAAACGCCCCTCCTTCGCGCGGTAGTCGAGGATGCGCTGCGCCATCGCCGGACCGATGCGCGGCAGGGTGTCGAGGTCTGCCATGGTCGCGGTGTTGAGGTTCACCGTGGCCGCTGCGGCTCCGGTTCCGGCCGCACCTGCCGTGCTCTCCGTGCCACCGGACCCGGCCTGCACCCCAGCTGGCGGGCCGGAACCGACCTCGCCGAGGGCCGGAACGTAGAGCTGTTCACCGTCGGCGACGAGCCTGGCCAGGTTGAGGCCGGCCTCGTCCGCGGTGGGCAGCAGCCCGCCGGCGGCCGCAACGACGTCCACTACCCTCGCGCCCTGGTGAACCTCGAACAGGCCAGGATGAACGACGGCGCCCAGCACGTGCACGAAGACTCCCGGAGCCGCCGAAGCGCCGTCCGGCGCGGCCGTGCCCGCCTGGTCCGCCGTGTCCGCCGGGGAGTCAGAAGCGGAACCGGCGACCGGCTCCCCCGCAGCGCTCCCCGCGCCCTCCGCCGAAAGCGGTCCAGCACCCGAGTCCGCCGGGACCTGCACGCTGTGGCTCACTTGGCCGATCGCGGTCACGGCGACCGTCACGCCCAGGGCCGCCAGCAACAGGACGATGGCCGCGCCCACGCCGATACGCACACGGGTGCGGCCGGCACCACCAGACGGGGCACCTGATGGCCCCGAGGTCACGCGCGACGTCGGAGCCAGGCTGTTGAACGGGTCGAATGCCATGACGGCACGCTAAAACGCACCGCCCCGTGCACCGGCCCCTCGAGGGGAACCTGTGCGCGGGGCGGGGCCTGGACCGCCTGTGGAGGCGGGGCGTGCGGCTTACGTCGCGGGCTTGGTGACGATGCTCACCATCCGCGGAGCCCGCACGATCACCTTGATGATCTCGCGGTCGCCGATGGAGCGGATCGCGGCGGCCGACGCACGGGCGAGGGCCTCCAGGTCGTCGTTGCTGATTTTCGGGGAGATCTCGAGGCGGTCGCGTACCTTGCCGTCGACCTGCACCACGGCGGTCACCGACTCGGCGACCAACAGGCTGCGGTCGGGCTTGCGCCAGAGGGCGAGGGCGACGCACGGCTCGTAGCCGAGGCGTTCCCACATGTCTTCCGCCGTGTACGGGGAGAACAGGTTCAGTGCCATCGCGGTGACCTCGGCAGCTTCGCGCACGGCGGCATCGGCCGGACCGGCGCCGGTGTCGATCACCTTACGGGTCGCGTTGACGAGTTCCATCATGCGCGCCACGACGACGTTGAACTTGAACGACTCGATGAGCGACGGTGCGTCGGCAAGGAACCGGTGGGTGACCCGGCGCAGGGCCACGTCCCCGGTCTTCCATTCCACATCCCGGGCGCTGGTGACGTCACGGGCGACGCGCCAGGCGCGCGCCAGGAACTTTGCCGAACCGACCGGGGACACATCGGCCCAGTCGATGTCGTCTTCGGGCGGGCCGGCGAACGCCATGGTCAGGCGAACGGCGTCGACGCCGTACTTGTCGACCTCCTCAGTGAAGTAGACCAGGTTGCCCTTGCTCTTGGACATCTTGGCGCCGTCGAGGATGACCATGCCCTGGTTCAGCAGCGCCGTGAACGGTTCGGTGAAGGTGATGAAGCCGAGGTCGAAGAGCACCTTGGTGATGAAGCGCGCGTAGAGCAGGTGCAGGATGGCGTGCTCGACACCTCCGACGTACTGGTCGACGGGTGCCCACTTGTCGGCTTCCTTCGGGTCGAAGGCCTTGGTGTCGTCGGTGGGGTTGAGGAAGCGTAGGAAGTACCAGGAGCTGTCCACGAAGGTGTCCATGGTGTCCGCGTCGCGCTTGGCCGGCGTACCGTCGATGGGGTTGACGACGTTCACCCAGTCCGTGGCACCGCCGAGCGGGGACGTGCCCTTTGGCTTGAGGTCGAGGCCGTCGGTGGGCGGCAGCAGCACCGGCAACTGGTCCTCCGGCACCGGGATCTCGGTGCCGTCTTCGCCGTGGATGATCGGGATGGGGGTGCCCCAATAACGCTGGCGGGAGATCAGCCAGTCGCGCAGCCGGTAGTTCTTGGCCGCGCGCCCGGTGCCGTCGGACACCAGCTTTTCGATCATCCGCTTGATGGCGTTGGCTTTGGTGAGGCCGTTGAGGGCGCCGGAGTTGACCAGGCGGCCGTCGCCGGTGAGCGCGACGCCGGTCTGGGCGGGGTCGAGGGCGTCGGAGTCGAGGGGCTGCAGTTCTTCGGAGCCGTCCAGCATCCCCGGAGTGATCACCGGGATAACTCCGGTGACCAACGCTGTGGTGTCCACGACGACGCGCACCGGCAGGTCGAAGCGCAGGGCGAAGTCGAGGTCACGCTGGTCGTGGGCCGGAACGGACATCACGGCGCCGTGACCGTAGTCGGCCAGCACGTAGTCGGCGGCCCAGATCGGCAGGCGCTCGCCGTTGGCCGGGTTGATCGCGTACCGTTCGAGGAAGACTCCGGTCTTCTCCCGGTCGGTGGCCTGGCGTTCGATCTCGGTGCTGTTTTGCACCTGTACCAGGTAAGCCGCGAAGCGCTCCCTCACCTCGGGTGACGCGTCGGCGACGAGGTCTGCGGCCAGGTCGGCGTCGGGGGCGACGACCATGAACGTGGCTCCGAAGAGGGTGTCGGGGCGTGTCGTGAACACGCTGACCGGCTCGGCGCGACCCTCGATGGTGAAGTCCACGTCGGCGCCGATGGAGCGGCCGATCCAGTTGCGCTGCATGTTCAGGACCTTGGCCGGCCAGGTGCCCTCGAGCTGGTTGAGGTCGTCGAGCAGCCGGTCTGCGTATTCGGTGATCTTGAAGTACCACTGGGTGAGCTTCTTCTTCACCACGACGGCGCCGCTGCGTTCGCTGGTGCCGTCGGCGAGCACCTGCTCGTTGGCGAGCACGGTCTGGTCGATCGGGTCCCAATTGACCCAGCTGTCCTTGCGGTAGGCCAGGCCCTTCTTGTACAGCTGCAGGAACAGCCACTGGTTCCACTTGTAGTACTCGGGGTCGCTGGTGTGCAGCTCGCGGGACCAGTCGAAGGATGCCGCGTAGAGCTTCATGCTCTTCTTCTGCTGCGCGATGTTGTCGTAGGTCCAACCGCGCGGATCGATGCCGCGCTTGATGGCGGCGTTCTCGGCGGGCAGGCCGAAGGAGTCCCAGCCGATCGGGTGCAGAACGTTGAAGCCCTGCTGGCGCCAATAGCGTGCGACGATGTCGCCGAGCGCGTACACCTCGGCGTGGCCCATGTGCAGGTCGCCCGACGGGTAGGGAAACATGTCCAGCACGTACTTGCGCGGCCGGGTGTCCTCGGGGTCGCTGGTGCGGAACGGCTCCAGCTCGTCCCAGATCGGCGCCCACTTCGCCTGGATGGCGGCGAAGTCGTAACCGTCTTCGTCCTCGGGGCCGTTGGAGATGGTGTCGTGCTCGTGTGCCACGTGACTCTCATTCATTGTGGTGAGGTGGCGTTCTGCGCAGCGAGTATGTACCCCGCCGGCGACGCCCAAGCTCCTAGGTTACTAAACCCTGGCCATCTGCCGGGTCCGGTGCCGCGGCGGAGGCCAGGATGGCACGGATCAGGGCTCTGGCCTTGATCCGGGTCTCCTCGATTTCCTCGTCGGGTACCGAGAGCGCGGTGATCCCGCCGCCGGTCCCGAGCGACGCGCCGGCCGGTCCCAGAACGATGCTGCGGATGACCATGGCCAGGTCGACGGCGCCGTCCCAGCCGAGGTAGCCGAACGCTCCGGCGTAGATGCCGCGGTCGCCGCCTTCGAGAGTGCGGAGGATGTGCATGGCGCTGGCCTTGGGCGCCCCGGTCATCGACCCGGCCGGGAAGCAGGCCTCGATGGCGTCGACGGCGGTGAGGCCGGGCGCGAGGCGCGCCTCGACCGTGCTGACCAGCTGATGCACGTGCGGGTAGCTTTCGACCTGCAGCAGCGACGTCACGGCGACCGAGCCGAGTGCGGCGACGCGGCCCAGGTCGTTGCGCATGAGGTCGACGATCATGAGGTTCTCCGCCCGCTCCTTGTCGCTGGCGAGCAGCTCCGCGCGCAGCATCCGGTCGGTCGCCGGGTCGGGTGACCGGGGCCTAGTGCCCTTGATGGGACGGGTACGCATCCGCCCGCGGGGGCTCACGGAGAGGAATTCCTCCGGCGAGGCGCTCAGCAGCGCATGCGCGCCAAACCTGAGCAAACCACCGTGGTGGCTCGGGCTCCCGGCGCGCAGCGTGCGGTACACCTCGACGGGGTCGAAGCGGCCGGCCACGGTGACCTCGTTCGTGAGGCAGAGCTGGTAGGCGTCGCCGGCCGCGATGCGCTCCTGGCAGGCGTCGATCAGCCGGGTGTACTGCCCGGCGTCGTGCCGCCAGCGTACCTCGGGCGGCCCGGCGGATGCGTGCGGCCGGGCGGGCCGGGCGGCTTCGGCCGGCCCGCCGCGCAGCCGCGCGTCGAGACGACGGGCGGTGTCGACCAGCCAGGCCTCAATGTCGGCCCCGGACTCCCCCGCCCCGGCACGGGCGAGCAGGGTGACGGTGCGGGCAGCATGGTCGAACGCGATGACGCGGTCGACGAAGAGCAGCGCGGCATCGGGCGCCTCACCGTCCTGCGCACCATTGCACCCGTCCGCCGAAGCTGCCAGCCCGTAACCGAACCAGCCCACCCAGCCGAGCCGGAAGCCGACCTCCGCCTGGGCGTCCGGTCCCGGCGCGGACCCGGACCCTCCGGTGCTCCCGGCTTCGAAGCGGAGGAAGTCGAAGATGGTGCCGACCGTCGTGACCGGTGCGGTGGCGGGGTCCAGCGGCCGGAAACAGGTCACGGTGCCGGCGCGGGCCGACGCCGTGGCAAACCGTGAGCCGTGGTGCGCGTCGGCGAGGTAGCTCGTCCCGGTGGTCGCCCCGGCACCGGCATCGAGCCAGACGGCGTACGGTGACTCCGCGCACAGCGCGTCGAAGGCGTCGGCCGGGTCGAGCCAGTGCGAGAGCATGGCCGAATGCGGCGCCCCTGAATGCACCGGGAAGCCCCGGTCGGGGACGCTGGGGGTGGTCGGCACCCGTCCAGCCTAGGGCGCGGCCGGGGGCGGAACGCGGGATGAGCGGGTCAGCCGATCTGCCACGGGAAGATGCCGTGGGTGACAACGGCCATGAGGAGTCCCCACAGGGTGCCGATCGGGAGGGCGAGAACGATCCTCACAGTGCGCGGCTTCAGCCACGGGATGAGCGCGAAGGGGATGGTCATGACCACGGCGGCGAAGATGCAGGCTTGGATCGCGAGTCCGGCGTCACTCGTGTCGAGCCCGTAGCCGCCGCCGCTGCAGCCACTGATCCCGCACCACGATATTCCGGCCAGTACGGATGCCGGCAGGCAGACGAGGATGACCACAGGGACGGCCCACAGTAGGTGCCGTGCCTGGCGTGATTGGAACCCGTTGGTCACGTACCGGGACCCGCCGGGATTCCCGAATCTGGTCACCGTCCAGTGTCGCGCGACCCGGCCGGTCGGCACCAGAGCCCAGAACACGGGCCAGCACCGCCGACACGGCGCACAACACGAGTTCGCAGACACGCTTTAGGCTGGCGAGGTGAACGACGTACTCAACTGGATCCTGGACGCCGTGAGCGCCGTCGACCCCGTCGTGCGCACGGTGCTTGCGGGTGTGGGAATGCTCCTGGAGACCTCGGTGCTGATCGGATTGGTCGTTCCCGGCGACACCATCGTGATCGTGGCCAGCACCGCGGTGGAGGGCCCGGTCGAGTACATCGCGCTGGTGCTGGCGGTCATCCTGGGTGCCCTGGCGGGCGAGAGCATCGGCTTTTACCTGGGCCGCCGGTTCGGCCCCTGGATCCGGCGCAGCTGGCTGGGCCGGCGGATCGGTGAGAAGCACTGGGCCGCTGCCGAGCGTTATCTGGCCCGGCGGGGCGGTATCGCCGTGTTCCTCTCGCGGTACCTGCCGGTGTTGCACTCGATCATCCCGCTCACCGTCGGCATGAGCACCATGCGGTACCGAACCTTCCTGACCTGGACGGTGCCCGCCTGTGTGCTCTGGACCCTGGCCTATGTGAGCGTCGGCACTGCGGCGGCCGAGGGCTACCGCAGCGTTTCAGATCAGCTGCACTTTGCCGGGTACCTCTTCGTCGGGGCGATCGCGGCGTTCGGCGTCGTCGTGGTGGTCGTCAAGCGGTGGCTGAAGCGGCGGGAAGCTCGGTTCATCGAGCGGGAGTTTCCCCCGGAATAGGCTCCCGCCGGAGTCCGGACCCGGCGGTGAGGGTCAGCGTGCGCGTGATCAGCTCGGCGGGAACCGGCGTGTGCGAGATGAGCAGCACGGCCCGCCCGGCGGCTGCCGACGCCGACAGGATGTCGTGCACGAGTGCGTCGCCGAGCCCGGTGTCCACGTTGGCGGTCGGCTCGTCGACGATGAGGACCGGGAAGTCCGCGAGCAGCGCCCTGGCCAGGGCGATCCGTTGGGCCTGGCCGCCGGAGACGAGCGCGCCGCGCTCGCCTACCCGGGCGTCCAGGCCGCCGCGCCTGCGGACCCAGTCGGACAGGCCGACCCGCTCGAGCACGCCGAGGAGGTCGTCGTCGGTGGCGGTGTCCCTGGCGAAGAGCAGGTTCTGCCGAACGGTGTCGTCGAACAGCCAGGGCCGTTGCTCGCATAGCCCGACGACTCGCCGCACATCGGCCGGGGCCAGCTCCCTGGCCTCAACGCCGTTGAGGCGGTACGACCCCGTGTAGTCGAGGAAGCGTACGAGGGCCTGTGCCAGGGTGGTCTTGCCGGCGCCGCTGGCACCGGCGAGATGCACGCGGTCGCCGGCGGCCAGGGTCAGGGTCACCCCGGACAGCGCCGGATGCTCAGCGCCCGGCCAGCTGGCGCCGAGCCCGGTGAGTTCGACTACGGGGCCGCCGGCCGGCAGGTCGATGGGGGCCGCCGCGTCGCCCGGGGCGGAATCAGCGGGGATCTCGGCGGGTATCCGCTCCGGCACCGCCGTCGCCACCCGTTCCGCGCTGGAGCGGACCTGGCGCCAGGCGCTGAGTGCCGGAGGGATCATCGCGAAGACCTCGAACACGGCCATCGGCACCAGAACGACGACGGCGAGGGCCGGACCGGAGAACCCGCCGGTGCCCAGCGCCGGGATCGCCGCGAGGAGGGCGAGCACCGTTGCGGCTCCGGCGCAGAGCGAGATCACGGCCGCCTGCACTCCGGCTCCGGTGGATCTCCGCAGGGCGGCCGTGCGCAGCCGGTCCTCGACGGCCCTAAGGGTGTCCAGTCGCGCCTCGAGAGCGCCGAACGCCGTGAGCACGTCGAGGTTTTCGACGACCTCGAGCACCTCGTCGGCCAGGGCGCCGCGCAGTGGCGCCAGGGCACGTTCGGAGCGGGCCGACAACGCCACCGACACGAGGGTGCCGACGACGCCGGCAACGATCAGGCACAGCGCCAGAGTGAGCCCCGCCGCCGGCAGGACCAGCCAGACTCCGACCACGCTGAGAACCGCCACCAGGCCGGAGGTGGCGAGGGGCTGTACGACGCGCAGGGGCAGGTCCTGCAGGTCGTCGACGTCCCGAACGAGTCGGGTGAGCAGGTCACCGCGTCTGGTGCCGGTCAGGCCGGCCGGAGCGAGGGGCACCAGCCGGGCGAAGATGCCCAGCCGGAGGGCCCCAAGCTGGCGAAACGCGGCATCGTGGCTGGTCAGTCGCTCCAGGTAACGGAACGCCGCCCGGGAGAGGGCGAAGGCGCGCACGCCGACGACCCCCATGCCCAGGAACATGATGGGCGGCATTTCGGCAGCGCGGGTGATGAGCCAGGCCGAGCAGGCCAGGAGAGCAACGGCGCTCGCCGCGCTGACCACACCGGCCGCAAGGCTGGGCAGGCTGCGCCTGGCGGGTGGTTGGGCGAGTCCGAGCACCGCCCGGGCAGCCGGTGAGGGCCGCCAGGTGGTGCGGCTGGAGCGCGACTCAGACATGGGCGACCTCATTCAGGCGCACGACGGCGTCGGCTGCGGCGACGAAGGCCGGACGGTGGCTGACGACGATGACGATGCGGCCCTGGTCGGTCAGTCTGCGAAGGCCTCCGATGAGTGCTGCCTCTGCGTCCTCGTCGAGGGCGGAGCTGGGCTCGTCGAGCACGAGGACCGGGCAGTCCACGGCCAGGCAGCGGTAGATGGCTCGCGCGGCGGCGACACGCTGGGATTGCCCGCCGGAGAGCCCAGCACCGTTGACGCCGAGGCGGTGGGCCGGATCGAGATCGCCGGCGCCCGCCCAGTGCAAGGCCGTCGTCACCAGGGCCTCGTCGATGACGCTCGCCCCCAGGGCGACGTTGCCGGAGACGCTGCCGGAGAAAAGTCCGGGGCGTTGGCCGGCCCAGGCCAGCCAGCCGCGGTCGTCGTCGACCGCCACAGCGTCGGTGCCGAGAAACAGTGTTCCGTCGAAGGGCACGAAGCCCTGCAGTGCGCCGATCAGGGTCGATTTGCCGACCCCGCTCGGCCCGCTGAGCACGGTGAGCCGGCCGGCAGCGAAATCCTGGCTGAACCCGTCGATGGGGGTGGTCTCACCCCGGCGGATGGTCACCGAGTCGAAGCGGAGCCGGGCCGGCGGCGCGGTGCGCGCCGAGGGCGCTCCCCCGGCGGAAGCGGCCGGCACCGGCCGGTTCGGCTGCTCGTCGTCGAGGATTGTGAAGACCTCTTCGGCCGCGGCGAGGCCGTCGGCAGCGGCGTGGAACTGGGCCCCGACCTGGCGCAACGGCAGAAATGCCTCAGGAGCCAGAAGCAGGACGAACAGTCCGACGCCCAGCAGCAGCGATCCCTCCACCAGCCGCAGTCCGATCGACACGGCGATCAGCGCCACGGAGAGGCTGCCAGCGAGTTCGAGGACGAAGCCGCTGAGGAACGACACCCGCAGCACCGTCATGGTGCGGCCGCGGTATTCGTCGGTGAGCTCGGCCAGGCGCGCCGCCTGGCGGCGGTCCCGGCCGAAGATCTTGAGGGTGGCCAGTCCCCCGACGACGTCGAGGAATCCCGATGACAGCCTCTGCAGCGCATCCCACTGCTGGCGTTGCACGGCCTGGGTGGCCTGCCCGATCAGGATCATGAAGATCGGGATGAACGGGAGCACGATGATGACGGTGATGCCGCTGGCCGGATCCTGCCACAGCATGACCAGGACCAGGATCGGTGTGGCGATCGCCGTGAGCAACAGCTGCGGCAGGTACCTGGCGAAGTAGTTGTCGAGCGCGTCCAGTCCGCTGGTGATCACGGTGGCGACCCTGGCGCCCTGTTGGCCGGCCAGCCAGTCCGGCCCGCGCTCGGCGAGCCTGGCCAGGACCGCGGCGCGCAGCTGACTCTTCACGGCAGCGGCGCCCCGGTTGGCGGCGACCTCGAGCAGCCAGACGAGCACGGCGCGCACGACCACCACAGCGGCCAGCGCGGCCACGGTGGTGCGCAGCGACTCGAAGGAGCCACCATCCACCGCGAGGGTGATGCTCTGGCTCAGCAGCCACGCGAAGGCGACGACGGTGAGGGTCTGGGCCAGGCCGAGGACCGCACCGACGAGGAGGAACCAACGCGCGGCGGAGGCGTGGGTGAGGAGCCGTGGATCGAGTGGACGCATCCCGTTTAGTGTACGGCGGCTTCGATGTGGGACCGGCTGATCCGTTTGCGGAACACCCAGTAAGTCCAGCCCTGATAGCCCAGGATCACGGGGGCCGCGATCAGCGCTGTCCAGCTCATCACCTGCAAGGTGTACGGGGTCGATGAGGCGTTCTCGATGGTGAGGCTGTTGGCCACGTCGTTGCTGGCGGGCATCACGTCCGGGAACAGCGACGCGAACAGGGTCAGCACGGCGAAACCGATGGTGACGGCCATCAGGCCGAACGCGGTGCGCTCGTTGCCGCGCAGGTTGGCCAGGTACGCGGTGATCAGGGCGACGGCCGCGACGGCGGCGAGGATGCCGGAGGCGAGTGTTCCGTAGGCCAGCGTGGTCCAGACCAGGAAGGAGGCTGCGACCACGATGGTGACGAGCCCCGACCTGATAGCCAGGGCGCGGGCCCGCACCCGGATGTCGCCCTCGGTCTTGGTGGAGACGAAGATCACGCCGTGCGTGAAGAAGAGCAGCAGCGTGGTGAGGCCGGCAAGCAGCGCGTAGGGGTTCAGCAGGTCGAAGAAGCTGCCGATGTAGTTGAAGTTCTCATCCAGCGGCACGCCGCGGACAACGTTGCCGAAGGCGACGCCCCAGAGTAGGGCGGGCACGGCCGACCCGACCACGATCATGGTGTCGAACGACTTCTTCCACTTCAGCTCGGGCCGCTGGTGGCGGTACTCGAACGACACGCCTCGGGCGATCAGGGCCAGCAGGATGAGCAACAGGGCCAGGTAGAAGCCGCTGAACATCGTCGCGTACCACTCGGGGAACGCGGCGAAGAGCGAGGCTCCGGCCACGATCACCCAGGTCTCATTGAGGTCCCAGACCGGGCCGATGGTGTTGATCAGGACGCGGCGGTCGGTGTCGTCCTTGCCGAGGAACGGCAGCGACATGCCCACCCCGAAGTCGAACCCGTCGAGGACGAAATAGCCGATGAACATCGCGGCGATGATCCAGAACCACAGGATATTGAGTTCCATTGTGAGCTCCTAGTAGACCGTGGTCGTGTGCTTGATTTCGCCGGACACCGGGTCGGGCACCGGAACGTCGTCCGGTCCCTTCTGCACGGCCTTGAGGATCAGGCGGAATTCCACCACCGCGAGGGCGCCGTACAGGAGGGTGAAGGCGATGAGGGAGATGAGGATCTCCAGCCCGCTCACGTTAGGCGAGACACCGTCCGAGGTTTTGAGGAGGCCGAAGACCAGCCAGGGTTGCCGGCCCATCTCGGTGAAGACCCAGCCGACGCTCATGGCCAGCAGTGACATCGGGAACGACCAGATCGCGATCTTCCAGATCCAGGTGCGGGGGCTCTTGCCCTTGCGGGTCACCCACAGGCCGGCGACGGCGACGAGGATGTGCGCGATGCCCAGGCCGATCATCCACCGGAACGACCAGTAGGTGACCCAGATGATCGGGGCGTAGTCGCCGGGACCGTAGAGCTGCACGTACTGCTCCTGGAGGTTGTTGATTCCCTCCACTGTGCCGTCGAAGGTGTGCGTGGACAGGAACGACAGCAGGTACGGGATGCGGATGGAGAAGAGTTCGCTGACGCCGTCCGGGGTGCCGAGGGTGAAGATCGAGAACGAGGCGTCGGCGCCCGAGGCCGTGTTGTACATGGCCTCGGCCGCGGCCATCTTCATCGGCTGCGCCGCCACCATCGCCAGGCTCAGCTGGTCACCCATCAGGGTCGTGAGGGCACCGGAGATGACCATCATCCACAGGCCGAACTTGAGGGCGGGCCGCATGGTCTCGAGGTGCTGGTTGCGGGAGAGGTGCCAGGCGGCCACCGAGATGATCAGGCCGGCGGAGACCATGAAGCAGGCGAAGATCGTGTGCGGGAACGCCGCCAGGGCGATCGGGTTGGTCAGCAGCTCGCCGATGCTGGTGAGCTCGGCCCGACCCTTTTCCGCGTTGATCTGGTAGGCGACAGGGTTCTGCATGAAGGCGTTGGCGGCGATGATGAAGTACGCCGACGCGATACTGCCCACCGTGGTCAGCCAGATGGTGGCCAAATGCAGGCCCTTGGGGAGTTTGTCCCAGCCGAAGATCCACAGGCCGATGAAGGTGGCTTCAAGGAAGAAGGCGGTGATGCCCTCGAAGGCCAGCGGGGCGCCGAAGACGTCGCCGACGAACCGGGAGTAGTCCGACCAGTTCATGCCGAATTGGAACTCCTGCACGATGCCCGTCACCACGCCCATGGCGAAGTTGATCAGGAAGATCTTGCCGAAGAAGTGGGTGAGCTGGAGGTACTTGGCCTTATTTGTGCGGTACCAGGCGGTCTGGAAGATCGCCACCGTCGTGACCAGGCCGATGGTCAGCGGCACAAACAGGAAGTGGTAGACCGTCGTCAAGCCGAACTGCCAGCGCGACAGGAGTAACGGATCAAGCCACTCGTTCATATGCCCTCCAGGAACTGGTTTTCTACGTGTCGTAGAAGACTACTATTCTACGTTCGGTAGAAAGAGCCGTTTCGCTTGATAAAGTTCCAGTATGGGAAGTCTGGGCGTGCTCGAGAGAATGTTGATGGACCTGCTCTGGTCTGCCGACGCTCCCCTGACCGCCAACGAACTGCGCGACGCCCTGCTCGACCCCGAGGCTGCCGGCGCGAAGCCCCTCGCCACGACGACGGTGCTCACCGTGCTGTCCCGGCTGGAGAGCAAGGGCTTCGTCACCCGCGACCGCGACAGCCGGCCGCACGGGTACACGGCAGTGAGCTCCCGCGCTCAGCACACCGCCGAGCTCATGCACGAGGTCCTCGGCACGACGAGCGACCGCACGGCAACCCTGGCCCGGTTCATCGGCAACGTCAGCCCGCAGGAGGCCCAGACCCTGCGTGCCCTGCTCGAGAGCATCGGCCCGTCGCCGGAATGACGATGGCCGTCCTCTTCGGCACGAGCCCCTCAGTCCTGGTCAGGTAGCGTCGCATGCTCAACACCGCTTTGGCCCTGATGGCGCTGGCCGTTCTCCTGGCCTGGCCCGTCCCCATCCTGCTCGCCGGGGCGGACTGGCCGCCTCGCGCGCCAGGCCTGGCCCTCGCCCTGTGGCAGTCGATCGCGCTGGCCGGCGGCATCTCGATGATCGGCTCGCTGCTGGTCTTCGGCCTGATCCCGTTCGGAGCCACCCCGGGGTCGGCCCTCGTCGCGCTCGCCGGGCACGTCGTGGCGGGCACCCTGCCTGCCGGCGCTACCCTGGCGGGCGTGATGGCGCTCTGCCTGGCGCTGATCCTCTGTGCGCACCTATTGCTCAACCTCAGCGCCACGTTCATCCGAGCCGAGCGGCAGCGCCGCCGCCACCACACCCTGATCGGGCTGCTCAGCGACCCGCTGCCCTTCGACAATGAGGGCACCAGGGTCATCGACCATGCCGCGCCGATCGCCTACTGCCTGCCGGGCGGCACCCGGTCGGCCACGGTGTTGTCCCGGGGCCTGCTGCAGCTGCTGGATGCCGACCAGCTGCGTGGCGTGGTGGCACATGAGCGTGCCCATCTGCGGCAGCAACACCACGTGGTGTTGCTGGCGTTCAAGTCCTGGCACAGCGCCCTGCGCTGGTTCCCCATCGCCAACCGGGCCGAGAACGCGGTCGCCCTCCTCGTGGAGATGATGGCCGACGACCAGGCCAGGCAGGAGGTCGATGACCGCACGCTGGCTCGGGCGATCGCACTCGTGGGCACCGCCCACCTGGCGGAGGTCTCCGGCACCCAGTCGCCGCGGGCGGCCTCCGGCGGACTCGACGACACATCCTCCGCCGACCTCGTCGGTCCGCGGGTGAGCCGCCTGCTGGGCACCGTTCCGGCACTGGGATCGGTCGGCCGCACCCTGGTGCTTGCCGCAACGGCAGGCTTGCTCCTGCTGCCCGTGCTGCTGATCGTCACCACCTGAGCGGGGGCCCGGACACACCAACGGCCCCGTCGCGTGAACGGGGCCGGTGGTGACGCGCGGCAGGGTGCTTAGATCAGCCCTTGTTCGGTCAGCCAGTCCGTGGCGATGGTGTCGGCGGCGGCCTGGTCGTTCACGCTCAGGGCGTTCAGCGCCACGAGGGTGTCGGCATCCAATGCGGCGCTGACGGCGTTCAGGATCTCGGCGGCCGAGTCGTCGACCTTGTCGGAGACGACGGGCACGACGTTGTCGGGCAGGAACAGGCCATCGGGGTCGTCGAGGGCGATGAGGTCGTTCGAGGCGATGTTGGGATCCGCCGTGTAGACGTTCGCCAACTGGATCTTCTTGTCGACGAGCGCCTTGACCGTCAACGGTCCGCCGCTGTCCTCGACAGGCGTGAAGCCGGCGATCTCGATGCCGTACTTCTCTTTGAGGGCTGTCGGTCCGTACGGACGGGTTTCAAGCTCGGAGTTGCCGCCGACGGTGATCGGTTCGGTTACCTTGGTCAGCGAGGCGATGTCGGTCAGGCCGTAGGTGTCCGCGAACGCCTGGGTGACGGTCCAGGAGTTCTGGTCGCTGGCGTCGGCCCGGTCGAGCACGGTCAGTCCAGCGGGCAGGGCGGCTTCCAGAGCCGTGTAGACCTCGTCGGCGGTGCCGCCGGGGGCATCGGCGTCAAGGGCCTGCAGCAGGCTGCCGGTGTACTCGGGGAATACGTCGAGGGCGCCGGATTCGATCTCGGGGAGGTATGCCTCCCGCTGGCCGATGCGGAACTGGCGGTCGACAGTGAAGCCGCCGTCCTCCAGCGCCTGCGCGTAGATCTCCGCGATGATCTCGTTGGAGTAGTAGTCCTGCGATCCGATGACCAGCGTCTCGGATCCCGCCGAACTCCCTCCCTCGTCCAGGGGATCTCCGGACGCACACCCTGCAAGGGCTACGACAGCCCCAACCGCGACCGCGCTGACAAGCGCGAGCCGGCCTCGTGTGATTGTGAACATGCTGTTGTCCTTCCTCAGGTACCGATGTTTCGGTAGATGTGTCACCGGGCGACCGTGGGGTCCTCGGTGCGAAGCGAATGGGAAACGGGGGTGCTGTCGGTCGTGCCGGGCGCCCGGCCGCCCACGCGTCCGGAGACTCCACGTGGTACGACAAACCGTTGGATCAGCGCAAAGATTCCCTCCAGCGCCAATGCCAGCAGGATCACGAGCATCGACCCGCCAAGCATTTCCGCATAGTCGCGGGTTTTCAACCCGGCGAACAGGTAGCGGCCCAGCCCCAGGTCGGCCACGTAGGCCGCCAGCGTTGCGGTTGCGATCACCTGCAGGGTGGCAGAGCGCAACCCACCGATCAACAGGGGCAGGCCAAGGGGCACCTCGACCTTCTGCACGATCTGGAGTTCGGACATGCCCACGGCACGGGCCGCGTCGACGGTGCGCCGATCGATCGCTTCGAATCCCGTGTACGCGCCGGCCAGGATCGGCGGGATCGCGAGGACGGTGAGGGCCACGTAAGGGGCCACCACGCCGATTCCCACCCAGAGGGCAACGAGGGTGAGCAGGCCCAGAGTCGGGATGGCCCTGAGGCCGCCGGACGTGGTCACCGCGAGGCCACGGCCGCGGCCGGTGTGACCGATCAGGTAGCCCAGCGGGATCGCGATCGCCGAGGCCATCACCAGGGTGACCAGGGTGAAAACGAGGTGCTGCGCCAGCCGCAGCGGGATGGCGTTGCTCCCGACGTAGTTGGCCGGCTCGAGGATCCAGTTGACGGCGTCGGCGAAGAGGTTCATGTCGCCCTCAGCTCGACGGGCACGTTCGGCTTGCTCGGTGCCGCACGACGGTTCCAGGGCATCAGTACACGCCCGGCGAGCACCAATCCGCCGTCGAAGACCAGCGCCAGCCCCACCGTCACGACGAGCCCGGCGATGATCTCGGCCTGGATCCCACGCTGGAACCCGTCGGTGAACAGGCTGCCCAGGCTCTGCACCCCGATCACGGCCCCCACCGTGACGAGGCTGACGGTGCTCACGGCGACGACCCGCAGGCCGGCGAGCAGCACCGGCCCTGACAGCGGCAGTTCAACCTGCCAGAACCGCGACCAGGCCGAGTAGCCCACGGCCGAAGCGGACTGGCGCACGTCGGCATCCACGGAATCAAGGCCGTCTGACACCACCCGCACCATCAGCGCGACCCCGTACAGGGTGAGCGCGATGATCACGTTCAGCGGGGAGCGCAGCCCGGTTCCGATCACGGCGGGAAGCACGAAGAACAAGGGCAAGGAGGGCACGGCGTAGAGCAGGCCGGCGCCGGTGAGGATGATCCCCCGGCTGATCCGGTACCGGCGCGCGAGCCAGCCCAGCGGGAGGGCGATCAGGAAACAGAGCACGATCGGCGGCAGGCTCAACACCACGTGGTCGAGGGTGCGTGCCCAGATCAGGCCGAGGTTGGCCAGCACCCAGGTCATCGGTCGCCTTCGGCGGGGTTCCCGTTCAGAACCCCGGCCAGACGTCCGTCGCTGTCGACCACAACGTCCTCGGCGCCGTGGCGTTCGACGTGCAGAACCCGTCGGCCACGATCAGCGCCGACGAAGCTGGCGACGAAGTCGTCGGCCGGCCGCGCCAGCAAATCGGCCGGCGAGCCGACCTGGGCAATCCGGCCACCCTCGCGCAGGATGACGATCTGGTCGCCGAGGAGGAACGCCTCCTCGATGTCGTGGGTGACGAAGACAACAGTCTTGTCCAGGTCCTTCTGCAGCCGCACCAACTCTTGTTGGAGCTCGGCGCGGACGATGGGGTCCACGGCCCCGAATGGTTCGTCCATCAGCAGGATGTTCGGGTCGACGGCCAGCCCGCGAGCCACGCCGACCCGCTGCTGCTGGCCTCCGGAGAGCTGGCCCGGGTAACGGTCTGCCAACGCGCGGTCCAGGCCGACGGTGTCGAGCAACACTAGGGCATCCGCCCTGGCCTGACGCTTGGGCGTGCCGCGCAACAACGGCACGGTGGCGACGTTGTCGAGAACCGTGCGGTGCGGCAACAGCCCGGAGTTCTGCATGACGTAGCCGATTCCGCGGCGCAGCTTCACCGGGGGCAGCGTGGCGATGTCCTCCCCGTCGATCGCGACCGACCCGCTGGTCGGGTCCACCATGCGGTTGATCATCCGCAGCAGAGTGGTTTTGCCCGATCCGGAGGACCCGACGAGCACAGTCGTCTTGTGAGAGGGCAGGACCAGGCTGAAGTCCTGTACTGCGAGGGTGCCGTCGGGGAAGCGCTTACTGACTGAACGGAACTCGATCATGGCGGGGCTCAATCCTGAATGCGGGCTTGACGTCCGTCGCTTCCGCGGATGCGGGGCGACGGAAGCGGGCAAGTGCGGATGACTAGCCAACCATTCTTCGGAGCCAGATCCAAAGCGGATTGCGGTGCGGGTCATCAGTGCCAGAGGCGACGGCTCCGGTTAGGCGTCCGGACCGTAGTAGCCGACGAGGTAGTCGTGCATGATGCGTCGGCACTCGGCGATGAAGCGTTCATCACCCTCGGTGTTCCAGGTGAAGGCGCGTGACAGCAGAGAGTCGGCCATTTCGACGGCAACTTCGAGTCGGAAGATCAGGTCGGGGCCGCCGGACAGGCCGAATTCCTCCGACAGGACGCCCGCGATCTGGTTGGCGAAGAACCCCGAGTCCAGTTGGTCCGGCACGCTGGACTGGGCGCGTTCACGATCGGCGAAGTGCAGGATGCGGAATCCGGGCTCGGCGCGATACAGCTCGACGAAGGCCGAGATCCCGCAGTCGACGGCTTCCCACCAGGTTCCGGGCTGGGTTTCCTTGAGCAGGTCGGCGACACGCTGCCGGAAGCGCAGCACCGCCCGCTCGCGCAGTCCCTCGAGGACGGCGACGCGATCAGGGTAGTAGCGGTACACGGTGCCGATTGAGGCTCCAGCACGCTCAGCGACCATGGCCGTCGTGATGCGGTCGAATCCGACTTCGTCGACGACCTCAGCGGCGGCGTCCAAAAGTGCGGTCAGCCGGGCGGCGCTGCGCTGCTGGATGGGCTCGGTGCGGATCTGCCGTCCCTGTGCGACAAAGTCTTCACCGAATAGGTCGATCAGCGCCACGTGGCCTCCTTGAATATACGTCACAATCTTAGGGGCCCCGGCTGACACGCAGACACCGAACACACCCCCCAAATGGAGCGGGAGCACCGGCCCCGGGCGGGTCGCCGAGGCGCAATCCAGCCCCCCGGCTGTCGCGAACGGCACCGCGGCGCATGAGAGACTGAGGTGTGTCAAAGTCCCCCGCCACACCCTCCACGCCCCTGGACCCTGCGCGCTTAATGCACCGAGCAGCACGGATCGAGGATTGGTTACACGACAAGCGGGAGAAGTTCGCCCGTCGGCGCGGACACCTGCCGATCGTCATCCCGTATACCGGCTATGGCACGACGGAGCGCGTACGGATTCTGTGCCGAGTCCTGCTGGCCAAGCCCGTGAAATCCACCGGCACCACCAGCAAACGTCGTCGAAACGAAAAGCGCGACGCGAGCATCCGTGGCTGGCGGAGCTTCACGAGCGTGCCGGTCAACGACGTGACGGTCACCATCGACATCGGCGGCAAGGCGCACAGGGTGCAGGCCGACCGTGGCGGAGTCGTCGACACCGTGATGCAGGTCGACCTGGAGCCGGGCTGGCACACCGCCAAGTTGCACACGCACGCGTCCGCCAGCGTCGACGCGCCGGTCTTTGTGGTCGCCCCCGATGTGCGCACCGGCATCATCTCCGACGTCGACGACACCGTCATGGTCACCACCCTGCCCCGCCCGCTCCTGGCCGCATGGAACACCTTCGTCCTCGACGAGCACGCTCGAGTGCCGACGCCGGGCATGGCCGTGCTGCTGGACCGCCTCGCCGACGCGACAACGGGAGCTCCCGTGATCTACCTGTCCACCGGTGCCTGGAATGTCGCGCCGACGCTCAGCCGATTCCTCTCCCGCAACCTCTACCCGGCCGGAGCACTGCTGCTCACGGATTGGGGGCCCACGCACGACCGGCTGTTCCGGAGCGGCCGGGAGCACAAGCGCGACAACTTGCGCAGGCTGGCGCACGAATTCCCCGACATGAAATGGGTCCTGATCGGCGACGATGGGCAGCACGACGAAGCGATCTACAGCGAATTCCAGCAGGATTTCCCGCAGTGCGTCGCCGCGGTCGCCATCCGCCGGCTGTCACCGAGCGAGGCCGTGCTGGCCGGCCGCAGGGCCAAGGACGCCGCAGAGGCCAAGCCGGATGCGCTCTGGGTCTACGGACCCGACGGTGCGAGCCTGGCGGCCCAGCTGGCCGACCTGGGCCTCCTCGAGGATCCCGGAGCGCCCGGCCCGATCGAATGACCGGCGGGCACGGCGGGCAGACGTCCCCCCTGTACCGGGCTGCCGGTTAGGAGAGGACCGGGGCGGTGCCGCGCCCGGCGAGCAGCCGGTCGAGGCCGCGGTTGATCTGGCGAGCCCAGAGCGGTCCGCGGTAGAGGAAGCCCGTGTAGCCCTGCACCAGGGTGGCGCCGGCCTCGAGACGCTCGGCGACCTGCTGTGCGGTCTCGACTCCGCCGACCGAGATGACGCACAACTCCGCCGGCACGGTGGCCCGAATGAGGCGCAGCACGGCAAGAGACCGGTCATTCAGCGGCGCTCCGGATAGCCCGCCTGCGCCGGCCGCGGCCACGACGGCCGGGTCGGTCAGCAGGTTCTCCCGGCTGATGGTGGTGTTGGTGGCGATGATGCCGTCCAGGCCGAGTTCCACAGTCAGGCCGGCGATGCGGGTCACTTCGTCGTCGGTGAGGTCAGGTGCGATCTTGACCAGTAGCGGGGTGTCGCCGGCCCGGTCCTGCACCGCCCGCAACAGCGGGGCGAGCTGGTCGAGCTCCTGCAGGCCGCGCAGGCCAGGGGTATTGGGCGAGCTCACATTGACCACCAGGTAGTCCGCGAGAGGAGCCAGGGCGACCGTGCTGACCAGGTAGTCGGCTGTGGCGTCTTCGACAGCCGTGACCCGGCTCTTGCCGATGTTGATGCCCAGGACCGGACGGTTGGGGGTGCGGCGAACCTCGCCCAGGCGCGCGACAGCCGCCTCGGCACCGCCGTTGTTGAAGCCCATCCGGTTGATGACGGCGCGGTCGGTTACGAGACGGAACAGCCGCGGTTTGGGGTTGCCGGGCTGGGCGATGGCCGTGAGAGTGCCGACCTCGACGTGGCCGAAGCCGAGCCGACCGAGCCCAATGACGGCGTGGCCGTCTTTGTCGAACCCGGCGGCAACGCCGAACGGCGAGTCGAAGTGCAGCCCGAGGGTGTCGACCCCGATGTCGGTGCGCGGGCGGGTGAACCTGTGCGCGAGCGGGCCGAGGCCCAGGCGCGGCAGCCACCGGATGACCTCGAAGGCCAGGTGATGCGCCTGCTCGGGGTCGATCCGGGTGAGCACGAGCTTGAAGAGGGCGTGGTACACGGCTACCGTTCGGGTTCGGGGTCGGATTCCGTCGCGGCGGCCGCGTGCTCGGTGCGCAGCTGGCCGATCGCACTCTCGAAGTCTTCCAGCGAATCGAACGCCTGGTAGACGCTGGCGAAACGCAGGTAGGCCACCTCGTCGAGGTCGCGCAGCGGGGCCAGGATGGCCAGGCCGATGTCGTTGGCCTCGATCTGGGACGCACCGGTCTGGCGGATGGTCTCCTCGACCTTCTGCGCGAGCATGGCCAGGTCCGAGTCGGTGACCGGGCGGCCCTGGCAGGCCTTGCGCACGCCGGAGACGATCTTCTCCCGGCTGAAAGGTTCGACCACGCCGCTGCGCTTGATGATGTTCAGGCTGGCGGTTTCGGTGGTGCTGAACCGGCGCCCACACTCCGGGCACTGCCGGCGGCGGCGGATCGAGAGCCCGTCGTCGCTGGTGCGAGAGTCGATGACACGGGAATCAGGGTGGCGACAGAACGGGCAATACATTGTGCCTCCGAGCCTACAGTTCCGCTGGTTTGGTGAATCGCGCACTGACGGCGTCACCGTGGGCGGGCAGCGCCTCCGCAGCGGACAGGGCCAGGATGTGGTCGGCCACGCCGGCGAGGCCCTCCCGGGAGTACCGCACGACCTGCTGTGGGCGCAGGAAGGTGTAGGCGCCGAGGGCCGCGGAGAACCGTGCCTGTCCCCCGGTGGGCAGCACGTGGTTGGAACCGGCGGCGTAGTCGCCGAGGCTGACCGGCGCGTACGGGCCCAGGAAGATGGCGCCGGCGTTGTCGATCTGGCCGAGGACCGCGTCGGGGTCTTCGGTCTGGATCTCGAGGTGCTCAGGGCCGAAGGCGTTGCTGAACGCGGCGGCCTGCTCGAGGTCGTCCACCAGCACGATGGCCGATTGGCTGCCGCCCAGCGACGCGGTGACCCGCTCGCCGTGCGTGGTCGTGGTGGCCAGGTCGTCCAGGAGCGCTTCGACGGCGGCGGCGAGCTCGGCGGAGTCCGTGACCAGCACGGCGGCGGCGAGTTCGTCGTGCTCGGCCTGGCTGACCAGGTCGGCGGCGACGAAGGCGGGGTCGGCCGCGGCGTCGGCGATCACGAGGATGTCGGTCGGTCCGGCTTCGGAGTCGATGCCGGTGACGCCGCGCACGAGACGCTTGGCGGCGGCGACGTAGACGTTGCCGGGACCGGTGACCAGCTGCACGGGGTCCAGGCCGAGGCCGGGAACGCCGTAGGCGAAGGCGCCCACGGCACCGGCCCCGCCCATGGCGTAGATCTCGTCGACGCCGAGGAGGCCGGCGACGGCGAGGATGGTGGGGTGCACCCGCCCGTCGAAGTGGCTCTGCGGCGGGGAGGCGAGGGCGATGGAGGTGACCCCGGCCACCTGGGCGGGCACCACGTTCATCACCACGCTCGACGGGTAGACGGCCTTGCCGCCCGGCACGTAGAGGCCGACGCGCTGCACGGGGCGCCAGCGCTGCACGATCTCGGCGCCCTCGGCGATGGTGGTGGTCACCAGCGGCGGCACCTGTGCGGCACTGGCCAGTCGCACCCGGCGGATGGTCTCCTCGATCGCGATGCGGACATCCGGGTCGAGGGCCGCGAGGGCCTCGGCGACGTGGGAGGCCGGAACACGCACGTGCTCGGGGCGCACCCTGTCGAGGCGTTCAGCCTGGTCGAGCAGGGCCAGCTCGCCGCGGGCGCGCACGTCATCGATCAGTTCGGCGGCGACGTCGCTGGCGACGGTGACGCTGGTGAGCGCCCGGGGCACCGAGGCCAAAAGTTCGGCCGGAGCAGGCCGCGTTCCTCGAAGGTCAATCGTCTGGATCATGTCCTCCCAGCTTATCCAAGAACGGCGCCCGCACGGGAATAGGCTGATTAGTGAAACGATTGGCACCACTATGAACGAGCGCATCACCGCACCGGCAGCTCTCCCACCGGCAGGTCTCCCCCGTCCCCCGGCCCTCGACACCGACCCGCACGCCCCTGGCGACCTCGCCGCGTTCAAGAACGCGTTCCGCCGTCACGCGGCCGGTGTCGCGGTCGTGACGGCGCTGGACCCGCAGGGTCGGCCCGTCGGATTCACCGCGACGTCCCTGGCCTCGATGTCTGCAGTACCGCCCCTGGCGACCTTCAACATGGCGAAGTCAGCCAGCTCCTGGCCGGCCATCAACGAGACCGAGCGCGTGGTCATCCACCTGCTCGGGCTGCGCAACCGCGCCCTGGCCGAGCGGCTGGCCGGACCCAACATCGAGCGCTTCGTCGGCGACCATTGGCGGGTGGGGCCGTTCGGGCTGCCCATCCTCAACAACGTGACGTCGTGGATGGTCGGTCGGATCGTGGAGCGCGTGACCGTGCACAATTCGGCTGTCGTCGTCGTGCAGATCGAGGGCGGCGGGCTCGGCGATGACGATGAGGCGCTGATCTACCACGAACGCCAGTACCGGGCGTTGGGCGAAACGCTCTAGCCTGAAAATCCCGCCGATGGCCAACGCCGTCCCGCGGCGCGCTCCGGTCTAGCCGGCAGCGGTCCTGGCGGCGGCCTTGCGTCGCTGTCGTTCCGCTTCCGTTGCGGCGGCTTCCGCCGGGGTGGGCGCGGTTCCGCCCAGATGGGCGGGCTGCCACCAGCGGCCGGCTCCCGGTTCCGGGTAGCGCGCCTGCAGGCCGTCGACGAGTTTCTGCAGCACGCCGTGCAGACGATCGGTGACCTGCTGCGGGTCGTCCTCCGCGCCCACGCGCACCGGAGTGCCGACCGCGAAGGTGACCGGAGTGCGGTAGGCCTCGCCCAGGGACGGCTTGTGGTTCTTCGTCAGCAGCCGGTGGCCGCCCCAGACGGCGATGGGCACGATGGGCACCCTGGCTTCCATCGCCATCCGTGCGGCACCGGTCTTGAGGTCGCGGACGGTGAACGACGCGTTCACGCCACCCTCGGGAAACACCCCGACGAGTTCGCCGGCATTGAGCGCCCGCACCGCGTCGGCGTAGGCCTGGGCCCCGGCCGTCATGTCGACGTTGATGTGTTGCATCCCCCGCAACAGCCAGCCGACGACGGGCTTGTCGAACGCGCCCTTTTTTGCCATGAAGCGGATGTGGCGGCGATTCTTTCGCCAGGTCATCCACTCGACGAGGGCGAAGTCCGCATAGCCGAAGTGGGTGATGGCCAGGACGGCCCCGCCGGCGTCCGGCAGGTTGGTGAGACCCGTCACCCCGGGCCGCACCCTGAAGAGGCCGAAGACTGTGCGACCCGCTGCGATCGCCGTGCTGTAGATCGGTTCCCCGCTGCGCCTTCTCATGATCCCAGCGTAGGGCCACTGGCTGTCAACACGCTGGTCGCAGGGAGGTTTTTGGTCCCGGGCCCGTGATGGTGCGGGCGCCGGTGCGCCGATGACAATCTGGGCGGTCGCGCTATCGTGTGGGCATCCGAGCGAAGGCGACGATGGGCGGCACAGTGACGACAGGCTGGAGTGACTTTGCCGTGGCGATGGCGGGTGCCGCCGCGGCGCTGGCGGGCCTGGTCATGGTGGCTATCTCGGTGAACATCCGGGAGATCCTCGCACTCCCCGGTCTGCCGGCCCGGGCCGCGGCCGCCGTCGGCTCCCTGGTACTGGTGGTGGTGACCTGCGGCCTGCTTCTGGTGCCCGGGCAGCCCGGTCCGCTCCTGGGCGTCGAGGTGCTCGTCGCCGTCGCGCCGGCGGTCGCGCTGCACGCGGTGTCCCTGGGCCACCGAACTCGGCACAGTGCGACACCGCGATACTCCCTCGCGCTCTACGTGCCGCTCGCCGCCATTCAGCTGCTTCCCTTCGTCTTGGGTGCCCTGCTCCTCATCGCCAGCGGCGCCTCCGGCGGCGTCTATCTGGTCGCGGCCGGGGTAGTTCTCACCGTCATCGGCTCGATGCTCGACGCCTGGGTTCTGATGGTGGAAATCCGCCGCTAGCCCCCTCGCGAACTGTGAGCTAAGCACCAGAATTTCGCGATTTGTGGGGCTTTTCTCACGGCTCGCGGATGTCTTGGCCCGGATGCGTCCGCGGGCGGGTGCAGTGTCAGTGGCAGGTGAGACGATCTCACTATGAGCNTCTCACTATGAGCAGCCCCGACCAGGCACCACCGCCCGCTCCGGACGATGACGACTACTCTCCGGAGCCCGCTCCACCTGGATCCACCCCCTCCCGTGTCGACCCGGCCGAAGCCGGGCCAACCCAGCCCACCCCAACCGAACCCACCGCTTTGAAGCCTTACATCCCCGACCCGACCCTGGACGAGTTGGTCTGCTCGGAGCTGGCCCGCCGCACTGAACTGATCGCGGCCCAGGCCCGCGTCATCGCGCACGCGCAGGCCCGGCAAGCCGAGTTCCTTGTCGATCTGCAGGGTTGGAGTGAGGACCCGCAGGTCTCCTCCCGCCTGCACGGCAACCCGGAAAGCATCCGGCTGGCCGACGTGAATGCGGCCACCC
>NZ_SOFL01000014.1 GCF_004402695.1 Cryobacterium adonitolivorans | reverse complement strand
CAGGCCGGCCTCGCCGCGTTCCCGGTATCGACGCACCCACCTATGGGCGCATTGGCGTGAGATACCGAGCTCTTTAGCGACGTGCGCGACGGGGCGTTTATCCACAACCTCGCGCTGGCTGAGGATAAGTTTCCCGCGCATGGTCAACGGCGGATTAGGGTGACCCATGGGAACCTCCGGTGCTTGTGACGGCGTTAGACCCCTCCACTAAGCCCGGAGGTTCTCCCTACGCACAAGGCCCCACAAGTGTCACCCACCTCATGGCGCAGTACAGCTAGTCGCCGGGGCGCCGTCGGTCTCAGCGGTTTCGGACCCTCACGCCGCCGACGATGTCGAACGAAGGCTGTGCCCGCTCAGCAGGGCCACGGATCGCACGGCGATGCTCCCGATCAGAACCGTGACGAGCCCGATGGCCAGCCACGCCCACACCGCGCGCCCGGGGCCGCCCCAGAGCGCCAGCCAGTGTGCCGCATACGTTCCGCTGGAGGCCGCGGTGAACGTGAAGGCCCAGAACCCCAGGGTGAAGGGCAGCCGCCAGTAGGCGGCCAGCATCATTAGCTGAACAAGGATCAGCACGACGAAGGTGCCGAGCAACATCGTCTCGACCAGGTCGATGCGGCCGTTGTTGACGGCGAACCAGGCGTTTCCCGCAACGGCCGGCGGTGCGGAGAAGATCGCAAAGGTCGGCAGGAGCGCGGCGGGCGGCGGCGGACGCAATGCCATCCGCGCGAGGATGATCGTACCGAGCAACAGCCAGAACAGGATGCCGACAGCGATGGCGGCCTCGCCCAGCAACGTCCAGCCGGACGCGCCTGCACCCTGCCCGACGATGAACGCCGCGGCAACGGTGGGCAACAGGTAGCCGGCGTGAATGGAATCGATGCTCCGCTCGCGGAGCGCGAACTGAGCGAGAAACCAGGCGCCGAAGAGCAGGCTGATGACCATGAATAGTCCCGTGGCGATGCGACCGGCGATCGGGAGATGCTGCGCATAGTGAGTGCGGACGAGCATCGCCGATGTCGGGGCGAGTGTTGCGAAGGTGCGGGGCTGGTGCCCGGTCCACGCTACGCGGGGTGAAGCGGGACCTTCGTCACAGTGAGGCTCAGGGGCCGCCTCCGAGGCCCAGGACGTGACGGTTTTCGTCGTTCAGAAAATTGTCGCAGTAGCGATAGCCGTGGCACCTCGGCGCGTCCCACGAGTCCTGTTTGAGGACCCATTTGTGCAATCCGAGCCCGAATCGAAGTCGTCGTTTCATCTTCAGCTCCCTCAGAACAAGGCGACGCCGTTTTGCTAACCAAGCCACGCCGCACTACGCGATCGCGCACGCAGGACGCTGAAACCGAAGAGGACCCAACCGATACCTGCCCCGAAGTGAGCGAAAACGCCATAGATTCGGTAGCCGCCGATCGGGTCCGTGAAGGAGCCCGGCAGCAAGGCCCACGCAAAGGCACTGGCGAGGAGAACGCCGATCATCAACAACAGAAAGCGGCTCGGCCTGCTGACTCGTGGGTTGCGCCGGGTTCCCACAGCGAGCATGGCCAGCCCGATTGCGGCAACCGGAAGCAAGAAGGGTGCCCCCAGGGCCTGGATGCTCAGATCGATAAGCGCAGGAATGATGAGCCCGATCAGGAGCAGCACGTAACCGACCCGTGCCAAACGGCCGGGAGCCGGCACCAGACGCGACGCGAGAAGGACCAGCCCCGTTGCAATCAGCAGATTCGGAATACCGCCGAGCAACATGCCCCAGAACACCATCGAGCCGCCCAGAACCGCGCGGTCCTCGTTGACCGAAGTCGGACCGTGCGCCGTGGTGAAAACCACCCAGAGCGCGACCGAAAGCAATCCCCCCACGACGATCAACGCGCTCGCCCAGCCTCTTCGAGCGGGAGTATTGTCCGGGCTCATGCCGCCACAATAGACCCGACGGTTCGGCGTGCCGCGAGTCTTCGCCCGCCTACCTCTTGGCGCCGCGGCCGGAGTCACGATCGGCTCCGCCGGGCTCAACGCGGGCGCCGCGACGAGGGCGATAGTCGTATTCACCGTGATCGGCGTCGTGCTCATCGGCAAGGGCATCGGCTCGTTCTGACGGAGGACGATATCGCGGACGATAACGGAGTGGTCCCCCTTTGCGCCGACAGCGGCCAACTACCTCAGCCTGATAGCTTGACGGCATCGCCAGTCGGTCCCCGAAAGAGGAACCGCATCCGTTCATGACGGCTGTGACCGATGAAACGCCTCCTGCCGAACGACGCCATTCGTAGCGTCGGCGTCAGGTTGCCGTCGCTCTCGGCGGGTTCGCGTCGACAAGGCAGGGAATCGGTAAGCCCATGAAGAGAATTTCGTATTGCGGAGAATCGTTCCTGACCACAGACGGGGCAGCGGATGCACTCATGGAGTTGGTGGTCGCGTTTCCAGGCGGCCACGTCTCCGAGATGCTCCACCTACCCGCGGTCAACAGCGACGGCGATGAGGTGGTGGTGCGCGTGGTCGTTGGACCGGGCAGCGAGCTCATCAGTATTCCGGAAGAATCCACGGCGGGGGAACCAGACACCCTCGAAACGGTCGCCTACCTTCGCGGGCGCATGCGCACACTGACGTTCCCGAACGAGCTGACCTACTCAGAGGCGTTGTTCTTTGCCGAGTACGGATGGGACACGCGGTACGCGCTCTAGGCGCCTGAGGTGCAGGCAGCAACGCAGTCGCGGCAAATGTCCCGCAATCCAGTCATCGGGTCGAATATCCCACACTGGGGGTTATCGCTTACGGACCGGCGCTGCAAGCCTAGAGACGGGCGACTTAGGAAGACAGCGTGATCAACAACCTTGGGCTCAACAGGCTGCTGTGGGCGCTGATCGGCGGATTGGCCGTCGCCGCGGCTATCGCCGGTCTTCTGGCGCCCACCCTCTATAGCGGACTCGTCGCCGAGTCGCTGCTTCCTAGCGCCTTCGCTCAAGACATCACCATCTCGGTGCTCGCGGGAGCCGCCCGGCTGATCCTCGCCGCGCTCGCCCGCGCCGACCGACCCCGCCAGCAGCTACCGGAATTTGGTCTGCTCGGCTATCTTTTTTACGCCTAGGGGATCTGCATGATCGAGCGCACCTACAACGGCTTCTATCTCGTCTGCTTGGCGATCTTCACGCTGGCGTTCTGGAGCATCGTCTACGGTACGGCCAACCTGCGGCGGGACGCGATGGCCCAGGCGACGCTGCCACGCGGGCTGCGGGCTGCGGATAACCTCCGCTTTCGGCGCCCTGCTGCAGCCCCCCATGTACTACCCGCTATGGATCACGATGCTGATCCCGCTCATGCGCGACCGCGACCAAATTGACTCTCTCTACTCGATCTTCATCCTCGACCTCGGCTTCATCATGCCGGCGTTCCTAATCCTTGCCGTGTTGGCTTTAAGCAACCACGGTGTGGGCCTGGTGCTTCTCCCGTCCCTTTACGTGCTGGGCTTCACCCTGATTTTCTCCCTGGCACTGGCCGAGCTGGTCAAACCAGTCGTCGGCACCGCGCCGGACCTGCTGGGGCTGACCGCTGCCACTGCCGTCCACGCTCTTTCTTGTACTCGGCGGCCTCCACCTGCACCGCTTGGAGCTTTCCCGCCTTGGTATCGGCCTCTCTTCGGCGGCTGCCGCTCGCTAGTTGGCGACAGCCACCAAGACGAATGGGATGGCCACCGAAAGTAGCATTACGACCGACCCGACAACTCGGACTCCTGTCGGCTTGAGTGCGATTGAGGCGGCCATGGATACTGCGATGATCGGTCCCGTGATGAATGACCCGATGGCGATTCCAACCGTCGCCCATCCCGTCGTCGAAGCGTCCGAGGGTGACAGCCGGGAGAGATTGACTACCAAGCCGGATGCGAACCACGCGAATGCAAACAGCGCGACTCCGAGGAAGATATTGCTCCAGGCGGAGCGGGCGCGGGATACCGGTGTCCTCGTGCTCGCCATGATGCCCCCTCGCTTAGGATAGCTGCCTACTTCCTCGCCAAAGGCCGATCCTCGTGGGTCTCAGCTCCAGAATCCGGCGAGCGGCGCGGCGAGGGCTCGGCCTTGGTCATATCCGGCTCATGCGGCGGGCGGCCGCGTCGACGGATCCATCATGTTGTCGCCTAATGCGGTGCGCGAATTGTTGTCTGGGAAGCTCGTTTCGAGCCTGCCGCCGCCCGCGCGTAGTTCGTCTACCTGTGTCGCGAGATGCATGCCCCAGTCAATCGGAGTCCGTGATCTGCCGCCGAATGGCGAGAGCACCAGCACTCGTGCGTGGCCGGCCGCCTAACGGCATTGTCGGCGTTGTATTGGTAGCCGCCGTCGACGTAACGGCCGTCGACGATGCTGTAGGCGAAGCCACTGGCACAGCTGGCGGCCACGGCATCCACCACGACGACCCCGCAGTGGCGGTCGAACACGACAGAATCACCGGTGTGGGCATCGAGCGCCGTGATAAGCAGTCGCCGTTGCGGCCAGTACTGGCTGGGAAGTCGGGCGGCAACGATAGCGCGCCACTGCGCTTGCCCGGAGTCGTCCGACACCGCCTGCATTCGAGCGCCGCCCACCGATTCTGCGGCGCATATCGGCCGCATCCGGAGCGGAAGCGATGATTCGGCTCGATCTCTCCATCTGGTCTGCAACCGGGCTAACGCGAACATCCGCACCGTCGGATTCCACCGGAGCCGAGCGTGGTTGGGGCGCGGCGTCGAGGATGTCTGCAAGCAGTTCGGCCGGGCACGCGCCGGTGATTTGGGCTGCGGCGGTCGATCCGGCCGATGTCCCGATGATCAGATCGGCCCCGGTCACATCCAACCCGGCCACTCCCAAGCCGGCGACGACGCCGATCAGCCAGGCATTGCCGGCCGATCCGCCGTCACCGAGGACCAACGCCGTATGAGTGGGGTGTTGCGAGAGGTCATTCATAGTCGTAGCTTTCTGAGAGTGCCTGCAGCGCTCCCTGCGACGACTACGTCAGCTTAGGTCGATTGCGCGAGGTGCTGGCTTATCGGAAGGGCACAGGGACGTGGGCTGCTTTGGCCCAGTCGAATCGGATGCGCTGACCATTTGTTTCGTTCAGAACATAGGCCTCAAGCTTCAATACGCGATGATCGGCGGTCGCCTGATCGTTTCCGACAACATCGAAGCGATATTTGTTTGCGTGTTCGGTCACGAGGACCGCTCCTATGCCAGGGAAGATGACGAACATTTGGCCGGTGAACAATAAGGTGTGTTCGTAGTGTCGGCGAAGATTCTGACCAAGCTCCGGGAAGCTGCGGAACGATTCGACCGGTCGCACGATGGCTGTCATGGTGATCATGACGTAATCCTCAGCCACCAAGGTAAGCACCAGGTTAACTATCGGTGAGCGTCTGCTGGGAATTCAGACGGTTATTTCGCGGGTGCGGGTTGTGACCAATGAACCTCCTGACGAACCCACGCCATTCGTTACTTCTTTTTCAGGGTTTTGGCATGATCGATGACGTAGTTCGTTCGTTCCCGAGGGGGCCGGTCGTAATCGTTCGCGCCTGGACGATCCGGTATTGACACTTTTTCGGGTTCCCTGTGCTCGTAAGGAATTTGCGTCAAGAGATGATTGATCGAGTTGATCCGGGACGCTCGCTTGTCATCGCTCTCGATGGTCCACCACGGCGCATACGAAAGGTCCGTCGCCGCGAACATGGCGTCCTTGGCGCGGGAATAATCCTCCCAACGAGTGATCGAGAAGAGGTCAGTGTCGGAGAGCTTCCACCGGCGCATCGGATCCTCCAGCCGGGAGCGAAACCGTTCCTCCTGGACTTCGTCAGAAACGGAGAACCAGAATTTGACCAGAATAATCCCGTCATCGACCAGCATCCGTTCTACCAGGGGGACTTGTTCGAGGAACCGGTAGTACTGCTCATCGGTGCAATACCCCATCACGCGTTCGACGCCACCACGGTTGTACCAGGAACGGTCCATCAGGACGATCTCTCCGGCGGTGGGTAACCGTTCGATGTATCGCTGAAAATACCACTGCCCCTGCTCCCGCTCGCTTGGAGCGGGAAGTGCGACGACTCGAGCGGAACGGGGGTTGAGGTACTGGACGATCCGCTTGATTGCCCCACCTTTGCCCGCAGCGTCCCGACCTTCAAATATGACCAGCACCTTTGCTCCGGTTTCTATGACCCATTGCTGCATCCCAACGAGCTCGGCTTGCAACCGTTCCAACTCTTGCTCGTACTTCGGCTTGGGAACGCGCTTGACGGCGCCAGACTTTTTCGACTTCGACACGGTTAACCTTTCAGCAATCGGCGGCAGTGGCCCGAAGTTCTGGCCGGGACGATCATAGATGCCATGTGGCGGAAAGTAGAGAGGTAACGAGCAAGTGTCCGCTCGTGAACACGCAGACACCCCTCCGACGTGACTACACTGTCGCAATGAGCGATGCCACACCTCGAACCGCCGCTGTCATTTACAACCCCGTCAAAGTCGATCTCGACGCGTTGAGGGACGCCGTCAACGCGGAAGCGGCGGCCGCAGGATGGACGGAGAGCGTGTGGTTCGAAACGTCCGTCGACGACGTCGGCCAGGGCGTAACCACCGAGGCGCTCGCTCGTGGCGTTGACATGGTTATCGTCGCTGGGGGTGACGGCACCGTGCGCGCGGTGGTTGAGGCAGTTCGCGGGCATGATGTCCCCGTCGCACTCTTACCCTCGGGAACGGGCAACCTCCTCGCCCGCAATCTGAAATTGACGCTGGACGACATGCCCGAAAGCGTGCGCACCGCATTCACCGGCGTGGATCGTGCCATTGATTTGGGCATGATTCGCATCGAGCGAGACGACAAATCCCGTGATGAGCACGCCTTCGTGGTGATGGCAGGTTTGGGTCTAGACGCGAAGATGATCACCAACACAGACGAAGACTTAAAGAAGAAGGCCGGCTGGGCGGCGTACGTACAGGCGATCGTCAAATCCCTGCGCGACCCGGATGAACTTCACCTGCGGTTCCGGATCAACGATGGGGCCGACAAACGTGCAACTGTGCACACTCTTATTCTCGGCAATTGCGGGTCGCTGCCAGCCAACATCCTGCTGATGCCAGAAGCAGTGTTGGACGACGGTTTGTTCGACGTGATGATGACCCGGCCAGGCGGCGCGTTGGGATGGATCAGGGTGTGGGTGAAAGTGGCCTGGACCAACGGAATCGTTCGGCGAACGAAAGCGGGCAAGGCCCTAGCCGGAGAGCAGAAGAACGACGGCGATCTGCGCTATGAAACTGCTTCGCAGTTCACTGCACGCTTTTCACGGCCGGAGGAGATCGAACTCGACGGAGACGGATTCGGCAAAGCAGTGGCGTTCAAGGCGTGGATCGAGCCCAGCAAAGTGCGCATACGCATTCCTATCCCCACTAGCTGAGCGCATGTTTCTTCTTTTTGGCACGCGTGCCCAGCTGACCACCATGAACATAGTGTCGTTCGTGTGCGGATACTGCGGCACTCTCTCCGAGCAACACGTGGTCAAGAATTCCCACCGACTGACACTCTTTTTCCTACCGTTGTTCCCGCTGTCCACGACATACTCGAATGCCTGTACTCATTGCGGCGGCACTACCCGGCTGAGCGCCGCTCAAGCCCGCCACTCACTGGAGTGGGCTCGCACGCACCCGGAGCTCTAGCGTCCGGGCGTGAACCGGATGAATCCAGGCGCCTGGATCGCAGCGTCGATCCGGCCGGATGACGAGGTTTTGCCCGCCGACATCCTCTCCGCCGTTGTCGAGACTTGCGCGCCGAACTCTTATACCCGCACCGGCAGCCAACTGGGTTATTGCCAACAGCCGCGTCTTACGACCGTCGAGGCGGCAACGGAACCTAAGAAATGCTCGTCTTTTCGTGTCGCCGTAGCTAAGTTATGTAGAGGGGCAGGAGGCGAACAATGTTGTTTGCAGAGGAACAAGACAATCAAATCTCAGAGCTGGCGGGGCAGATTGGACAACTCGCACTGGCGGACGGCATAACGGTTGCGGTCGCGGAATCGCTCACAGCTGGACGGATCGCTCAAGTTCTGGGAGCAGCGGCGGAGTCATCATCGTGGTTCGCGGGCGGGGTGGTTGCCTATCAGAATGAGACTAAATACCGGCTGCTGGGGGTCAGTCGTGGCCCAGTCGTCACCGCCGAATGCTCCGAGCAAATGGCCCGGGCCGTGTTGGACACTGTCGGAGCGGACGTCAGCGTGTCAGTGACCGGTGTCGGTGGCCCCGGCCCGGAGGAAGGCGAGCGACCAGGGACGGTCTTCATCAGCGTCAGTTCGCGCTGTGCGGTGCGCACCGTGCGAAGTCAATTCTCTGGGTCACCGTCCGAGGTGGTGGGGCTCACCACACTGCACGCTCTGAGGAACCTCAAGAAGTTGCTTCTTGACTCGTAAGAGTCGCACCTACGCAATTCGCCTCGCCGTCGAAGGGAATCACCGCCCATGAGAGCAAACGTCAACCTGTTCTGGATACTCGCCGGATTCTTCCTCCTCGTCGACGTCGTCTACATCGTCTGGAACCTGGTCACCAACGCCCAGCAGCTGGCAACGCAGTCCGTTTCCGGTCCCGGCACTCCCATCGAGTGGGTGGGAACTATTGCGCTAGGGCTTTGCGCCGTCCTGGCCGCATTCATTGCGTTCTACCTCAGCCGGGTCTATAAAGCCCAAGCCGGTGCGCTGCCTGAAGACAACGTCAACGCCAGCATCGACGACGGTGACCCCGAATTAGGTTTCTACAGCCCGTTCAGTTGGTGGCCCATCGTCCTTGCCGCGGCGCTCGGTCTCCTCTTCCTCGGGCTAGCCGTCGGCATTTGGGTCTCCATCATCGGCGTGGGGATTGGCCTCATCGCCCTGGTCGGCTGGACCTACGAGTACTACCGCGGCTTCTTCGCCCGGTAGCGCGCCACTAAATTACAAGGGAGTAAACATATCTAGAGGTAGCGATCAGACACGCAAAGACACCAGTTACAGCCCGGCAAGCGAAGCCGAAACACAAGCCAGGCAGAACGACCCCGCGCCCTCGACGATCGACCCAGACGTCGCGGACCACGTCAAAGTAGCCCCCGGAACGGGCGGCCCAGACGATCCCGGGGACGTTGTTGTGAATGATAAAGACATCAGCGTGCCGCCGTTCGGCAACGCCGAACCGCCGGACTGAGCTTAGGGTGTGGCCTCGTGCCACGTACGAACCGGCCATAGGACACGCGGATGCGAATCGCTCCGGCGGCCGAACGTCAGACGCGTATGCGCTTTTCCAAAGGGCAGGCCTTGCGCCTTGCCACCTCCATCCTGCCCGGTCGTTCGCTACAGATCGAAGTTGATGCGAGGCGATACTTCGCGCCGCGGGGCTCTGGAAGGATCGGACTGCGCAAGCCACCGAGGACACACTGTTTCGCTAATTCAGCATTCACTGTACTGTCGGGACATGACCCCCGGAACCGCATCCCTCACGCACACGACTGCGCTCGCGCGGCTGGGCCACGCTCTCTCCGATCCGACGCGGGCCGGCATCCTGCTCGCCCTACGTGAAGCGCCGGCCTACCCATCCGATCTGGCCGACGCACTCGGCGTTTCGCGGCAGGTCATGTCGAACCAGCTGGCATGCCTGCGAGGCTGCGGCTTGGTCAAGTCGATGCCCGATGGGAGGCGCGCCGGGTACCGTCTCACCGATGCGCACCTGACCGCGGCGCTCGACGAACTGCTGCGCGTGGTGCTGTTGGTCGAACCCGATTGCTGCGACCGAGAAGGGTGCACCTGCTCATGACCAGCACCATTTCAATGCCGGCCGACGAGCGTCGTTCCGTGTTGCAGCGCCGCGTGCGCTTGATCGTCAGCGCGACGATCGCTTACAACCTGGTCGAGGCTGTCGTAGCCATCACTGCTGGCTCGATCGCCTCGTCCGCTGCTCTGATCGGCTTCGGTCTCGACTCTGTGATCGAGGTACTCTCTGCGGCCGCTGTGGCCTGGCAATTCACCCGCCGTGACCCGGAACGGTGGGAGAAGGGGACACTGCGCGTTATCGCTCTCGCATTCTTCGCACTGGCTGCATACGTGTCCGTCACTTCGATTTTCGCTCTCGCCGGTCAGGAGCAGGTGCAGCACTCAACGCTCGGCATTGTCATCACCGCGCTAAGCGTCGTCGTCATGCCCTTCCTCTCGCTAACCGAGCGTCGCGCCGGTCGCGAACTTGGCTCGGCCAGCGCGGTGGCGGACTCGAAACAGACCCTCATTTGCACCTACCTGTCAGCCGCGGTGCTCGTCGGCCTGGTTGCCAACAGCCTGCTCGGCTGGTGGTGGGCCGACGCGATCGCCGGCCTCGTCATCACGGCGTTCGCTATCCGGGAGGGCATCGAGGCGTGGCGCGGCGATGCCTGCGCGACGTCGGTCGGGATGCTGCTCGAGAACGACAGCGACACGCACGAGCGCTGAGGCGAGTACCCCGCGATTCTGCAGTCCGCATGGGCCGCCACCGCCACCGACTGGTTCCCTCCTACTCTTGGCGGCTGCGGCCTGTGGGCTCCGGCCGCTCATGATCACTGCTCACGCCTCGCAGCGGCGCACCGCACGAAATGAATGCCGCGAGTAGCTAGCCTCGCGGCGCGCTCGGATCGGCGGCCCTCATGAACATGTAGACGTCGACGTGGTCGCCCTTGAGCACGAACCGGGTGAGGCTGCCGGTCGGAATCTGCACAAAGTCAGCGATAGTGTCGAGGCCATCGGGGGAACACCCTTCGGCGCCGATCCCCTCGCTGAGCCCCTGGACGGGGTGTGCCACGAGCAGGCAGGCCGTGCCCTGGCGAGACTCACCGCTCCAGACGCTGAGGTAGCCGAAATCCTCGTAGCGCCGCAGCTTATCGGAACTGAGACCCAGCCGGTCAAGAGTGCCGTGCGGGTCTTTCGGCCCATCGGCATCAGCACCGACCGACTCCAGTCCGAGCACGAAGTCCGGTGGGAGCCCGTACTCCGGTGCGAGCACGTGGTCCGGCGCACCCGGCGACATCCACGCGACCAGGGCCGCGATCAGGGCAAGGACCGCGATGGAGCCGCCGAGGATCGCCGACCAACGGCGGCGCCACCACGGTGCCGCGGGGGCCGCGTTGATGGGGTCAAAATCGGCCATCGGCCCGTCGGCCCGGACGTGCGCGGTGTCCGACCCTCCGGCAGGCTCCGGCTCGGCGAACGCCCCATTGTCAGGCAGTGGGACCGATGTCGAAGCAGAGCGCGGCCCTCCGAAAGGCTCAGGGCCCGGGACGCGATCCAAGGCTGGGGCGGGGACCCAGGTGGCGGCATCGACGACGGGAGTGAGCTGTCTGCGTCGGGCGGCCTCCAATTCGGAGAGCCGAGCCTGAGCCGCCGCATCCCCCGCGATGTTGGCATCCGGTCCGTACGCGCGTCGTCGCAGGTGCTCCAACTCGTTGGAATCCTCGAACTCCCCCAACCCCAACGGCACATCCATGTCCTAATTATCCGCGCGGGCGGGACACGAGGAAAGGGGTGCCCCGAAACGAGGATGACGTCGCCCGAGGGGCACGAGAAGGGCCACGAATTCTGCGCCCCTCACATTCGACCGGCGGAACCAGGGAAGCAAGCATCAACCCGGCCGATCATTTCGCTGCCGGGGGTTATTGGCGGGTTCGCCGTCGGCTCATCGACTTCGCTTACCGCGGCGATGGACCAGGCCGGTTCTCGCACCCAGCTGCCCACAGTTGTCGCCGCGATCGGCACGCTGTGACAGGCGCAGCTTGGCTAGATGCTGTGACACGGACGGCGGGGACTTCTCCAGCAGCTCGGCCAGGCTGTTGACCGAGAGTTCGCCGTCGCACAGGGCGAGAATGATGCGGATCCGGGCGGCAATCAATGGCGCGACGCTACCCAATCACAGCGCCCCGTGCCCTCAGCGCGANTCGCGCCTCGGCCGGCACCCGCGCTGTCTGCGCGGATGCTTCCACCGTGGGCCTCGGTGATGGATTTGGCGATCGCCAGACCTACGCCCGAGCCGCCGTGGGCGCGGTCCCGGCTGGCGTCCACTCGGTAGAACCGCTCGAAGACATGCAAAATGTGATCGCCCGGAATTCCATCGCCCTCGTCGGACACCGCAATCACTGCCATGCTGCCGACTACCGCGGCGGAGATCACCACCTCACGGCCTGACGGGGTGTGTCGAACAGCGTTGTCGAGGAGATTAGTCAAGACCTGACCGACGCGATCGCTGTCCCCGCTGACAGCAGCGTCGCTGGCAGCTGGGGTCATGGTGACCGTCAGTGTCACGCTCTGGGCAGCGTATTGCGCCGTGGCCTGGGCCACAGCATCCGCGACTACCTGGGCAACGGACAAGCGTCGTCGG
>NZ_SOFL01000012.1 GCF_004402695.1 Cryobacterium adonitolivorans | reverse complement strand
CCGCCCCCGAAAACGACTCGACGCAGCCACGCCCCGCGAAGCCCTGAACCAGCTACTCTCAGACCAACAAGACGGCAGTGTTGCATCGACCGGTTGAATCCACCCCCGGCGTACCGGGCGCAATTGTCCGCACGGGCAACGGTTGACGCCTCGAAGCACCACAGTGCGTGCGCGGCGGGCCGCTCGCGCGTCTAGCGTTTGGCGGCGGGCAGCGGCGGCCGGGAGGCCGCGATCTCGAGGATGCGGCCGCGGCAGGCGAACCAGCCCAGGACCAGCGCCGGGATGATCAGGCCGAGCGAGCTGATGGTGAGAGTGCCGACCGGCCAGTCGAAGGCCATCAGCACGAGCACGGTCGCGAGGAACGCCAGGGTGAGGTACCCGGTAAACGGGGCGCCGGGCATCCGGAACGCCGGCCGGGTGAGGATGCCGGCCTTCGCCCAGGCCTGCAGCCGCATCTGGCAGAGCACGATCATGCCCCATGCGCTGATGATGCCGATCGCGGCCATGTTCAGCACGATCTCGAACGCCTCGTCAGGCACGAGCGCGTTGAGTCCGACACCGAGCAGGGTGACGACACCGGTGAGCAGGATGCCGCCGAACGGCACCCCGTTGCGGCTCACCTTGTCAGCGAACCGCGGCGCCGACCCGGCCAGCGACATCGACCGCAGGATGCGTCCGGTGGAATACAGGCCGGCGTTAAGCGACGAGAGCGCCGCGGTGAGCACAACGAGGTTCATGATCACGTCGACGCCTTCGACGCCGATCGAGCCGAAGAAGGTGACGAACGGGCTCACGCCGGCCTCATATGCCGTGTACGGCAACAACAGCGAGAGCAGCAGGACCGACCCGACATAGAAGACCGCGATGCGCACGATGACGGTGTTGATCGCCTTGGGCATCACCTTCTCGGGGTTCTCGGTCTCGCCCGCGGCCGTGCCGATCAGCTCGATCGAGGCGTACGCGAACACGACGCCCTGCACCACGAGCACGGAGGCGAGCAGGCCGTTGGGCAGCCAGCCGCCGTTTTCGGCGATGAGCGAGAAGCCCACTGTGGCTCCCTCCACCGGGGTGCCGAAGATGACCATCCAGGTGCCCACCAGCAGGAACGCGACGATGGCGACGACCTTGATCAGAGCGAACCAGAATTCCAGCTCACCGAACACCTTCACCGAGAGCAGGTTGAGGCCCATCACCACGGCGAGGGCGAGCAGGGCGAACAGCCACTGCGGCACGTCGCCGAAGGGTGCCCAGTACTTGCCGAAGAAGTTCATGTACAGCGCCACCGCGGTGACGTCCACGATCGCGGTCATCACCCAGTTCAGCCAGTACAGCCAGCCGGTCACGAACGCGGTCTTCTCGCCGAAGAACTCCCGGGCGTAGGACACGAAGGAGCCGGAGGTGGGCCGGTGCAGCACCAGTTCGCCGAGCGCGCGAAGGATGAGGAACGCGAAGAAACCGCAGATGGCGTACACGAACACCAGGGCGGGACCCGCGCTGGCGAGCCGGCCGCCCGCGCCGAGGAACAGGCCGGTGCCGATGGCGCCGCCGATGGCGATCATCTGCACGTGCCTGGCCTTGAGGCCCTTGTGCAGGCCCTCATCCTCGTGCACGCTCAGGGCGTCGTCGATGTGCTCGAGCGGGGTTTCCTCGTGCCCGGAGCGATGTGGGGTTGCGTTGGTGCGTGCGGGGGAGTTCTCGGGCCGGTCAGGCCCGGTGGTGCGAGTGGTCACGTGGAGCATCCGATCCGGGGGGTTGCGGTAACACTAGCCGACGGATGCTCAGCGGTAAGGGTCGAAAGACCCCCTCATATACACTGGGTAGCGACACTCTGACCGTAGAGACGACACTCGTTTACAGAGAGCCGGGAGGTCCCGTGGCGACAATCCTCCTGGCCTTCCTGCTCGTTTCCGTTCTCACTCCCGCGCTCACCCGACTGATCGGGCTGCGCGTTTTCTATGTCGTGGCCATCCTGCCCGCCGTGGCATTTTGCTACACCCTCACCCAGACCAGCGTGATCACCGCCGGCGGCGCCGTCACCGAGAGCCTGCCCTGGATCCCGCAGCTGGGGATCAGCCTGTCCTTCCGGGTGGATGCGCTCGCCTGGCTGCTCGCCCTCGTCGTCACCGGTGTCGGCGCCCTGGTGCTCATCTACTGCGCCCGCTACTTCGACGCCGACGAGCCCAGCCTGGGCCGCTTCGCCGCGCTGCTGCTCGCCTTCGCCGGCACCATGTACGGGCTCGTCACCGCCGACGACATCCTGGTGATGTTCATGTTCTGGGAGATCACCAGCGTGCTCTCCTACCTGCTGATCGGGCACTACACGACCAAACGGGAGAGCCGTGGTGCCGCCCTGCAGGCGCTGCTGGTGACCACCTTCGGCGGCCTGGTGATGCTCATCGGCGTCGTGATGATCTCCGTCGACGCGGGCACCACCTCCCTGGCCGCCATCGTCGCGAACCCCACCGGCACCCCCGTCGCGATCTGGGCGGTGCTGCTGATCCTGGTCGGTGCCCTGTCGAAGTCGGCTCTGATCCCGTTCCACTTCTGGCTGCCCGCCGCGATGGCCGCGCCGACCCCGGTGAGCGCGTACCTGCACGCTGCCGCGATGGTGAAGGCCGGCATCTACCTCACCGCCCGGTTCGCGCCCGGCTATGCCGAATCTCCGGGCTGGCTGCCGGTGCTGGTCACCATCGGTATCTGGACCATGCTCGTCGGCGCCTGGCGGGCTCTGCGCCAGCACGACATCAAGCTGATGCTGGCCTACGGCACCGTCAGCCAGCTCGGCTTCCTGATGGTCGTCGTCGGCTTCGGCACCCGCGACGCGGCACTCGCGGGGGCGACGCTGCTGCTCGCCCATGCGCTGTACAAGGCCACCCTGTTCCTCGTTGTGGGCATCATCGACCATCGCGCCGGCACCCGCGACTGGCGCAAGCTCTCTGGGATCGGCCGCCGCGAACCGGCCCTCGCCGCCATCGCCCTGGTCGCCGTCGCGTCGATGGCCGGCCTGCCGCCGCTCCTCGGTTTCGTCGCCAAGGAGTCTGTGTTCACCGCGTTCCTCGAGGCCGGCCTGGCCGGCGACGGCTGGGGCTGGATCGCCCTGGTCGGCACCGCGATCGGTTCGGTGCTCACCGTCGCGTACAGCGCCAAGTTCTTCTGGGGCGCGTTCGGCACCCGCCTGGCGGTCGGCGACATCCCCCTGCACGCCAGCCGGTGGGACTTTGCCCTGGCTCCCGGCATCCTCTCGGTCGCCACCGTGCTGCTCGGCCCGTTCGTGATGCTGCTCGACCCGATGCTGGCGGCCTACGCCGACACCGTCCCCGGTGGTGGCGACTACCACCTGGCGCTCTGGCACGGGTTCGAACCTGCCCTGTTGCTCAGCACGATCGTGGTGCTGCTGGGCATGGTCGTCTTCGCCCAGCGCAAGCGGGTAGCCCGCTGGCAGGCCGCCGTGCCCGCCTGGGTGGACGCCGGCCACGGCTACGGCCACACCGTGCGATTCATCGACAAGATCGCCGCCCGCACCACCCACCTCGCCCAGAAGGGCGGCCTGCCGCAGTACCTGGCCACCATCCTCGTGGTGTTCGTGCTGGCGCTGGGCGCGGCATCCTTCGTCAACCGCACCTGGCCCGACGCCATCGTGCTCTGGGACTACCCGGCGCAGGTGATCATCGGCGTGGTCATGATCATCGCCACCGTGATGGCCGCCAGGGTCGGACAGCGGATGACCTCGGTGCTGCTGGCCGGCATCACCGGATACGGCCTGGTCGCCCTGTTCGCCTTCCACGGAGCCCCGGACCTGGCGCTCACCCAGGCGCTCGTCGAATCGATCACCCTCGTGGTGTTCGTGCTCGTGCTGCGCCGACTGCCCAGCCGCATCGCCCAGCACAACCGGCCGATGCACCGTCGCCGCCGGGCGATCATCGGCGCCCTCGTCGCCCTCGTGATGGGCACCATCACGGTCATCTCCCTCGGCGCCCGCCAGGCGCAGACCATCGCCGCGGAATTGCCCCGGCTGGCCGTCGAGGAGGGCCACGGCAACAACATCGTCAACGTGATGCTCGTCGACATCCGTGCCTGGGACACCATGGGCGAGATCTCGGTGCTCATCGTGGTGGCCACCGGCGTCGCCAGCCTGCTGTTCGTCTCCGGCCGCAGCGCCGAGATGCCCAGGCTCCGCGAGTCCCGGAAGCGCCGCGAGCCGAAGAACCGCCGCCGCGTCGTGGCCGACCCGCACGCCAGCTCCGCCGGCCACGCCGTGACCCGCCAATCCTGGCTGCTCGGCGGCCGCACCCAGTCGGCCGAGAACCGGTCGATCATCATCGAGGTGCTGGTGCGACTGCTGTTCCACCCGGCCATCATCGTGTCGATCTACCTGCTCTTCGCCGGCCACAACCTGCCCGGCGGCGGCTTCGCCGGCGGCCTGCTGGCGGGCCTGGCCCTGGTGGCCAGGTACCTGGCCGGCGGCCGGTACGAACTGGGCGAAGCCGCCCCGATCGACCCGGGCAAGATCCTGGGGCTGGGAGTGGTGCTCGCCGTCGGCACGGCCGTTGGCTCGCTGTTCGTCACCGGGATCCCGCTGGAGTCGGCGTACTTCGAGGCCGACCTGCCGGCGCTCGGCCACCTCTCCTTCGGCACCTCCAGCATCTTCGACATCGGCGTGTACCTCGTGGTCATCGGTCTGGTCCTCGACATCCTCCGCAGCCTCGGCAGCGAGATAGACCGGCAAAGCGAACTCGTCAAACCCGGCGACGACGATGACGAAGACCATTCAGGCGTACCGCCGATCGGCAACGCCTCCAGTGACGCGGGGGATGCCATCGGCTTCGACGCGTCGTCGGAGTGGACCCCCGCCGAGGCGCCCGCGCCCGGTAACGGCCCGGACACGTCCCCGATCACCCAGCCGGCCGGCGTCTCCTCCATCGAGCCGGAAGGAGACCCGCGATGAGCGCCTCCCTGACCCTGGTGATCGTGATGGCGGTCATGTACGCCGCGGGCATCTACATCATGCTCGAGCGCAGCCTCACCCGCGTGCTGATCGGGTTCCTGCTCGTGGGCAATGCCACCAACCTGCTGATCTTCATCATGAGCGGCCGGCCAGGCAGCTCCCCGATCGTCACCGGCACGGCCCTCGACGACACCATGGCCGACCCGGTGCCGCAGGTGCTGATGCTCACCGCGATCGTGATCAACTTCGGCATCACAGCCCTGCTGCTCGCCCTGATCTACCGGTCCTGGTGGCTGGCCCAGCTCGGCGACGAGGGCGACAACCTGACCGACGAGCACGCCGCGGAGACCACCGAGGATTCCGAGGTCACCTTCCGCTCGTCCACTGACGACGAGGCCGCCGTGCAGGCGTCGCTGGACGCCAGCGAGGACGGCAGCGACGACGACAGCAGCGGAGCGGACAACACCGGCAACAGCGACCGGGAGGGCGGCACCCCATGAACATTCTCGTGCCCCTCGTGGTCGCCATCCCGCTGCTCGGTGCCGCGCTAACCCTCGCCCTCGGCCGCCGCTCGCGCTACCAGGTGATGGTGAGCGTGCTCTCGCTCACCGCGATCGTCGTGATCAGCGCCATCCTGCTGGTGCTCGTCGACCAGCACGGCCCAGCCGTGGTGCACGTGGGCGACTGGCAGGCGCCGTGGGGCATCGTGCTCGTTGTCGACAGGTTGTCGGCGATCATGCTCATCGTCTCGGCGCTGATGCTGCTGGGCGTGCTGCTCTTCGCCGTCGGGCAGGGCATCGTCGAGGGCGACCGGGAAACCCCGGTGTCGATCTTCCACCCCACCTATCTGGTCCTGGCGGCCGGGCTGTTCAACGCGTTCATCGCGGGCGACCTGTTCAACATGTACGTGGGCTTCGAAATGCTGCTCTCGGCCAGTTATGTGCTGCTCACCCTCGGCGGCACCGGTGCGCGCATCCGCGCCGGTGTGACCTACATCGTCGTCAGCTTGGTCTCCTCGATCCTGTTCCTCTCCGCCATCGCGCTGATCTACGGCGCGACCGGCACCGTCACCCTGGCGCTGCTGGCCGAACGCATCCCGGAGCTGCCCGGCGACGTACAGCTGATCCTCGGTCTGATGCTGCTCATCGCCTTCAGCGTCAAGGCGGCGGTGTTCCCGCTGTCGTTCTGGCTACCGGACTCCTACCCGACGGCGCCGGCCCCGGTCACGGCGGTGTTCGCCGGACTGCTCACCAAGGTCGGCGTCTACGCGATCCTGCGCACCCAGACGCTGCTCTTCCCCGACAACCGGCTGCAGGTGCCGCTGATGATCGTGGCGCTGCTCACCATGGTCATCGGCATACTCGGCGCGCTGGCCCAGGCCGATATCAAGCGACTGCTCTCCTTCACCCTGGTCAGCCACATCGGCTACATGATCTTCGGCATCGCGATCGGCACCGAAGCGGCGATCGCGGCCACCATCTACTACGTCGTGCACCACATCATGATCCAGACGACTCTGTTCCTGTGCGCCGGGCTCATCGAGCGCATCGGCGGCACCACCTCCCTGGCCAGGCTCGGCGGGATGCTCAAGGCCGCCCCGTTCGTCGCCATCCTGTTCTTCATCGGAGCGATGAACCTCGGCGGCATCCCGCCGTTCTCCGGCTTCCTCGGCAAGGTGGCCCTGTTCGACGCGGGGGTGCAGGTCGGCGGGGGCCTGAACTACCTGCTGCTCGCCGGCGGTGCGGCGACGTCGCTGCTGACCCTGTACGCGCTGGCCCGGGCCTGGAACATGGCGTTCTGGCGGCCGCGTCGCGACGTGGAGAACTACGACTCCGCCATGCTCAACGCCCTGCAGGACGACCCGCACGACGAGGGCACCGTCCTGACCAAGACCACATCGCCGCTGATGACCGCGGCCACCGCCACCATGCTCGCGCTCACGGTGTGCCTCACGGTCTTCGCCGGCCCCGCCTTCGACCTCGCCGCCCGCGCCGCCGCGAACATCGACGAGCCGTCGACCTACATCGACGCCGTCTTCCCCGGAGGTGCCCCGTGAGTGCGCGCCGGGAGCGCCGCGCCGCCGTCCTGAATCAATTACCGTTGTTCCTCGGCCTGGTGCTGCTCTGGGCGCTGCTGTGGGGCAAGTTCTCCTTGCTGAACCTGCTCACCGGGGTGATCTTCGCCGCGGTCGTGTCCATCGTGTTCTACCTGCCGGCGGTGCAACTGAGCGGCCGGGTCAACCTCTGGCGCAGCGCCTGGCTCTTCGGCACGCTTCTCTTCGACATCGTGCGCGCCTCCATCGACGTGTCCTGGCTCGCCCTGGGCCCCCGGTACACCCCGAGAAACGCCATCGTGGCAGTGCACCTGCGCACCCGCAGCGACCTCATCCTCACCTGGACCGCCGTGGCCACCTCCATCGTGCCGGGGTCGATCGTGGTCGACATCGAACGGGTCGACTCCACCCTGTACCTGCACGTGATCAACATGCGCGACGTGGCGGCGACCGAAAAATTCCGGTCCCGGGTGCTGGCCACCGAACGGCGTATCGTGCTGGCATTCGGCTCGGCCGAAGACGTGGAGCGGGTGTCCAGGGTGCGCGCCGAAGAAGACGCGCGCGGCGGCCTCGGCCAGGCAGCCGGGCCACACGCCCCCGCCGACCCCCAGAACGGAGCCCAGGGATGACCCCCATGGATATCGTCGCCGTCGTCGCCGGACTCATGTTCGGCGCCGGCGCCCTCGCCGCCGTCTACCGCATCATCCGCGGGCCCTCTGTGCTCGACCGGGTGATCGCCTCGGACGTCCTGGTGGCCACCATCATCTGCGCGCTCGGCGCCGAGATGGCATTCAACCGGCACTCCGACAACCTGCCGGTGCTGCTGGTGTTGGCGCTGTTCGCCGTGCTCGGCTCGCTCAGCGTCGCCCGGTTCCTGCCCGGCCGGAACCGCGCATGACCGCCGTGTGGAGCGACGTGGTCACCGCCGTCCTGGTGCTGCTCGCCGCCCTGATGTGCCTCGCGGCCGGCGTCGGCCTGCTGCGCTTCCCCGATGTGCTCACCCGGCTGCACTCCGCCACCAAGCCGCAGATCCTCGGCCTCATGGCGGTCACCCTGGACATCGCGGTAACGAATTTCAGCGTCGGCACTCTCACCCTGGTGGTCGCCATTGTGGTCTTCCAGGCGCTCACCGCGCCGATGGCGGCGCACCTCGTGGCCCGCGCCGCGTACCAGACCGACCATCTGCGCCCCGATTTGCTTGTCGTCGACGAGCTGCGGGACGCACGCGGATGATAGTATTGCCGGGTCGCGACTGGCGTAGCACGAAAGATGGGTCACCATCGGGGAGCGACTGACACGGTTAGTGACCGCACGCCTGGGCCACGACACATCCATCGATAGTCTCAAGGAGTTTCCCCGTGTCCGATACTGTGCTTACCAGTTCTGTACCCTCCACCTTCAACGAGCCCCTCGAGGTCGTCGACCCCGAGATCGCCGCGATCCTCGAGCAAGAACTCGGTCGCCAGCGCGACTACCTCGAGATGATCGCCAGCGAGAACTTCGTGCCCCGCGCCATCCTGCAGTCGCAGGGCTCGGTGCTCACCAACAAGTACGCCGAGGGCTACCCGGGCCGCCGCTACTACGGCGGTTGCGAGTACGTCGACGTGGCCGAGCAGCTCGCCATCGACCGGGCCAAGAGCCTCTTCGGCGCCGAGTACGCGAACGTGCAGCCGCACTCCGGCGCCACCGCCAACGCCGCGGTGCTCTCCGCGATCGCCACCCCCGGCGACACCATTCTGGGCCTGGAGCTGGCGCACGGCGGCCACCTCACCCACGGCATGAAGCTCAACTTCTCCGGCAAGCTCTACAACCCGGTCGCGTACGGCGTCGACCCGGAGACCTTCCGCGTCGACATGGACGTGGTGCGCGACAAGGCCCTCGAGCACAAGCCACAGGTCATCATCGCCGGCTGGTCGGCCTACCCCCGGCAGCTCGACTTCGCCGCCTTCCGCGCCATCGCCGACGAGGTGGGCGCCAAGCTCTGGGTCGACATGGCCCACTTCGCCGGCCTCGTCGCGGCCGGCTTGCACCCGTCCCCGGTGCCCTACGCCGACGTCGTCTCCAGCACCGTGCACAAGACCCTCGCCGGCCCCCGCTCGGGCTTCATCCTCTCCCGCGACACCGCGCTGGCGAAGAAGCTCAACTCCAACGTGTTCCCCGGCCAGCAGGGCGGACCGCTCATGCACGTGATCGCCGCCAAGGCCACCGCGTTCAAGCTCGCCGCGCTGCCCGAGTTCAAGGAACGCCAGGAGCGCACCCTCCGCGGCGCCCGGATCCTCGCCGACCGGCTCACCGCCGATGACTCCCGCGCCGCGGGCATCGACGTGCTCACCGGTGGCACCGACGTGCACCTGGTGCTCGCCGACCTGCGCAACTCGGAGATCAACGGTCAGCAGGCCGAAGACGCGCTGCACGAGGTGGGCATCACCGTCAACCGCAACTCGGTGCCGTTCGACCCGCGCCCGCCGATGGTCACCTCCGGCCTCCGCATCGGCACGCCCGCCCTGGCCACCCGTGGTTTCGGCGACGCCGAGTTCACCGTCGTGTCCGACGTCATCGCCCAGGCGCTCCTGCCCGGAGCCGACATCCAGGCTCTCCGCTCCCGGGTGAAGGGCCTCACCGACGCGTTCCCGCTGTACCCCGGCCTCTCTCAGTAGGCCTGTCGGGTCGTGACGGATGTGGCACTCGCGTGAGCGCATCCGTCACCGCCCGCACCCGGCACCGCTTTCGCCGCCCGCGTCTGGGCGCGGCGCGGCGGGTGCCCGATTGGCGCGGGGCTTCGTACCGAAGCGCGCGCAGCATCACCAATAGATCGGATTTCGCATGACCGCACTCACCCTCGACGGCGTCGCCACCGCGACCCAGGTCAAGCAAGAACTCACCGAGCGCGTGCGCGCGCTGGCCGCCCAGGGCATCGTGCCCGGGCTCGGCACCCTACTCGTCGGCGACGACCCGGGCTCGCGCTCCTACGTGGCCGGTAAGCACCGTGACTGCGCCGAGGTGGGCATCGAGTCGATCCGTGTCGACCTGCCCGGCTCGGCCACCTCGGCCGATGTGCGCGCAGCGATCAAGGACCTCAACGCCGCCCGTGAGGTCACCGGCTACATCATCCAGCTGCCCCTGCCGGTGGGTCACAACGAGAACGCCATGCTCGAGCTGATGGATCCGGCCAAGGACGCCGACGGCCTGCACCCCACCAACCTGGGACGCCTGGTGCTCGGCATCGAGGGTGAGCTCAGCTCGCCGCTGCCCTGCACCCCGGCGGGCATCGTGGAGCTGCTGCGCCGCTACGACGTGCCGATCGCGGGCAAAAACGTGGTCGTCATCGGCCGCGGCCTCACAGTGGGCCGCCCGCTGGGCCTGCTGTTCACCCGCAAGGGCCTGGACGCCACCGTCACCCTCACCCACTCCCGCACCGTCGACCTGGCCGCCGAGGTGCGCCGTGCCGACATCGTCGTGGCCGCCGTCGGCGTGCCCCACCTGGTGCAGGCCGACTGGATCAAGCCCGGCGCGGCCGTGCTCGACGTGGGCATCACCCGGGTCGAGAACCCCGAGACCGGCAAGGGCATCCTCACCGGAGACGTGCACCCCGACGTCGCCACGGTGGCCGGTTACCTTTCGCCCAACCCCCGCGGCGTGGGACCGATGACTCGCGCGATGCTGCTGGCCAACGTGGTCAAGGCCTCCGAGCGCCTGCTCAAGCCCTAGCCGCTCCCGCGAACCGTGAGTTAAGCCCCAGAATCCCGAGGATTCTGGGGCTTTTCTCTCAGCTCGCGAGGATGCTCTCACGGGCGCGCCCCGCCCCATCCGCGAACTGTGAGTTAAGCCCCAGGATCTCGAGGATTTAGGTGCTTTTCTCTCAGGTCGCGAGGCGATGTAGGGCCGCGTGGCCCAGGTATGCCTCGGCGTTGTGGCGGATGCCCTCGATCTCCCCGGGCGTGAGCTCACGACGTACCTTGCCCGGCACGCCCGCCACGAGGGAGCCCGGCGGCACGATGGTGCCCTCCAGCACCACGCAGCCCGCGGCCACGAGCGACCCGGCGCCGATGACGGCGCCGTTCAGCACCGTTGCGGCCATGCCGATCAGGGCACCGTCTTCCACCGTGCAGCCGTGCAGCACCGCCCCGTGGCCCACCGACACGTCACGGCCCACGATCAGCGGGTAGCCGCCGTCGACGTGGCAGGACACGTTGTCCTGCAGGTTCGAGCCGACGCCGATGCGGATGGGTTCGGCCTCGGCGCGCAGCACCGCGTTGTACCAGACGCTGGCGTGCTCGGCCAGGCTCACGTTGCCCACCAGCACGGCGCCCGCGGCGACGAACGCGCTCTCGGCCACGTGCGGCCCCGGACGGTCGGGCAGGGTGATGAGGCGGGCGGCGCGGTCGGCGGTCATGGCTCCACCCTAGTAATCCGACGCCATGTCGCGCCGGAACTGAGGCAAAAGTGAGTTTATAGGGACGGGATTGCCCACAACGTCCTTTTTCTCCGGCCTATGTCCTTCTAACCGTTAGACCACGTGGGCGCATGGTGCGGCCTAGGATTCTGAAATGGTGAACACCGCGCATCCCGCTGTCGACCGAGTCCGCCTCGCGCTCAAAGCTCAGGGCGTCGACCCCGAGATCCGCTGGTTCGACGATGCGGCCACGACCGCGGTGGCGGCCGCGGCCGCCCTCGGCATCGAGGTGGGCGCCATCGCGAATTCGCTGGTCTTCACCCTCGACGGTGCCCCGCTGCTGGTGCTCACCTCGGGAGCGCACCGGGTGGACACGGCCTGGCTGGGGGAGCGGCTCGGCGGAACCATCGGGCGGGCCGCCAAGGACCTCGTGAAGGAGGCGACCGGGCAGGTGATCGGCGGAGTCGCGCCCCTCGGTCATCCGTCGCCCATTCGCACCCTGGTTGACGAGGACCTCGCCGGCTATCCCGTGGTCTGGGCAGCGGCGGGGCACGCGCACACGGACTTCCCCACGACCTTCGCTGAGCTGCTGCGCCTCACCGGCGGCACCGCGACCCCGGTCACTCCGCCCTTGTGAGCGCCACCGGCTATTCAGTTTGGGGGTCCCGAGCCTGATAGGCGGCAGGTGTTGCCGGTAGCCCCTCCGCCGACGTGTGCCTGGATGCGATGAGCTTGTCGATTTGCCGTTCCGCGTACTCGATGGCTTCGCGTTGTACCGGAGTCATCCTCGCCACCTCCCGTGCCCACGATTGCTCGCGTCGTTCGCGCTTGAGCTCGTGCCGTGCCGTGTAGATTGCACTGCGGAGATCCCGTCGGATGCTGCTGGAGTCGTAGTTCCGAAGCACCTCATACGCGACGTACCCGGCGAGAGCATCGATCAGGTCGAGCTGCACGCGTCGGAGCAGCAGGTCGGGCGCGAGGTGCGGCGGGGTGATGAACCCCGTCAGGGCGACGAAAAGCACCTCGGCCTCAAGCGAACGGCAGGCGGCGCCGCTCGGCTCGAATTCCTGCTCCGCGGCGAGCAGCGTGCGCTCGTCATCAGTGAGGTAGCGTTCGGCCTCGGTCTCAAGAAAGGCTCGCAGGTCGTTTTCGACCTGCAGAGTGCGTCTGCGCTTGACGCCGGTGCTGAGGCCCAAGGCCTCGCCAAAGACTGTCGAGATTACTTCGTCGATTTTCGGGAGTCGCTCGTCCATGCGGAAAGTGTCTGCCGCACCACTGACATTCGTGGCTGCCCGACACTCCTTCGCAAACATCCCGCCTTCGTTGTCGAAACGAAGGCGGGAAGTCTGCAAGCGAGCGCGTCACCGCGCGCGCGGCGGGGCTGGCCTCAGGGCAGGCGGGCGGCCCCGGCCGCGGCGCGCACCACGAACATGTCCGGGGCCGTGTAGCCCGCCGACGCGAAGGCGTTTGCCACGGCCTGCTGTACCGCGGGGATGAGTGCGTGCGGGGTGAGCGCGATCGCCGAGCCGCCGAAGCCGCCGCCGGTCATGCGGGCGCCGAGGGCGCCGGCGGCCCGGGCCGACTCCACCGCGAGGTCGAGCTCGGCCACCGAGATCTCGAAGTCGTCGCGCATCGAGGTGTGCGAGGCATCCAGCAGAGAACCGATGGCAGAGGGGCCGTCTTCGCGCAACACCCGCACGGTGTCGATCACTCGCTGGTTCTCGGTGATGATGTGCCGCACCCGGCGGAAGGTCTCCTCGTCGAGCACCGAGGCGGCCCGCGGCAGGTCGTCCACGGTGAGGTCGCGCAGCGACCCGACTCCCATCAGGGCGGCGCCCTTTTCGCAGGAGGCACGCCGGTCGGCGTAACCGCCGGTGGCGTGCGCGTGGGTGACCTTCGTGTCGATCACCAGCAGTTCGAGGCCGGCGTCGTCGAAGCCGAGCGGGACGACCTCGGACTCGAAGCTGCGGCAGTCCAGGAACACCGCGGCGTCGGTCTGGCCGAGCAACGACGCGGACTGGTCGAGGATGCCGGTGGGTGCGCCCACGACCCGGTTCTCGGCGAGCTGGCCCACTCGCACGAGCACCCGCTTGTCGAAGCCGAGGTTCCAGACCTCGTCGAGCGCTACGGCGGTGGCGCACTCGATGGCCGCCGAGGAGGACAGCCCGGCGCCGATCGGCACATCGGAGTCGATGAAGGCGTCAAAACCGGTCACGGCCGACAGGTCGGCGCCGTGTTCGCCGAGGGCCCAGGCCACGCCCAGCGGATACGCCGACCATCCCGACACGGTCTCGGGGGAGAGCTCGTCGAGGGAGATCTCGACGACCTCGTCGGTGAAGGAGCTGGCGACCCGCAGAATCCGGTCGGAGCGCGGCGCGAGGGCCACCACAGCGCGGCGGTTGATCGCGAACGGGAACACGAAACCGTCGTTGTAGTCGGTGTGCTCGCCGATCAGGTTGACCCGGCCGGGGCCGAACCAGAGGCCGTCGGCGGCGCGGTCGAACCTGGCGCGGAAGCCGCTGAGAATGCTCTGCGTCTGGTGGTCGGTCACGAGTGGGCCTTTCCGGTGGTGCTTTCGGTGGATTCTGCTGCCGCGACGGCGTCTGCTGCTGCATCGGCGGCGTCCGAGCGCGCGATCGCGGCGCGGATGTTGTCGGCCGCCTGCTCGGGCGTGACGTCGCCGATCCAGGCGCCCATGGCGGCCTCCGAGCCGGCCAGGAACTTCAGTTTGTCTTCGGCGCGGCGCGGGCTGGTGAGCTGCAGCATCAGCCTGATCTCGTCGCGGTGCACGTTCACCGGCGCTTGGTGCCAGGCGCCGATGTACGGGGTGGGCGTGGTGTACAGCTGGTCGATGCCGCGCAGCAGTCGGCGGTACAGCACCGCGAGCTCGTCGCGCTCGGCCAGGGTGGTGCCGGCAAAGTCGGCCACCTGCCGGTGCGGCAGCATGTGCACCTCGACGGGCCAGCGGGCCGCGAACGGCACGAACGCGGTCCAGTGCTCGCCCTGCAGGATGACCCGGTCGCCGGCCTGCTCGCTCGCCAGGATGTCGGCGAACAGGGTGGGCCCGTAGCTCTCGATCGAGTCGATCAGTCGTTGCGTGCGCGGGGTCACGTACGGGTAGGAGTAGATCTGGCCGTGCGGGTGGTGCAGCGTGACGCCGATGGCCTCGCCGCGGTTTTCGAACGGGAACACCTGCTCGATGCCGGGCATCTGCGAGAGTGCGTGGGTGCGCTCGGCCCAGGCCTCGATCACCGTGCGGGCGCGGGTGACCGAGAGGCTGCCGAACGAGCCCTCGGTGGCGGGGCTGAAGCAGACGACCTCGCAGCGGCCGACCGAGGTGCGGATGCGCCCCAGCCCGATTGTGCGCAGGTCGTCCAGGCCGGTGGGCGCGTCGTCGTCGGTGAGCAGCGGCCCGAACGAGGGCGACTTGTTCTCGAACACGGCCACGTCGTAGTTGCTGGGCACCTCGGAGGGGTTCTCCGGGGTGGACGGCGCGAGCGGGTCCAGGTGCGCCGGCGGCAGGAACACCCGGTTCTGCCGGGCCGCGGCGATGGAGACCCACTCGCCGCTGAGCGGGTCCTGGCGCATGCTCGCGTTCGCCGGACGCGGACCGAGGTCGCGCAGGTCGGGCGCCCGGTCGGGCGACAGGGTGGTGTCGGGGTCATCGAAGTAGATGAGGTCCCGGCCGTCGGCCAGGGTGTGCGGGTGACGCGCGATGCCGGCGTCGGCGACGAAATCTGGGGCGTTGTTGAGGGGAGTCATGGCGGACTCAACGCTAGCCGATTTGCGTAACTGAAACCAGTACTTGCGTATTGAAAAGCGAGGCAAAATAAGTGAAGATTGCGATATGGCCTCAGCGGAACATCCGACCGACCGGGACGCGTTGCCCGCGCACCAGCGCCGGGAACAGATCCAACGGCTCGTCGACGAACGCGGCTTCGTGCGGGTGAGCGAGCTCAGCGACACCTTCGGCGTCTCCGGCGTCACCGCCCGCGCCGACCTCGACCAGCTGGAGAGCGCCGGCACGCTCACACGCATCCACGGCGGCGCGGTGCCGGCCGGGGTCTCCACCACCAGCCGCCCCGACCGGGAGTTCTCCTTCGAGGAGGCCCTCGCCTCCTCGGTCATCCCCAAGCAGCAGATCGGCGAGCTCGCGGCGTCGCTGGTCTCCAGCGGCCAGAGCGTGATCCTCGACGTTGGCACGACCACCCTCGCGATCGCGCGGGCGCTCGTGGCCCGCACGGAGCTCACCGACATTGTCGTGATCACCAACGGGCTGAGCATCGCCCTGGCCCTGGAGCCCGCCATCCCGCGCTTCACGGTGATCGTCACCGGCGGGTCGCTGCGCCCGATGCAGCACTCGCTCGTCGACCCCCTCGCCGCAACCGTGCTCAGCCAGGTGCACGCCGACCTTGCCTTCATCGGCTGCAACGGAGTGGACGCCGACGGCGGCGTCACCAACATCAACCTGCCGGAGGCCGGCGTGAAGACCATGATGCTGGCCGCATCGGCGCGCGCGATCATCGTGGCGGACGGTGCCAAACTGGGCCAGGTGCACCTGGGCCGGATCGGCCCGCTCGCCGCCTTCGACACCCTGGTGACGGATGCGGCCGCCGACCCGCTCACCCTGGCCCCGCTCCGCAAGGCCGGCCTCGCCGTGCTCCAACCACTCTGATTCGAAAGACCACCATGTCGCTCGCCGCCGCCACCGGAACCCAATACGCGCTCACCCTGCAGACCCTGCAAGGCCCGGCGACCGCGACCATCACCGAGGTGGCCGCGGGCATTCGCGAATATGCGGTGAACGGCATAGACCTGGTGGAGGGCTTCGCGGCGGAGTCCGTGCCGCCGCTGGGCGCCGGCACCGTGTTGGTGCCCTGGCCTAACCGCATCCGCGACGCGATCTGGACCCAGCACGGCGTGCGACACCTGCTGACCGTCACCGAGCCGGCCCAGATGAACGCCATCCACGGTCTGCTCGTCGTTACGGCCTACCGGCTGGTGGCGCAGAGCGACACCGAGGTGACCCTCGCCGCCACGGTCTTCCCGCAGGCCGGCTACCCGTACCAGCTCGACACCACCGTGACCTATGCGCTCACGGTCGACGGGCTGGCCGTCACGCACCGCATCCGCAATGTCGGCGGCGAGACCGCCCCGGTGGCGCTGGGCACCCACCCGTACCTCAAGATCGGCGACGTGCCCACCGATGAGCTCGTGTTGCGCCTGAATGCGACCAGCCACATCGACGTCGACCACCGGCTCAACCCCATCGGCGTGAGCCCCGTCGACGGCACGTCGTTCGACCTGCGCGTCGGCGCCCGGGTGGCCGACCTGCACCTCGACGACGGCTTCGGCGGCGTGGTCGTGCAAGACGGCCGCGGTGAGCACTCCCTCACCGCCCCCGACGGCCGTCGGGTCACCCTGTGGGGCGATGCCAACATGGCCTACGTTCAGGCGTTCACGCCGCGCAACTTTCCGGTACGTACCGACAACGGGCGCACCGGCGCCACCACCCAGCTCGGCCTGGCCGTCGCGATCGAACCGATGACCGCCCCGGCGGATGCCTTCAACTCCGGCCAGGGCCTGCGTTGGCTGGCCCCCGGCGAGGACTGGGTCGTTCGCTGGGGAATCACCCCGACGGGTTTCGTAGCCTGAGCATCCCGGCCTAGGGTGGCGGGAGCGCTGCGCACACCGCGCTCCCGGACCACGAGGAACGACCAGACCCATGGCAATACCCTCCCTGAGTACAACCGCCACCACCGCTCCCGGCAATCGAGCCCCGCTCAGCGCCACCGACGAGGCACGCCGGGTCGCTCTGGTGGGCATGAAGCGGCTGGCACTGGGCCTGCTCGTGGCCATGGCCGTGGTCTTCGCGGTGTCGTTCGCGCTGCAGGAGCGCTACCCCTGGCTCGAGTACGTGCGCGCCGCGGCCGAGGGCGGCATGGTGGGTGCCATCGCCGACTGGTTCGCCGTCACCGCCTTGTTCCGTTACCCGATGGGGCTGCGCATCCCGCACACCAACATCATCGCTAACCGCAAGGACGAGATCGGCGCCAGCCTCGGCGAATTCGTGGAGTCGAATTTCCTCTCCGACGCCGTGGTGCGCGGCAAGCTCGAGTCCATCGGCATCTCCCGCCGACTTGGCGCCTGGCTGGTGCATCCAGCCAACGCCGAGCGGCTCACCGACGAACTCGCTCACGCCGGCACCGGGCTGCTCGACCTTCTCAGCGACGACGACATCAAGGACCTTCTCGAGGGCGTCGCCCGAGAACACCTGCTCGAGCCGCGGTGGGCGCCGAGCCTCGGCCGGCTGGGCGAGAACCTGGTGGTCTCCGGCCGGCACCATGCCGCCGTGGACCTGCTGGTGGACAAGGCGGAGAGCTGGCTAGAGACCCACCCTGAGGCATTCGGCACCTCGGTGTCGACCCGGCTGCCCCGCTGGGTGCCCGGCTTCGTCGGCGAGATGGTCGACGACAAGGCCTATCGCGAGGTGCTCGGCTTCGTGGCGACGGTGCAGGCGGACCCCGGCCATCCCCTGCGCGAAGCCATCGACCGCTACCTGGCCGAGCTGATGGATGACCTGCAGCACGACGACACCATGATCGACCGGGTCGAGGTGCTCAAGCTCGAGCTGGTCGACAACGCCAAGCTGCGCGAGTTCGCCGGCGACGCATGGGAGTCCGTCAAGCAGTCGCTGCTGAGCGCCCTGGCCGATGCGGAGAGCGCCGTGCGCACTGGCATCACCTCGACCGTGCTGGATGTGGGCGGCCGGCTGGTGCGCGATGCGTCGCTGGGCGCCCGCATCGACCGCTGGCTGGCGGATGCGGCCGGTTACCTGCTGCAGAAATACCGGCACGAAATCGCCGGCGTGATCACCGAAACCGTGGAGCGCTGGGACCCGGCCGAGACCACCGAGAAGATCGAGTTGCAGGTGGGCAAGGACCTGCAGTTCATCCGCATAAACGGAACCGTTGTCGGTGCGCTGGCCGGGTTGCTGATCTTCGCCCTGGCGCAGGGGGCCGTGGTGCTGTTCGGTCTGTGACCACGTGGCACCGGGCGGATCCGGCCAATCCGGATGCCCCGACACCCTGACGGGGCGCACCGCGGTGAGCCATACTTAAGCGGTGGAGAACGGTTCGCACAACGCCGAGGGCACCGCCGCCCCTGGCCCGCCCACGCCCTCCACCGGCCGGATCGTCGACGAGGGCATGCTCATCGCCCTCTCCGCTGTGCGGATGGCCCTCAAGAACCGCTTCATCGTCGGCGCCCTCCGCGACCACAGGGACTACGACCCTGACCAGTACGCCGCCCTCGCCCGGCAGGAGCTGCACGAGGTGGCCCGGCAGAACGACGAGGACTCCACCCGGGTTGAACGCCTCGGCTCCTACCTCTCACGCACCACGGGCGCGGGCAAGAGTCGTGAGCTCGAAAACAAGCGCAGGGACGTCGTGCGCCTGGGCCGGCGACGCACCCTGCACGACCACGTCGCCGAACGGCTGCGCGAGATCTCCGACGACGACGAACAGGTCAGCGCGATCGTGCAGAAGGCCCGCGAGGATGCGCTCCAGGAGATCACTGAGGCGCTCGCGGCCCGGCTCCTGGCCCAGCGCGTCGACCCGCGCCAGCCCGGCTACGAGGCCGCCCGCGCCGCGCGGATGCGGGCCGTCGGGAAGGTCGACCTCGCCGCCCTCGCCAAGAAGACCCGGCACACCGACTGACCTTCTGGGCCGGGCCCGCCGCCGGGCGCCGGCGCCGGCACATCCGTCGGCGCGAAAGGCGTCGCCGTTCGCTACGCTCGAAGGGTGGATACCCAGGCAATTCAGACCTTTCTCGATGACAGCGATTTCTCCGGCGTGGTGCTGGTGCGTGACGGCGACCGCACCATCTTCGAGGCGGCCCGCGGGTTCGCCACCCCACGCTGGCAGGTGCCCAATACGCTCGACACCCGGTTCGACACCGCGTCGATCACCAAGCTCTTCACCAGCGTGGCCGTGCTGCAGCAGGTGGATGCCGGCCGGCTCGACCTCGAGGCGTCGATCCACGAGTACGTCAACCTGGCGGGCACGACCATCGGCACCGACGTCACGCTGTTGCACCTGCTCACGCACACCAGCGGCATCGCCGACGACGTCGACGAGGAGGCCGGCGAGGAGTACGACGCGTTCTGGGCACAGACACCCAGCTACTCGCTGATCCAGACCAGCGACTTCCTGCCGCTGTTCACGCAGAAGCCGCCGCTCGCGCCGCCCGGGGTGCAGTGTGAGGACTGCAACGTCGGCTACATCCTCGCCGGCCTCGCCGTGGAGAAGGCCTCCGGCCTGGGCTACCGCGAGTACGTGCACGAAGAGATCTTCGCCCGGTCGGGCATGACCGAGTCCGGCTTCTTCGACCGCCGCGACGCCGTGGAACGGGTCGCAGAGGGCTGGGACCGCCGCGACGACGGCAGCTGGATCTCGAACATCTACAGCTCCCCGGCGATCGGCTCGCCCGACAGCGGAGCGCACTCCACGGCCGGCGACCTGATGAACTTCCTCAACGCCGTGCGCGGTGGCCAGCTGCTCTCCAAGGAGTACACCGACGAGTTCTTCACCCCGCAGGTGGACTACGACGATGACGTGAAGTACGGCTTCGGCCTCGAGTTCGACCTCGACGACAACGGCAAGGTGCGCTCCTACTACAAGGACGGCGTCAACGCCGGCGCCAGCGGCATCCTGCGGCACTACCCCAAGACCGGCCTCGACGTGGTGGTGCTCAGCAACGCCGAGGAGGGCGCCTGGGACCTCGTGGTGGAGATCGACGCCCAGTTCTGACCATCTGCCGCGCGTCCGACCTGGATTACCTGACGGGTGCCGGGCAGCGCAGCTGGGTGCGCTCGCCGCTGCGGTCGATGTCGTGCTTGGTCATGGGCTCTCCGCAGAGCGGGCAGCGTGCCACCGGGCGCTCCTGCACGGGCACCTCGTCGTCGTACGGGCCTAACGGCGGTGGGCCGATGATCGGCAGCAGGCGACCGTTCAGCCACGCGGTGAAGCCGCCGGCATCCTTCATGGTCGGTTTGCGCTTTTTCGCCGTCATACTAATTAGTGTACTAACTAAACCGATTGATGGTCAGGCCACTAATGAAAAGGGACACACGGATGACGAACCAGCACGTTGCGTTGACCGAACCGAACGTGCTCGCCCTGGAGAACCAGGTCTGCTTCGCCCTCACCGTGGCGGCACGCACCACCGTGGCTCTGTACAAGCCGATCCTGGAACCGCTGGGCCTGACGCATCCGCAGTACCTGGTGATGCTGGCCCTGTGGGAGCAGCACCCGCGCACGCTCCGCAGCCTGGCCGAGGCGTTGCGGTTGGAGCCGGCCACCCTGTCGCCGCTGCTCAAGCGGCTGGAGGCGACCGGCCACATCCGCCGGGAGCGCTCGGCGTCCGACGAACGCGCGCTGCGGGTGACGCTCACCGAGCAGGGTCGTCAGTTGCGCCTCATCGCCGAGACCATCCCGGAACGGGTGGCCCGCACCCTGGAGATGTCGCCAGAGAGCCTGATCGCGCTGCGGGACACCCTCAACGAGGTCATCCGCGCCACGACCACCGCGGCGGCGACATCACCCCAGCCCGCGCTCGCGCCCGCGCCGCCATCCTCCTAGCCGAGCCCGCCCGTGGGTACTTCGTCGAGTTGCCCCGCTGCGGACGAGTTGCCCCGCTGCAGCTGGGCAACTCGTCCGCGGGGGAGCAACTCGGCGGACCTGGACGGCTGGCGAGCCGATTCGGCGAGCCCGAATGCAGGGCAGCTCTCGGAGTCGTACGCTGGCGGCATGCAGAAGATCTCGATCGACGCCCTCGCCCGGCAGCAACTCGCCGCAGCCACATCCGCTAGCAGCGGCCGGGCGGCCGACACCGTCTACGGCGGCCACGAGAAGGTGCTGCGCCAGACCGTCATCGGCATGGTCAAGGGCACCGTCCTGGCCGAGCACGAGAGCCCGGGTGACACTACCGTCTTCGTGGTGAGTGGGCGGGTGCGGCTGATTGTCGGCGCGGACTCCTGGCAGGCCCGCACCGGCGACCTGCTCATCGTGCCCGACGCCCGGCACAGCCTCGAAGCCGAAGAGGATGCCGCCATCCTGTTGACCGTCGCGAAGCGGCCCTGAGGGCTCACCGCGAAATACACCACTCTGGACGTGGTTGGTGGCTCCGGCTTCCCCCGCCAACGGAAAATGTCGAAGGACCGACCCTCGCGAAGGGCGATGAGCTGACCAGCTACTCCGACGGCGAGCTGAGCGGAGGAAACGGCCACCAATAACTGCCGAATGCGCTCAGGAAGACACTGCTCTAGCCTTCCTGGACGGGACCGGGCGTTCGTCCGAGATCGGGCGGACAGTGTATGCGGCCGCGGTGAGCGCCCCGCGGCATCCGTTGCCCCGACGTCGACCTCGGTGAGCGAAGATCGTGGACTGGTGGCTGATTGTAGGTGTGTGGCCGTCGGAGATGTCGTCAGGGCGCTCCTGGCATCGACCCCGCCCTGGGCCCAGCACACCCGTATGGCGTCTACGGCCTGGCCGCCATCACCGGATGGGTCTGCGTGGGCACCGACCACGACACCGGCGGCTACTCCCTCGGCGCGACGATCCCCGACCAGCAGGTGAAAGCGCTCGACTGGCCCGCCACGACGGGCTCGATCGGGCCGAGTTGCCCCGGTCCGGACGAGGTGCCCCGGTGCGCGGGGGCAGCTGGTCCGTACGGGGGCAACTCGCCGCGGATGCAGTGCGCGCGGAGCCGTGTCACGGCAAGCGGTTCAGACTTGCTTTGCGGGCCAACCCAGTGCGAGTTCGGTCGCGGCGGCGCTCGCCGCGGTGATGTCCTCGGCGCTGCCGCCGTTCTGCGCGGCAGCCAGCCCCACCAGGAACAGGCTCAACGGCGCGGCCGGCCGCGCCACATTGTGTGCCACGTCGCGGGCCACGTCGAGCAGCAGCCCGGTGGGCACCACCTCGGCGTCGAGGCCGAGCCGGGCCGCGAGGGCGGCCAGCCACTCGTCGAGGGCTTCGGGAGGAAGCGGGGTATTGGTGCTCATGGTCTCACTCCTCGGTGGCGGTGGCAGTGGCAGTCGCAACGGATGCGGCAACGGGCACGGGCTCCGCGCCGTCGGTCTCAATCCTGGCACCGGCAGGGGCCGGCTGGGCCACCGGCAACACGGTGGCGTCGAACCGGCCGGACTCGGCGTCGATGGTGAGCACCCGGCCGATCAGCGGCTCGCCGGTGCCGGTGATCAGGCGGATGGCCTCCGCCGCCAGGATCGCGCCGGCCTGGCCGCGCAACGCACCGAGCACGCCGGGGTCGGCGGGGACAGCGGCCGCGCCGGCCGCATCCGGGTCGGTGCCGTAGAAATCGCGCAACCGGGTGGAGCGCTGGCCGCTGCGTCGCGGCGGGCTCGACCAGAACACCGACAGCTCGGCGTTGCCGCGCGCCACGGAGCCCCAGACCAACGGCAGGCCGAGGGTGGCGCAGGTGTCGCCCACAAGGAACGGCTGTGGTGCCAGGTCGCTGCCGTCGATCACCAGGTCGTACCCGCCGAGGATGCGGGCCGCCGACTCGGCCGTGAGGTCCTCGTCGTGCGCCGTCACGGCGGTGTCGGGGGAGAGGGTCAGGATGGTGGTGGTCGCCAGCACCAGGGCGTCGACGTCCAGCGGGCCCACGTCGGCCAGCCCGATCGTGCCAACGCCGGCCGCGGCCAGCGTGCGCACGGCGGGGGCGCTGAGCCCCGAGGTGCCCAGCACCAGCGCCCGGGCGGCCGCGAGGCGGCGGTGCCCGAGCTCGTCGATCGGGGGCAGTCGAAGCTGGGGCAGGTTGCGCACCTGCTCCAGGCGCGCGGTTTCGGTGGGGCTGAGCGGGCCGGTGGGCTCGACGAGAGGGGGAAGTGCCATGACACAACGGTACGCGGCAATCGCCCCGGCCCCGCCCACGCCGCCCCGGTCATCCGCTCTCAGGCCGCCCTCCGACGCCACGCGCGGGAGGTTTAGGCTCGACGTAGGTTCTGATGGCGCCCCGCGGCGCCCGGCGGAAACACTCTCGAGGAGGGCACCCATGAGCAGAGTCACGGCACGGCGCAAGATCACCCGGCTCACGGTCGGCCAGCCGCCCATCCGCCGCGAAGACGTGCTCGCGGTCGAGGAGCCGCTCGAGATGCGGGTGAACGGCCGGTCGCTGGCCGTCACCATGCGCACCCCCGGCCATGACGTCGACCTGGCCGCCGGTTTCCTGGTCTCCGAGGGCATCATCACCGAGGCAGAGCATCTCGCCACCGCCCGCTACTGCGCCGGCGCCACCGCCGAGGGCGTGAACACCTACAACGTGCTCGACCTGCGCCTGGCCCCCGGCGTCGCCGCGCCCACCCCCAGCATGGAGCGCAACTTCCTCACCACCAGCTCCTGCGGCCTGTGCGGCAAGGAGAGCATCGACGCGGTGCGCACCAAGTCCACCTGGGACGTGCGGGCGGATGCGGTCCGCGTCGACGCCGAGATGCTCACCACCCTGCCCGAACGGCTCCGCGACGCGCAGGCGGTGTTCGAGAAGACCGGGGGTCTGCACGCGGCCGCCCTGTTCGACGGCAGCACGGGCGAGATGCTCGTGCTCCGCGAGGATGTGGGCCGGCACAACGCCGTCGACAAGGTGATCGGCTGGGCGGTCAAGGAGAACCTGCTCCCTTTGCGCGGAACAGTGCTGATGGTGTCCAGCCGGGCCAGCTTCGAACTCGCCCAGAAGGCCCTTATGGCCGGCATCCCGGTGCTCGCCGCGGTGTCGGCGCCGTCGTCGCTCTCCGCCGAGTTCGCGCACGAGGTGGGCCTGACGCTGGTCGGGTTCCTCCGCGGGGACTCGATGGTGATCTATGCCGGTGAGGACCGCATCGTTCAGTCTGCGCTCGCCGCGGTCTGAGCCTCAGCCCAGAACCGGCAGCTTCGCCTCGTGCGGGATGAACCGCACGCTCATGGCCTTGTAGCCGGGCGTGTTCGACTCCCGGGCCACGAGCTCCCGGTGCATCAGCTGGTTGGCCTCGGGGAAGTACGCCGCCGCGCAGCCGCGCGGGGTGGGGTACACCACGAGCCTGAACTTGTCAGCCCGGCGTTCCTGCCCGCCGAAGGTGCTGATCACGTCGACGAGGTCGCGGTCCGCAAAGCCCAGCTCGGTGACGTCGTCGGCGTGGATGAGGATCACCCGGCGGCCGTCCTTGATGCCGCGGTAGCGGTCATCCAGCCCGTAGAAGGTGGTGTTGTACTGGTCGTGGCTGCGCATGGTCTGCAGGATCAGGTGCCCGGGCGGCGGCGTGAGGTACTCCAGCGGGCTCACCGTGAAGCGGGCCCGGCCGATGTCGGTGGCGAAACTGCGGGAATCCCTGGGCGGGTTGGGCAGCACGAATCCGTTCTTGTCGCGCAGCCGGCGGTTGAAGTCCTCGAAGCCCGGCAGCACCCGGGCGATGTGGTCGCGGATGACGTCGTAGTCCTCCGCCATCGCCTTCCAGTCCACCGGATGGTCGTCGCCGAGCGTGGCCCTGGCCATCCGCGCCACGATCACCGGTTCGGCCAGCAGATGCTCGGACACCGGGGCGAGCCGGCCCTGGGTGGAGTGCACCATCGACATCGAGTCCTCCACCGACAGAACCTGCCGGCCCGATGGATGCTTGTCATCGGTGTCGGTGCGGCCGAGCGTGGGCAGGATCAGCGAGGTGACCCCGTGCATCACGTGCGACCGGTTGGGCTTGGTCGACACGTGCACGGTCAGGCCCACCCGCTGCATGGCGGCCTCGAGCAGGTCGGTGTCGCTGCAGGCGAGCGCGAAGTTGCCGCCCATCGACACGAACACGTCCACGTCGTCGTTCTCGAACGCCTCGACGGTGTTCACCGAGTCGAGCCCGTGCTCGCGCGGTGAGATGATGCCGAACTCGGCGTCGAGCGCGGCGAGCATGGCCTCCTTGGGCTTCTCCCACACGCCCATGGTGCGGTCGCCCTGCACGTTGGAGTGCCCGCGAACCGGGCAGGCGCCGGCGCCGGGCTTGCCGAAGTTGCCCTGCAACAGCAGCAGGTTGATGATCTCCTTGAGCGTGTTCACCGAGTGCGGCTGCTGGGTCAGGCCCAGCGCCCAGCAGATGATGGTGGCCTTCGAGGCGGCCAGCATCTTCGCGACGACGCTGATCTGAAGGCGGGAGAGCCCGGTGGCCGTCTCCGTTTCGACCCAGTCGATGTCGGCGCGCGCGGCCCGATAGGCGTCGATGCCGTCTGTGTTCGCGTCGATGAATTCCTGGTCCACGACGGAGCCGGGCACCCGGGCCTCCTCCTCGAGGAGCAGGTGGCCGAGCGCCTGAAACAGGGCCAGGTCGCCGCCGACCTTGATCTGCAGGTATTCGTCGGCCAGCGGCACCCCGTGGCCGATGAGTCCGGTGGGGGTCTGCGGGTCCTTGAAGTTGAACAGCCCGGCCTCCGGCAGCGGGTTCACGGCGACGACCTTGCCGCCGTTGGCCTTGCAGTCGGCCAGCGCCGACAGCATCCGCGGGTGGTTGGTGCCCGGGTTCTGGCCCACCACCAGGATCAGCTCGGCCACGTGGATGTCCTGGAGCGAAACGGTGCCCTTGCCAATGCCGATCGTCGGGTTCAGCGCCGACCCGGAGGATTCGTGGCACATGTTCGAGCAGTCCGGCAGGTTGTTGGTGCCGATCGACCTAGCGAACAGCTGGTACAGGAACGCGGTCTCGTTGGCGGTGCGACCGGAGGTGTAGAACACGGTGCGGTCGGGCGTGGTGGCGCGGATCTTCTCGCCGATCAGCGCGAAGGCGTCTTCCCAGGCGATGGGGGAATAGTGCGTGTCGCCGGGGCGCACCACCACGGGCTGGGAGATGCGGCCCTGGTTGCCCAGCCAGTACTCGGTCTTGTCGGCCAGGTCGGCGAGGGAGTGCTTGGCCCAGAATTCCGGCCCGACGGTGCGCAGGGTGTTTTCCTCGGCCACGGCCTTGGCGCCGTTCTCGCAGAATTCGGCGGTCTTGCGGTGCCCGGTCGACTCCGGCCAGGCGCAGCCGGGGCAGTCGGTGCCGTTTCGCTGGTTGAGCCGCAGCAGGGCCCGCGCGGTGCGGCCCACGCCGGCCTGCGCGATGCCGCGGTCCAGCGCCACCACCACCGCCTCGAGGCCGGCAGCCGCCGTCTTGGGGGTGCCGACGACGAGGTCGTCTTCGTTGATGTCCTTGACCGGTGCGCGACGTGTCATGGGTCCATCCTGCTCCTGTCGGAGTCGGATGCTTACCGGTTCGCGCGAGCGTTTTTCAGTTTTACCAGCCCAAACGGATGCTCAGGCGGCCAACCCGTGCGAGCGGCGGCCGTCCGCGCCCACGTTGCCGGTGGCCACATCCGTGCCGTCGGGCACCCGGGTGTCCCGGTCCAGGCGCACGCCGGCGGCGATGCGCACGTTGCGGCCGATGCGCACATGGCTGCCGAGGTGTGCGCCGCTTGAGACGAGACTGCCTTCGCCGATGTGCACGTTCTGGCCGATGAACACCTTGTCGCCGATGGCGACGTCATGGTCGATCCAGCTGCCCGGTCCGACCCACGACTCGCGGCCCACCTGCGCGCCGGATTCGATGTAGGCGGACTCGGAGATGAACGCGCTCGGTTGCACGCTCGACTTGCCCGACACCCATCCGTTGCCATTGGGGTGCCGGCGATACTTCTCGATCACGCCGGTCTCGACCTCCACGTCGATGTTCTTGCGCACTTGGGCTCCTTTCGTGACGCGCGGTATGTGCGCCGCCCTGGGCCGAAGCGCCGATTAGGCGCCCGCGGCGGGACTTCAGCACACCAGAATGCGCGTCTACAGCGGGAGAAACACCGCATACTCGCAGGACATTCCGGGTGCCTGCTCAGCCCCAGCAAATTAACGGCTTGACCGGTCGTACCGGTTCCCTTCGGCCCGGGCGAAACCGGGATGTCGGGACCGCATACCTGTTCGCGCTGCTGCTCGGAGGTTTCGGGGCGCACCACTTTTACTTGGGCAACATCGGGCGCGGTATCGCGTTACTGCTGCTCTGGTGGATCGGGTGGTTGAGCCTGGTCATCGTCATCGGCGGGTTCATGCTGACGGGCGCCGTGATCTGGTACATCGTGGACATGTGCACCCTACCCAGTCAGGTGCGCGCCAAGAACGCCACGCCTGCAGACCTGTACCGCTAAGGCACGACCGAACGGGCGTGCGGGCTGTGTGCAGGCGGCGCAACGGTTCTATGCTGCCGGTATCAATTGATTGGGGCTGGCATGTCGATCGAGTCAGGTGTCTTGACTGCCGAACAGCGCACCGAGCTGCTCAACCACGAGGTCGCCCGATTCGCGGCGGAGGGGTGGACGGTCAGCAGCGTGGCCGGCAACCAGGCCGTGCTGCAGCGCACCAAGCGGATCCGGTTCTGGCTGAACGTGTTCCTGACGTTCTTCACCTGGGGTCTGTGGCTGTTCGTCGTGCTGCTGAGCATCCTCAACCGCAAGGTCGAGTCGCTGATCTTGACCATCGACCACTACGGCAAGGTCGACCGGCAGTTTCCCGCCTCGCGGAAACTCTGCTGGCGATAAGAAAAAGTGGGCCCCGTCGGGCTCGAACCGACGACCCAAGGATTAAAAGTCCTTTGCTCTACCAACTGAGCTAGAGGCCCGCGGTTAATAACTTAGCGTGGATTGCGGGACGGTTTTTGTGACTAGCGTGGACGCATCCGCCAGAGAAGTCGGCCCGATACCATTCGGGACCCAAACCGGCGACGTTCCCGTCGCCGCCAGCCGAGAAAGCCAGGAGGAGAGCGATGGCCGACGATTTCCACAAGCCCACCCAGTTCTCGGGCGCCAAGTTCGAGTCGATGATGGGAGGCGAAGACCCGGCGCAGATCAGTCGGATCGCCCACGAGACCGCGCAGGCGCTGATCGCCCGGGTGCGCGACAGCCCCGACCCCGAGGTGGTGGACCGCCTGGTGGCGTACACCGACGAGCACGGTATCGACGCCGTGGCGGAGCTGTGGTCGCGGGCCACGCCGCGCAGCCTGCCGGGCGCGCTCTGGCGGATCTACCTGGTGCGGCTGCTGATCCGGCAGGATGCCGATGGCACGGCGTTCCTGTATCAGCGCGGCATCGACGTGGCCGTCACCATCGACCCCCTTGTCGCGGGCGCGGCGGTGCCGACGGGTCCGGCCGAGATTATCCTGCTCGCCGACGAGATCCTCCGGGGCGTGTTCATGGGCGACTTCGCCGTTGCCCTGGATCGGGCGGCTGCCTTCTGCCGGGTGATCGGCGCCGGCTGTGCGAGTGTGGCCGATGACCTGGACAGCACCGAACCGCATCGCTCCTCCGAGCTGACCACCCGCGCCCTGCGGTTCTCCACCACCGCGCAGGAGTTCGCGTCCTGCGCCCGGCTGTGGCGCAGCGACTCCCTCGAATAGTCTTCCCGGGCATCCCGGAATGAACTCTCAGCCGATCTCGTTTACACTTGATGCTGGCCGGACCGTAGTAACCCCGGGCTCCAATATTCGCCGTCTAGAACGGCCTCACGCCGAGAGGCGTTCTGCGGTCCGGCCTTCACTCTGTCCGGCCATCCGGGCCGGCGGTCGCCGTCGCCTGGTTGGTAACGGGCCGACAACATTTTCCGCACGAGACCAATCCATCGGGGACTCGGTACCGAACCCTCATCATGGAAGGGGACTGAACCTGACATGCTGGATCTCATGACTGCTGAGTTCAACTTCGACGCCTCGTCGACAGCGCCTTCGAAAGAAGAGCTGCTCGCTCGGGTAGCCGAAGGAGACCAATCGGCTTTCGGTGAGCTTTACGACCAGATTGCTCCGCGGGTGCTTGGCCTTGTCAAGCGCGTGCTGATCGATCACGCACAGTCGGAGGAAGTGACCCAGGAGATTTTCCTGGAGATCTGGCAGACGGCGTCGCGGTACGAGTCACAGCGTGGCGGGGCCTCGACCTGGATCATGACCATGGCGCACCGACGTGCGATCGACCGGATTCGGTCGTCGCAGGCCGGCCGCGACCGGGACACCAAAATCGGCATCCGCGACCTCGCGGTGCCGTATGACCACGTCGCCGAAACCGTCGAGGTGAAAATCGAGCATGAGAGGGTTGCGAAGGCGATGTCCAGACTGACCGAACTGCAGCGACAGGCCGTGAGCCTGTCGTACTTCAGCGGATACAGTCACCGTGAGGTCGCCGACCACCTTCACATCCCGCTCGGCACCGTGAAGACTCGGCTTCGTGACGGGTTAATTCGTCTGCGAGATGAACTGGGGGTGGGCTCATGAGCGGCACCGACAAGCCCGACAACGACCTGGCCGGCAACGGTTCCACCGACAACCCGGCCGACCTGGCCGGCGCGTACGCCCTGCACGCGCTCAGCGCCGACGAGGCCGCCGAATACGAGCGGTACCTCACCTGGTCGGAGGAGGCCCGCGTCGAGGCCGCCGAACTCAGCGACACCGCCGTGGCCCTCAGCCTGTCGGTGGCCCCCGTGCAGCCCTCCAGCGGCCTGAAGGCAAGCCTGATGGCACAGCTGGCCACGACCCCGCAGCTTGCCCCGCTCACGACCGCGGCCGACTCGGTGAAACCCGCCGGCTCCGCTGCTCCGACGGATGCGCCGCCCGCGGCCACCCCGTTCGGGTCCGCCTCCTCGCGCGTCGCCGAGGCCGCTCCGGCGTCCTCTGACGACAAAGGCTCAGCAGCTGGCCAGGGCTCAGCCGGTGAGAAGGGTTCCGCGGGCAACCAGGGATCCGCCGCCGAGCGAGCCCAGCGCCGGTGGTTCCAGCGACCCGCCGGGTACCTCGTCGCGGCCGCGGCCGCGGCCGCGCTCTTCGTCGGCGGCACCTTCGCCGGCCAGGCGCTCTACGGCGATCCCAGCCAGGACTTCGCGCAGGTGCAGGCGGCCAGCCTCGCCGAGATCAATGCGGCCCCCGACAGCCAGCGCGCGTCAACCCAGACCCTCGAGGGCCAGGACGCCACCCTCGTCTGGTCCGGTGAGCTCGGGCTGTCCGCGATTATCGTCGACGACCTGCCCGCCCTCGGCGACGACCAGGACTACCAGCTCTGGTACATCGGCTCCTCCGGGCCCGTCTCGGCCGGCACCTTCGACTCCGACGGCTCCGGCACCGCCTGGCGGGTGCTCGACGGCACCATGTCCGCCGGCGATGCCGTCGGCGTCACCGTGGAACCCGCGGGCGGCTCCGAGCAGCCCACCACCGACCCGATCGTGGCCATCCAAAGCTAGCCGCCCGCGGTCGCGCAGCACGTGGCCCGCATCCCGACTGGCCACTTGAGGCCCGTGTGGCCCGCCTTGATGGGCCCCACCTGCCTTCTCGCCTGCGTAGCGGTCGGCGAGGTGACACCTGAGGTCCCTTCTGGTGCCAGCTATGGGACCCAACTGCCCACTCACCCGCGCACCCCGGCCCCAGTGAGCGAGTGGCCACTTGAGGCCCGTGTGGCCCGCCTTGACGGGCCCCACCTGCCCTCTGGTGCGCGTGCCAGGCGGCGAGGTGACGTTTGGGGCCGCCTCTGGCTGTTTCAACCGGCCCGAACTGTCAACTCGGATGCCGCATCCGCCGCACCCGGAACACGCGACGGCCGCGCGCCGGGCGCGGGTGGGTAGGCTCGAGACATGACCCTGCCCTTCACGCTGCTCATCGACCCGGAGCCGGCCGACTCCAGCCGCACCGACTTCGTCGACACGTTCCACGAGATCGACTCCGGCGCGCCGGCGCTGCGGGTCGCCGAGCTGAGCACCCAGCGCGGTGACGGCATCTTCGAGACCCTCAGCGTGGTCAACGGGCACCCTCAGGAGGTCGAGCCGCACATCAGCCGGCTCATCAACTCCGCCCAGATCTGCGACCTTCCGGTGCCCAATCCCGCCCAGTGGCGCGCTGCGATCGCGTACGCGGTGGCCCGGATCCCCGGGGAGGGCGAGCTGGCACTCAAGTTCGTGCTCAGCCGCGGCGTCGAGCACGGACCCGCACCCACCGCCTGGCTGCACGCCACCCGGGCGGCCGACTTCGCCGCGGTGCGCGAGAACGGCATCAGGGTGATCACCCTCGACCGCGGCTACCCGCGCGGCGTCGCCGAGCAGGCACCCTGGCTGCTGATGGGCGCCAAGACCCTCAGCTATGCCATCAACATGGCCGCCCTGCGCGAGGCCAAGCGCCGCGGTGCCGACGACACCATCTTCCTCACCCACGACGGCTACGTCATGGAGGGCCCCACCTCGAGCGTGATCCTGCGCCTCGACGGCCGCTACGTGACGCCGGCGCCGAGCGGCGCCATCCTGCACGGCACCACCCAGCAGAGCGTGTTCGAGTACCTCACCGCGCACGGGGAGAGTGTTGAGTATCGCGACGTCACGGTCGACGAACTGCGGGCGGCGGATGCGGCGTGGCTGGTCTCCAGCGTGCGTCTCGCGGTGGCCGTGACCGCCCTGGACGGCGTGGAGTACCCGCACGACACCGAGCTAACCCGGGCCCTGAACGCGTCCCTGTTGGCCCGTATCGGCGCATAGCTTCGCGTGAGCGCCTAGCAACGACCTGGGAGCGGCGAAGACGTACGCACACAAACGCCCGGCAGACCTTGTGGGCTGCCGGGCGTTCTTTGTGCGGGGGAGTGCGGGGTTAGCCGAAGCGGCCGGAGACGTAGTCCTCGGTGGCCTGCACGGTGGGGTTGGAGAACATCGTGGTGGTGTCGTCGTATTCGATGAGCTTGCCCGGCTTGCCGGTGCCCGCGATGTTGAAGAACGCGGTGCGGTCGGAGACCCGGGAGGCCTGTTGCATGTTGTGCGTGACGATGACGATCGTGTAGTCGGTCTTCATCTCCTCGATGAGGTCCTCGATAGCCAGCGTGGAGATTGGGTCGAGGGCGGAGCAGGGCTCGTCCATCAGGATCACGTCGGGCTGCACGGCGATGGCGCGGGCGATGCAGAGACGCTGCTGCTGTCCACCGGAGAGGCTCGAGCCGGGCTTGTCCAGACGGTCCTTCACCTCGTTCCAGAGGTTCGCGCCGCGCAGCGACCGCTCGGTGAGCTCGTCGGCGTCGCTCTTGGGCAGCCGGCGGTTGTTCAGCTTGACGCCGGCGAGCACGTTGTCGCCGATCGACATTGTCGGGAACGGGTTGGGCCGCTGGAACACCATGCCCACCTGGCGGCGCACGAGGACCGGGTCGACGCCGGGTCCGTAGAGGTTGTTGCCATCGATGAGCACTTCACCGTCGACGCGGGCGCCGGGGATGACCTCGTGCATGCGGTTGAGGGTGCGCAGGAAGGTGGACTTGCCGCAGCCGCTGGGGCCGATCAGCGCGGTCACCGTGCGCGGTTCAATGGTCAGCGACACGCCCTCGACGGCGAGGAATTTGCTGTAGTAGACGTCGAGGTCGTTGACTTCAATGCGCTTGGACATGTGTTCCTTCGAATCTATTAAAGCTGGAGTCTGGGCGGCGGCGGGGTCAGCGGCCGAGTTTGGGGGAGAAGGTGCGGGCGACGAGCCGGGCGACGAGGTTGAGCAGCATAACGATCACGATCAGGGTGAGCGCCCCGGCCCAGGCCCGGTCGATGTAGGCCTGCGAGTCGGCGCCCTGGCTGGCGTACTGGTTGTACACGAACACCGGCAGGGTCATCATCCGCTCGCTGAACAGGTCGTAGTTCATGCTGGAGGTGAAGCCGGCGACGATCAGCAGCGGCGCGGTCTCGCCGATCACGCGGGAGATCGAGATCATCACACCCGTCACGATGCCGGCCAGCGAGGTCGGCAGCACCACCTTCACGATGGTCAGCCACTTGGGCACGCCGAGCGCGTAGGCGGCCTCACGCAGTTCGTTGGGCACCAGCTTGAGCATTTCCTCGCTGGAGCGCACCACGACCGGGATCATCAGCACCGACAGGGCCACGGACCCGCCGAAGCCGAAGCGGATGCCCGGGTCGTTGAACAGCAGCGAGAACAGGGCGTAGGCGAACAGGCCGGCCACGATCGAGGGGATGCCGGTCATCACGTCGACAAAGAAGGTGATGCCGCGAGCGAGCCGGCCGCGGCCGTACTCGGTGAGGTAGATCGCCGTGAGCAGCCCGATCGGGACCGAGATGAGGGTGGCCAGCCCGGTGACGAACAGTGTGCCGATGATGGCGTGCAGGGCCCCGCCGCCGGCGCCGACGACGTTGCGCTGGGACTCGGTGAAGAAGGTGGGGGTGAGGAACGCGGGCAGGCCGTTGACGATCGTCGTGCCGACCAGAGAGATCAGCGGAATCATCGCCACCACGAACGCGATGGCGACCAGGGCGGTGACCAGGCGGTCCTTGGCCCGGCGGATGCCCTCGACAAAGTAGGAGAACAGGTACAGGGCGATGCAGTAGAGCACGGTGCCGAAGAACAGCGTGCCGGCCCAGTTGAAGCTCTCCGAGGCGCCGGAAAGGAAGATCACCGTGAAGAACGCGCCCACGACCAGCCAGCTGGCGGCGAGCACCATCAAAGGGGCGTTCTTGGGCAGTTTGCCGGCGGTGAGGGAGTTGGTGACGGGAGAGGAGATGGTCACGGTGCTCATCAATTCGCTCCAGAGAAGGCCTTGCGGCGGTTGATGATCACGCGGGCGATCATGTTGACGATCAGCGTGATGACGAAGAGCACGAGGCCGGTGGCGAGCAGGATGTTGACCCCGACACCGTGTGCCTCGGGGAAGTTCAGCGCGATGTTCGCGGCGATGGTGTTCGAGTTTTGCGAGGTGAGCAGCTGGAAGATCACTTCGGGGTTGGGGGAGAGCACCATTGCCACGGCCATGGTCTCGCCGAGCGCGCGGCCCAGGCCCAGCATCGAGGCGGAGATGATGCCGGCGCGGCCGAACGGCAGCACGGCCATGGTGATCATTTCCCAGCGGGTGGCGCCGAGGGCCAGCGATGCCTCCTCGTAGAGCACCGGGGTCTGCAGAAAGATCTCCCGGCAGATGGCGGTGATGATCGGCAGCACCATCACGGCGAGCACGATGGCCACGGTGAGGATGGTGCGGCCGGTGCCGGAGACGGGGCCGGCGAACAGCGGGAACCAGCCGAACCACTCGACGAGGCTGGCGTAGAACGGCTGCACCATCGGGGCGAGCACCCCGATGCCCCAGAGGCCGAAGACCACCGACGGCACGGCTGCGAGCAGGTCGACCAGGTAGCCCAGGCCTTGCGCGAGTTTGCGCGGCGCGTAGTGCGAGATGAAGAGGGCCACGGCGATGGCGATGGGAACGGCCATCAGGAGGGCCAGGAACGCCGACCAGGCCGTGCCGAAGGCTAGCGGCGCCACGTAGGACCAGAAGTTGCTGAAGTCGCCCTTGAACGCGTCGGCGGGCGCCACGAAGGCGGGGATGCTCTGCACGAAGAGGAACAGTGCCACGGCGGCCAGTACGGCAAGGATCAGGCTACCGGCCACCACCGTTGCGGTGGAGAATATGCGGTCGCCCGGTCGTTCCTTGGCCTTGATCGCAATACGGTCAACTGCGGTCGTCATTCCGAGCGTCTCCCTGAAGGGGTGAGGTGTTTCCGGTAAGGATGGATCTTGCGCCGGACCCCAAGCCTCAGTGTGCCCGACAGGGCGACCGCGTGCAACGCGGGCGCCCTGCCGGGCAGTGTTACTGAAGCCGGAAGCTCAGCGGTTTTGAGTTACTTGATGGTCTCGAGGACCGCGGCGACCTTGGCCTGCAGGTCGGTCGACAGCGGGGCCGCGCCGGCGGATGCCGCAGCCTCAACCTGGCCGTCTTCGCTGGCCATGTAGCTGACGTACTCCTTGACCAGGGCGCCCTGTTCGGCGTCCGCGTACTCGGTGCAGACCAGTGCGTAGCTCACCAGAACGAGCGGGTAGTGCGACGCGTCGGTGGTGAGGCGGTCCAGCTTGATGGCCAGGTCGTTGTCGGCGCGGCCTTCGACGAGCGGCGAACCGTCGACGACTGCTGCGGCGGCCTCGGCCGTGTACTCGACGAACTCGTCGCCGACCTGGATCTTGGCGACACCGAGGTCACCGGCGCGCGAGGCGTCGGCGTAGCCGATGGTGCCGGTGCCGTTGGTGACGGCGTCGACGACACCGGAGGTGCCCTGGGCGCCCTCACCGGTCTGGTACGGGAACGGGTCGGCCGGCTTCTCGGTCCACACGTCGGGTGCGGCCTGGAAGAGGTAGTCGGCGAAGTTCTTGGTGGTGCCGGAGTCGTCCGAACGGTGCACGGCGGTGATCGCGGTGGCGGGCAGGTCGGCGTCGGCGTTCAGCGCGACGATGGCCGGGTCGTTCCAGGTGGTGATGGCGCCGGTGAAGATCTTCGCGAGCGTGTCGGCATCCAGGTTGAGGTCGGTGACGCCCTCAACGTTGAAGATGACGGCGATCGGGGAGATGTAGACCGGCAGGTCAACGGCCGTGCTGTCGGGGGCGCAGGCGGCGAACGTGCCTGCCAGCTCCTCGTCGTTCAGGTAGGAGTCGGAACCGGCGAAATCGGTGCCGCCGGCGATGAAGGTCTCGCGACCTGCGCCGGAGCCCGACGGGTCGTAGTTGATGGTGACGTCCGGGTTGGCCGTCTGGAAGGCGGAGATCCACGCTTCCTGGGCTGAGCCCTGCGAGGAGGCGCCCGCGGCGTTGATGGTACCGGAGAGGGTGCTCGCGGCGGCGTCGTCGGTGGCCGTGCTGCCGGCTTCGTTCGAGGCGCAGGATGAGAGAACGATTGCTGCGGCAATTGCAATGACCGCGGGTCGGCCATAACGCTTGAGATTCACAAGGATCCTTTTCAGGTCGAATACAGGGAATGCGATCACAGGAGAATCCTGCGAACTTCAGGCCGGTGCTGGCCCTCGGTAGACGCTAATCCCTGTGGTTAACGACACTCCCCCCCATTGGTGAACGGGAGGTAAACGACATCCGTCTAGTCGGGCTCGCGTCGGCGGCCGTGGCGGTGAGGCGGCGCTAGACGCGGGGCGGTGAGCACAACTCCTGCAGAATGCCTCAACCGGGGGTTCCCTCCCGCGTGTTTCCGTCATTCGCTGCACGCGTTCGGAGAAATTGCAGGAGTTATGCTCCGGCCAGCGCCGAGAACCGATGCCGAGCGCTGAACGTGCCGTCCGGCCGCGCAAGGTCCGTGCGAACCCGGCAGGTGGGCGCCCGGCCGGGCGGCGAGGTGCACAACTCCTGCAGAATTCTGCGACCGCGGGTCCCGCCAGCGTGTTTCCGGCATCCGCTGCCCGCGTTCTGAGAAATTGCAGGAGTTATGCCACCAGCCAGCGCAGGGAGGACGGGGTGTGCGTACTAGAGGGTCGGCGGGTGGCTTTCGATGGCCAGGATGCCCGCGCTCGGGTTGTCGGTGGAGAGGTGCACGACCGAGAACCCGCTGGGCGCCAGCGCCGCGGCGTTGCCGAGCTGCTGGGTCACCGGGGAGCCCGTGGCCAGGGCGATCTCCCGCAGGATGTCGGGCAGCACCGGTCCGTGACTGCAGAGCACGGCGGTCTTGCGGGCCCGGACGCGTTTGCCCACGTTGTGGCGCACATCGGAGGTGCCCTGCTCCCAGGCGTCCTGGCTGATCAGGTCGGTGCGCTTGAACGGCACCCCGGTCGCAGCAGAGAGCGGCGCCACGGTGGTGACGCAGCGGGTGGCGCTGCTGGTGAAGATGCGCTGCGGCGCCCAGGCGCTCACCGTCCCGACCAGGGCGGCGGCCTGGGTCACTCCGCGCTCGTTGAGCGGGCGGGTGGCGTCCGGGCCCGACCAGTCGTGCGGCGGGGTGGCCTTGGCGTGGCGCAGCGCGATGATCGCGAAGGTACTCGTGATGCCCTGGGTCACCAGGCGGGCGAACGCGTCGATGATCTCCACGTCCGGGGCGTAACTGAGGTAGGTCCTGGCCTTCTTGATGGTCACCCATTCCAGGGCGGCGACCTCGCCGTTGGGCACGAAGGTGGAGCGCAGGATGTGCTCTGGCAGCACCTCGGCGGCCCAGTAATGCACGATCTTGGCCTTGCCGTTGGGCATCGGGTACTCGGACACGCCCAGTGGCACGCCCAGCGCGATGGCCAGCCCGGTCTCTTCCTCGATCTCCCGCACGGCCGTGACCGGCAGCGTCTCGCCGGGGTCGACCTTGCCCTTGGGGATGGTGATGTCGCCGTGCACGGTGCGGTGGATCAGCAACACGTGCATCCGGCCGTCGATGAGGCGCCAGCAGACGGCCCCGGCCGCGTATACGGCGCCGGGGCCGCTCATCGGCGGCTTACCGGTCGCTTGCGCTGGCCGATCTGCTGCATCAACCTGTTCTGCATGTCGTCCAGCGGCTTGCCGTCGGCGTCCTGGTGGTGGCGGGTCCACTCGCCGTTTTCGTCGAGCCACCACGACGTGGTGCGCTCGTCCATGGCCCGGGTGAACAGGGCGTCGACCTCGGCCAGGTGCCGCGGGTCGACCAGGCGCACCAGCGCCTCCACCCGGCGGTCGAGGTTGCGGTGCATCATGTCGGCGCTGCCGATGAACACCTGGGTCTCGCCCAGGGTGTGGAAGCAGAAGATCCGCGAGTGCTCGAGGTAGCGGCCCAGGATCGAACGCACCCGGATGTTCTCGCTCATGCCGAGAACGCCGGGCTTGAGGCTGCAGATACCGCGCACCCACACGTCAACGGGCACACCGGCCTGGCTGGCCCGGTAGAGCGCGTCGATGATGTCCTCGTCCACCATCGAGTTCACCTTGATGCGGATGCCGGCGGGCTTGCCGGCCAGCGCGTTCTCGGTTTCATCGGCGATGCGCTTGAGCAGGGCCTTGCGCAGGTGCAGGGGAGCCACGAGCAGACGCTTGAACTTCTTCTCGATGGCGTAGCCGGAGAGTTCGTTGAACAGCCGGGTCAGGTCCTTGCCGACCTGGTCATCCGCGGTGAGCAGCCCCATGTCTTCGTAGATGCGGCTGGTCTTGGGGTTGTAGTTGCCGGTGCCGATGTGGCTGTAGTGCCGCAGCACGCCCTTCTCGTAGCGCACCACGAGGGCGAGCTTGCAGTGGGTCTTCAGGCCCACGAGGCCGTAGACCACGTGCACGCCGGCTTTTTCCAGCTTGCGGGCCCAGGAGATGTTGGCCTGCTCGTCGAAGCGGGCCTTGATCTCCACCAAGGCGAGAACCTGCTTGCCCGATTCCGCGGCGGCGATCAGGGCCTCAACGATCGGGCTGTCGCCGGAGGTGCGGTACAGGGTTTGCTTGATGGCCAGCACGTTCGGGTCTGCGGCGGCCTGCTCGAGGAAGGCCTGAACGCTGGTCGCGAACGATTCGTACGGGTGGTGCAGCAGGATGTCGCCTCGGCCGATGGCCCGGAAGATGTCGGGTTCGTCGTTGGGCTCGCCGGTGAGCAGCTGCGCGGCGGTGGTGGGCACGTGCTTGACGTAGTGCAGGTCGGGCCGGTCGATACGCAGGTCGAAGAGACCGCCGAGGTCCAGGGGAGCGGGCAGCCGGTACACCTCCTGCTCGGTCACGTCGAGTTCACGCACGAGCAGGCCCAGGGTTACCTCGTCCATGTCCTCGGTGACCTCGAGGCGGATGGGCGGGCCGAACCGGCGGCGCAGCAGCTCCTTCTCGAGGGCCTTGATCAGGTTCTCGGTGTCGTCTTCCTCGATGACGACGTCCTCGTTGCGGGTGACCCGGAACACGTGGTGTTCGAGGATGTCCATGCCGGGGAAGAGGTCTTCGAGGTGATTGGCGATGAGGTCCTCGAGGGTGATGAAGCGCACCTTGTCGACGGACTCGGTGCGGTCCACCCGCACGAAGCGCGGCAGCATGGAGGGCACCTTGAGGCGCGCGAACTCCTGCTTGCCGGTCTTGGAGCTGTGCAGCCGCACGGCCAGGTTCAGCGACAGGCCGGAGATGTAGGGGAACGGGTGCGCGGGGTCAACGGCCAACGGCATCAGTACCGGGAAGATCTGGTTGGAGAAGTAGCCGCGCAGCGAACGGCGGTCCACGTCGCTCAGGCTGTCCCAGGTGACGATGTCCACACCGTGTTCGGCCAGCGCCGGGCGCACCAGTTCCTGGAACGCGTGAGCGTGCCGGTCCTGCAGCACGTGGGCGGCCTGGGAGATGTCGGTGAGCACGTCCTGCGGGGCCCGTCCGACGTTGGTGGGCACGGCCAGGCCGGTGAGGATGCGGCGCTTGAGGCCGGCGACGCGCACCATGAAGAACTCGTCAAGGTTGCTCGCGAAGATGGCCAGGAAGTTCGCCCGTTCGAGGACCGGCAGGGCCGGGTCCTCGGCGAGTTCGAGTACCCGCTGGTTGAAGGCCAGCCAGCTCAGCTCGCGGTCGAGGTAACGCTCGCTCGGAAGTGCCGGATCGTTTTTGCCGATCTGGGGGTCGAAATCGTCGTCGAGTTCGCTCTCGAGCCCTGAGGTGCCTGGGATGTTGTCGCCGTCCATCTGTCCATCTTGACACCCGGCGCAGAGCGGGCGCGACGTTCGCGGTGAACGGAACGTTAACGAGGCCAGCGGTGATACTGCACATCCACCGTTCGGTCGGTGAATCCAAGGCCGCGGTACAGGCGAACGGGCCCGGTGCTCTCGGCCTCCACATACAGTTCCACCGTCGTGCACCCGCGCTGGCGGAGGCGACTGAGGCCCGCCACCATGAGGGCGCGGCCGAGGCCGGCGCCGGCGGCATCCGGGTGCACGCCGAGCACGTAGATCTCGCCGACCGTGGAGCCCGGTTCGATCTTGATCCAGTTGTAACCGAGGATGCGCCCGGCCGGTGCGTTCTCCGCTCCGGTTTCCCGCGCCAGCAGCAGGTCGCCGGCGTCGAACCAGGGCTCGGCCTGCCGGACGGCCAGGTCGGACTCGGTGACGGCGCCCTGCTCGGGATGGGTGGCGAAGACCAGCGCGTTCAGGCTCACCCAGTCGGCGTTGTCGCCGGGTTCGTCGGCGGTGGCCGGCCGGAAGCCGGTGATGGCGACACCGTCGGGAAGCGCCGGGGAGGCCTCAGCGTCGGCGTCGGTGAGCGGCCGGTCCAGATGCAGCAGGGTGCGCACGGCGCTGAAGCCGAACCTGTCGGCCAGGGCGCGGGCGCCGGGGAGGTCGCCATGTGCCCAGGCGGTGAGGTCGCCGGACATGCCACCCTCATCCTCGAACAGGCGGCGGAGCGCCGCGGTGCCGTGGCCGCGGCGGCGGTAGCGCGGATGCACGACGAGGGCAATCTGGCCGTCCCCGAAGATCGCGGCGCCGACAGCGTCTTCGCCCTCGAGCAGCAGCTGCGGGCTGCGCCGCCCCGACCGGGCATCGAGCATGGCCTGTTCGTTGAAGGGGCGGTAGCCGTCCGTGTGCGCCGCGGCGTCGGCCACGTCGTGGAAGCGCGCCGCGAAGGCGGCGTCGGACAGGTCAGGCGCCGACAGAGTGAGGGACACGGTCGCCATCTTCCTCGTACACATTGAACCTGTATCCGACGTTGCGCACGGTGCCGATCAGGGATTCCTGGTCGCCGAGCTTGGCGCGCAGGCGCCGCACGTGCACGTCGACGGTGCGGGTGCCGCCGAAGTAGTCGTAGCCCCACACCTCGCTGAGCAGCTGCTCACGGGTGAACACCCGAGAGGGATGCGCGGCGAGGAAGCGGAGCAGCTCGAACTCCTTATAGGTAAGGTCGAGCGGTTTGCCGTGCACCTTGGCGGAGTAGCTGGCCTCGTCGATGACGACACCGGCGGCGCGGATGGTGGGGGAGGGGGAATTGTGCGGGGTGCGGCCGGCGGCGAGCCGGATGCGTGCGTCGACCTCGGCGGGACCGGCGGTGTCGAGCACCACGTCATCCACGCCCCAGTCCGGGCTGACCGCGGTGAGGCCGCCCTCGGTGATCACCAGGAGCAGCGGCACGCTGCTTCCCGTTGTGCGCAGAATCTGGCAGAGCGACTTGGCGGCCATCAGATTGGACCGGGCGTCAACCAGGATCAGGTCGGAATCGGGCGCTGTGATGAGCTGGTCCGGCTGGGCCGGAATGAATCGTGTGCTGTGGGACAGCAACGCCAGGGCTGGAAGAACGTCATCATTCAGGGCCGAGGTCAGGATCAACAGCTGCGCCACGCAGGTCCTCCAAGTATCGTGCGGCCCATACTAGCGTGACACGGAATGGGACTCTGGCGTGCACAATGGGACAGTGAGCTGGAAGCGTTTGAGTGTAGTGATGATTTGGCTGGTCGCCGTCGTATGTGCGGTACTGACCGGCGTCCTTGTCGCCCCGGCGGGCCGGCTCGTTTGGATCAGCCTGGCCCTGGCCGGCTGCACCATCCTCACCCTCGCCGCCCAGCTGTCCACCGGGCAGAAGGAGGGCTACGTGCACCGGGTCACGCTCAGCCTGGTCGGCGCCGTGCTGGTCCTCGGTGCTGCTACAGGGATATTCGCCCTGGTCGGCCTCGTATAACTCTTCGGCTCACCTGGCGGCTTCCGGCCGGTCAGCGGCTAGAGTTGGGGCATGTCAACGCTCGCACTCGAAATCCTGTTCCTGGGCCTCCTCGCGCTGGCCAGCCTGTCGATCGCCTGGGTCTCCGGCATCGTGCTGTTCAAGCTGTTCCGGGGCCAGCGGTAACCGAACGTGTACGAACTTCCGGTCGGCCTGCCGTCCGAACTCGTTCCTTTGTCGTGGTTGATCGGCGTCTGGGAGGGGTCGGGGATCCTCGACTACACCGTCGACGGCGAGAAGGTCACCCGCGAGTTCGGGCACCGGATCAGCTTCAGCCATGACGGCCTGCCGCACCTGAACTACAGCTCATACACCTGGCTCGAGCCGGAGCCGGCCGCTCCGGAAGCCGAGGGCCCCGCCGCCCCGCCCGGCCGGCCCGTTCCGTTGATGACCGAGACCGGCTACTGGCGGCTCAGCCGCCCCCAACAGCCCGGCGACCCTGGACCAGGGCTGCTGCCCGGTGCCGGGCCGGCACCGTTCCAGACCGCGGAGGCCGTGGAGACCCTGCGGAACGCCGACGGTGGATTCGACGTCGAGGTGGCCCTCGTGCATCCGGGCGGAGTCGCCGAACTGTACCTCGGCCAGGTCAAGGGCCCGCGCATTGACCTGTCAACGGATGCCGTGCTGCGCACCAGCGGGTCGAAGCCCTACGCGGCCGCGACCCGGCTGTACGGCCTCGTCGACAGCCACCTGCTGTGGGCGTGGGACATCGCCGCGCTTGGCCAGGACCTGCGCACGCACGCGTCCGGTCGGCTCAGCCGCGCCGCGTAGCCTGCTCCGCAGGACGCGACCCGACGGGCCCGACCGCGACCGGCCGGAGCCTGCTGAGGCCGAACACCGCCGCTCCGGCGACAATGACGGTCACGGCGATCAGCAGCACGTAACCGAAGACCGAGCCGTACCCGGTGGCCGGGTTGAGGAACGGGTACGGCACCCAGCCGTCCGTCGCGCCGCGAACAAGCACCACGGCGCACCAGAGCACCGGGTAGATCAGCACCACCCAGAGCCGTCGCCACGGTTGGGGGCCCCGGTCGGCGAACAACACCCAGTCGAGCAGGCAGTAGAGGGGAAACACCACGTGCAGCACCGTGTTGGCCCAGGGCAGCTCGACGCCGCCGGCCAGGCCGGTGAGGAGGGTGTTGTAGACCAAGCCCACGACGATCATGTATCCGGTGGTCGCCGCCCGCGCCAGCGTCAGCCAGCCGGGCACAGGGCGGCCGAGCAGGCACAGCACAGCGGTCAGGAGGAGCGCCGCGGCCGCGAGCAGGTTGCTCTGGATCGTGAAGAATCCGAAGAAGTTGAACGGGTTGATCGTGGTGCGCGCGGCCGTGGACAGGAACGTGGCGGTGACCGCGACGAGGGTGAACCCCGCGGCGAGCAGGCGAAGCACCACGACTGAGAGGGCGGGGACGGTCATTGGCGACTCCTTGCCTGGGCGGGCGGCCGCCGGGTGGGAATACGGGGTGCTGGTCAGGCCGTTGGGCTAGCATATGGGCCGGAGTTCCCCGTTGTCGACACCGCCCCAGTCGGCCGCGTGCCGGCAGTCGCCAGGGGATTTCATAAAGGAGAGCCCGATGACCAACCCCGTTGAACCGATCGTTCCCGCCGTCGGGTCGCCGCTGCTCGAACTCGACGGTGCCGTGCAGGCCGACGGCATCGACGCCGGCGTTGCCGCGCACTACGGCAGCCCGAACAACGAACAACGCCGACTGCTGGCCGGAGGGGCCATCGTCGACCTGTCGCACCGCGGGGTGCTCTCCATCGCCGGTCCCGACCGGCTCACGTGGCTGAACTCGATGTCCAGCCAGGAACTACGCGGCCTCACCCCCGGCCAGTCCACCGAGACGCTGCTGCTCGACCCGGCCGGCCACCTCGAATACGCCATAGCGCTGATTGACGACGGTGTTGAAAGCTGGCTGCTCGTCGAGGAGGCCGAACTACCTGGCTTGCACGCCTGGCTCGACCGGATGCGCTTCACCCTGCGCGTGCAGGTCGTTGACCATACCCTCGCTTACGCCACCATCGGCAGCATGGCCGCGGACCCGGCGGCGCTCGCGCTGACCCCGGCGAGCCCGAACGGGGTACCGCTGGTCTGGCACGACCCGTGGTCAGAGGTGGCGCCGGGCGGCTGGCAGTACGCCGCCGACACCGCCCACCCCGGCGCAGCCTGGCACTGGAATGAGGTTTTGATCCCGAGGGCGGCGTTGCCCGCACTGCGTGACGCCGTCGCGGCCGGCGCCGTCCAGGCCTCGGGGCTCCTGGCCCTGGAGGCGCTGCGAATCGCCGCCTGGCGCCCCCGCGGTGCCCTGGACGCCGACGAGCGCACCATCCCGCACGAACTGGACTGGTTGCGCACCGCCGTGCACCTGAACAAAGGGTGCTATCGCGGTCAGGAGACCGTCGCGAAGGTACATAACCTCGGCCACCCGCCGCGCCGGCTGGTGCTGCTGCATCTGGACGGCTCCGACTCGGTGCTGCCTGTGCACGGCGACGAGGTGCAGGGTGACCGGTTCGTCGCCAACGAGGAACCCGAGCGCCGCACCGTGGGCAGCATCACCTCCAGCGCCATCCACTACGAGCTCGGACCGATCGCGCTCGCCGTGGTCAAGCGCACGGTGCCGGGCACGGTGACCCTGCACGTGCTCTCCCAAGGCATCTCGATCACCGCCAGCCAGGAGGTCATCGTGCCGGAGTCGGCCGGGTCCGTCGCGGAGATCCCGCGGTTGCCGCGGCTGGGCGTGCGGGTTCCCCGCGGCTGAACGCGGGGCATCCGGCGGGACTTTCGTCACGCCCACGGGTGCGGCGTGCCCGCGTGCGCCTCGCTAGAGTTGGAGCATGTCTGCTCCCTATACCCTCATCCTCCTCCGCCACGGCAACAGCACCTGGAACCAGCAAAACCTCTTCACCGGTTGGGTGGATGTGCGTCTGAGCGACCAGGGCCGGGCCGAGGCGCTGCGCGCCGGCGAGCTGCTGGCCGAGTCCGGCCTGCTGCCGGACATCCTGCACACCTCCGTGCTCACCCGCGCGATCCAGACCGCGAACATCGCCCTCGAAGAGGCCGACCGCCTCTGGATCGACGTCAAGCGTTCGTGGCGCCTCAACGAGCGCCACTACGGCGCGCTGCAGGGCCTGGACAAGGCCGAGACCCTCGCCACCTACGGTCCCGAGCAGTTCCAGACCTGGCGTCGTTCGTTCGACGTGCCGCCGCCCCTGCTCGACGACTCCTCCGAGTGGTCCCAGGCCAACGACGCCCGCTACGCGGACCTCGGTGACGACCTGCCCCGCACCGAAAGCCTCAAGGACGTCATCGCGCGGATGCTGCCGTACTGGGAGTCCGACATCGCCGCCGACCTCCGCACCGGCAAGACCGTGCTCGTCACCGCGCACGGCAACTCGCTGCGCGCCCTGGTCAAGCACCTCGACGGTGTCTCCGACGCCGACATCGCCGACCTGAACATCCCCACCGGTATCCCGCTGGTCTACCGCCTCGACGAAGACCTCAAGCCGATCGGTGCCGGCGAGTACCTCGACCCCGCTGCCGCCGCTGCCGGCGCCGCCGCCGTCGCGGCCCAGGGCAAGAAGTAACCCACCGCTTCAGGTTCCACCAGAAAGGCCCCCGTCACGTGACGGGGGCCTTTCTGTTCGTTGATCGGGCGTGTCGTTCGTTGATCGAGCGTGTCGTTCGCTGATCGAGCTTGTCGAGATCTACGCCTCGACCGGCGCGTGCTGGTGCCAGTCGCCGGTGCCCAGGTACTGCACCTTCTTGGCGATCGACACCGCGTGGTCGGCGAACCGCTCGTGGTACCGGCTGGCGAGGGTGGCGTCGACGGTGTCGGCGGCCTGGCCCTTCCAGGTTTCGCCGAGCACGGCGTCGAACACGCTCAGGTGCAGTGCGTCCACCTTGTCGTCTTCGTTGCGGATGGCCTCGGCCAGCTGCATGTCTTCGGTGGTGAGCAGCTCGGCGAGCATTTTCGCGATCTTCACGTCGAGAGCGCCCATCTCGGCGAATGTCGGGCGCAGGCTCTTGGGGATCACCTTGTCGGGGAACCGGTACCTGGCCAGCTGTGAGATGTGCGTTGACATGTCGCCCATCCGCTCGAGGGAGGCGCTGATCCGCAACGCGCTCACGACGATGCGCAGGTCACGGGCTACCGGCTGCTGACGGGCGAGGATGGTGATGGCCAGCTCATCGAGTTGCACGGTGAGCTCGTCGATCTTGTCGTCGTCGGCAATGACCTCTTCGGCCAGCGCCACATCGGACTTGTTGAAAGCCTCGGTGGCCTTCTCGATGGAGATGGCCACGAGGCGCGCGATCTCGGCGAGGCGGTCCTGCACCTCGGCGAGCTCTTGCTGAAATACTTCACGCATGTTGTCTGTGGTCCTTCCTGGTCGCGCCAAAGCGCGCGAACGCATGGGACCCGCCTGGCCCCCGACCAATACTGACGAACGCGGGTTAACGGCAGGTGCCGTGCGACTGAATAATAACCAAAGTAGCGTGTGTCCACCCTTGCCGTCGCGATTGAACCGTGCCAGAGTCACTAATCTGGTCAAATGGAATCGACCTGGCTTGTGTTGCTGTCTCTGGCACTGGGCCTCACCGTCGGTGCCGGGTTCGTGACCCTGCTGTATGTCGCGGAGCGGCACGGCAAACGGGCCGCCGACGTGGTCAATCCGGCGGTCCCGGACGGCATCGACCAGGTGCTCGACGCCCTCGAGAGCGCCGGAGTGGTCCTGGACCCGTCGAACAACGTCATCAAGTCCTCGCCGGGGGCGCTGAGCATGGGCCTGGTGGTGAACCAGCAGCTCGCACATCTCGAGCTGCTGGACCTGGCCCGCGGTGTACGCCGCACCGGTGAGGCCGTCTCGGAGGAGCTGGTGCTCTCCCGCGGCCCGTTCGGCGACGCGAGCATGCACCTGCGGGTGCGGCTGGCCAGGCTGGGCTCCCGTTACGTGCTGCTGCTGGCCGAGGACCGCACAGAGGCGTTCAGGCTCGACGAAGTGCGCCGTGACTTCGTCGCCAACATCAGCCACGAACTGAAAACACCGATCGCCGCCGTCGGGCTGCTCGCCGAGGCACTCGGCCACGCGGCCGACGAGCCCGTGCAGGTGCGGCGTTTCGCAGACCGTCTCACCACGGAGGCCGAACGGCTGGCCCGGCTCACTCAGGAGATCATCGAACTCTCCAGGCTGCAGGCCCAGGACGCCCTCCGCGAGCCGGAGCTGCTCGACATCGACGGCATCGTGGCCGCAGGCATCGACCAGAATCGGGTCGTGGCGGATGCGGACCGCATCACCATCGCGGTGGGCAAGAAGTCCCGCGCCATGGTCCACGGCGACGAAAGACTGCTCGTGATGGCCGTGCACAACCTGGTCGCCAACGCCGTGCACTACTCGGCGCCGGGCTCCAGGGTCGGTGTGGGAGCGCGCGTGTCCGACGGCGTGATCCAGATCACCGTCACCGACCAGGGCGTCGGCATCCCGGAGGGCGACCTGGACCGGATCTTCGAAAGGTTCTTCCGCGTCGACCAGGCCAGGTCCCGCAACACCGGCGGCACCGGTCTCGGCCTGGCCATCGTCAAGCACGTCGTGCAGATCCATGGCGGCGACATCCGGGTCTGGTCACAGCCCGGCCATGGTTCGACCTTCACCATTCGCCTGCCAGAGGCGACCCACCCCGCACCAGCGGCGACAGGAGACACACCATGACCCGAATCCTTCTTGTTGAAGACGAGCAGGCGCTGAGCGAGCCGTTGAGCTTCCTGCTCGAACGGGAGGGCTACGAGGTGACGGTGGCGGAGGACGGCCCGAGCGCCCTGGTCGAATTCGACCGGGCCGGCGCCGACCTGGTGCTGCTGGACCTCATGTTGCCCGGCATCCCCGGCACCGAGGTGTGCCGGGAGATCCGCACCCGCTCCGCGGTGCCGATCATCATGCTCACCGCCAAGGACTCCGAGGTCGACATCGTCGTGGGACTCGAGCTGGGTGCGGACGACTACGTCACCAAGCCGTACTCGACCCGGGAACTGCTCGCGCGCATCCGTGCCGTGTCGCGCCGGCACACCGACCCGGCCGAAGAGGATGACGGGGTGCTCGCCGCCGGCACCGTGCGGATGGACATCGAACGGCACACCGTGTCGGTGTCCGGCACCGTGGTGAACATGCCGCTGAAGGAATTCGAGCTGCTCGAGTTCCTGCTGCGCAACGCCGGCCGGGTGCTCACCCGCGGGCAGCTGATCGACCGCGTCTGGGGCACCGACTATTTCGGCGACACCAAGACCCTCGACGTGCACATCAAACGCATCCGCTCACGCATCGAGGCGACCCCGTCCGAGCCCACGATGCTCGTCACCGTGCGCGGGCTGGGCTACCGCTTCGAGGCCTGACCCGCTCGCTCGCCCAGTGACGTGAAAATGCCCCTTGGCCTTTGGTCAAGGGGCATTTTGGTGCGGTTCGCGAGGTTATGGGGCCGGGGTGGCTTCCGGGGTCGCGGCGGGCGCCGGGATCTCGGCGGCAGGCGCCGTGGGGGTAACCGTGGGAACCGGAGGCGCGGTGGGCACCAGGGTGGAGTACTCCGCGAGGGTGCCGTCGAGTACGGGAACGAGAATCTCGATGCCGGTGAGGTCGCCGTACTGGAAGTACACCGGGAACAGCGAACCCGCCGAAGCGTTGAGGTTTTCGATGGAGACACTCTCCCCACCGGGGATCCCGATCTCGGTGGTCGCGTTCGCGTCGATCGTCACGGTCCTGTCGACCTTCTCGTCGACACCCTCGAACTGCACGAGCAGCTCGATGTCTTCGTCGGCGCTGTTCACCACGTGCACGACGAGGTTGGCGTTCTCACCGTCCTCGGTGATCAGCATCGCGTTGCGGATCGCCAGGTCGCCCAGGTCCTCGCTGACACCGTCGCTGGCGTCGTACTGGATGGTCGTCGCCTGAGGGGCGAACAGATTGCATCCGCTGGTGCCCAACAGGATGCCGGCCGCCACTACGACGGTTGCCATGGTTCGCGCTCTCACAAGACCTCCACAAGAGTTCAGCGTTCAGCCCAAGTGGCGTGAACGCTGCAGATTTGGCTCGAGTTTACCTTACGGAATCGTGCCGGACAGGGCGCGCCCTGATGAGCCGCCAATATCCCCTCAAAAGGGTGCCGGGGAGGGGTGGTATCATAGACGTTGCTGAAGGGATATCAATACATGTTATTTGAAGTCGGCGAAACGGTCGTTTATCCCCACCACGGCGCTGCGACGATCACCGAGGTGAAAACTCGCATCATCAAGGGTGAAGAAAAACTGTATTTGAAGCTCAACGTCACTCAGGGGGATCTCACCATCGAGGTGCCGGCTGAGAACGTCGATCTTGTCGGTGTGCGCGACGTGATCGGTCAGGACGGCCTCGACCGGGTCTTCGAAGTCCTGCGGGCTCCGTTTACTGAGGAACCCACCAACTGGTCACGCCGGTACAAGGCCAACCTGGAGAAACTCGCCAGCGGCGATGTCATCAAGGTGTCCGAGGTCGTGCGCGACCTCTGGCGCCGGGATCAGGACCGCGGCCTGTCGGCCGGGGAGAAGCGGATGCTCGCGAAGGCGCGGCAGATCCTCATCTCCGAACTGGCCCTGGCCGAGAAGACCGACGAGGACCAGGCGTCAACGGTGCTCGACGAGGTGCTCGCCTCGTAGTATTACCTGTTCGTACGACAGGCGGCGCCCCGCGGTGCCGCCTTTCGCACGTCCAGCCCAGCCTCACCCCGCCCGTTTCCGCCCAGCGTCACCACGCCCCACCAGATAGCCTCCAGACATGACTGAATTTCCGGTTGCCGCCGTCGCGGTCATCGTCGTCGCCGCCGGCAGCGGCAGCCGGCTCGGCCGGGACCAGCCCAAGGCGTTCGTGCCGCTTGGTGACCGCAGCATCCTCGAGCACGCCCTCACCGGAGTGTTCGGCCTGAACGAACCGGCCCAGGTCATCGTGGTGGCCCCCGACGCCCAGCTGACCGACGCCAGGGCCATCGCCGCCCGTGTCGCCGGTTCCGCCGCCGGGTACCTCGACGTCGTCGCCGGCGGGGACACCCGCCAGTCGTCCGTGGCCCGCGGGCTCGCCCACGTGCGCCCCGGAGTCACCGTCGTGCTCGTTCACGATGCCGCCAGGGCGCTCACCCCCTCCGTTCTGATCGACGCCGTGGTGGCCGCCGTGCGCGCCACCGGCCACGGCATCGTGCCCGGCCTGCCCGTGGTCGACACCATCAAGAACGTCGACGCGGCAGCCACCATCATGGGCACGGTCGACAGGTCACAACTCTCCGCCGTGCAGACCCCGCAGGGCTTTCCCCGCACCATGCTCGACGCCGCCTTCGCCTGGGCCGCCGGCCTGCCGGCCACGGATGCGCAGGATCTCACCGACGACGCGGCGCTGGTCGCCGCGGCCGGCAACGCCGTCACCGTCATCCCCGGCGACCCGCTGGCGTTCAAGGTCACCACGGCCTGGGACCTGCGCCGCGCCGAACTCCTGCTCGGCGACGCCGCGGGCGCACCGGTATCCGCCGACTCGCGGGTGGGCACCGGCCTGGACGTGCACGCCTTCGACGACACCAGCGAGCTATGGCTGGCCGGCCTGCACTGGCCGGGGGAGCGGGGTCTGTCCGGGCACAGCGACGGCGACGCCGCCGTGCACGCCATCTGCGACGCGCTGCTCGCCGCAGCAGCCCTGGGCGACATCGGCCAGGTCTTCGGCACCGCTGACCCCCGCCTCACCGACGCGCACGGCGAGGTGTTCCTCACCGAAACCCTGCGCCTGGTCACCGAGGCCGGCTATCGGGTCGGCAACGTCACCGTGCAGATCATCGGCAACCGCCCCAAGCTCGCCCCGCGCCGGGTCGAGGCACAGGAACTGCTCGCCGCCATCCTGCACGCCCCGGTGTCGGTGTCGGCCACCACGACCGACGCGCTGGGCTTCACCGGGCGCGGTGAGGGCATCGCCGCGCTGGCCACCGCACTCCTCATACCGGAACAGGTCCACCCGGGCATCCGACCGGCTCTCGCCTAAACTGAACCAGTGAGCATGCGACTATACGACTCGAAGGCCCAGGCCCTTCGCGATTTCCTGCCGATCGTTCCAGGCAAGGTGGGAATCTACGTCTGCGGACCCACGGTGCAGTCGTCGCCGCACATCGGCCACCTGCGCAGCGCCCTGGTCTACGACCAGCTGCGCCGCTGGCTCAGCTACCGCGGAAACGACGTCACCTTTATCCGCAATGTCACCGACATCGACGACAAGATCTTGCTGAACGCGAAGGGCACCACCGAACAGTGGTGGGCGCTCGCGTACCGTTTCGAGCTCGAGTTCACCGCCGGCTACCAGCGGTTGGGCATCCTCGCGCCGACCTACGAACCCCGCGCCACCGCGAGCGTGCAGGAGATGCAGGACATCATCGGCCGTCTCGTCGGCAACGGTCACGCCTACCCGGCCGCCGACGACTCCGGCGACGTCTACTTCGACACCCGCAGCTGGCCGGCCTACGGTGAGCTCACCCGTCAGAACCCCGACAACATGGAGGCGGCCACCGACGCCGACCCGCGCGGCAAACGCGACGCCCGCGACTTCGCCCTGTGGAAGGGCCACAAGGCCGACGAACCGGCCACGTCGGCCTGGGCCTCCCCATGGGGTTCCGGCCGGCCCGGCTGGCACATCGAATGCTCCGCCATGGCCGCCCGCTACCTCGGCCCGCACTTCGATATCCACGGCGGAGGCCTCGACCTGCGCTTCCCGCACCACGAGAACGAGCTGGCCCAGTCCACCGCCGCCGGTGACGCCTTTGCGAACTTCTGGGTGCACAACGGCCTGGTCAACACCGAGGGTCAGAAGATGTCCAAGTCGCTCGGCAACTCCGTGTACGCGGCGGAGCTGCTCGACCAGGCCCGCGCCATTGTGGTTCGCTACTACCTGGGCGCCGCGCACTACCGGTCCACCCTCGACTTCCACGGGGGTTCGCTGGCCGAGGCCGAGGCCGCCCTCGAACGCATCGAGAGTTTCCTCGACCGTGCCGACCGGCGCCTGGCCGACACCCGCTTCGCCGGGTCCGGCGTCGAGATCGTGCCGGATGACTTCGCCACCGCCATGGACGACGACCTCGCGGTACCGCAGGCGCTCGGCGTGCTGCACGACACCGTGCGCGCCGGCAACGCGGCCCTCGACGCCGAAGACCTGCACGCGGCCGCGGCCGCGCGCGGCCAGGTGCTCGCGATGAGCGAGGTCCTCGGCATCAACCCACTGTCGCCCGGCTGGGCCGTCGCGACCGATGAACCCGCCATGGTGGCCCTCACCGCCCTCGTCGAGCGCCTGCTCGACGACCGGGAGACCGCCAGGCAGAGCCGCGACTACGCGGCCGCAGACCGTATCCGGGACGAGCTCGTCGCCGCCGGCATTACCATCGAAGACACCCCATCGGGTGCACATTGGAGTTTTGACTGATGAAGAACACAGATCGCAAGTCGCGCACCGGCGCGGTGCGCAAGGGCAGCAGGGGACCGCAGGTCGGTTCCGGCGGCCAGGGCCGTCAGGCCCTCGAGGGCAAGAAGCCCACCCCTAAGGCCGAAGACCGTCCGTACCACCCCGCGGGCAAGGCCAAGGCTGCCAAGGACCGCTTCACCGCGGCCGGCGGCGGGCGCAGCCGCGCCCCTGGCGGCTCCGGCGCCCCGCGCGCCGGCCGCAACACCGGCACCGGCAACACCGGCGGCGGCGGTTCGTCCACCCGCAAGGCGAAGTCGGATGCCGAGTTCGAGGTCGTCACCGGCCGCAACTCGGTGCTCGAGGCGCTGCGCGCCAAGATCCCGGCGTCTGCTCTGTACGTGGCCACGCGCATCGAAATGGATGACCGGGTCAAGGAAGTGCTTAAACTCGCCACGACCCGCAACATCCCGGTGCTCGAGGTCATGCGCCCCGAGATCGACCGGCTCGCCGGCAAGGACGCGGTGCACCAGGGCCTCGCCCTCAAGGTGCCCGCGTACGAGTACGCGCACCCGATCGAGCTGCTCGACCTCACCATCAGCCGCGGCCACAAGCCGTTGTTCGTGGCGCTGGACGGCATCACCGACCCGCGCAACCTCGGTGCGATCATCCGCTCCACCGCCGCGTTCGGCGGCCACGGCATCATCGTGCCGCAGCGCCGTTCCGTCGGTGTCACGGCGTCGGCCTGGAAGACCTCGGCAGGAGCGGCCGCTCGGCTGCCCGTGGCCATGGCGAGCAACCTCACCCAGACGCTCAAGGCGCTCAAGGAGCGCGGCATGCTCGTGATCGGCCTGGACGGCGGCGGCGACACCGTGCTGCCCGAGCTGGGCCTCGGCTTTGCCGAGCGTCCCATCGTCGTGGTCGTCGGCAGCGAGGGCAAGGGCCTGTCCCGCCTCGTCACCGAAACCTGCGACGCCATCGTGTCGATCCCGATCAACGCGAACACCGAGTCGCTGAACGCCGGAATCGCCGCCGGCGTCACCCTGTACGAGATCTCCAAGCTACGCGCCGACGCCCTCGCGGCCAAGGCCGCCGCGAAGGCCTAACCGCCCAGCAGCGCCCGCGCTACGGCGCAGATCCTCCCCTCCGGGAGGATCTGCGCCGTTTCTCGTTGAGTCACCCCTGCACCATGCCCTCCCGACCGCCCGCCTCGCGCGCGCCACCTCGACGCATCCCGCCCACGCGTCCACCCTGCGCCCGCGAGAGGACACTTGAGGCCCCTGACGGGCGGCATGGCGGGCCCCAAGTGTCACCTCGCGAGGGTTGTTCCCGCGAGAGGGCACTTGGTGCCCGTCGCGGGCTCCGTAACGGGCCCGAAGTGTCGTCTGAGCGCTCAAAATGCCCCTTCGGACGGGCTGAAGGGGCATTTTGGCGCAACTCAGGCGGGCTGCGAGCAAGCGTGGTTAGACGTTCAGGCGCCAATCGTCGGCGTCGGCGCCGACCTCGTCAGCGTCGATGTCTTCGTCGTCGGGTTCCTGCACGTCGATCGGCGTGGTGGCCGGGTCGATCACGGTGGCCTCGTCGCGGCGGTGACGCAGCACATCCTGCACGTATGAGGTGACGGCCTCGGCCAGCGGGATATCCCTGTTCGCGTTCTGCGCCATGTACCAGCGGTGGTCGAGCAGCTGGTGGAACACCTCCGCGGGCTCGAGCTTGCCCTTGAGCTCGCGGGGGATGGCGCGCACGACGGGCTCGAAGACCCGCACCAGCCACTCGTGCGCCATCATCTCCTCGTCGGCGTCGGGGTTGCCGTAGGCGACGCCGTAGGAGTCGAGGTCGTTGAGCAGGCGGCGGGCCTGGTTCTCCTCGGCGTCGAGGCCGGTGAGGCGCAGCAGCCGGCGCTGGTGGTGGCCGGCGTCGACGACCTTGGGCTGGATGCGCACCGTCGTGCCGAACTCATCGGTCTTGATCGCGAGTTCCTCGATGTCGAAGCCGAGGTGGTTGAGGCGTTCGACGCGCTCGGTGATGCGCCAGCGCTCGCTGCTCGCGAAGGACTCGGAACCGGTGAGCTCCTTCCACAGCAGCCGGTACGCGGCAACGATGCCGTTGCTCACGTTGACCGGGTCGAGCTCGTCGGCCACGCGGCCGCCGGCCTCGAGGTCCATCAGTTCGCCGGCGATGTTCACCCGGGCGATTTCCAGGTCGTTCTCGCGCTGCCCATTCGACAGGCCGCCGGGGTAGAGCTGACCGGTCTCGGCGTCGACGAGGTACGCGGCGAAAGCGCCGGCATCGCGACGGAAAAGCGTATTCGACAGCGACACGTCGCCCCAGAACAGGCCCACCATGTGCACCCGCACCAGCAGGAGGGCGAGGGCGTCAACCAGGCGGGTGGCGGTGTCGGGGCGCAGGGCCTGGGAGTACAGCGCCCGGTAGGGCAGCGAGAACTTGAGGTGCCGGGTCACGAGCACCGAGTTGAGCGGGTCACCGTCTTCGTCGGTGCGGTTCGTGATCACCGCGAGCGGTTCGACGCAGGGGATCTCCAGGCTCTGCAGGGTGCGGAGCATCTCGTACTCGCGCTTGGCCATCTCGCTGGTGGTCTCCTTGATGGCGACGACCCGGCCACTGAGGTGGGCGAAGCGCACAAGGTGCCGCGAGAGGCCCTTGGGCAGCGAGGCGATGTTCTCGTTCGGCCAGGCGTCCAGCGGAACGTTCCAGGGAAGGTCGAGCAGGGCCGGATCGGCCGTGGCGGAGGTGATGTTGAGAGAACCGCTCATGAGGAGCCTAACTATCGAAAAGGCCCGTCAGGGCCGCAAGCCGCCCCGGCCGGAATCGGCTCGAAGGCGCGGAAACGGCGCCGGTGGGAAACCGGCCGCCGATATGACAAACTCGACCGCCGAAACTGCCGGCGGTCGAGTATGTCGAACGGAACTTAGTCGCTGACGGCGCCGCCGAGACGGAGGCCGGTCTCTGCGTCGAACACGTGCAGGTGATTCGGCGTCGGGGTCAGGTAGACCGTGTCGCCGGCGGACGGGTGCGAGCGGCCATCGACGCGGGCGACGATGTCGGTGCGCTTCCCCTCGACCGTGGAGTGGCCGTAGAGGTAACCGTCGGCGCCGAGCTCCTCGACTAGGTCGACGTCAACGGCGAGGCCTTCGCCCACCGTGGTCGACAGGTGGATGTCCTCGGGGCGAACGCCGATGGTGACCTTCGAGCCGGTGGCACCGGCGAGGGTGTCGCGCTGCACGGGAACCGTGGCGGTGCCGAACTTGATGCCGCCGTCGACGGCGTCGGCCAGGAACAGGTTCATGGCCGGGCTGCCGATGAAGCCGGCAACGAAGACGTTGTTCGGCTTGGCGTACAGGTCGCGCGGGGTGCCGACCTGCTGCAGGACGCCATCCTTGAGAACGGCGATGCGGTCACCCATGGTGAGCGCCTCGGTCTGGTCGTGGGTGACGTAGACCGTAGTGACGCCCAGGCGACGCTGCAGCGACGCGATCTGGGTACGGGTCTGCACGCGCAGCTTGGCGTCGAGGTTCGACAGCGGCTCATCCATGAGGAACACCTGGGGCTGACGCACGATGGCGCGACCCATGGCAACACGCTGACGCTGGCCACCGGAGAGGGCCTTCGGCTTGCGGCTGAGGTAGGGCTCGAGGTCGAGCAGCTTGGCGGCCTCGAGAACGCGGGTGGCGCGCTCGTCCTTGTTGACGCCGGCGATCTTGAGCGCGAAGCCCATGTTCTCGGCGACGGTCATGTGCGGGTACAGCGCGTAATTCTGGAAGACCATGGCGATGTCACGGTCCTTCGGGGGAACGTCGGTGACGTTGCGCTCACCGATGAAGATGTCGCCGTCGTTGACCTCTTCGAGGCCGGCGAGCATGCGCAGCGAGGTGGACTTTCCGCAGCCGGACGGGCCGACGAGGACGAGGAACTCACCATCGGCGACCGACAGATCGAGGTGATCGACCGCGGGGCGGGTGGAACCGGGGTACAGACGGGTGGCCTTGTCAAAGGTTACTGAAGCCATTATTTCGTTATTCTCCTTCACCGGCAGGTACGTGCCGGACGATCCGTTGTGATGGGATTTGCCTGTCCGGCTGACGTAGCGCCAGCGCAAGACCTTCCCAGTATGGCATGCCCGGGATGCGTGTTCGCTGAATTGGCCGCCCACCGCGCGCCGATCAGACCCGGTGAGCCCGCCGTGAGCACGCTGGGAGGCGCCGGTTGGTTATTTCCCAGACTGGGGACCTACTATTTGGAGTGCTACCGCGCATATCCGCGAGCGCACCCCCCTCAACTCGGAGCGATTATCCATGACAACTGGCGGCCCAGGCGACTCTCGTCCCTCGAAGAATCAGCGTCGCGACGCAGCACGCACGAAGGCAGCACAGATTCGAGTGGAACAGAAGAGGCGGGACCGTCGCAACCGGGTGTTCCTGCAGGGCGGCATCGCCATTGCCGCCGTGGCCGTTGTGACGGCCATCGTCCTGATCATCGTCAACTCCGTTCAGCCGGCCGGTCCCGGCCCGCGCAACATGGCCAGTGACGGCCTCCTTGTCGGCGAGGGGTTGACCGCCGTGAGCACCCCGGCTCTGCAGCCGGGTGCCGATCCGGTGCCGTCCACTCCGGACGCTACCGGCAACATCCCTGACATTCGTGTCTACGTCGACTACCTCTGCCCGTTCTGTGGCACCTTCGAAACCACCAACGCCGAGCAGATCTCCCAGTGGGTCGACTCGGGTGCCGCCACAGTGGAAGTGCACCCGATCTCGATCCTGACCAGCAAGTCCGCGGGCACCCAGTACTCGCTGCGCGCCGCGAACGCGGCTGCGTGCGTGGCGGATTCCTCCCCGGACGACTTCCTCGCGTTCAACTCGGCGCTCTTCGAGGCGCAGCCCGTAGAAGGCACCGCCGGCCTGAGCGACGATGAGATCAAGGGGATCGTGAAGAGTTCCGGGGTGTCGGAGAAGCTCACCGCGATCAACGAGTGCATCGACGAGACCACGTTCAAGTCCTGGGTGCTGGCCGCCACGGACCGGGCGCTGAGCGGACCGATCCCGAACTCGTCCTCCCTCGAAGCGATCACGGGAACCCCGACGGTGCTCGTGAACGGCAAGCAGTACGTGGGAGCGCTGGAAGACCCCAAGGAATTCGCGGCCTTCGTGCTGCAGGCCGCCAGCGAGGCGTACTCCACCTCGACGCCGACCCCCACCCCGACGACGGCCGGGTAGCCGGTCGTTTCCCGGGCCGGATGCCGGGCCGACACCTGATTGCGTCGGCATCCGGTCGTCGGGTGATTTAGGATGAAGGCTCGAGGCAGTTCGATCGCCTCATGCCGGCCTGGCGCAATTGGTAGCGCACCACTCTTGTAAAGTGGGGGTTACGGGTTCAAGTCCCGTGGCCGGCCCCATATTCTCGCCCCTCCCGACGGTGCCAGCCGGGCTACGATGTCCGCGTGCCGGCCTGCCGTGGCGCCGGCGGAATCGAGGATTCTCATGTTCACCCTGCACATCGAACACTCCGTCCGGGACTACGACGCGTGGAAGCAGATGTTCGATTCGGATCCGCTCGGACGCAAGACCGCCGGCGTCAGCTCGTTCCGGATCATGCGCCCGGTCGACGACGTTGAATCGGTGCGGATCGACCTCGATTTCGACTCCCGCACCGACGCCGAGAAAATGAAGGTGGCGCTCGAGGAACTCTGGAAGGGTCCGGGGGTAGCCCTGATGCGCAATCCCCGCGCCCTGCTGACCGAAACCGTGGCGGACGTCACCCTGTGAACAGAGCTCACCCGGGCGGCGACATCCGGGCCGACCCGACGCTCATCTCGGTGACCGACGAGGCGTACCTCGGCCGGGCCATCAACGTGGCGCGTCTGGCGCGCGCGAACGGGAATCACCCGTTCGGCGCCATCCTGGTGGCCGGTGACGGCACGATCATCGAGGGCCAGAACAGTGTGGTCACGGCGGGCGACCCGACCGGGCACGCCGAGACCAACCTCGTCCGCCTCGCCAGCGCCCGGCTGTCCAGGGACGAACTTCGCGCCAGTACCCTCTACACGAGCACCGAACCCTGCGTCATGTGCTCCGGCGCCATCTACTGGGCGGGGATCGGCCGGGTCGCCTACGCGCTGCCCGAGCAGATGCTCGGCGAGATGGTGCCGGATCAGGGCGGGGAAGCGACGCTCGACCTGCCCTGCCGGGAGGTGTTCGCCCGCGGCGGCAACACCGTGATCGTCGCCGGTCCCGCCCTGGTCACTGAAGCGGCCGACGTGCACGCGGGTTTCTGGGACGCCGCGACCTGACGGGCGCGCCGTGACGGGCGACCCTGGCCGGGTCAGCCCGTCGACGGGCTGCCGGAAGGCAGCGTGCGGCTCAGCTGCGGGCCCGGCGGCTCGGGCAACCGGCCGGTGATCGCGTGCGCGACGACCACCGCCACGATCACCAGCGGCATCACGGCATACGCGTCGCTGCTGAGCAGCACCGTGGCCAGCAGCACGCTGGTGAGCGGCAGGCGCAGCATCGACGCGCACATGGCGCCGATGCCCACCTCCGCCGCCGGCACCAGCACCACGCCGGGCAGAGGCGAGGCCGCGATCCCCAGGGCGGCGCCGAGGAACATCGCCGGGAAGATCGGGCCGCCCCGGAACGCGCCAGCGACAGGCCACAGCCAAGCGCCTTGCACAGGATCAGCAGCAGGACCGCGCCCCACTGGCCAGGCAGCACCGTCGGAGATCAGCGAAGGCAGCGCCGACTGACCGGAGAAGAGCACCTCGGCGGTGTCCTCCCCGGTCACCTGCGCGAACAGCACGGCTGGCGCCACCAGCAGCCCCGACAGGGCCAACAGCGGAAACGGCTACCAGAGCGGTACGTCGGCGAAGCCCAGGACGCCGCGCAGCGCGGTGAACAGGTACTACTGCAGCCAGGTCACCAGCGCCATGAAGCCATAGGCGGCGATCAACACCGGCACTCCGACGAGCCCGGCCAGCAGCAGGATGCGCAGGTAACCGCGGGAGCGGATCACCGCCAGCGGATCGGGCGACGGCTGTGCCGGTGCCGACGGATCGGGGTGCACGTCCATATCGCGGTCCTCCTCGTCGGGCTATGGGCGTGCCAGAGTCCTAGCCCACGCTGGCCCGGACGAATCGGCAGCGCAAGGCCCACACTATGACGGCCGGGAACGCGCTGTTCTCCGCTCTGCTCCTGGTGCTCATCGTCGCCACCCTCGTGGACATCATCACCCGGCAGAACGGCCAGGTGAAGCACCTGCCCAAGGTGCTCTGGGTGCTGCTGGTGATCTTTCTCCCGGTGATCGGCAGCCTGCTCTGGTTTGCCATCGGCCGGGAGTATCCCGTCCCGGCCGAGCGGTCCAGCGTCGGCATGCCTCGCCGCCGCCCCGCTCCCGCCGGCGGACCCACGGTGCAGCCGGCGCGCCTGGCGAGGACCACCGAGGACGAACTGGCCGACCTCGAGCGCGAGATCGACTTCCACGCCGAACAGGCCCGCATTCGACGGCTCGAGGCGGAGCTGGCCGAACGGCGCCGGCCGGCGGACGAACCGTGAGCGGTCGGTTGACGTTGGGGGTTGGTCGAGGCTGAGCGTCGCGCGGGGGGCCGGAAACGGGTCTACGCTTGGGTTTGTGGTAATAGACAACAAAATACCCCAGCAGCCCGTTCGCTCCGAATTCGACAAGATGGTGGCGGGGGAGTGGTACCGGTATCGTTCCGGGCCCGAGCTGGCCGAGATGACGTCGAGTACGCAGCGCACCTGCCGGCAGATCACCGCGCTCTACGATGACGACCAGCCCGCGGCGCACGCGCTGTTCGCCGGGATGCTCGGCAGCGCCGGCGCCGGCGCCGACTTCCGGCCGCCGCTGTACCTGGATTACGGCTCTCGACTGCACGTGGGCGCGAACACGTTCATCAATGCGGACTTCCTCACGCTGGGCGGCGGGGAGATCAGCATCGGCGCAAACGTGCTGGTGGGACCCAGCGCCCGGCTGTACACGCCGAGTCATGCCCTGGACGTGGCGGAGCGCCGTGCCGGATTCGAGCGGGTCTCACCGATCACCATCGAAGACGATGTCTGGCTCGGCGGCAATGTCGTGGTCTGCCCCGGGGTGACCATCGGCGCGGGCAGCATCATCGGCGCCGGCTCCGTCGTCACCAAGGACGTCCCGGCCGGGGTCATTGCCGCCGGCAATCCGGCCCGCGTGGTGCGCGAGATCGGGCCGGACGACCGGATCGGCCTGGGCGCGGCCTGACCTACCCGACCGCGGCCTGACGTCACCGGGTCCGTGGGGGGCGAGCGTACGCAGGGACGATCGCCGCGGGTTGGATGACCGAGGACGGCACCGTCAACTCGCTGTTCACGTCACCGGAGCAGGGTGCGACCACCTCCACGTGGGCGACCAGTGAACGCCTTCGCCTGAGCACTGCCATGCGCATCCTCCCGAACGCGGGCCAACTGTTGCCGGTGCGGACATGTACGTCCCGTGCGCCGGGCGCAATTGTCCGCACGGGCAACACTTGCGGCCGCCGAATCCGGATCCTAAGTTGGGGGGCATGGCTCGGGACGGTTATGGCAGTGCGGATGCGGATAGGGCGGTCTGGGTAGCTCAGGGAATCCCTGCTCCCGCGCGGCGCGCGCTCGTGGCCGCAGGCATCCTGACCGTAAAGGATCTGCGCGCGATGGACCCTGACGTCCTCGCCCGACTGCACGGGATGGGCCCGTCGGCGCTGGCCCGGCTGCGTCCGTTGCGCGCGACGCCTGACCTGCCCGACCACCGGTGCAGCCACGCGGCTCCCCGGTGACCGCCCAACTGTTCCCGCTGCGGACAATTGCGTCCGGTGCGCCGGACGCAATTGTCCGCGCGGGTAACAGTTGCGGCCGCGGAGGCCGCCCCGGACTTAGCCGACGGGGGTGAAGTTGAGCGAGATCGAGTTCATGCAGTACCGGTCACCGGTTGGGGTGCCGAAACCGTCGTCGAACACGTGGCCCAGGTGCGATCCACACGCTGCGCAGCGCACCTCGGTTCGCACGACGCCGAGCGAACGGTCTTCGATGAGCTCCACGGCCTCGGGGCGCACTGACTCATAGAAGCTCGGCCAGCCGCAGCCGGAGTCGAACTTCGTGCCGCTCTTGAACAACTCGGCGTTGCAGGCGCCGCAGGTGTAGACGCCGGAGCGGCCCTCGTCGAGGAGTTCGCCGGTCCAGGCGCGTTCGGTGGCCGCACCGCGCAGCACGGCGTACTGCTCTGCGGTGAGCTCCGCCTTCCATTCGGCGTCAGACTTGGTGACCTCGTAGTCCATGGTGCGTCCTTTCGATCCAGTCTCGGCAGAGAACTGCCTCCAGAGTAAACTCGGCCGGGCTCTCCGGCATTCCCGGTGACGGCGCACGCGGTGATTCCCCAGCCGATTCCCACCCTCGACCGTAGCGGGTCAACGTCTCCGCGACAGGCGGGTCCGGTCAGCGAAAACCCAGTTCGTGCCAAATAGGATGACGCACATGGCGACCAGCGAGCACGGCGAGAGCGAACGGGGCGCCGAAGGCACCGTGGGGCTCAGCCCTCGTGACGAAAACCTGCTCGCGTTCGAGCGGCGCTGGTGGTCGCACCCGGGTGCCAAGGAGCAGGCCATTCGCTCCGAATTCGGCATGTCGGCGGCCCGGTACTATCAGTTGGTGGGTGCCCTGCTCGACTCCCCGCTTGCCCTCGCCCACGATCCCATGCTGGTCAAACGACTGCAACGGATGCGTGACGCGCGGTCGCAGGCGCGGTCAGCCCGAGCCATCCGCCCTATCGAGTAGGGAACCTCCTACCGTGTGTTCAGCCAAACGAGGATCGAACCAGACAGACGATGCCCACTTCGTACCCGAAAGACCGCTTCGATGACCTCCCGCACAAGCTCGACCGCGTGGGGGCGCACCGCGCACCAGCCAAGAAAGGGCGTCGCTGGGTGGCCTTCTGGTGGGCGCTCGCCGCGACCGCTCTCCTTATCGGGGTGGGCGCCGTCGGACTGACAGTCCTGAACAACCGGCTGAATATCACCATCCCCGGTATCGAGGCAGAGACCACCCCCGCGGAGCCGACGCCGGAACCGGTGCCGACGGCGGAGCCGACCACTGACCCCAGTGCGAGTGTCACGGTGCTCAACGGGACCCCGACGACCGGCGTGGCCCGGTCGGTCGGCGACCTGCTCGCGACCAGCGGCTGGACCGTCGGCAGCACCAGCGACGCGGATACCGAAGACGTCGTCACGACGACCGTTTACTACGCGGATGCGTCCCTGGAGGGCGCTGCACGCGGTGTGGCGGCGCTGCTGCCCGGTTCCGAGGTCTTGCTGGCCGACGACTTCGCGGGCTCAGATGCCACGCTGACCGTCGTCGTGGGCAGCGACTACGTGATGCCCGCCGGCTGACCTGGCCTAACGGCTCCGCGCAATACTGGGGTTGCCCTCCCCAGTCAACCCCCTATTGAGTTTCCCTCCCGTCACTAGTGTCTGCAGTGGTCGCTCATTTTCTTGCGGAGCGCTCTCCTTCCGAGAGCGCCCCCTTACGAGACGGTGGACGCAGCTTCTGCGCCAGGCCCGGTAACACCAGCGGGTGAGTGCCGAATACAACACTGCAACAGGGGAGTTTCACATGGCGAACGGAACCGTCAAATGGTTCAACGCTGAAAAGGGTTTCGGCTTCATCACAGTCGATGGAGGTGGGCAGGACGTCTTCGTTCACTACTCCGCCATCGACATGCACGGCTACAAGGTTCTCGAAGAAGGCCAGCACGTGATCTTCGAACTCGGTACCGGAGCCAAGGGCCCGCAGGCCGAGTCGGTCCGCCCGGCCTAACCACCCCGCGCCGAACAGCACACAGCCTCAACCAGCTGTGAACATCACGCACTTGCTCGATCGCTGAACACAGAATCACCGGTCGAACACCGAGTGTCAGTCACGCCACCACCATGAACGCCAGGCAGACATACCAGGCGGAGCTAGGGTGTGTGGCGTGACTGCGTTTCGAATGACCCCTGCTGCCGCCCGCCGATCCCGATCCCGATCCGGACTCCGGGCGCCGCGCGCCGCGGGTCTGGTCGTCGCCGGCCTGTGCCTGGGTTTGGGGTTTGTCGGGTGCGCGGCCCCGCTGCCCGGAGGAACGACGCCGTCGGCGAACCCGACGCCGCAACCGGGCGTGATGCCGTTACGCGGCATGCCGGTGGACCCGTCCGCTGCCGAGAATCCGTCCCTGGCCGTGAAGATCGACAACCACCCCGCCGCCAGGCCGCAGATCGGACTCGAGCGCGCCGACCTGGTCTTCGAGGAGTTGGTGGAGGGCGGTCTCACCCGCTACGCCGCGCTCTGGCACTCCGACGTGCCCGAGTCCGTGGGACCGGTGCGGTCCATCCGTCCGATGGACCCCGAGATCCTGGGATCATTCGGCGGCATCGTGGCGTATTCCGGCGGCCAGCCGCAGTTCGTCGACCAGATGAAGGCCGCCCCGCTGCTGAACGTGTCTTTCGACGACGACTCCGAAGGACTGTTCGTCCGGGCCGATGACCGGGATTCTCCCCACGACGTGGTGCTCGCCGCGGCCGAGACCGTCGCGCTGCACTCCGACCTCGCGCCGCCGCCGCGCCAGTTCGACTACGCCGACAGCGCCGCAGAGGCCACAGCGGCCCTCGCCGGCGATCCGACCACCGGTATCGTCACCCGGTTCTCCGAGTCCAATGGGCGGGCCTGGGCCTGGGACCCGGCGGCCCCGGCCTACCTGCGCAGCCAGGACGGCGCCGCAGACCTGGACACCGCCGGTGCGCAGCTGCGCGCCACCAACGTGGTGGTGCTGCGGGTTGAGGTTGACCGCGGCAGCGACGTGCCCCGCACCATCCTGTCCGGATCGGGAGAGGCCTGGGTCTCGACCAGCGGTTCGACGATGCCGGTCACCTGGTTCAAGGATGCCGCGGCCGCGCCGATCCGGCTGGCCGACGCGGACGGGGCGACGGTCGAACTCGCCCCGGGCAACACCTGGATCGAATTGGTTCCCGCCGACGACGGCAGCGTGGAACTGGTGCTGTAGGTCAGCCGGCACCCGGCACCAGCCCCCGTCGTTCACTTGCACTCTCGACCCCAGAGTGCCAGAATCGATTTGGCACTCTGCTGTTCGGAGTGCTAACCCATCATCGTTTTGGTAACGTCCGGGAGGGACGAGAAACACATATGGCAAAGATCATTGCTTTCAATGAAGAGGCCCGTCGCGGCCTTGAGCGCGGCCTCAACATCCTCGCTGACACGGTCAAGGTGACCCTCGGCCCGCGCGGACGCAACGTCGTGCTGGAGAAGAAGTGGGGCGCCCCCACGATCACCAACGACGGCGTGTCCATCGCCAAGGAGATCGAGCTCGACGACCCGTACGAGAAGATCGGTGCGGAGCTCGTCAAGGAGGTCGCCAAGAAGACTGACGACGTCGCCGGCGACGGCACCACCACCGCCACCGTCCTCGCTCAGGCCCTGGTTCGCGAAGGCCTGCGCAACGTCGCAGCCGGCGCCGACCCGATCAGCCTCAAGCGCGGCATCGAGAAGGCGACCGCTGCGGTCATCGCCGAGCTCATCGCCAGCGCCAAGGAGATCGAGACCAAGGAAGAGATCGCGGCTACGGCCTCCATCTCCGCCGGCGACGCCGAGATCGGCGCGATCATCGCCGAGGCCATCGACAAGGTCGGCAAGGAAGGCGTTGTCACCGTCGAGGAGTCGAACACCTTCGGCACCGAGCTCGAGCTCACCGAGGGCATGCGCTTCGACAAGGGCTTCCTGTCGGCGTACTTCGTCACCGACCCCGACCGTCAGGAAGCGGTCTTCGAAGACCCCTACATTCTGATCGTCAACTCCAAGGTCTCCAACATCAAGGACCTGCTGCCGATCGTCGACAAGGTCATCCAGAGCGGCAAGCAGCTGCTCATCATTGCCGAGGACGTCGACGGCGAGGCCCTGGCCACGCTCGTTGTGAACAAGATCCGCGGCATCTTCAAGTCGGTTGCCGTCAAGGCCCCCGGCTTCGGCGACCGTCGCAAGGCGCAGCTGCAGGACATCGCCATCCTCACCGGTGGCCAGGTCATCTCCGAGGAGGTCGGCCTCAAGCTCGAGAACGTCACTCTCGACCTGCTCGGCAACGCCCGCAAGGTCGTCATCACCAAGGACGAGACCACCATCGTCGAGGGTGCCGGCGACGCCGAGGCCATCGCCGGTCGCGTACAGCAGATCCGCAACGAGATCGAGAACACCGACTCGGACTACGACCGCGAGAAGCTCCAGGAGCGTCTCGCCAAGCTCGCCGGTGGCGTTGCCGTCATCAAGGCCGGCGCCGCGACGGAGGTTGAGCTCAAGGAGCGCAAGCACCGTATCGAGGACGCCGTCCGCAACGCGAAGGCAGCCGTCGAAGAGGGCATCGTCGCCGGTGGGGGCGTTGCGCTCATCCAGGCCGGCAAGACCGCATTCGAGAGCAAGGCAATCCTTGACCTCGTCGGCGACGAGGCAACGGGCGCGAACATCGTGCGCGTGGCCATCGACGCCCCGCTCAAGCAGATCGCGCTCAACGCCGGCATGGAGCCGGGCGTTGTCGCCGACAAGGTGCGCAACCTGCCCGTCGGATTCGGCCTCAACGCCGCAACCGGCGAGTACGTCGACATGATCGCTGCCGGAATCAATGACCCGGTGAAGGTCACCCGCTCCGCGCTGCTGAACGCATCGTCGATCGCTGGACTCTTCCTCACCACCGAGGCCGTTGTCGCCGACAAGCCCGAGAAGAACCAGGCTCCGGCCGGCGACCCCTCGGGTGGCATGGACTTCTAAGTCCCGCCACACCAGCACTAACGCACGACCTCAGGCTGGGCGTCTCCTTCGGGAGGCGCCCAGCCTTTTGCTGTGTCGGTGCCGGGCTACCGGGCGAACAGCCGGGCGTTGGCCTGCTCGACCTCTGCGTACTGCTGGCCGGCCTGCCCGAGCGCCTGGTTGAGCGCGTCCGCGCTCTGCTCCACGTGCAGCTGGGTCGTGCGCCACGCCGCGACGGCCCCCTGGAACTGAGCCGACGCCTGACCGGTCCAGGAGCCCTCCAGCCCGGTGAGCTGCCCGAGCAGCGCCGCCACCTCGGCCTGGATGCGGGCCATGGTGGCGCGCGCCGCGCCGGTGGTGGTGATCAGTGCATCGCTGTCGACCTGGAACTGGGTCATTGAAAAGGCTCCGTCCGCTCGTGTGCAACGTCAGGGTGACGCCCGCGGGCGACGCTACGGCGTGCGGATGGTCGCAATCGGCCTGAGGCGTCGCCCGGGGACAACCGGGCGCCGACCGGGCTGGGGAGGAACGGGACGACCGGGTGGCACCGGTCAGCCCAGGGCAGGCGACGTGAGTGACTGGGGGGCGGCGGGCGACTCGGCCAGCGGGAACCACACCCGGAAGGTGGCGCCGCCGCCCGGGGTCTGCAGAACCTCGATCGAGCCGTTGTGGCTGGCCACGATGGATGCCACGATCGCCAGGCCGAGGCCGCTGCCGCCGGTCTCCCTGGCGCGAGAGGTGTCGGCCCGCCAGAAGCGCTGGAAGATCTTGTCGCGGATCTGCGGGGGGATGCCCTCGCCGTGGTCGATGATCGAGATGGAGGCCCGCTGGTTGCGTCGGTCGACGGAGACCTCGAGCTCCACCGGGCTGTCTGCCGGGCTGAACCGCAGGGCGTTGCCCATCAGGTTGGTGATGACCTGGCGCACCTTGTTCTCTTCGGCCATGATCACCGCGTCCAGTTCCGGCGGGGCCTCGACGACTGCGGGAGTCTCGGCGGCGGGGAGGGCCGCATCCGTGCGCTTGGGCCTGCGGGTGCGGAGCCGGGCGAGGGTGGCGCCGGCGAACGATATCGTGCCGGTGCCGGGCTGTTCGCCCTTGGCTCCCGCGCCCCTGGGTGCGGTGTTCTTGGCCGCCGTGGCCTTGGCCGGCGTCGTGTCGGCGGCAGGGCTCTGTGGGGGCGACGACGAGACGGGGGCGACCTCACCGGTGGAGTGTGCCAGGTCGATGGACGCCGCGGGAGGCTCGTCGTCGAATTCGGAGGGGTTGCTCGTCAGAACGGTGACCTGACGGCCCGGAGAGGAGGCCATGGCGTCGAGCGCGGCGTCGTGGGCCAGTGGCAGCAGGTCTACCCGGGTGAGCGAGAGCGGTTTGGTCTCATCCAACCTGGCGAGCTCGAGCAGGTCCTCCACGAGCCCGCCCATGCGGATCGCCTCCTTCTCGATGCGCTCCATGGCCTGGGCCACGTCTTCGGGGGTCTGCAGTGCGCCCATCCGGTAGAGCTCGGCATAGCCGCGCACCGAGACTAGCGGGGTGCGCAGTTCGTGGCTGGCGTCGCCGACGAAGCGGCGCATCTGGTCGATCGTGCGGGCCCGATCCTTGAAAGCCCGGTCGATGCGGCTGAGCATGGTGTTGAGGGACCGGTTGAGCCGGCCGACCTCGGTGTTGGGTGTGGCGCCACCCAGCCGTTGGCTGAAGTCACCGTCGGCGATGGCCGCTGCCGTACGCTCGGCCTCACGCAGCGGGGCGAAGGTCGTGGTGACGAGCAGCCGGGTGAGCATGGCACCCACCAGCACCACACCCACCCCGAAACCGAGGAAGATGCTGAGGTAGGTGTTGACGGTGTTCTGCGCCGATTGCAGCGACACGGCCATCAGGAGGGTGCCGTAGGTGCCGGTGGAGTTGATCACGAACGGCACTGCGACCGCGTGGAATTCGGTATTGCCATGCGCGTCAGAGAGCTTCTGAACGGCGCCGTTCATGGCGATCACGCTGGGCAGGTCCAGCGCCATGGTCACCGCGGGCAGGCTGGAGCGCGGGCGGTCCCGCCAGGTGCGGTCTTTCAGAACGCCGTTCTGGTCGTAGACCGCCACGAAGTAATCGGAGTCCACCCCGGAGGCGTTGCCGTTCGCCATCGAGTTCCGGTAGTCCATCAGGGTGGTCTGCGCCTCGGTCTGCAGGCTGGCATCCACCTGTTGCACGACGTAGTTCTGCAGGATGACCATGGTGCCCACCCCGGAAACGAGCAGGCCGAGCGTGAGCATCAGCACGGTCACACCGGTGATCTTGGAGCGGAGCGAAATCCGGCTCCAACGGTCCATCAGGGCCACATGCATTGTTCCAGTCTAAGGAAGTGAAACTGGGTCTACGCCTTGGCGGCCTTGAGCATGTAGCCGAATCCGCGCTTGGTCTGGATCAACGGCTCGCTGGAGTGCATGTCCACCTTGCGACGCAGGTACGAAATGTAGGACTCCACAATGCCCGCATCGCCGTTGAAGTCGTACTCCCAGACGTGGTCGAGGATCTGCGCCTTCGAGAGCACCCGGTTCGGGTTGAGCATCAGGTAACGCAGCAGCTTGAACTCGGTGGGGCTGAGTTCGATGGGCTGGTCGCCAACGAGGACCTCGTGTGTGTCCTGGTCCATGGTGAGCTCGCCGGCACGGATGACCGCGTCCTCATCGGCGTGCATGGTGCGGCGCAGGATGGCCTTGATGCGTGCCACGATCTCGTCGAGGCTGAACGGCTTGGTCACGTAGTCGTCGCCGCCGACGGTGAGGCCGGTGATCTTGTCTTCGGTGTCGTCCTTGGCTGTGAGGAAGAGGATCGGCGCGGTGTAGCCGGCCGAACGCAGGCGCTTGGTCACGCCGAAGCCGTTCATGTCGGGCAACATCACGTCGAGGATGATGAGGTCGGGCTCTTCCTCAAGCACCGCCGAAATCGCCTGGGCACCGTTTCCCACGGCGCGCACGGCGAAACCGGCGAAGCGGAGGCTAGTGGTGAGGAGATCCCGAATGTTGGGTTCGTCGTCAACGATAAGGATGCGGGGGCCGTCAGTCATGGACCCAGTATCTGCGCGTTAGCTGGTGCTTTCCTGTGAGTGCGCGGTATGTGTGCGGATGATCTGGTGACAGCCCTTTCGTCGCGGTCCGGATGCCTCTACGTTGAGTGCCGTGGGCATAATCCGGTCTGGCGGCAGCGCAGACTGCGGTGACGGGGCAAGGAGCAACGCATGGACGACTCAGGCCAACCGAACGGGCCCGGCGACGACCCCATCGTCATCGTCGGTGCCGGACTCGCCGGGGCACGGGCCGCCGAGGCCGTGCGGACGGTCGGCTTTGAGGGTCGGGTGGTGCTGGTCGGGCAGGAGGTCCCGGCCCCGTACATCCGCCCGCCGCTGTCGAAGGAGTATCTCGCCGGGCGTGTCGTCCGCGACAGCGTGGACGTGCATCCGGTCGGCTGGTACGCCGAGCAGTCCATCGAGCGCATCGCCGGGCGCCGGGGCGCGGTCCTGGACCTGGCCGGCCACCGGCTGACCCTCGACGACGGGCGCGCGTTGCGTTACTCGCGGCTGCTGCTGGCCACCGGCGCGTCACCGCGGCCATTCCCCGGGCCGGGCGCGAGCCTGCCCGGGGTCTACTACCTGCGCACGGTCGAGGATTCCGACCGGCTGCGCGCCGCGTTGGCGGAGGGTGGCCGCCGGGTGGTGATCGTCGGCAGCGGATGGATCGGGCTGGAGGTGGCGGCCGCCGCCAATGGCTATGGAAACGATGTCATCGTGCTGGGCCGCGGCGCCGTGCCGTTGCAGTCCGCGCTCGGCACCGACCTCGGCGGGGTCTTCGACCAGTTGCACCGCGACCACGGGGTGCACGTGGGCAACAGCACCGAGGTCGTGGAGCTTGAGGGGGAGACCCGCAGCGGCGGCACCCGGGTGACCGGCGTGCGGCTGAGCGACCGCACCCTGGTGCGCGCCGATCTCGTGGTGGTGGGCCTCGGCGCCACCCCGAACACCCAGCTGGCGCTCGGCGCCGGCCTCGAGGTCGACAACGGCATCGCGGTGTCGGCCACCTTCCAGACGGCTGACCCCGACGTCTTCGCGGTCGGAGACGTGGCGAATGTCTTCCACCCACGGCTCGGCCACCGGCTGCGGCTGGAACATTGGGCGAACGCCGACACTGCCGGCGCCGCCGCGGGGCGCGCGGTGCTGGGCGACACCACGGAGTACGCCGCGATCCCGTACTTCTACACCGACCAGTTCGACCTGGGCATGGAATATTCCGGGTTCGGCGACCTCACCGGGGGTGCCGAGGTCGTCGTGCGCGGCGACAGGCCGGGCCGGGAGTTCGTGGCGTTCTGGCTTACCGACGGGCAGGTCGTCGCCGGCATGAACGTGAACGTCTGGGAGGTGAACGAGACCGTGCAGCGCCTCATCCGTTCGGGTGTCAGGGTGGACCCGCGCCGTCTCGCGGATGAGAGCATAGCCTTGGAAGACCTGCTCGACCCGTCACCGGGCATGGCCTGAGCACACATCCGTCGCACTCGCACTGCGGCCCAGCATCACAAGGAGTCAGATGGTCAGCTCGACCAACACGACCGGGGTCATCCTGCCCCGACTTGACGCGCCCGTGCGCCGCATCAACGGCCGCGACTTCGACTTCGCCCGCGAGGTGGCGGTGATGGCGGCGATCAACCGCACATCGGACTCGTTCTACGATCGCGGCGCCACCTTCGCGCTCGATGCGGCCGTGGCCGCGGCCCGCCGGGCCATCGACGACGGTGCCGACTGGGTCGACATCGGCGGCGCCAAGTTCGCCCCTGGGCCGGCCGTGCCGGTAGCGGAGGAGATCGACCGGGTGGTTCCCGTCGTCGCCGCCCTGCAGGGCTCCGGCGTCGTGATCTCCGTCGACACCTTCGACCCCGACGTGGCCAGGGCCAGCATCGACGCGGGCGCGCACGTGATCAACGACACCACGGGCGTGCACGACCCACGGATGGCGGAGGTCGTCGCGGACAGTGACGCCACTCTGGTCATCACGCACAGCCTGGCCCGGCCCCGCACGCCGTACCCTGCGCCGCAATACGACGACGTCGTCGCCGAAGTGGCTGGGTTTCTGCAGGCCAGGGTGCAGCGCGCCCTCGACCACGGGATGCCGGCCGACCGGCTGGTGCTCGACCCCGGTCACGACCTGAACAAGAACACCCGGCATTCCCTCGAGCTGACCCGCCGGCTGGCGGAGATCACCACGCTGGGCCTGCCCACCCTGGTGGCCGTCTCGAACAAGGATTTCATCGGCGAGACCCTCAACCGCGACCGCGACAGCAGGGTGGAGGGCACCCTCGCCGTCGCCGTGTTCTGCATCCTGCAGGGCGCCCGCATCGTGCGGGTGCACAACGTCCCGGCCGCCGTGGACGCCGTGCGGATGACCGAGGCGATTCTCGGTTGGCGCGAACCGGCCTACCTGCGCCACAACCTCTCCTGATGAACGCCGCCACCCTCGATCCCGGCGACGTGCTGGCCCGCTACACGGTGCGCGACCGGACGACCCCGCACCTGCGGGTGAACTTCATCAGCAGCCTGGACGGCGCGGCCACCCACGACGGCCAGAGCGGCGGGCTCGGCGACGACGCCGACCGGTTGGTCTTCGACACCCTGCGGATGCTCACCGACGTGATCCTCGTCGGTGCGGGCACCGTGCGCGCCGAGGGCTACGGCGGGATCCGGTTCACCGACCATGCGGTGGCCTGGCGGGTCGCCCACTCCCTGCCGGAGCACCCGCCCGTGGCGATAGTGTCCGGCCGGCTCGACCTGGACCCGGCGCACCCGGTGTTCACCGCGGCGGCCACCCGGCCGATCGTTCTCACCCATGCCCAGGCCCCCGCGGAACGACGCGCGGCGCTCGCCGCGGTGGCCGACGTGCTGGTCTGCGGGGAGGCATCCATCGACCACGCGTTGATGGTGCGCACTCTCACCGCGCGGGGCTACCCGCAGGTGCTCTGCGAGGGCGGCCCCAGCCTGTTCGGTTCGCTGCTGGCCGCGGACGCCGTTGACGAGCTCTGCCTGACCCTGTCCCCGCTGCTCGAGTCCGGTCGCGCGCCGCGCATCGCCACCGCCGCCCAGCCGTCGCCGCAGCGGATGCGCCTGGCCCACGCACTTCCCGCCGGCGACACCCTCTTGCTGCGCTACCTCCGCCCTCGCGAACTGTGAGCTGAGCCCCAAAAACCCGCGCGTTCTGGGGCTTTTCTCTCAGCTCGCGGTGGTGGCGGGGGCCCGGGTGGCCAGGTGGAGGGAGTGCGCGTCGAGGATCGTGTAGGAGTAGCCCTGCTCGGCCAGGAAACGTTGGCGGTTTTGGGCGAAATCCTGGTCGACGGTGTCGCGGGCCACGAGGGTGTAGAAACTCGCGGTGAGGCCGGACTCCTTCGGGCGGAGCAGACGACCCAGGCGCTGGGCCTCCTCCTGCCGGGACCCGTACGACCCCGACACCTGGATCGCGACGGAGGCCTCCGGCAGGTCGATCGAGAAGTTGGCCACCTTCGACACCACGAGCAGGTTCTCCTCGCCCACCCTGAACGCCTGGTACAGCCGTTCACGTTCGTCGACCGGGGTGGCACCGGTGAGCTTGGGTGCCTGCAGGGCCTCGGCGAGCTCGTCGATCTGGTCGAGGTACTGTCCGATCACGAGGATGCGTTCGCCGGGATGCATCGCCACCAGCTCTTTCACGATGTCCAGCTTTGCGGGCGCGGTGGCGGCCATCCGGTAGCGCTCGTCGTCGGGCGCGGCGGCGTAGCTGAGCCGCTCGGAGTGCGGTAGGTCGATGCGCACCTCGAAGCACGCGGCGGGGGAGATGAAGCCCTGGGCCTCGATCTCCTTCCACGGGGCGTCGAACCGCTTGGGGCCGATCAGGCTGAACACGTCGCCCTCGCGGCCGTCTTCGCGCACCAGGGTGGCGGTCAGGCCGAGACGACGGCGGGCCTGCAACTCGGCGGTGAGCTTGAAGACCGGGGCGGGCAGCAGATGCACCTCGTCGTAGATCACCAGGCCCCAGTCCATCGCGTCGAGCAGCTCGAGGTGCGCGTACTCGCCCTTCCGCTTGGCCGTAAGGATCTGGTAGGTCGCGATGGTGACGGGCTTGACCTCCTTGACCTGGCCGGAGTATTCGCCGATCTCCGCCGCCGTGAGTGTGGTGCGCTTCTGCAGCTCGTCGCGCCACTGCCGGGCGGAAACCGTGTTGGTGACCAGGATCAGGGTGTTGGTCTTGGCGGTGGCCATCGCGCCGGCGCCCACGAGGGTCTTGCCGGCGCCGCAGGGAAGCACCACGACGCCCGAGCCGGCCTCGAAAAAGTTCGCCACCGCCTTGTGCTGGTAGTCACGCAGTGCCCACCCGTCCTCGAGTAGCGCGATGTCGTGCGGGGTGCCCGGCGTGTACCCCGCGAGGTCCTCGGCGGGCCAGCCGAGCTTGACCAGCTCCTGCTTGAGCTGCCCGCGCGCCCACGGCGCCACCAGGAACGAATCCGGGGTGGGGTGGCCGATCAGCAGCGGGGCGATGCGCCGGGCGCCGGCCACCTCGGTGAGCACCGGGGCGTCGAGACTGCGCAGCACCAGCTGGCCCTCGGAGTCCCGGTCGATGACCAGGCGGCCGTAGCGGCCCACGGTCTCTTCGAGATCGACCGCGACGGTCTGAGGAATCTCGAATTTGGAGTATTTCTCGAGCGTGGCCAGCATATTGGCCGCGTCATGCCCAGCGGCCCGTGCGTTCCAGAGGCCGAGCCGGGTGATGCGGTAGGTATGGATGTGTTCCGGCGCGCGTTCCAGTTCGGCGAAGACGGCCAGATCGTGCCGGGCATCCTCGGCCTGAGGGTGCGCGACTTCGAGCAGAACCGTGCGGTCACTTTGGACGATCAGTGGGCCATCGGACATAACCAACAATGCTACGCCCGTGGGCTGTGACCGTGCCTACCCCGTACGGGGGTGCGCCCAACCGGTCAGGTGCCCGGTCACGGGGCGGGGACGATGCTGACGACGCTGGAGAGCGGCAGCGTGCGTTCGATGTCGGCATGACGGTCCCGCGCGCGGAACCGGCCGCCGCCGACACTGGCCGGTTCGAGGAGGTAGTCGACCACTGCGCCGCCGGGCATCTGCACGCTCACCAGCACCGTCTGCCGGTGCTTGATGGCGGCATCAAGCTGCCGGGCCAGCCAGGCGTTCGCGGCCTTCGCCTCACCGCCGTCGGTGGCGCGCAACTCCTCGACGAGCGCGACCGTGGGGTCCGGCTCCTCTACGCGAACCGGGCGGACGACGGGATGCCGCCGCGGATGCACCACCTCGCCGGCCGCATTCTCGGCGGCGACGGGGTACCGGGCGTCGGAGAGTGCCCAGAACACGGTGTCGGCTGGCTGGGGGCTGGTGAGGCGGGTGGGGGAGTCCGGCGCGAGCGCGAGCGCCGTGAAGGTCTGGTCGACGGCGATGGCGCCGAGTACCGCGGTGTCTTCGGATGCGACGTAACTGGGCCCGGCCGGGTTCTCGGGGTCGATGCGGCCCACCCGCACCGTCCCGTACCTGTTGGCGGCGTCACGGATGAGGTAGTCCACCGGCTGCGGGACGCCGGAGAGTGAAATCGTGGCCAGGAAGTGCAGGATGGACTCCGCATCGTCGCCGGTCGCGAAGGCGCGGTTGACCGACGAACCGCTCAACCGGTAGCTGGAGGCCAGCTCGCGGCTCTCGACATCCGCGAAGGTGCGCAGCCGGGCGTCGATCGACGCCGACAGCGGGCCGGGAGCCACGATCGAGAGGTCGTGCTGCAGGTAGACGGTGCCCACCTCGGCGGGCAGCGACGCGGAGATGGTGGCGATGGCGGCGTCGATGTCGCCGCGGAGCACGGAGGCGCCGGCCGCGCTCGTGGACTGGCGGGCGGTGATGCCGATCAGCTCGCCCTCGTGGGCGAAGGCGGCGATGCGGTCATCCATCCAGGTGCCGCCGGCTGGGTACAGCCAGGCCACGAAACGATGCAGGGCGTCGCCCCAGGCCACGCCGGGCCGCGCGGCGACGATCTGCCGCACATCCGGGGGCAGTGTGCCTAGCCAGGATCCGGCCAGGACGCCCCAGCGTGCCGGCGCGCCCTCGAGAAGCCAGGCTACTCCCTCGGCGGACTCCGACCAGTAACCGGAGCCCAGGGCGACCAGCTCGGCACGGGCGGCAATGCCCACGAGCGGTGCGACGGCGTCGAGGTCGACCCGCATGGCGGCGGAGAGGCGCTTGGTGTCCGGCAGGCCGAGGCCGCCCCGGCTGAGTTCGCGGGCCGGCTCCTGGCCGAGTTCGGTGAGGAGCTCGGCGATCGAGGAGACCGCGGTGAAGGCCCGCTCGGCAGCCAGCCGTTCGGTGAAGCGGCTGTCGATGGCCGAGAGCGGGGCCAGCGGGGTGGGCGCTGGCACGCCGGCCAGCTCGGCGGCGCTGGGCAGGCCTTCCGTCGGCCAGGCGCGCAGCCGCTCGGAGACGGCGGGATACGGCCGCACGGTGTCGTCTGTGCGCACCAGGAGCATCAATTCGTCGAGGTGGTCGACGCGGGCGGAGATGTCGTCGGCGTCCAGCGTGTCATGGCCGAGATCGGCCAGCCGTTCGACCAGCTCACCCATCGGGGGAGCGCCGAGTTCGCCGGCCACGGCCAGAACGGCGAGGGTGCTGCGGTCCAGGTGCGCGAGCGTCGACTGGATGGCCGCGGGCTCGAGGAGCGCCTCGGCGAGGTCGAAGAAGTCGTGGACGCTGTGGGGGGAAACCGATCTGAGCGCGATCGTGCGGCGCAGTGCTGCGTCGTTCAGTGCGCGAAGGCGTGAGGCGAGCGTCAGCATGTGGGTTACTCCAGTCTCTGTCGAGCCTCGCGAGCACGGCGGACTCCGCTGACGATCATCAGGGCGATGATCAGCAGGAAGCCGAGGGGAAGGCCGAACAGGGGCAGGGTGAGCACGGCGGGCCAGACGCCATTGCTGAACCCGTCGTTGTCGCCGGCCCCGGCTGCGGTGCCGAGGATCACGGCGAGGAAGGCCAGGATGGACAGCCCGACGACGCCCGCAACCATGTAAGCAAGGATCTTCTCGAGCCGGCCGGGGTCGTGTGGAGTTTGAGTGGTCACAGACCTAAGGATACGGGGCATAGTCAGCTACAACGGAATATGCTGAGTGAGGTCGGCGCGCATTCTGCGCGCCTCAAAATCACAGCGAGGTTCAGATGCCCACCGGCAAAGTCAAGTTCTACGACGAGGAGAAGGGTTTTGGCTTCATCACGTCCGATGAAGGCCACGAGGTCTTCCTGCACGCGTCAGCAGTGCCCGCCGGAGTGACGGTGAAGGCAGGGATGAAACTCGAGTTCGGCATCGCCGACGGCAAGCGGGGCGCGCAGGCGTTGTCCGTGCGCGTGATCGAAGCTCCGCCGAGCCTGGCCAAGCTGAGCCGCAAGCCCGCCGACGACATGGCCATCATCGTCGAGGACCTGGTGAAGCTGCTCGACGGCATCGGAGCGAGCCTCCGCCGCGGACGGTACCCCGACTCCACGCACAGCAAGAAGATCGCGGCCGTGCTGCGCAAGGTCGCCGAGGAACTGGATGCTTAATCCCTTCGACCCCACCCCGCCCAAGGCCCCGCCGGCCGCTGAGGCCGACGCTGAGACGGCCGACTTCACGGTCGACCAGTCCGCCGACGACGACGCCGCCGTCGAGGTGGCCGATGACGAGGTCTTCGAGGCCGATGAGGTGCTCGTGGCCGCGATCGACCAGGCCAGGACCGCTCTCGAGCTGATCACCCCCGCCGACACGGTCGGCGAACCGCTCGGCTACATCGTCGAGGGCGAGCACGTACTGTCGCTGCTCTTTGACTGCCTGATGACCGGGTACCCGGGCTGGCGTTGGACGGTCAGCCTGTCCCGCGTCGATGCTGACTCCGCTCCGCAGGTGCTGGAAACCGAGCTCATGCCCGGCGACGATTCCCTGCTCGCCCCGGAATGGGTGCCGTGGAGCGACCGCCTCGCTGACACCAAGGTCGCCGAGGAGTTGGCTGCCGCCGGGCTCGCCGGGCTCGCCGGGCTCGCCGGAACCGACGACGACGACGATGACGACGACCACGATGACGACGACCACGACCACGACGACGACGATGACGATGACGACGACGATGATGACCACGACGACGACAGCGATTACGACGACAGCGATGACGACGACGACGAGAGCGCCGAGTCCGACGACGCCGAGTCCGACGACGCCGTCGACAACGGCGTCGACGTTCTCGACGGGATCGACGTGGACGTGGCGCTAATGGCGTCTGAGCAACACAAAGCCGAGGCCGCAGAGGCCGAGGCCGAGACCGATGACGGCGCACCACAGCCACCAGCCCAGGCCGGCGTCGTTCAGCTCAGCTCGGAAGACGACAGCCAGCACCAGCATCGCTAGCCAGCCGGCCGAACCCGCTGCGACCGCTTTCCGCGCATTCGCGCGGGCGGGCAGCGGGTCGGGCCGTCGTTCGCTGTCTTTGAGCCAGAAACGCATGGGCGACTAACCCAGGTTGGCCACTACGTACTCGATCGACGAGACGAGCTTGCGCACATCCGCCGGGTCGATCGCCGTGAAGGTGGCGACGCGCAACTGGTTGCGTCCGAGCTTGCGGTACGGCTCGGTGTCGACGATGCCGTTGGCGCGCAGGATCTTGGCGATGGCTGCGGCATCGATGGCGTCGTCGAAGTCGATCGTGGCGACGACCTGTGAGCGGTGGCTCGGGTCGGTCACGAACGGCGTCGCGTAGTCGACGGTCGCGGCCCAGTCGTAGAGCACCGAGGAGGACTCCGCGGTGCGCGCCGACGCCCAGGCCAGCCCGCCGTTGCCGCTGATCCAGTCGAGCTGGTTCTCCATCAGCAGCAGCGTCGACACGGCGGGCGTGTTGAGCGTCTGGTTGAGGCGAGAGTTGTCGATGGCGTTCTTGAGGCTGAGGAACTCGGGGATGTACCGGCCGCTGGCGGCGATGCGTTCGACCCGCTCGAGGGCCGCGGGGGAGAACAGGGCCAGCCAGATGCCACCGTCGGAGGCGAGGTTCTTCTGCGGAGCGAAGTAGTACACATCCGCCTGGTCGGCCTCGAAGTCGATGCCGGCGGCGGCGCTGGTGGCGTCGATGACGGTCAGGGCGCCAGCGTCTGCGTGCACCCGGGTGACCGGTGCCATGACGCCGGTGGAGGTTTCGTTCTGTGGCCAGGCGTACACGTCGACGCCCTCGGTGGGCACGGCGGCGGCGCGCGATCCGGCCGGGGCCTTGATCACATCGGGAGCGGTGAGGAACGGTGCGGCGGCGGCGGCGGCGAACTTGCCACCGAACTCACCGAAGACGAGGTTCTGGGCGCGGTTCTCGATGAGCGAGAACGCGGCGGCGTCCCAGAACGCGGTCGACCCGCCGTTGCCCATGATGAGCTCGTAGCCCTCCGGGGCGCGGAAGAGGTCGCTGAGGCCGGTGCGGACTCGCCCGACCAGGTTCTTCACGGGTGCCTGGCGGTGGGAGGTGCCCAGGATGCTTGCGCCGGCGCCGGAGAGGTAGTCCAGCTGCTCCTGACGGATCTTGGAGGGGCCGCAGCCAAATCGTCCGTCGGCGGGCAGCAATTCTGTGGGGATCTGTAGGTCCGGCATAACAGGATTCTAGTTGCCGTGTCCGCACGGGTAGTGTTGTGGCGTTGCACATATGGCCGAGCGGGAGGCTGCGGATGACTGACCTTATCGACACGACCGAAATGTATCTCCGCACCATCCTCGACCTTGAGGAGGAGAACATCGTTCCCCTCCGTGCCCGCATCTCAGAGCGGTTGGGCCATTCCGGACCGACGGTGTCCCAGACCGTGGCCCGGATGGAGCGCGACGGTCTCGTCGTCGTCTCCGGCGACCGGCACCTCGAACTCACCCCCTCCGGCCGCACCAAGGCCGTGCATGTGATGCGCAAGCACCGCCTCGCGGAACGCTTGCTCAGCGACGTCATCGGTCTCGAGTGGGAGTTCGTTCACGACGAAGCCTGCCGCTGGGAGCATGTGATGAGCGAACAGGTCGAGCGCAAGATCCTCGAAATTCTCGGTCACCCCACCGAATCCCCGTACGGCAACCCGATCCCCGGCCTCGACGAGCTGGGCGACTCCCCGGCCGTGGCCTTCATGGCGGGCGTCACCAACCTGCTCGATGTCGTCGCGACGTCGGACGCACCCGTGAGCGCCGTCATCCGCCGGATGGGGGAGCCCGTGCAGTTCGACCCGGAACTCCTCGCCCAGCTCAAGCAGTCCGGCGTGTTGCCGGGCAATACCGGGGTGTTCTCCGCGGTCGGCTCCTACGTTCTGGTGCAGGTGGAGGGTTTCGGCGATGGCCTGGAACTGCCCAACGAAGTCGCCGGTCACATCTTCGTGACCACCCCCGTCACCGGCGCCTAACCGGACCAGGACTTCCGGCGAAATTCACGTTCTCGTTACCAATTCGTTAGATTTCGTCCATTTGGAGTGACAAACCGGTTTCGGTCACGTAGCGTCGGACCTGCCCACAGATCAGAGACCGGTCATCGGGCCCGCGCAAGACGTCTCTACCCTTCCCGTCTCTTGCCGCGGAAATTTCACGCGTTCACGCGCACCTGGACGGGGCAACTCCCTAGTGTTGTCGAGGCGCCGGAGGTTCGACTTGACACTTTTAGGCAGAAGACTGTCCCGACGCGGTCGGCGTTCCACGGATGTCGCCGTACGGCCCGCTCCCGCCGATCCGATGCGTGCGACCCAATCCGAGGTGGGGCCTCGCATCGTTACGCGGCCGGGGGCGCCCGTCAAACGATCCAGACGCCGCAGCGCCGTGGGCCACGTCGCGATGATGACCCTGGCCACCGGCCTCGTCGCCACGATGGCGTTGCCGGCCTACGCGTTCGCCCCGGCGGATGCCGAGGGCAACTTCGCGGCCACCGATGCCACCGAACTGACCAAGGCGGGTGCCCAAAAGGTCGCCGTCGATGAGACGGCAGCCACCGTCTCGATCGCCCAGGACGCCTTCGCTGCCACCCCGCAGTCCGAGATCGACGCCGCCGACGCCGCCGATGCCCAAGAGGCCGCCGAAGCCGCGCGGGCCGCCGCCGCGACCTCGATGACCACCTATGCGGAGTCGTTCACCGGCCCATCGGCGGCCGACTACCTGGCCGACTCGCCGTACCCGAGCTTCAGCCTCCCGTCGGTCTACGACGTTGCGCTGCAGTATCAGGGCGTCCCCTACGTCTATGGCGGCGCCACTCCGGCCGGGTTCGACTGCTCCGGCTTCGTGATGTACGTGTACGCGCAGTTCGGCATCTCCCTGCCGCACTCCTCCACTGGGCAGGGCGCCGCCGGCACCCGGATCGCCCTCGCGGATGCCCAGCCGGGCGACCTGGTCATCATGGACGGTCACGACGGGTTCTACGCCGGCAACGGCAACATCCTGCACGCGCCCTATGAAGGAGCGTCGGTGCGGGTGCAGCCGATCTGGACCGGCGACTACTACATCGTGCGGCTGGGCATTTGAGTCGTCTGAGCGCGCAGTTCGCGGCACCGCCCGGGTAAACACTGGGTAACGCATAGCACAAATGGTGCGCCACGTTTTCGTGGTGCACCATTTGTGGGTTAACCTGATGCCCTGATGTTCTGCGGGATTTTGGGAGAGCCAATGCGCAAGCTACGCACGATCCACACCATGGATGTGCGCGGACACTTCGCGCTGCGGCACAGCAGTCAAATCTGTCCGAGTTTCGTGTGCCGCCGGCACACCGGAGCCCGTGGGGCGTTGTCATGATGACGACGCCCTTTTTGTTTGCCCGCATCTCCTCCCCGTCGACGCCAGACAGCAGTTCGAATGGCTGGAAGCCGTCCAGCCTTTTTCGAAAGGGAGCGCATGCGCACACTGGTCCTCAACGCGGGATATGAACCCCTCGCGGTCGTATCGTTCAAGCGGGCACTCGTGCTCGTCATGAACCAGAAGGCAACAATCATTCAGGCGGACCAGGGACACCCGGTCTGGGCGGCAACGGAGTCGTGGGAGCGGCCCAGCGTCATCCTGCTGACCCGGTACGTGCGCCTGCCGCGGTCGCGGGCCGTGCCGGTGAGCAGGCGGGGAGTGCTGCGGCGCGATGACCACCGCTGCTGTTACTGCGGGAAAAGTGCCAGCACCATCGACCACGTGCAGCCGCGGTCCCGCGGGGGCCGCGACACCTGGGACAACCTTGTGGCCTGCTGCCTGCGCTGTAACAACCTCAAGAGCGACCGGACGCCCGCCGAAATGGGCTGGGACCTGCGCTTCGACCCCCGGATGCCGCAGGGCACCACCTGGGTGGTCAGCGGGGTGGAGCGCCCGTTGCCCCAGTGGGACGAGTTCCTCGCTCCGGCCGCCGCGTAGCCTCGTCGATCGACAAGGATTTGTGGATGTGCACCCTTTGTAGTGCCATTGTCACGAAAACGTAACGCTCAACGTGACAGACGACCCGCGCATCGCCTACAGTTGTAAAGTCCCCCCTCCGGTAGCGGCTGTTTAGAGGATTATCTGTGACTCATTCCGGCCCCGCCGGCTCGCCTGAGGGCGTCGGCGCGTTACCCACGCGCCGCGAGGCCCGGGCCCAGCGCGCAGTCGCTGAGGCATCCGACGCTTCCGCCAGCATCATCCCCGCTGAGACCGCCAACGTGCCCGCCGCGACCAGCAACGTCCCCGCCGAGACCGCCATCGTGCCCGCCGAGACCGCCGTAGTCGTCTCCGCCCTTCCCGTACCGCCGGTCTCGATCCTGTCGGTGTCGCCGGACCTCGCCGTCCTCGTTGAGGGCGCGAGCGGCGCGGCGGCCGAGTCGCCCGTGCAGGGCACTCCCGTTCCCCCGCGTGCGGGCCGCCCGGCCCGGTTCCGGCCCTTCTCGTCGACATCCGCACCCTCAACGGCGCCCGCCGGCGCACGCACCAGCCCGGCCAAGCGACCCGTCAAGCGCCGCAAGCAGTTCGCCCAGATGGTGACCCTGCTGGCGATTCCGGCGATTTTCCTCACCGCCGCACTGCCGGCCTACGCCTTCACGCCGCAGGGCGGCTCGGCCGCGATCAGCGCCAAGGCCCCCGGGGTCACCCAGGATCTCACCGTAGGGGCCGCCGCTGCCGCCGTGAGCATCTCCACCGACGCCTTCAGCGCGACGAGCCAGGCCGAACTCGACGAGATCGAGGCGGATATCAAGGCGAACAAGGCGCAGCAGCAGGCTGCCGAAGACGCGCGCTCCTCCGCGGCCGACTACGCGGTAGTGGGCATCCGGGCCGAGGGCGACGACTACCCCTGGCGGGACGCTGCCACCGAATCCCAGGGCGGCGGGCTCTCCCCGCTCGGCTACTACTACCGCGAGTGCGTGGACTTCGTGGCCTGGCGGCTCAACCGCGACGCCGGCGCCACCGGCCCGTTCAAGTGGACCTGGTCGACGATGACGCCCGGCGGCGGCAACGCATCCGCTTGGGCTAACGCCTGGTCGAACAAGGGGTGGGCCAGCAGTAAGGCGCCCGTCGTGGGCGCTGTGGCCTGGTTCACCTACAACCACGTCGCCTACGTGCAGTCGGTGCCGGGAGACGGCACCGTCGTGCTCGAGGAGTACAACTGGAATGGCTCGCACGCGTATCACACGCGTACCGTGCCGATCAGCGAGGTTCCGGTCTACCTCTACCCTCCGACCTAGGCTCTCGCTGTCGGTCCACTTTGCGACTTGCCCTCCTGCGGACAAGTTGCCCTGGCGCACCGGAGCAACTCGTCCGTACGAGGGCAACTCGGCGCAGACGGGTGCTGCCGTGTGTCGCGTGGGCTCACCCGGCGCGGATAACGGCTAAACTTTCCCGGTCAGCCTCTGTAGCTCAATGGAAGAGCAGTTCCGTCCTAAGGAAAGGGTTGGGGGTTCGAGTCCCTCCAGGGGCACCACGCACCACCGCCAGATTCCACTCCCTCGCCGGGGTATGTTCGTCGCCGAAGGTTGGTACCTTCGAGAAATGAAGACTACGCGGTGGGCAATCCTGGGACCGGGCGACATCGGCGGCTGGTTTGCGCGGGCTCTGCCCGGGTCGGCGCATGGCACACTGCACGCGGTCGGCAGCACAAACCCCGACCGGGCGGCCGCCTTCGCGGCAACCCACGGTGCGCCCGTCGCCGGTTCGTACGAGGAGCTTCTCGCCAGGGACGACATCGACGCCGTGTACATCTCCACGGTGAACACGACCCACGCGGATCTCGCGGTGGCCGCGCTGAAGGCCGGCAAAGCGGTGCTGTGCGAGAAGCCGGTCGCGCCGAACATGGCGGAGGTGGAACGGGTCCTGGGCCAGGCCGCGACTTCGGGACTGCCGTTCGTCGAGGCGTACAAGCACCGCTTCGGACCGTTTGCGAGGGCCCTCGACGCCGCGGTCGCCAACGGCGAGGTGGGAACCTCCTTGCAGCTGGTCGCCTCGTTCGGCTTCGCGGCGGGGCAGCGATCAGGACGCCTGTTCGATCCGGAGCTGGCCGGCGGGGCGATCCTGGACGTGGGCGGCTACCCGGTTGCCCTTGCGGTGGGACTCGCCGGCGCCGCCGGCGTCGACCCGGCCGATCTCACGGTCACCGTGGCCACCGGCCACATCGGGGACACCGGAGTCGACGAGCACGCCAGCGCGACGATCGCCGCAGCAGGTTTCTCCGCCGAGGTGGAGTGCTCCATCATCGCCGAGCTGCCCCGATCCGCGAGACTCAGCGGGAGCGCCGGGGTCATCGGGCTTCCCGACGTGTTCGGCAGCCGCAGCGCCTCGGCAGCCTTGTTCGTCGTGCGCGCGGATGGCCGTGACCGTCTCGTCGAGCTGCCGACCGTGGACCCTTTAGCCGCGGAGGCCGACGCCGTGTCGCTGGCCCTGCTGGAGGGCCGAACCGAAGCGCCAGAAGTGCCGTGGGCGCACAGCCGCAGCGTCGCGCGCCTGCTCGACCAGTGGCGGGCCGGACTGGACGAGGCACCGCGCGGCGGAGCGCATCCGGAGCCGGGACCGACGCGTTAGGCGGGTCGGGCGCCGCTATGCGGGTGGCGCGCCACCCGCATGACGGCGCGGCGCCCGCATATTGGCACCGTCCGGGGTACGGCGGGGTGCGGCAGGGTGCCGTTGGTCGCGGCACGGGCCGCCGCCGCAGCCGGAGCTGCGGCGACGGACCTGCCCGTTGCACCGGTCACCGGAACTGAGTGAGCTTCAGGGCCAGGTACTCGTCTCGAACCCGGTCCAGTTCCCGGCTTGCTGCGATCGACTCGGGCGCGAGAGTCGGCCGTACCCCGCGGCGAGCCTTGACGGGCCGCCGACCCCAGCGGATCAGGGCGATGCCGAGGTGCATGACGGCACGATCGACCAGGCCCACGCGGCGCACGGGGTGCGTCTCGGGGGAGCGAACGGATTGGGGTGGATGGTCGTGGCGGCCCGGAACGGGCGCCAGTTGGGTATTCATGATGATGCATTCCTTAACAGAACGGTTCGCGAAGCCGGGCGCTCGGCACGAGCGTCCGGGCTCGCCGAATGAAGGGTGGCCGCGCAGGGCGGCACGAGGGCGGCGCACGAGATGCGCGCCGCTCACGGGGTGAGTGACCCGGGCAGACGGATGCGAACGGGTGCGGATGCACACGGGTGCGGATGCTGCCTGGTCGGGCTTCGAGAGCGTCACCACCGTCTGGACCGGTGGGTTACCTACTGGCCGATCAGGCGGTGAAGACGCCGACGAAGCCGGCGGTCGTGCAGAATGCGAATGCAATCTTCTGAGTAATCACGCTGGGCTCCTTTCGTCGTAGTGGCGTAGGCATCACCGTAGTGGGAAATCGGGCCGCGGCGCAAGATTTTTTTGCACTTCCGTGGCCGGGCCCGGCTGGGTACCCTCGAAGTATGTGCCGGAACATTCATCAGCTTCACAATTTTGAACCTGCCGCCACCGACGACGAGGTGTACGCGGCATCGCTGCAGTTCGTGCGCAAGATCAGCGGTTCCACTAAGCCGTCGAAGGCCAACGAGGAGGCTTTCGGCCGGGCGGTCGCGGAAATCGCCCACATCTCGCAGCACCTGCTCGAGGACCTGGTCACGACCGCCGCGCCCAAGAACCGAGAGGTCGAGGCGGACAAGGCCAGGGCGCGCTCCGCAAAGCGCTTCGCGGCGGCCTGATCGACCGGCCGTGACGGGCCGCGGTCAGGACTCCTGAAGCTCCCGCGGAACGGTGATGGCGTCGACCAGGGCGCCGTTGCGCCAGACGGTGATCTCGATGGGCTTGTCGATCGCGTCCTCGACCATCAGCTGTTGCACTGCTGTGGCCGTGACCACCGGCTGGCCGGCGAGTTCGACCACGATGTCGCCGCGGTGCAGCCCGGCTTCCGCCGCCGGGCTGCCCGGAGAGACGGCGGCCACCCGCAGGCCGGTCGGCGAGCCGATCCGGGCCGCCAAGGCAGGTGGTAGCGGCACCTGGGCGCCGGCGATGCCCAGCCAGGCCCGCCGCATCCGCCCGGTGGTCATCAGCGCCGTGATGATCGCCCGCGTGGTCACATTGATCGGCACCGCCAGGCCCACCCCGATGCCCGCCACCGCCGTGTTGACCCCGACCATGCGGCCGGTGCTGTCGGCCAGCACCCCGCCGCTGTTGCCCGGGTTGAGGGCGGCGTCGGTTTGGATCACCTCGTCGATCACGCGCCCAGACCGGGTGGGCAGCGACCGGCCGAGCGCCGAGACGATGCCGGCGGTGACGCTGCCGGCCAGGCCGAGCGGGTTGCCCAGTGCCACAACGACCTGACCGACGCGCAGCCGTGCGGCGTCGCCGAACTGCACCGGCGGCGGGGTGGCGTCGCGTGCGTGCAGCACGGCCAGATCGGAGAGGGTGTCGCGGCCGACGATGTCGACCCGGCTGCCGGTGCCGTCGGCGAACCCGACCTCGGCCACCCCGGCGCCGGCGACGACGTGGGCGCTGGTGAGGAGGAAACCGTCGTCGGTGATGACACTTGCACTGCCCGCGCCGGCTCCCTGGGTGCTGCGCACAGTGACGCTGGCCACGCTGGGCAGCACCCGCGTGGCCACGGCCATGACGGTCTTCGAGTAGGCGTCGAGCAGCCCGTCGCCATCCATCGCCGGGATATCGTTCATGCCACTAGAGCGTACGTCCGTCGGGTTCGATTGTGGGCGCCGTTCGCTGCCAGCAGACGGGGACGTCCGGGCCACGGGGCCGACGGCGTGCCGCGGAACGCTGCGAGGGTCAGCGGCGCCGGCGGCGGGTGCCGAAGATGCCGGTGACGATGCCGGTGAGGATCGTTTTTGTGGCGGGGGAGCCCAGCACCTCCTCGAGCACCGATTTCTGCGTTTTGGTTCGGGTGCGGGAGCCGGTTTCGGCCTGGCGCCGGAGCCGCTCGTAGTCGGCGTCGGCCTTCTTCTGGGCCCTGGCCTGATGCGCATCCGCGGCCGCCTGCTGTTTCGCGAACTCGGTTTCGGCCCTGGCCTGGTCGATCGCCCGCTGTTCGGCTTCGGCGACCCGGCTGGCGGCCTCTAACCGGGTCGCCAGCATCTCCCGGGCTGAATCCCGGTCGACGGGCTCGCCGTAACGGGCGAGCAGCGGGGATGCGGCGATGCTGGCCTCGATTTGTCCGGCCGGGGTGGGCGCCATCGACCCCAGCGGCGCCCGCAGCCGGGTCCACGCGACCGGACTCGGTGCGCCCTTCTCGTTCATCACCGTGACGACGGCCTCGCCGATGCCGAGCCCGGTGAGTACTTCATCGAGGTCGTAGCCGGAGTGCGGGAAGGTCGATACCGCTGCCCGGAGCGCCTTGGCATCATCCGGCGTGAACGCCCGCAGTTGGTGCTGCACCCGCGAGCCCAGCTGGGCGAGTACGTCTCCGGGCACGTCCTTCGGCGTCTGAGTGACGAAGAAGATGCCCACACCCTTCGAGCGGATGAGCCGCACGGTCTGGGTGATCGCGGCCAGGAAATCCTTGGATGCGTCCCGGAACAGCAGGTGCGCCTCGTCGAAGAAGAACACCAGCTTCGGCCTGTCCAGGTCGCCCACCTCGGGAAGGTCGTTGAACAGGTCAGCGAGCAGCCACATCAGAAACGTCGAATACAGGGCGGGCCGGTCCTGCACCCCTGGCACCTCGAGCAGGCTGACCAGGCCGCGCCCGTCAGCGGTGACGGAGAGGAACTCGGTGGTGTCGATCTCGGGCTCACCGAAGAAGGCGTCGGCACCCTGGTCGGCGAAGGTGATGAGTTCACGCAGGATGACGCCGACGGTGCTGCTGGAGAGCCCACCGAGGCCAGTGAGTTCGCGCTTGCCGTCGTCGCTGATTAGGAAGCTGAGCACCGCCCGCAGGTCGGTGAGGTCCAGCAGCGGCAGGCCCGCCTCGTCGGCATAGTGGAAGACCAGGCCCAGGCTGGACTCCTGGGTGTCGTTGAGCCCGAGTACCTTGCTCAGCAGCAGCGGGCCGAACCCGGCGACGGTGGCCCGGATCGGGATACCGTGGCCGATGCCGCCGAGGCAGAAGAACTCCGTGGGGGAGGCGGCGCCGGCCCAGTCCTGACCGAGTGCGGAGGTTCTGGCCAGCAGTTTGTCGCTGGGCGTGCCGGTGCTGGCGATGCCGGAGAGGTCACCCTTGATGTCGGCGGCGAACACCGGTACCCCGTGCGCCGAGAGCTGTTCGGCGAGCACCTGCAGCGTCCTGGTCTTTCCGGTGCCGGTCGCTCCGGCGACCAAGCCATGCCGGTTCGTCATGGCCAGCGGGATGCGGATCTGCACGTCGGGACGGGCCTCGCCATTAACGAGGGCGCCGAGCTCGAGAGCCGGCCCGTCGAAGGCGTAGCCAGACCGGATCGCCTCGATCTGGGTGTCGTCGAGGGGGCCGGCGGCGGGCTCGGATGGCTGTGCGGGCGACTCTGCGGGGGCGGCGGCCGCGGATTGCGCCGCGTCCTCCGCCTGGCGCAGCTGGGTTTCGGCCTCCTCCGCGTCGGCCTGGGCGCGTAGCGCAGCGGCCCTGGCCGCATCAGCTTTGGCCTTGAGCTGGCTAACCGCGTCGAGCGCATCGCTGGGAGTCATGGCGGTATCCTAACCGCCGTCAATCGGCAGGCGGCGTGGCCGAGTCAGTCGGATTTCTCGGCGGCGTCGGCGGCGTCCCGGGCGTCGCGCGCGCGGGTTCTGGCGTCATCCGCCGCACAGCTGGCCTGGGTGCGGGCATCGGCCAGGGCGTTGTCGTCGTCGGCGACTGCAGCAAGCGCCGCCTCGGCCGTGTCGAGCTGTTCTCGAAGCTCGGTTATCTCCGCCTCCAGACTGGCCCGGCGAAGCTCGAGCCGGTGGGCGCGACGCTCCAGGGCATCGACCTCCGCGGCGGCGGCGTCAGCATCGCGTTCCTCACGTTCCGCTTCCAGCCTGGCCTCCTTGCGGCGGCGGACGTCGGCGAGTTGTACGGGGTCCGGCGGTGCGGCGCTCCGGGAACTACCAGGCGACGAGGCCCACGACGCCGCATCCGGCACGGCGACGGCACCGTCCAGGTCGACGGGGTCGAAGCCGCCGGCCCGCAACGCCTTGACCAGCAGTCCGCTGGCGACCGCGCCGGCGGCGGCCGGATCCGACGTGCCGGCCAACAGGGTCTGCTCGACCTCGCCGAGCACGGCCGCGGTGGGTGGGTTGCCGAGTCCGGCGGCTCGCGCGGCACCCGCCTGCGCGAGCCCGGTGACGGCAGCCCTGCGCTCGCCGGTGAGCCGCCGCAACGCGTCCCGGTCAAGCTGCTCCTGGGCGGTTCGCATGTGCTCGCCGAGATCGAGGAGCGCGGTCAGATCGTCGGTGTTCTCCCGGGCGAGGAGGTTCACTACCCAGGCCGCAGGAGAGGGCTTCTTCATCGCTGCTACCTGCTTGGAGAGACCGGCCTCCGAAGGTTTCAGGTCCTGTGCCTTGGTGTTGCGCGCGGCTGTGAAGTCCTGTGGCCGGAGGCCGTAGAGCTCCCGCGCGACAGCGGCGAGGGTGGCGACCATGGGACCATCCTCGCCCGCTCAGACCCCGGGCGCCAGCAGTCCCGCTGCTTCGGGTGTACGAGTGTGCCCGATCGGCCGGCAAGCAGGTGGCTGGCCTGCTCGCCGCTCCGGGTCATCACGTCGTACTGAGCGGGATGACGCGCGGACACCGCGGTTACCCTGTGCGCCATCGGGTAGTCAGGTAGTTCTCACGAGTGGAGGGTCTGGTGGCCTCGGATGGTCGAGGCATCGTGATCGTGCGAGACGGGTCGTGGGGATTCTCGCCTATCACGTGCTGGTGCTGCTGGTCGGGCCCTGATCGCGGGACCCTACGGTCACACCGGCAGTAGGTTACGCCGCCTGGTCGATCCCGGTCGACGGTGGCGGGCAGGTCGGCGGGGCCATGGGAGCCGGCCGACACCGTGACGAGGCTCGCCGTCATGACTACGGGACGCAGCGACCGGTGGGCGGGGCGGGTGTGCAGGATCGTGGTCATTGGGTTCCTCTCGACGGGCGGCTACCGATCGGGTGAACGAGATCGGTACCTTCATCGTCGCGAAACGCAGGTGCACAGTCATCCCCTGCACGGATGAACCTGTGTACTCCGGGCGATGTAGTCGGCGTGCGGCGCTGGTCAGCCGCGGGACTGCAGGAAGACCATGACGAGGGTGCCTGCGCCGTAGAGCAGCAGCTTGCCCTTGTAGCCGGCCCACCACTGGCGAGGCGCCGGCTGGGAGTCGTCGGGGTTCTCGGGGGCGTCGGCAGCCGTGTCGTCGTCGGCAGTCGTGCCGGCGGCGGGCTGGTCGCTTGGGGTGTGGCGGGTAGGCGTGCGGACGGCCGGGCCGCCGGCCAGGCGCTCGAACGGCCGGGTCAGAAACTCGGGAATCTGAATACGGTCGAACTCGTCGCGCGGTTCGTCGCTCTTGTTCTTGCTCATCCGGAAAATGCCCCCTTCGCTCTTAGTCTAGGGAATCTGCGAGGCGGTCAGGTCGCCCGCTGTGCCCGGCCTCGGACCTGACGGCGAACACCCAGTATTCTCATGCCGAGCAAGGGAGTCCGATGACCACACACCACACCATCACCCGAGGCCGGATCTGGGCGGCCGAGCCCGTGCAGACCGACGACGCGATCCTCGAGAACACTGGACATGCCTGGGAGGAGTGGGCGGATCTGATCGATGCCGGACCCGGCCGCCAGGCCGGGCACACCGCCATCGCCGCCTGGGTGCATGCCGAGCACGCTATGGACGGCTGGTGGGCGCAGGGCGTGACCGTGGGCTACGAACGCATCACCGGCCTGAGGCTGCCCGGCCAGATGCCCGACGGCAGCTTCAGAGTGAGCCGCACCCGGGTGCTGGCCATCGACCGGGACGTGATGCGTGTGCTGCTGCTCGACGAGGGAGCCCGTGCCGACCTGTTTCCCGGTTTCGACCTGCTGCTGCGCTCGAAGCCCGCGTCGAAGGCGCTGCGATTCACCCTCGCCCGCAACGGCGAGGCGCTGGGGTCGATCCTGTTCTCCACCGACCTGCTGCCCGACGGGCGGCTGCGGCTGAGCGTGACCCATGAGAAGGTTGCGTCGTTCGACGAAGGGGAGCAGTGGAAGCTGTTTTGGGCCGACTGGCTCGCGGCCGTCGAACAGAGCACCACGGCCGACGGGAGTGCATAACTCCTGCAGAATCCTCTCGGCCAGGAGGCAGCCCCCGGAATTCCGAGACACCCGCCGGCCGCCGATGAGAAATTGCAGGAGTTATGCACATGGAGACGCGGGCCGGGGCGCGCGAGAGCTAGGGGAGCAGTCGGGCGATCGTCGCCACGGCATCCTCGAAGATCTCGGGGCGGGCCCTGGAGTAGTTCAGCCGCAGGAACGAGCCGGTCGGTTCGGCAGGGAACCAGTCGTCACCGGGAGAAAACAGCACCCCGGCAGCGCGGCCGCGGCGGGCCAGATCGGTCATGTCGACCCCGTCGGCCATTCGCAGCCAGAGGTTGAGGCCGCCCCGGGGAACCAGCTCGAGCGCATCCGCCCCCAATTGGCCGCGCACCTGCCGGGCCAGTTCGTCGCGCCGGCCGCGCAGCGACCCCCGCATCCGGGTGAGGTGGCCGCGCCAGCCGGGGTCGGTGAGCACGTCGACGGCGGCGGCCTGCAGGATGCCGCTGACGTAGAGGTCGTCCACCGTGCGGTCGGCCTGGATCCGCGCCAGGGCCGGGCCGCGGGCCACGACGGCTCCGACCCGGATGGCGGGGGAGAGGCTCTTGGTGAGCGAGCGCACGTAGACGACGTGGCCGTTCGCGTCGTCGGCCGCCAGCGGCACGACGTCGGAGTCGATGCCGAAGTCGTGCGCCCAGTCGTCCTCGACGAGGTAGACGCCACGCGCCCGGACCACCGCCAGGATGGCGGCGCGCTCGTCGCTGGTCCACAGTGTGCCGGTGGGATTGGCGAAGTGCGGTTGGGCGTAGAACAGGCGGGCCCCGCTGGCGCCGAGGGCGTCGTCGAGGTCGTCGGGATCGGGCGCCCGGGCGCCGCGGTATATCGGCACGATCCGCAGCCCGGCCTGGCGGGCGGCGGCCATGGCGCCCCAGTAGGTGGGCGACTCCATCAGGATGGCGTCGCCAGGGGCGGCCAGGGCGCGGAAGATCGACGACAGCGCGCTCTGTCCGCCCGGCGTGATCACGACGTCGTCGGCGGTCGGCGGGGCGACACCGGCTCCCCCGGCGGGGGCCAGCTCCGCCGCGAACCAGGTCAGCAACTCGGGCAGTCCCGCCAGCGGGGCCCGTTCCACCGCGACGCTGGTGCGGGCCGCTCGCACCAGCGCGGAGCGCACCAGCCGGGTGGGCAGGAGCTCCTCGGCCGGGTAGCCAGAGTGCAGCGAGATCACCCCGGGGCCGGCGCTCGCCATGGCGGCACCGATGGCGTCGGCGCCGGTGCGGGCGGTGCCCAGCGCCGTGGTCTGCCAGCCGAAATCGGCCCGGTGCACGCCGTGCCGGCGCGCGATGAAGCTGCCCGCCCCCGGCCGGGTCTCCACGAGCCCCTCGAGCACCAGGCGCTGCACTGCGCGCTGAACGGTGAGGGGACTGGCCGCGTGTTCGAGCACGAGGGTGCGGGTGGACGGCAGCCGCTCGCCGGCCGGGCGGGTGGCCGCCAGCTGGCGGAGCCGGCGCTCAATGGCCAGGTGAGCGGACTCGCCGTCCGTCGCTGTGGGCCAAGTGCTATCCTCTTGCATGAAACCAGAGAATAGCGCTATCGCAACCACACCGCCAGTGCTATCCGGGCCGATTGCCCCACACGGGACCTCCGCCGCCGGCCTGGTTTTCGGGCTGCTGGGCGTGCTCGCCTTCTCCTTCACCCTGCCGCTGACCCGGGTCGCGGTGAGCCAGTTGAACCCTCTGTTCGTCGGCGCGGGCCGCGCCGTCGTGGCCGGCCTGCTGGCCATCGCCGTGCTTGCCGTGCTGCGACAGCGGGTGCCGCGGGGCCGGCAGTGGCTGCGCCTGGCCGTGGTCGGGGCCGGTGTCATTGCAGGCTTTCCCATTCTCACCTCGTTCGCCCTACAGAGCGTGCCGGCCGCGCACGGCGCCGTCGTGATCGGGTTGCTCCCCGCCGCGACGGCCGTGTTCGCCGTGCTCCGGGCGACGGAGCGGCCGTCGGCGCGCTTCTGGCTGGCGAGCGGGCTCGGGGTGGCGGCTGTGGCGGGCTTCGTGGCGCTCACGAACGGCGGCCTCGACAGCCTGCAGCCGGCCGATTTGCTACTTGTGGGTGCCGTCGCGCTCGCGGCCATCGGCTATGGCGAGGGTGCGCTGCTGGCCCGCGAGCTGGGCTCCTGGCAGACGATCTGTTGGGCGCTGATCGTGGCGCTGCCGGTGATGGTGCCGCTGATGCTGGCCGGCCTCGGCGCCGGCTGGCCCGAGGCGGATGCGCCGGCCTGGCTGGCGTTCGGCTATCTCGCCGGGGTGAGCATGTTCCTGGGCTTCTTCGCCTGGTACCGGGGCCTGGCCATCGGCCCGATCGCCCGGGTCAGCCAGATCCAGCTTGTGCAACCGGTGCTCACCATCGCCTGGGCGACGCTGCTGCTCGGCGAGCGGCTCGACCTGATCGTGCTGATCGCCGCCCTCGCCGTGATCCTCTGCGCGGCCGGCGCTGTGCGCGCCCGCATCCGCTGACCGGTTGCCGTGCGCGGCACCGCATTGTGGGGTCAGCCCTCGCGGGCAGCCCGCTGCACGGATTTGTCGTGTTCTACGTGAGCCCGGTGGAGCAGATCAGTGAGATCCGCTTCGTCCCTGGCCGCCTGCCGGTACTTCGGGCCGAGCTTGTGGATGGATTCCTCCTCCTCACGCAGGGCCGTGTACACCCGGATGCGTTCGGTGTGGTCCTCGGTGTAGCCGAGGTCCAGGTAGTCGGTTGCGTACCGTCGGGCGTTGGCGATGGCGGCCTGCGCCCGGCCCGCGGGGCTGAACAGCGACGCCAGCACCGTGACCACGAGCACACCGATGATGACCGTCAGCGAGACGCCCGTGCTGATTTCGATCACCGGCACCGGCTCGCCCCCGTTGACGAACGGCAGGTTGTTCTCGTGCAGGGCGTGCAGGATCAGCTTTACACCGATGAAGGCGAGGATCGCCGCCAGCCCGAAGGAGAGGTAGATCAGGCGGTCCAGCAGGCCGTCGAGCAGGAAGTACAGCTGACGCAGGCCGAGGAGCGAGAACGCCGTCGCCGTGAACACAATGTAGACATCCTGGGTGAGGCCGAAGATGGCGGGGATCGAATCGAGCGCGAACAGCAGGTCGGTGCCGCCGATCGCGACCATCACCAGGAGCATCGGGGTCAGCGCACGCCTGCCGTCGTGGATGGTGAACAGTTTGTCGCCGTCGTACTCCGGGCTGGTGTGGAAGACCTTGCGCGCGACCCGCACGATGAAGTTGTCCGCGGATTTGGACTCCGAGCTCTCAGGTTTGAGCATGTTGCCCGCGGTGATGAGCAGGATCAGGCCGAAGAAGTAGAACACCCAGGCGAAGGTGTTGATCAGGGCGGCTCCGAGGAAGATGAAGCCGGTGCGCGCGATGAGCGAGAACGTGATGCCGAACAGCAGCACCTTCTGCTGGTCCTCCCGGGGCACACGGAAGCTGGTCATGATGATGAGGAAAACGAACAGGTTGTCCACCGAGAGCGCTTTTTCGGTGATGTACCCCGCGAAGTACTCGGAACCGGGGGTGCTGCCGCCGATAACCAGCACACCAAGGCCGAAGAGGATGGCGATCCCCACGTAGATCGATGACCAGATCGCCGCTTCCTTCAGCGTGGGCGCGTGAGCCTTCCGCACGTGGAAGAGGTAGTCGAACGCGAGAAGCGCGACGATCCCCACGACGGTCAGGGTCCAGACGAGAGGTGAGGCATCCATGCGGTCGGCTTTCGGTCGAAGACGTGGGGCGCCCGCTGAAGCCGCCAGGAGCGCATCGGTACCCGCAAGGCTACGCGGGCAGGGCGCCGGGGGAACAGGGGTGGCGGAGAAAAACACGCACGAGTGGCGCAGCCACACGCCGGGAAGCGGGCCGGAGACGCCGATGCGGGTGGAGAATATGCTCATGTAACGCGTGTTCACCCGCAGGCCACCCGGGCGTTCTAGGCTGGCGCCATCGCGGATCTTCGCGAGCCCGGACAGGAGTATGCGTGACCTCGATCCATCCCGACCCCAGCACACGGTCCGCCGGCTCGACCGTCGCACCAGCGGCCATCCCGCCGCTGCGGGCCTCGGCGACGCCCGGCCACGAGCAGGGCGTGCTGGATGCCGGCCACCTGGTGCATCCCGAACGCACCCTGGTCGAGATCCTGCTGGCCACCGCCGAGGACCACCCCACCGCCCTGGCCCTCGAGGATGCCGACGGGGCCCTGAGCTACCGACGGCTGGTGCGCCTGGTCAACGACCAGGCCGTGCGGCTGAGCCGGGCCGGGGTGCGCCGCGGCGACACCGTCGGCATCCGCATCCCGTCCGGCACCCGCGAGCTCTACCTGTCGATTCTGGCCACCCTCGCCGTCGGCGCCGCCTATGTGCCCGTCGACGCCGACGACCCCGAGGAACGTGCCCGGCTGGTCTTCGGCGAGGCCCGGGTCGTGGGCGTCATCGGGGCCGGCGGCGTGTTCGCGGTGCGCGACGGCCTGGACGCCGGGGTGCTCACCGAGCGGCCCCTGCCCGCTGAGGAGGACCCGTCGCTGGCGCACTGGGGCGAGCCGATGCCCGGCCCGCACGACGACGCCTGGATCATCTTCACCTCAGGTTCCACCGGGGTGCCCAAGGGCGTGGCCGTGACGCACCGCTCCGCCGCGGCGTTCGTCGACGCCGAGGCCGGCCTGTTCCTGGCCGGCGAACCCATCGGCCCCGGCGACCGGGTGCTGGCCGGCCTGTCGGTGGCGTTCGACGCCTCCTGCGAGGAGATGTGGCTGGCCTGGCGCAACGGCGCCTGCCTGGTGCCCGCTCCGCGCTCGCTCGTGCGGAGCGGCGCCGACCTCGGCCCCTGGCTCATCGCGCACGGCATCACCGTGGTCTCCACGGTGCCCACCCTGGCTGCGCTCTGGCCGGAGGAGGCGCTGGAGAACGTGCGCCTGGTGATCTTCGGCGGCGAGGCCTGCCCGCCGGAGCTGGCCGCCCGCATCAGCGCCCGCGGCCGTGAGGTGTGGAACACCTACGGCCCCACCGAGGCCACCGTCGTGGCCTGCGGGGCACTGCTCGACGGCAGCGACCCCGTGCGCATCGGCCTGCCGCTGGACGGCTGGAGCCTGGCCGTCGTAGACCCGGCAGGCCAGCGGGTTCGCGCCGGCGAGACCGGCGAACTGATCATCGGCGGCGTCGGCCTGGCCCGTTACCTCGACGCGGGCCAGGATGCCGTGAAGTACGCCCCGCACGCCGGGCTCGGCTGGGAGCGCGCCTACCGCAGCGGCGACCTCGTGCGCTTCGACCCCGCCGGACTCGTGTTCGTGGGACGCGCCGACGACCAGATCAAGCTCGGCGGTCGGCGCATCGAACTCGGCGAGATCGACGCCGCCCTGCAGGCGTTGCCCGGCGTGGCCGGCGCCGCCGCGGTCGTGCAGACCACCCCGGCCGGCAACCAGATGCTGGTTGGCTACCTCGCGCTCGCCGACGAGCCGACCGGAGCGACCCCCGGCGTCGGCGCCTTCGACCTGCCCGCGGCCACCGCGGCGCTCCGGATGGCGCTGCCCGCCGCCCTCGTCCCGCTGCTCACTCTCGTGGAGAGCATCCCCACCCGCACCTCCGGCAAGGTCGACCGCGCCGCCCTGCCGTGGCCGCTGCCCAGCCTGGCCGGCGCCGAGACGGCCGGCGCGGATGCCCTCAGCCCGACCGCCGCCTGGCTCGCCGGGCACTGGGCGGCGATCCTCGGCGTGCCCGTCGTCGACGCCGACAGCGACTTCTTCGCCTACGGCGGTGGTTCCCTCTCGGCCGCCCAGTTCGTCTCCGCCATCCGCGAGCGCTACCCGAACACGCGCATCAGTGACATCTACGACCATCCCCGGATCGGCTCCCTCGCCGAGGAACTCGACGGCCGCACCCCGCCGGTGGCCCGCGCCACCCGGCAGGTTCTGCCCACACCGGCCCGCAGCGGACTGCTGCAAGCCCTGCTCAGCGTTCCGCTGCACCTGCTCGTGGGCGCCAAATGGCTGGTGTACCTGGCCGCGGCCAACAATGTGCTCGCCGCCGCCGGCGCATCCTTCGCCCCCACCGTGTCGTGGTGGGCGGTGCTGGCCGGGTTCGTGCTTCTGGTCACCCCCCTGGGCAAGATGGGTATCTCCGTCGCCTCCGCCCGGCTCCTGCTGCGGGGCGTGAAACCGGGCAACTACCCGCGCGGCGGCTCGGTGCACCTGCGGCTCTGGCTGGCCGAACAGGTGGCCACCTTCGTCGACGCCGCCAGCCTGGCCGGGGCGCCGTGGATCAGCTACTACGCCCGGCTGCTCGGCGCCACCATCGCACCCGGCGTCGACCTGCACTCCGTGCCGCCGGTCACCGGGCTGCTCAGCATCGGCGAGCGTGCCGCCATCGAACCCGAGGTGGACCTGGCCGGCTACTGGCTCGACGGCGACACCCTGCGGATCGGCCGGGTGCGCATCGGCGCGGAGGTCGTGATCGGCTCCCGCAGCACCCTGCTCGGCGGCGCCAAAATCGGCGTCGGCACCGAGATCGAACCGGGATCCGCCGTCTCCGGCCGGGTGCCGCAGGGCGAGCGCTGGGCCGGCTCACCGGCCACCCGGGTGGGCTCGGCCCGCCGCGCCTGGCCAGCCGAACGGCCGGCGAATGCCCGCCGTTGGCTGCTCGCCTACGGCGCCGGCTCCGTTGCCCTCACCGCCATTCCCACCGCCGCGGTGCTGCTCGGCGTTCTTCTTGTTGGTGCGTTCATCGGCGACGCCGGCACCCTCGGCGCCGCGGCTGCTCGCGCCGCGCTGGCCGTGCCGCCGGCCGTGCTCGCCGCCGGCCTGCTCTACGCCGGCGCCGTGATCGGTGTCGTGCGGCTGCTGGGGCTGGGCCTGACCGAGGGGCATCACCCGGTGCGCAGCCGGGTGGGCTGGCAGGTGTGGATGACCGAACGGCTGCTCGACGGCGCCCGCACCTTGCTGTTCCCGCTCTACGCCAGCCTGCTCACCCCGGTCTGGCTGCGGCTGCTCGGCGCCAAGGTCGGCCCGGGCGTCGAGGCGTCCACGGTGCTGCTGGTGCCCTCCCTGACCACCATCGCGCCCGGCGCCTTCCTGGCCGACGACACCATGGTCGCCTGCTACGAACTCGGCGGCGGCTGGATGCGCATCGGCCGCGCCAAGATCGGCCGCCGGGCGTTCCTGGGCAACAGTGGCATCGCCGGCCTCGGCCGCACCGTGCCGCGGGACGGCCTCGTAGCCGTGCTCTCGTCCACCCCGCGCAAGGCCAAGCGCGGCTCCTCCTGGCTAGGCAACCCGCCGGTACGCCTGCGCCGCAGGGTGACCGACAGCGACGAGGCCCGCACCTTCCACCCGCCGGCCCGGCTGGTCCTGGCCCGGTCGCTCTGGGAGGTGCTGCGCCTGGTGCCCGTGTTCGTCTCCGCCTGGATCGCCCTCGCCGTGCTCCTGGCTCTCGAGGCCCTGTGGCTTGTCGGCGGCCCCGGCCTGGCGCTGCTGCTCTCCGGCTTCGTGCTGATCGGCGCCGGGGCGGTAGCGGCCGGGCTGACCACGGTCGCGAAATGGCTGCTGATGGGGCGGATCCGCGCCACCGAGCATCCGCTCTGGTCGTCGTTCATCTGGCGCAACGAGGTCTCGGACACCTTCGTGGAGATGGTCGCACGGCCCTGGTTCGCGCAGAATGCCGCCGGCACGCCGTGGCTGGCGCTGTGGCTGCGGTCGCTCGGCGCCACGATCGGGCGCGGCGTCTGGTGCGAGTCCTACTGGCTGCCGGAGGCCGACCTGGTCACCCTGGCCGCCGGCAGCAGCATCAACCGCGGCTGCGTCGTGCAGACCCATCTGTTCCACGACCGGATCATGCAACTGGACACCGTGCACATCGGCGCCGGCGCCACCCTCGGCCCCAACAGCGTGATCCTGCCGGCGGCGCGCATCGACGATCACGCGACCGTTGGGCCGGGTTCGCTGGTGATGCGCGGGGAGCGGGTGCCCACCGATTCGCTTTGGTCCGGCAACCCGATTGCGCCGTGGCACCGGCCGCCATGGAAGACTTGACCCCTATGCTGCAGCCCACGCCCACCATCCTGGGGTCCGCGTCCGCGGGTGACCCCTATCTACCCTCGAGTGGCAATGGTGGCTACACGGTGGCACACTACGACCTCGAATTGGACTACAGGGTCGCCACGAACCGGCTGACCGCGGCCGCCACGATCACGGCGCGTGCGCTCACCGCGCTGGGCCGGTTCAGCCTGGACCTGGCCGGACTCAGCGTCGACAGGGTCACGGTCAACGGCCGGGCGCCCGCCAAAACCGTGCACGCCGCCCGCAAGCTCGTGCTCACCCCCGCCGTGGCGCTGGCCGCGGGAGAGACGTTCGAGGTAGTGGTGCGCTACCGCGGGGCGCCGCATCCGGTGCGCAGCCACTGGGGCGAGCTGGGCTGGGAAGAACTCACCGACGGCGTGCTCGTCGCCGGTCAGCCCAGCGGGGCGCCGTCCTGGTTCCCCTGCAACGACCACCCGAGCGACAAGGCCACCTTCCGCATCCAGCTCACCTGCGAGGCCCCGTACACGGTCGTGAGCAACGGCCCGCTCGTGGCCAGGAGCACCCGGTCCGGCCGCACCTCCTGGACCTTCGATGTGCGTGAGCCGATGGCCGCGTACCTGGCCAGCGTGCAGATCGGCCGGTATCGCCGGCACGACATCGCCGCCGCCCCGGTGGCGCACAGCCTGTACTTCCCGCCCGCGCTGGCTCGGCCGGTGGCGGTGGACTTCGCCCGTCTGGGCGAGATGATCATGGTATTCAGCGAGGCGTTCGGCCCGTACCCGTTCCCCGCGTTTTCCGTGATCGTCACCGCCGACGAACTCGAGATCCCGCTCGAGGCGCACGGGCTGGCCGTGTTCGGCCGCAACCACGTCGACGGCCTGCACGGCAGCGACCGCCTGATCGCACACGAGCTGGCGCACCAGTGGTTCGGCAACAGCCTCACCCTCACCCGGTGGGCCGACATCTGGCTGCACGAGGGCTTCGCCTGCTATGCCGAGTGGATCTGGGCCGAAGCCAGCGGCGGACTGACCGCCCACGCGAACGCCGTGCTGCACCGCGCCGAACTGGACCTGCTGCCCAAGAACATCGTCGTGGCCGACCCCGGCCCGCACGACATGTTCGACGATCGGGTCTACAAGCGCGGGGCGCTGGCCCTGCACGCCGTGCGCCAGGCGATCGGCGACGAGGCCTTCTTCACCGCCCTGCGTGCCTACACCCGCACCCATCGCCACGGCAGCGTTACCACCAACGACCTGCTCGGCTGCTTCCGCGTCGCCTCCGGCACCGGTGTCGCCGACAAGATCGTCGCCCGCTGGGTGGCGGCCAAGAGCCTGCCGCCACTGCAGCCCGCGGTCCCGGCGCCGCTTGCGCCCACCCTCTGATCCCTAGAGGGTCACTTGCTGAGTTGCCGCATCATCACCCGTGGCGGGCTCCGAAGGGGCGCTGTGCGGCGACTCATCCGAAGTTGCCGAGAAATCCCCGTTCGAGGGCATCCAGGGGGCATTCTGGGGCGACTCGGCGGGCGCTGACCTGGCCCGGGTCCGGCTGCATGATCCGCTCACCGTCGAGAATCGATGTGGATGCCGACTGCCGGTCGCGCACATCACGACCTGAGTGTCGGGTCTAAGCCGAGTGGGGGAGGAAGCGCAGCAGGGGCCGCCGGGTGCACACGACGGCGACGGTGCCGGCGAATTCCGGCGGAGTGGCCACGAGCAGCAGGTGCAACTCGTTGAGGGGGAACGGCGCGTTCGGCCAGTCCATGAGCCGCGGGTGAGCGGCGTCGGGGGCTGGGTCGGCAGCCGGGGCGATCTCGGGTGCGACGGGCGTTTCACGGGTGATGGTGAGGTCCCGCGGATCTACCCGGAGGCCAACGGTGGCGGCCTTGAGCACCGCCTCTTTGGCGGTCCAGATTGCGGCCACAGCGGCTGTGGCCGCCCGCGGTTGCAGGGCGGCCACGGCATCCGCTTCGGCCGCGGAGAGCAGCACGTCATCCAGGGGCGCCCTGGCCAGTGCGGCGACGGATTCGAGGTCGATGCCCACCGGACCGGCCGCGGTGACCGCAAGGGCGAGCCGCCCGGCGGCCCGGGCGAGGCTCACATGCACGGTGAGGGCGGCATCCGCCTCGTCGCCGAGGTCGACGCGCAGGGGGCCGTGGCCGGACTGCCCGCAATTCGGGCACACCTGGCCGATGGAGACGGATGCGGCGGCAACGCCGGTCAGCCGGGTCACCAGATCCGCGAGCGCCCGGTGGTCGTCGGCCTTCGTCGGCGCCCGGTTGCCCAGCGCCACCACAACGGTGGTGGACAGGTCGACGTCCTGCATACCGTCGCGGGGGGAGGAGGCATCGGGCACGCCATCACCCTAGCGCCGGCGGCAGTGCGGCCGAGGTGACAGTTGGGGCCTCTGCGGGCACCGGGAACGGGCCTGACCTGTCGTCTCGCGGGCCGAAGGGGTACGCAACTCGACGACACGGCATGGGCGGGACGCCGGGGTGGCCCTTGTCCGGGGGCTCCGCCGGTGCCAGAATCGTCGGGATCAGCCTTTATGGATGCACGCCGGCGTGCGGGGGCTGTCGAGGCTCCAGGTGTGGGTGAGGTTGCAGTGAAGAGGTTCGAAGGTCTGGCCAAGCCGTCCACTCTCGCCGCCGGTTCCGCCTTCCTGGTCGGCGGCATCCTGGACCAGGCGCTGCGCCTCGCCGGCGAACCGGCCAGCGAGCTCGTGCAGAGCCCCCTGTACGCCGTGCGTTCGGTGGCCCTTCTGGGCGGTGCGCTGCTGCTGATCCTCTCGCTGGTGTCGATCTACGAGCGCCACGCCAAGCAGATCGGCCCGTTCGGTTTCTCCGCCGCGACCGTGGCGGGAACCGGCACCATCCTGATCAGCGGCCAGTTCTGGGCGGAGGCCTTTCTCTACCCGACCCTGGGCCGCGTCGCACCCGACCTTCTCGACGGCACCGAACGGCCCGGCTCCTATGCGTTCGGCCTGCTGCTGACCGCCGCGGTGTTCGGGGTCGGCTGGATGCTGCTGGGCAGCGCCATCCTGCGCGCCCGCGTCTACCGGGTGCTGCCTGCCGTCTTTCTCCTGGCCGGCGGCGCCATCTCGCTGCTCCCCGGCCAGGCGCTCGGTCAGCTGGTTCTCGGTGTCGGCCTGGTGTTGCTCTCGTTCAGCCCTACCTACCGCAAGCACGAGGGCCCGCAACGCCAAGGCAGCCAGGTGCACTGACACGCCGGTGCGCGCCGCACCTCCTGGCCGGTGCCACACTTGTACGGCGAGTGAGGAGCAGTAGTGGCGCTGATTGATGACGCGATCTATGTGGATGGCCGTCGGGTGGCAACCCCGGAAACGTTGCAAGACGTTTTTGAAGTGCTCAAGCAGAAGGCCGGGTTCGCCTGGATCGGACTGTACCGGCCGACCGATGACGAGATCAGGTCGGTGGCCGACGAGTTCACCCTGCACCACCTGGCCATTGAGGATGCGCTCAAGGGGCACCAGCGGGCCAAGATCGAACGCTACGCCGACACCCTGTTCCTGGTGCTGCGTCCCGCCAGGTACCTCGATGAGGACGAGCGGGTCGAGTTCGGCGAGCTGCACGTCTTCGTGGGCCCGGACTTCGTGGTGACCATCCGGCACGCGGAATCGCCGGACCTCGTCTCGGTGCGCCGCCGGTTGGAGAGCACGCCAGAGCTCCTCGCGTTCGGGCCGCAAGCGGTGCTCTACGCGATCCTCGACCAGGTGATCGACGAATACGCGCCCGTGGTCGCCGGCCTCGAGAACGACATCGACGAGATCGAGGACCAGCTCTTCGACGGGGATCAGGCCGTATCCAGGCGCATCTACGACCTCTCCCGCGAGGTCATCGAGTTCCAACGCGCCACCCAGCCGCTGATCGGGATGCTGGAGTCGCTGCAGGAGGGCTTCGAGAAGCACGGTGTGGATGTGGAACTGCACAGGCACCTGCGCGACGTGCTCGACCACACCATCCGGGTCGTGGAACGCGGCGACGCGTTCCGGCAGCTGCTGCAGAACGCCCTCACGGTGCACAGCACCCTCGTCGCCCAACGCCAGAACGACGAGACCCGCCGGTTGAGCGAAACGGGGCTGGCGCAGAGCGAGGAGGTGAAGAAGATCTCCAGCTGGGCGGCGATCCTGTTCGCCCCCACCCTGGTCGGCACCATCTACGGCATGAACTTCACCTACATGCCTGAGCTAAAATGGCAGTTCGGATACCCGTTCGCGATCACCCTGATGGTGGCCATGGGATTCGGGCTCTATGCCGTGTTCAAACGCAAGGACTGGCTCTAGAAACCTGCGAAAACGACTGTTTCTGCAGAGAATCCTGCGAATGCGGGAATTAACCGGGTGGCCTAACCGACAACCGCCCGGTGGAGAAATAGGGTGTGGGTGTGTGGCGCCTCGATAGAAAACCAGAAGATGACGACTTTGCGTCGGATTACTCCGACTCGCCGTCAGCCGACTCGCGTCTCGCGACCTCCCCGGACTCGGTGAGCCTGGGAGACCCGGCGCTGGTGGCCGGGAACATCGCCGAACCCACCTGGCAACGCTGGCGCGACGAACTCTCCGACGTCGGTGGCCACTCTCCGCTGTTGCACTTCGGCGACAGCCCGCGCTCCCGCATCGAGCTCAGCGCCACTCACCCCGGCGGCCTGCCGCAGTTCATCACCGGCAAGACCACTCTTCTCTCCAACCTCATCCGTGACGAGCTGGCTTTGCGCAACGCGCGCCTGGCCGCCAACGAAATCACCCAGAAGGGCATCGAACTGCGTTCGATGCGCGGCATCGAATCGGTGCACCTGGCCATCGGGCTGGCCCAGTGGCGTTACGGCGACGTGGAGTTCACCGCACCGGTGCTGCTGCGCCCCCTGGCCATCCGCCGTTACGGCCGCGACTTCGAACTCAAGCTCAAGGGCCAGCCGTTCCTCAACCCGGAACTGGCGCGGGCGCTGCACGACCAGTTCCAGATCACCCTGGACGCCGACGCGTTCGTGGCGCTCGCCGTGACCAACGGTGCGTTCAAGCCCCAACCGGTGATCGACCGGCTGCGCGGCCTCACCTCGCACCTGCCCTGGTTCAACGTCGTGCCGCGCCTGGTGGCGTCCTCCTTCGCGGACGTCGGCCGGGCCATGGCCACCGACGCGCAGAAGCTCACACATCCGGTGCTCGACGCCGTCGCCGGCAACCCCACCGCCAAGCGCACCATCGAGATGGCCTACAATCCGGTGCTGCCCATCGCTCAGGACGTGCGCCCGCCCGGCACCGACACTCTGCTGCTGGATGCCGACGCCGAGCAGGAGAACGTCGTCGCGCAGATCAGCGCCGGCAACTCGCTGGTCGTGAAGACCCTGCCCGGCACCGGCGGCACCCAGACCATCGTCAACGCCATCGGCTCGCTCATCGCGCAGCACAAGCGCGTGCTCGTGGTCAGCGCCCGCCGCTCCAGCCTCGACGGCATCGCCCACCGCCTCGTCCAGGTGGGCCTGCCCGGCGTCGCCGTCACCCCGCGTACCCTGCGCCGCGACCTGATCCAGTCGATCACCCGCAACGAGAAGTGCACCCAGCCGCGGGTCGGCGACGTCGATGACGCCCTCGTGCGCCTGCGCAAGGTTCTGCTGGACTACAGGGCGGCGCTCACCCGCAAGGATGGCGCGCTCGGCGTGTCGGTGCTCGACGCGCTCGGCGAACTGGCCAGGCTCGCCCAGCTGCCGGCGCCGCCGTCGACGACCGCCCGGCTCGACAGGGTCGCCCTGGAACGCCTCTCCCACGACCGGGCCAGCGCCGCAGCGATCCTGATCAAGGCAGCCGTGCTCGGCCAGTTCCGCTACGGACCCGGCGACTCGCCCTGGTACGGCGCCTCCTTCACCTCCACCGCCGACGCCGGCGCGTCCCACGAACTGGCCAAGCGCCTGAGCCAGACCGACCTGCCCCGGCTGCTCGAGCGCGCCGGTCACCTCGTCGGCCAGACCCAGTTGCGCCCGTTCGAGACCGTGCACGAGCTGGGCATCTATCTGCGCCTGCTGCTGGACATCCGCGAGACTCTGGACAAGTTCCAGCCCGCCGTGTTCGACAGGTCGCTGACCGAACTGATCGCCGCCACCTCCGCGCGCCGCGATTCGCCCGAGATGACCAGCGCCAACCGTCGTCGGCTGCGCAAGCTCGCCGACGAGTACCTGCGACCCGGCGTGCACGTGAGCGACATGAACGAGAGCCTGCGGCGCATCCAGCAGCAGCGCACCCTGTGGCAGCGGTACGCCGCCGCCGGCGTCACCCCGGAGGTGCCGGTCGGCATCAACGACGTTCACGTCGCCTTCCAGCGCGTCGCGGAGGACCTCGGCAAGCTCGACGTGCCGCTGGGCAACACCGGCACCCCGCGCCAGCTGGTCTCCCGGCCCCTGCGCGACCTCGTGCACACCATGTCCGGGCTCGCCGCCGAGAGCGAGGTGCTCGCCAACCTGCACGAGCGCACCGCCCTGCTCGCCACCCTGCGCGAGCACAACCTCGACCCGCTGATGACCGACCTCTCCCAGCGCCACGTGTCGGAGAAGGATGTCGCCGCCGAGCTCGAACTCGCCTGGTGGCAGTCCGTGCTCGAGGTGATGCTGGGCGGCGACAAGGCCCTGCTCAACGCCAACACCCAGGTGCTCGACAGGCTCGAAGCCGACTTCAAGCTCGTCGACGAGGCGCACGCCTCTACCACCGGGCAGATCCTGGCCTGGCTGCTCGCCGAAACCTGGAAGATCGGTGTGGTCGACTGGCCCGAGGAGGCCGACCAGCTGCGCCGGCTGCTGCGCGCCGACCGCGCCACGCCGGCCCGTATCAACGAAGTCTCGCCGCACCTGGGCCGGGTTCTTGCCCCGGTCTGGCTGGCCTCGCCGTACGAGGTCGCCGCGCTGGACGACAAGATGACCTTCGACGCCGTGCTCCTCGTCGACGCCGGCGCGACCACCCTCGCCGAAAACGTTGGAGCGATCCGCCGCGCCAAGCAGGTTGTGGCGTTCGGCGACCCCGTCACCCAGACGCCGTCCGGCTTCGAGACCGGAATCGTCGAACCCTCCGAGGTGCCGAGCCCGCAGGTGACCAACGTCGACGCCCTGCACGCCGACTCCGCCCTGGCCCGCCTGGGCGAACTGCTGCCCACCCTCACCCTGACCCGCAGCTACCGGGCCGGCGGCGAGGACCTCGCCGAGTTGGTGAACCACCGCTTCTACGGCGGCCGCATCGATTCGCTGCCCTGGGCGGGCAGCTTCCTGGGTCACGGCAGCCTCACCCTCAACTACGTCAAGGGCGGCCACGGCATGCCCGACGTCGACAGCGGCGCCGTGGAGAGCGTCGATGCCGAGGTGGCGAAGGTCGTCGACCTGGTCATGGACCACGCCGTCAAGCGGCCCCGCGAATCGCTCATGGTCATCACGGCGAGCGCCCGCCACGCCGTGCGGGTGCACCAGGCTGTGCTGGCCGCGTTCTCCAAGCGCACCGACTTGAGCGACTTCATCCTCAAAGACCGCGCCGAACCGTTCACGGTGCTCACCCTCGAGCAGGCCGTGGCGCAGAGCCGCGACCGGGTGATCTTCTCCATCGGCTACGGACGCACCCCGCACGGGCGACTGCTGAGCAACTTCGGCTCGCTCGGCGAACCCGGCGGCGAACGCCTGCTCGCGATCGGCATGACCCGCGCCCGCCGGGCGATGGACATCGTCTCGTGCTTCCGCCCGATCGACATCGACGCCGACCGGCAGCGGCACGGCATCCTGGCGCTGTCGCAGGTGCTCACCGAGACCGAAGCGCGCCGCAACGAGGTGGCCGTGCCGGATGCCCGCGAGGCCATGCTCGTCGACCTGGGCCGCCGCCTCGAACGCAAGGGCCTCACCGTCTCCCTCGGGCACCGCGGCAAGCTCGCCCTGGCCGCGTCGCACGCCGGCCGCGCCGTGGTCGTGGAGACCGACGCCGTGGTCAACCGGGCCAGCCTGCGCGAGTCGCTGCGGCTGCGCCCCGAGGTGCTGCGGCGCCTGGGCTGGCACTACCTGCGTGTGCACAGCTTCGAACTGTTCAGCAACCCGGATGCCGTCGCGGCCCGCGTCGCCGCCCTCGCGGGCCTCACGCCGACCGAAGGGTCGGACGGTCCGGCGCATCGTGCCTGACCCAGCGGCGGAACCTGAGGGCGACGCCGGGTCCGTGGGCGCGACCGTGCCCGCGGAGGTGCCCGCGGTCGTGCCCGCGGCATCCGTCGGCGTCGCCGAGGCCGCCCAGCCGCGACAGTCGGTGGTCAAGTCGGCCGGCGCCCGCCGGGCGCGCCTGACGCCCGCACCGGACACCGACCCCAGCCCGGAGCCACCCTCCCGCGAAGAGGGCGGGCAGACCTCCGGCAACGGCTCCTCCACGAGCCCGAACGACGCCCGCCTGCGACAGGATAAACCGCCCCACTGGTAGCCGCGCCGGGTCCGCGGCTCGCGAGTCATCGCAAAGTGCCCCACAGCGCTCGCTCAAGGGGGAGATCGCGGCGAGTCGGTGACCAGCGCATCCGCGAGATGTCGCAAAAAGCCCCTTGGAGCGCATCCAAGGGGCCAGGTGCAGAACGTCGGCGGGTTGTGCCGCGCGTGCGGATGGGTTAGAGGGTGTGCTTGGCGTTCTCGGCCGGGCGCGCCGCGGTGGCATCGGCCAGTGGCGCGGCGGCGGTACGGGAGGACACGGTCTCGGCGCCGGTCGAGGCGGCGAGCAGATCGCGGATCTCGGTGAGCAGGTCCAGGTCGGTGACAGGGTTCTTCTTCGGGTCCAGTGGTACGCCGGCCTGACGACGACGAGCCTGGTTCTCCTTGAGCGTGTTCAGCGGCATCACGAACGCGAAGTACACCACGGCCGCGACCAGGAGGAATTGGATCAGCGCGGCAAGGACCAGGCCGAAGGACAGCTCGGCGTCGCCCAGCGGAACGGTCAGGGAGTTCTTCAGGGTGTCCGCGTTGAAGATCGCGGCGATCAATGGGTTGAAGATTCCGGTGACGATCGCGTTGACCAGGCCGGTGAACGCGGCGCCGATGACGACGGCAACGGCCAGTTCGATGACGTTGCCGCGCATTATGAATTCTTTGAAACCGTTGATCATGGCTGGGATCTTTCTGGTGCGGTGCTGCGGGTTCGAGAGGGGGAGGGTCAGGATGCCTTCGGCGCCGCGGTGGGCGTCGAACTGGACGAGGAGCCGGAGCTCGATCCGCCAGAGGACGACGCGCTGGTCGACGCGGCCGGTGTGCTGCTCTTCTCGGCGGGCTTGGCCGAAGATGACTCGGACGAGGTTGAGTCCGTCTTCTTGGCGCCCTTCTCGGCGGAGAGCGAGGACTTGCCGCTGGACTCGGCGCGCGAGTCGTTGCGGTAGAAGCCGGAGCCGGTGAAGCTCACGCCGATCGACGAGTAGACCTTGCGCAGCTTGCCGCCGCAGGCGGGGCACTCGGTGAGCGTGTTGTCGGTGAACGCCTGCTGGATGTCGAAGGCGGTGTCGCACTCGGTGCAACGGTAGGAATAGGTAGGCACTGCGTCTTTCGGTTTGGGGTGTGCGGGGCTGAACGGCAGGTGCCGATCGGGAAAGTCTAGAAGACGACGATGCGAGTAGGGGTGACGAGGCCGTTCACCGGCTGGTCGTGCACCTCCCGGGGAACGTCGTCGACATACTCATTGTCGTAGACCACGGCGTACACCGGCGGGCATTTCTCCATCGACCCGAGAGTCTTGTCGAAATAGCCGCGACCCCAACCCATTCGCAGCCCGGTCCTGTCGATGGCCGCCGCGGGCACGATGATCAGGTCGACGTCGTTGATCGCGATGGGGCCGAGCAGTTCGCCCTGGGGCTCCGGCGCGCCCGAGATGCCCTGCACCTCGGTCTCCTCCTCGCCGACGGTCCAGTCGAGCAGGCCGTCGTCCCGCGACACCGGGAACAACACCCGGATGCCCCTGGCCTCGGCCCAGTTGACGAACGGGCGGGTGTTCGGCTCGGTCGGGCTGGAAAGATAACAGGTGATCGACCGGGCGGAAAGGTCGGTGACGATGCTCTGCAGGTTCTCGGTGAACCCCGCGGTTGCCGCTTCGCGCTCTGCCGCGGTCATGGTGTGGCGGCGCTCCCGCAGGTCTGCGCGGAGCGCCCGCTTGCGGTGCTCGATGTCAGAATCCATACAAGTCATCCTAGGTGCGTAACCAATACCGGTAGCCGCTAACCTAAGGCCATGGTTACTCACATTACAAAGGCCGTTATTCCCGCTGCCGGTATGGGAACCCGGTTTCTGCCGGCAACCAAGGCGATGCCCAAGGAAATGCTACCCGTCGTCGACAAGCCCGCAATCCAGTACGTGGTCGAAGAGGCCGTAGCCGCCGGCCTGACCGATGTGCTCATGATCACCGGCCGAAATAAGAATGCCCTGGAGAACCATTTCGACCGGGTCACCGAGCTCGAGGCGGTGCTCATCCAGAAGGGTGACCGCGACCGCCTGGCCAAGGTGAACGAGTCCACCGACCTCGCCGACATGCACTACGTGCGCCAGGGCGATCCGCTGGGCCTCGGCCACGCGGTGCTCCGCGCCAAGATGCACGTGGGCAACGAACCCTTCGCCGTGCTGCTCGGTGACGACATCATCGACGCCCGTGACCCGCTGCTCGACAAGATGCTCTCCGAGCAGATCACCCGCAACACCAGCATCGTCGCCCTGCTCGAGGTCGACCCATCGCAGATCCACCTCTACGGTGCGGCCGCGATCGAGAAGACTGACGACCCCGACGTGGTGCGCATCACCGGTCTGGTCGAGAAGCCGGCGGCAGAAGATGCCCCGTCGAACCTGGCCATCATCGGCCGGTACGTGTTGCGCCCCGAGGTCTTCGACGTGCTCGAACACACCAAGCCGGGCAAGGGCAACGAGATCCAGCTCACCGACGCCCTGCAGGAGATGGCCGTCAACCCCGAGACCACCGGCGGCGTTTACGGTGTCATCTTCCGCGGCCGCCGCTACGACACCGGCGACCGGCTCGACTATATCAAGGCGATCATCCAGCTCGCCGTCGACCGGGAGGACCTCGGCGTGGAACTGCGTCCCTGGCTGCAGGAGTTCACCGCCACCCTCAAGTAGCGCGCGTTTGATCAGGTCGGCACCGGACTAAGATTCGGTCATCATCGGGCTTCGGCCCCCAAGTAGACGGGTTCATCGTGCCGACCGCGATTCCTACGCTCCGTGAGGGGGCCGTGACCCTGCGCCCGATCCGGTTGCGCGATGCCAGGGCCCTCGAGCGTGAGCTCATGGAGAACCGGTCCTGGCTGCGCACCTGGGAGGCAACCAGCCCGTACGCGCCGATGTCCTTTGACACCCGGGCCAGCATCCGCAGCCTGCTTGCGCACTCGCGCACGGGCGGCGGGCTGCCGTTCCTGGTGGAGTACAACGGCGAACTCGCCGGGCAGCTGAATGTGTCGTCGATCACCTGGGGATCGCTATCCAGCGCGTCGATCGGCTACTGGGTCGGCGAGAAATTCGCCGGCCGGTCGATCACGCCGATTGCCGTGGCCCTGGCCACCGACTACTGCTTCGCCCAGCTCGGCCTGCACCGGATGGAGATCTGCATCCGGCCGGAGAACGCGCCGTCGCTGCGGGTCGTCGAGAAGCTCGGCTTCCGGTACGAGGGGCTGCGCCGCCGGTTCATCCACATCAACGGCGCCTGGCGCGACCACTTCGCGTTCGGCCTGGTGGCCGAGGAGGTGCGCGGCGGCCTGCTGCGCCGGTGGCAGGACGGCCGGGTGCCGATCGGCCTGGCAGCCGTGAACGAGTACGACAGGGCGGCCGCCGCGCAACCGCTGCAGGTGGCCGACAAGTGACACACCCCCCGGTAATCAGGCACGGAAGGTCCCGCGACTCATACGTTAGGGAGCATGAGTAGCGAAGTCCTGGGTGGGGGAGTGATGGTGGCCGTTGCCGCCGCGCTCTGGGTGACGTATCTCATGCCGACATGGGCGAGACGCCGCCAGTATCTCGCCACCGAACGTAACGCCGTGCGCCTGCAGCAGACCCTGCGGATCCTCGCCGAGACGTCGGAAATTCCCCAGGAGGTACTCGTGGAAACCAGCGCACGCGGAGTGTCCGCCCAACGCAAACTCCTCGCCCAGGCCGAGGAGGACGCCCGGATCGCGTCGAAGGCCGCCGGCGACGCCGCCACGGCCGCCCGCCGCGCCGCGGTGCTGCGCGCCGCCGCCGCCCGACCCAAGACGCTCACCCCGGCCGGCAAGGCCAAACGCCTGCGCACCATGCGTGCGCTCTCTACCTTGCTGCTGCTGATCGGCCTGGTGTTCTCCGTGGTAGGGGTCACCATACTTTCGGCAGGGGTATGGACTCTCCTGGCCGGCGGCCTGGTCGCCGCCGTGACGGCCGTCGCCACCCTCGGCCGACTCGCCACCGTCAGCCGGTCCGCCCGCGCCCCGCGCGCCGAAGCGGATGCCGATGCCTTCGCCGGCCGCCGCGCGCCCGGCGGCGCCCGCGGCCAGCGCTTCGAGCCCGTGCACTTCGACGAGGCGCCCGTCGCCCAGCCCAGCCCGTGGACCCCGCAGCCGCTGCCCAAGCCCCTGCACCTGTCCCCGGGATCGATCGCCCAGGCCGCCATGGCGTCGGTGGATGCCGCAGCGCAACTGCGTCAGGCCGCCGCCGAAGCCGAGCTGCACCGTCGCGCGTTGGCCATGGCCGAGGCCATCGCCCCATCTGAGGTGACCTCGATCACCCGCCCGGCAGTCGCCCGCGGCAGCGCCCCCGCCGCCAAGGCCGCCCCTCCGGCGGCGCAGAGCCGGTTCGCGAACATGGGCATCATCGGCGACACCGAACCCGGCATGACCGACCTCGACGCCGTGCTGCGCCGCCGCCGCGCCGTCGGCTGACGGTTCAGCGCGCTCGCACTCGCGTGATATTGTAAATACGCAGTCTGGGGCTATGGCGCAGTTGGTAGCGCGTCTCGTTCGCAATGAGAAGGTCAGGAGTTCGAATCTCCTTAGCTCCACCACGGCAGGGTAATTCCGGCCCTTCCCCTAGGGAAGGGCCGGATAGCCGCCGAGTAAGCCCCGACGGTCTCGCGTTGGGGCTTTTTCGTACCTCCGTCGAGCCGGGCCGGCCAGTCCAGCGACGACATCGCCATTTGCTCACGACGGCGATCGGATCACCAACGTGATCGAAACTACTGTGAGCGCGCACAGCGAATATTGCTAATAGTCATCTTGACCCTCGAATGATCCACGTGTTAGCTTCCATGAAGGGTCAATCTGACTGTGACCGCTCACGGACTACGTGAATGATCACGCAGAAGACCTTGAATCGTCAAGGAGGACGACATGCGGTTTGTCTCACGAGGCACGAAAATGAAAGCGGGTGCCGCGATACTCGCTGGCCTCGTTTTCGCCACGACCATCTCAGCGCCGGCGATGGCGGCACCGGTCATCACCAATGCGGGTTTTGAATCCAGTGCGAGTGCGCTGACGGGCTGGACGGTGACCGGTACGACTTCGGCAGCGACCGTCGGCACGGATGCCCCGCAGAGCGGTGTGCGACGAGCGAACCTTTGGTCGGCCGGCGCGTACATGACCGAGATTGCGCAAACGGTCCCGAACCTCACCGCAGACTGGTACACACTGCGGGTCTGGGTGAAATCGGGTTCGGCATCCCCGGGGCAGGCGCTGGACGCGACCACTGTCGGGCTGCGAAATTGCGGGGCGACGGCGAAGTCCGTGACCGCACCGAGTACCGAGCAAGACAACGGCTGGGTACAGGTTGCTGTTTCGGCGTACGTCAGCGGTGGCAGTTGTACGATCGCGCTCAAGACGTCCGCGGCAGTGGGAGGGGTGTGGGCCCAGTTTGACAACGTTTCGATGACCGCCGAGCGCATCCAGCGCACCATTCGTGGTGCCGACGTGTCGACGCTTCCCAAGAACCAGGCCTTCGGCGCGGTCTACAAGGACGCGTCCGGGGTAACGAGCGCACCGCTCACCCTGCTCGCTTCGAGCGGAGTGAACTACGCTCGAATCAAGGTCTGGGTCAATCCTGCAGACGGGTATAACAACAAAGCGAAGGTCATTGCGCTCGCGCAACAGGCGCAGGCGACCGGGATGAAGATCCTCATCGATTTTCACTACTCAGACACCTGGGCCGACCCGGGAGCGCAAAAAATTCCCGCTGCGTGGTCGACATATGATCTCAACACCCTGGCATCAACCGTGGCGACTCACACCAACGATGTGCTCACCGGGCTCAAGGCGGCCGGCGTGAGCGCCGACATGGTGCAGATTGGCAACGAGATCAACCCCGGGATGCTCATCACCGGTGGTGCGGCATCCGGCGCAACGTCGAACTGGACAAGCCTCGGAACCCTCCTCAAGGCCGGATCGAACGCCGCTCGCTCGGTGTTTCCGAATACGAAGATAATCCTGCACCTCACCAACCTCAATAATGGGGTGTCGACATTGCAGTCCTGGTACAGCAACGCCGTCGCCCAAGGGGTGTCCTTCGATGTCATGGGACTGTCGTTCTATGGGTACTGGCACGGAAGTCTTTCCTCGCTGCAGAGCGGAGCGAACGCACTCCTCACCGCGTTCCCGACCAAGACTCTCGCCGTCGTCGAGACGGCCTACGGTTTCACGCTCGCTCAGGATGACGCCGAGCCCCAGATATTCGCGTCAGGCCAGGTGATCCCCGGTTACCCGGCGACTCCGGCAGGCCAGGCATCGCACCTGCGAGGGGTACAGAACGTGATCGCGGGACTTCCGGCAAATCGCGGCCTCGGTGTCATCTATTGGGAGCCCACCTGGACCGCGGTCGCGGGCTCCGGTTGGGACCCGACCAGCCCGAGCTCCGGGAACGGCTGGGAAAACCAGGCGATCTTCGACTATGGCGACAAGCTGCTGCCGGTCGGGCTGGAATTCGCGGCTGACCCCGGACAGTAGGCGATGGGAGGAAGGTAGACGCGGATCCGCACCCCGAGGACCTTCCGCCTCCTTGCAGACCGCCTGCGCCGTGACCGCAACGCCTATGGCTGATCGCGCCCGCTAGAGCATGAGCGACCCGCCACTAGGGGTGCAGTGGTAGTCGCGAGCAATCGTATGGGGAGCTGTCCACCCGCTTTCTGTGGTTGCATGGGGGCGAGCCCGCCATCGCGGCGGGCCCAGGGAGAAGTTGAGATGGCGAACACCGCGCGAGGCCTCACCGTTCCCCCCATGACCCTGGCCGCCGACCGCGGCTCGACAGCGCCCAAGCCGTCCCTGCTCGGCCGGGGCCGCCGATTCGCCGAACTGGTGCGCATCGCCCGTCGGAATGGCCTGCTGCCCTGGCGCAAACTGGACTTCACGACCTCGCCGGGCGGCGCATCCGTGCGTCTGGTGCAAGCCGAGGGAATGCGCCGGGCGCTGGAAGAGGCCGGTGGCGCGTTCGTGAAGATCGGCCAGCTGCTCTCAACCCGCACCGACGTGCTGCCCGAGGAATACGTGCAGGCGCTCTCGCGGCTGCAGCACAGCGTGGAGCCGGCGGCCTGGGCGGAGGTCGAGGCCATGCTGGTGACCGAATACGGGGCGCCCCTGGAGAGCGTCTTCGCCGAATTCGATCAGGAGCCTATCGCTGCGGCCTCGATCGGGCAGGTGCACCGCGCAATCACGCTTACCGGCCGAGTCGTGGCCGTGAAGGTGCTGCGGCCCGGCATCGTGCCCGCGGTGAAACGCGACATCGACATCGCCCTGCGGGTGACCACCGCCGTCATCCGCACCTCGCCGCAGGCCAGGGCCCTCGGCATCAAGGCCGTCGCCGAACAGTACGCTGCGGACCTGGTGCGGCAACTGGACTTCACCCTCGAGGCGCTGAACCTCTCCGCGATGCGCGCCATGCAGGAGCGCGGGGCCGGGTCGGACGAGCTGCGGCTGCCCGAACTCGTCGAATCGCTCTCCACGGGCCGGGTGCTGGTGATGGAGTTCCTGGAGGGGGACACCTTCGCCGCGATCAACGAGAAACCGGCCGCAGCCCGCGCCGACCTGGGCGACGCGGTGCGCGTCGTGCTCAACGCCTTCGTGAGGCAGATCGTGTTCGACGGGGTGTACCACGCCGACCTGCACCCGGGGAACATCATGCTGCTGACCGGAGGCAAGCCGGCCCTGGTGGACTTCGGCTCGGTGGGTCGCCTCGACCTGCAACTGCGCGAGGCCGTGCAGGAGCTGCTGATCGCGTTCATCCAGGCCGACACGCAGCAGATCGCCGACGCCCTGCTGACCCTCGCCCCGCTGCCCGACGGCGCCGACGAGGCCGGATTCCGGCGCGAGCTGAGCACCTTCATCACCTTCGAGCTGGGCCCGGGCGCCCGGGTCACCGTGCTGACCGTCGACGCGCTGGTGGCCATTCTCACCCGGTACCGGATGACGGTGCCCGCAGAATTCGTGGCGGCCGCGCGCGGGTTCGCGGTGCTCGAGGGCACCCTGCGCTCAACCTTGCCGGAATTCGACCTGCTCGAGGAGTCCCGCACCCTCGCGGCCCAGCAGATCCGCGAGCAGATGGCGCCCGCCAATGTGCGGAGTCTCGTGACGACGGAGCTGCTCGGGCTGCTGCCGAGCATCCGCCGGCTGCCGCGCCGGTTCGACCAGGTCGGCCAGGCCCTGGAGAAGGGCAACCTCAACGTCAACGTGCGGCTCCTGGCCGACCGGCGCGACCGCCGGTTGCTCGGCGCCTGGGTGCGGCAGGGAATGGTCGCGCTGGTGGGAGTGGTGGCCGGGGTGCTGTCGCTGGGTTACCTCACCCAGCCGCTCACGGAGCCTGCCGGCGTGATCAGCACCGCCACCGCCGGAACGGCCTCGGGTGTGACGGCCGTGGTGCTGCTCGCCTCCGCCGGCATCGACGCAATCGTGACCCGCCGCCGCGACTGAACCGCGCGGCGGCCGCCACGCACCGGGCTGCATTCACTCATTTACGGACTTCCCGCCTTGGTTTCGGAATTGAAGGCGGGAAGTCCGCAAACGAACGCGCGCCCGCCCCGGGGGATCGGTGCCGATGTCGCACGTCGTTGCTACCGTGACGGTCAGCGACACGCGAGCGGAAAGACCAGGCATCGGGATGGATGAGGAAGCGACACCGACGGGAACCACCGTGCGGTTCTGCTGCGGCCACGGCGCGGATGCAGCCGACGCGCGCATCACCCTGCAACGGGACTGCCCGCTGTGCATGCTGCTCGCCGAGACCACGCGCTCCCGGGAGCAGCTGCTGCGGAAGGCGGCCCCGGCCGGCCGCGCCGCCCTGGCGCGGGAGACCCGCATCGGGGCGAGCTACGAGTGGATCTGCAGCCGCGGGCACTCCCGGTTCGAGGCCAGCGTGCGGGAGACCCTGACCGGCCCCGGCTGCCCCAAGTGCGCCCGGAACGCGCAGGCACCGGCCGCTCGGTTCGAGGGCGGCGTGCCGTTCATGAAGCCCGGGCTGAAGCTCGGCACCTCCCAAGCCGAACAGAAGCTGCGGATGCTGCTCGGCGAACGCATCCGCCTGCCACACCGGGTGAACGCGATTCGGATCAGCCGCACCTTCTACGGCAAGCCGGAGGTATGGCCGGACATCATCATCCCCGCCCTCAAGGTGGCGATCGAGTACGACTCGCCCGGCCGTGAGGGCACGTCTCACCGCGGGCTCAAGGAGGCCTCTGACCGGGAGAAAGACGACGCGCTCGCCGAGGTCGGTTGGGCGGTGATCCGGGTGCGCACCGGCGGCCTGGCGGCGCTCGGCCCGTACAGCATCGTCTGCTCCGGGGTCACCGACAGCGCCGTCGAGGAGGTCGTACGCCTTCTCGGCGCGATCCGCGGAGAGGAGGCGGTGACCGCCCTTATGAGAACGAAGCCGAGTGGCTAGAGTGGGCCGGACAAGAGGCTCACGGTCGGGCAGGGGGTCGGCGCGTGGGTCGTCAGCCCGGAGCAAAAGGAGCCCTGACGTGCTGCACACCGACATACCCACCAGAGATGACGTCGACACCCTCGCAGCGGTGCGCAAGCATCCGTGCGTCTCGATCTACCTGAGCACGAGCCCGCTGCCCCAGGAGTCCGAAAAAGCCAGGATGGAACTCAAGAACCGGCTGACGGAGGCGGTGCAACAGCTGCGCGACGCCGGCACCGACAAGGGCGCCATCGAGGAACTGCAGGAAACCCTCGACGACCTCATTCAGGACACAGATTTCTGGCGGTCACTGTCGTACAGCCTGGCGATCTTCGCCACCCCCGACGGCGTGCGTACCTTCCGGCTGCCCAACCGGCTCAGCGGGGCGCTGGAGGTCTCTGACCGGTTCTATCTCAAGCCGCTGCTGCGCGCGGTCACGTTCCCGCAGGCCGCGTTTGTGCTCGCCCTTGCGCAGAACTCCGTGCGGCTGTTGGAGATCAGCGCGGAGAGCCCGGTGTACGCGGTCTCGGTGCCCGGGCTGCCCAGCGATGTCGCCGACGCGGTGGGACTGCCATCGATCAACGGCCGCACCCAGGACAGCCACATCATGGGCGGCCGAATCCAGGGCGCAGAAGGGCAGAAGGTGCGGATGCGCCAGTACGCCCGGGCGATCGACCGGGCGTTGCGGCCGGTGCTCAGCGGTCTGGACCTGCCGCTGATCCTCGCCGCCACCGAACCCCTCGCCGGCATCTACCGGTCGGTGAACAGCTACCCCAACCTCACCGAAGGGATCATCCCCGGCAATCCCGAAGAGACTCCAGACGAGGAGTTGGGGCGTTCGGCGCGCGGCATCCTGGACGAGCGCTACGCGGCGGAACTCGACGGGCTCAAGGACCGCATGGCACGCCGGGCCGCACACGGCCGGGCCGTCACCGACCTTAGCGACGTGGCGCGTGCCGCGACGTACGGTGCGGTCGACACCCTGTTTGTGGACATCGATCAGAGCGTTCCGGGGCTGGTCGACGAGGAGACCGGAGCGGTGACCCTGAGCGCGGAGGACGACGCCGTCACCTACGGTGTCGTCGACGAGATCCTGCGGCGGGCACTGTTGTCGGGGGCGGAGATCTTCGCGGTACGGGCCGACGACATGCCCGGCGGCGGGGCGGTTGCCGCAGGGGTGCGGTTCATGGTCTGACCTACACGAAACCGGTGCCGCCTGCTGGCAGGCGACACCGGTGAGTTTCGTGCGCCGGGCGGCATCCGCCCGGCCGGAGGCGAGTTAGCGCTTGCGGGCCTTCTCGGTCTCAGCGGACTTGAGCTGCTTGTCGGCGCGCTTCTCCTTCAGGGACTTGCCGGCGACCTTCTTGGTCGCATCCTTCTTGGGTGATTTGTCAGCCATGTGTACTCCTTCGACCTGAGCCTGGGCGGCACGGATGATCTGACCCTACGCGGGTTCGGCACAAAGGGCATCTTGAGCCCAGGGCGTGCCGCGACGCCGACCAGACAATGCTCGAGGGGGGCAGGGGCCTGTGCCTTTGGGGGGCGTCGACGTAGGCTGTCTGCGATGAGGCTCCTCGTCGCTGGGACGAGAAGTCGTACGGAGAGCCGGGAGATCATGAGCGCACAGGAAACGTACAAAGCAGTGCTATTCGGTCCGAACGTGATCGGGTCCGGCACTGAGATCGAACTTCACTTCGCCGACGGGGGATATCAGGACGTGGTGGTGCTCGAGGCCGTCGAGGACGGCCAGACGATCACCCGCACCTATCGCAAGGGCCGGGAAACCGAGGAACCCATCCCGTACCGGTTCGTCGACGAAGACGTGTCTGACGAGACCGCGGAGGGTGAAGTCCCCAACTAGCCGGCCCGACCGGTACGCCGGCGGCAGCGCGGGATGCGCCGCCGCCGGCGTTTCGGGCGTGTTGGGCTAGATGCGGGCGCCCGGCTTGGAGCTGCGGCTCAGGCGCACGGGCAGGGCCATCAGCGGCCCCACGAAGCGGCGCTGCAGGCTACGGCCCGGACCCCAGACGTACTGCACGATCAGCTGGGCCAGGATGGCACTGGCCGCCAGGGCCACCGCGATCGCGCCGGCGGTGAGCAGGTTGAGCAGCCCGTTGATGTCGCCGTCTGCCATCTGCAGCAGCCCGCGGAACAGCGCCAGGCCCGGCACCAGGGGAACCAGGGCGCAGACGATGATCACCAGCGGCGGGGTGCGCACGATCCGCGCGCCCACCGCTGCAAGCAGTCCCGCGCCCATCGCGGCCGCGCCGGAGGACCAGACCAGGCCGAAGCCCGAGCTCGTGGCGCCGAGGTAGATGGCCTCGGCTACCGCGCCGAGCAGGCAGACCACCCAGAGCGCCCGCCAGGGCACCTGCGTGGCGAGGCCGAAGCCCGCCACGATGACGACAGCGGCGACCAGCTGGATGGCCAGGATGCCCAGGGTGGGGGTGACGTCGGCGGTGATGCGCAGGTCCAGGCCGAATCTGGCCAGGAGCAGCGAAGACCCGGCCACCCCGGCGACAAGGCCGCCGGTGATCAGCAACGCCTCGATCAGACGCGCCGTGCCGGTGAGGTAGTAGCCGGACAGGGTGTCGTGCACCGCGCCGAAGGTGGTCACCCCGGCCAGGAGCATGATGATTGTCGCGACGACGACGAGGGACGGGGTGGCTGTCGGGTCCACAAGCGGCACGAACGCGGCGAACAGCGGACCGATGGCCCCGCCGACCACGGTTTGGTAGAAGAGCGGGACCCTCCGCTTGTCGAGCGCCGTGGTGAGGTAGTCGATGACGAACGCGGCGACGAATGCCGCCAGGACCACGATCGGGCCACCGCCGATGAGCGCGGCAGCGCCGGCTCCGACGAGGCTCCAGCCCACACGGCGGTACAGCAGGGTGACCTGGGGCTTGGAGGAGACGATGGTGGCAAGGCGCTTGCGCGCCTCCGAGACATCCGTGGGCTCGTCGATGAGGTCGGCGATCAATTCGGAGGTGGCGGTGAGCTTGGCGTAGTTGAGGGTGCGGTACTTGACGTCGCGGCTACGGGAGATGGACTCGTGGGTGGACTGGTCCTCGTGCGTGAGAGTGATGATCGTGTGGGTGATGTTCGCCTCGGTGCCGCGTAACCCGTATGCCCGGGTGAGGGCGAGCATGGCCGCTGTGGCGTCTTCGGCGCCGGCGCCGGACGAGAAGATCACCTCGGCCAGTCGCATGGTGAGGTCAAGTACCGACCGGGTGTACGCGGCAATGTCGATGACCGGGACCGCGACCGTCGAGGTGCTCGGCGCATCCTCGTAGGCGCGCACGGCCGCGATGCCGGTGGCGTCGGCGCGCAGGATCGGGATGCTGGTGGTGACAGGGCGCGGGGTGGTGGGATGCGGCGCCCGGTACGGCTGCTTGGGGATCGGGGCGGTCGTCACCGGGACGGGCACCGGTTGGGTGTTCGTGGGGGGAATGGCTGGGGGCACGGTAGTCAACTGGACAACTTCAACACTTCGAGGATCGGTGATGCGGGGAGGGTACGTGCGCGGCTGCTCAGACATCGAGCGGGCCGAGCCAGGCGGTGGCGACGGTGGCGTGGGCGGAATCGGCGTTGGAGGGATGGAAAAGCCCGGCCAGCACGTCGCGGTACAGCCGGCCGAGCTCGTCGCCGGCGAAGTAGCTGGCGCCGCCGTTGACCCGCAGCATCAGGTCCACGACCTGCTTGGCGCTCTCCACGCTGCGGTGCTTGAGGCCGGCGAGCCTGGCGAACCAGAAAGGGCCGTGGTCGACGAGGTCGTCGACGTCGCGCGCCAGCGTCTGAATCTGCGGGTACACGGCATCCAGCAACAGGGCCGCCTCGGCGATGCGGCGGCGGATGTCCGGATCTTGCGCGAGCGGACGCCCGTCGTTCTTGGCCGAACGGCGCCGTTTCGCGGACTCAACCCCGAGCTCCAGCGCACGCTGGGCGATGCCGGTGTACACGGCGGAGAGCAGGATCTCGAAGGTGGCGAAGATGCCGAAGATCAGCGGGTCGTTGACCGGACCGGGCGGGAAGGTGCGCACCACCCGGTCGGCGGGGGCGTACGCACCGTCGAGCAGGGTGGTCTGGCTCTGGCTGCCCCGCATGCCGAGGGTGTCCCAGTCGTCCTTCCGGGTGATGCCGGGCTCGGCACGGTCGAGGAACGCCCACACGATCAGCGGCCGGGCCGGGTCTGAATTGTCCAGTCCCATGGTGCCCAGCTGGGTCCACGCCGGGGAGAGGGAGGTGAACACCTTGGTGCCGGTGAACCTGTAGCCGCCGCCGTGCTGCGGGGCGGCATCCGTTGAGGAGCCGAACAGCACCAGGTCGTTGCCGGGCTCGCTGACCCCGAAGCCGAAGATCGCGCCCTGCGCGGCCTCGGTGAGGACGAACTCCAGGGCGGTGTCGCCCCGCTCATGCATGGCTTTGGCGACGCCGGTCCAGACCAGGTGCATGTTCACCGCGAGAGCGGTGGCCGGGGCGTGCGCGGCCAGGCGGGCCTGCTCGGCGGCCAGCCGCGACAGGGTGAGGCCCATGCCGCCGAAGCGGGTGGGCACCAGGGCGCGCAGGTAGCCGACGGCGGCGAGTTCGGCGACGTCGTCGAACGGGAAGGTATTGGCGGCGTCGTGCGCGGCGGCACGGGAGCGGATGCGGCCGAGGAGTGCGTCGTCGAGCACCCCGCCGGGGGCGGGAGAGGACGTTGCGGGGCGGGGGGATTCGGTCACACCTGCAAGCCTACGTAGCGTTTCCCCTCCGCGTGGCCAGGCGGACGATGAGAAAGACGATCCCGCCGGCCAGCGCCACGATGGCGAGCCACGGTAGGGCGAATCCGATGCCGACGAGGAGGGCGCCGAGCGCCGTCACCAGGGTGTTCCAGCCGGCCACGACGGCGGTCCAGAAATTGTCGGGGGCGCCGGGGGCGACGGTGCCCGTGGAGTACAGCTCGAGGCTGATGGTGGAGTACTCGACCTGGTCGGTGAGGTAGTCCCGCTGGGACTTCATGCCCTCCAGCTCGGCCTGGCGGGTCGAGAGTTCGCTCTCGATCGCGATCAGGTCGGTGGTGGTCGTCGCCTGCGACATGAGGGCCAGCAGCCGGTCGACGGAGGTGCTGAGGGCCGTGATCCTGGCGTCCAGATCCTGGCTCTGCTGGGTGACGTCGGAGGAATTCATGGACACGTAGTTCACGGTGCCGAGGGCCCGGAGCGCGTCGAGGGTGCGGTCGAGGTCTCCGACGGGGATGCGCAGCGACAGGTTCGCGCTGGCGGACTGGTTCTCGGTCTCGGGTGTCTCGGTGCGGCTGTCGACGCGGCCGCCGGCCTCCTCGACGATCGTCGCGGCGTCTTCGGCCGAGCGGATCGGGTCGGCGACGGTCAGCGACACCGAACCTGTCGTGATCACCGAGCGGTCGGTGACGGCGGCGTCCCCCGCGGCCTCGCCCACGGCGGCCTCGCCGGGCACGGGCAGCTGGCCGGGCACGGTGCCGGCGTCCATCGACTCCGAGGAGGAACCCGAGTCGGAGGAGTTCTGCGATCCGAGGGCGGTGCAGCCGGCCAGGAGCAGGCCGATCAGCGCCAGGGCTCCGGTCACGCCGACCGCGCGTGTCAGGCGGAGGGGCCGTCGGTTCGGCACGGCCTGGGCCACACCCTGGGTCTTCGCGCTGTAGCTCATGGGCCCACTGTATGGTCGGGCCGCATCCGCTATCTGGATGGTTTCTGGGAGTCGGATCACAATCGAGTCTCGGCCTCGGGCCGAGTCGTACGCTGATGTGGCGCCGGTTCCTGCGGCGCCGCTGCCCGAAACAGTATTCAGTTCTCGCTCTAGGAGGAACCATGGGATTCGCAGACGACGCCAAAGACGCCCTCGCGGCCACCGGCCAGAAGATCGGACGCGCGGCGGAAGACGCCAAGGAGCGCGTTTCGGACACGGTGGACGGAGCCAAGGCCGACGCCGAGGTCAAGAAGGCCGAGGCTGAGGTCAAGCACGCCGAGGCCGAGCGCGACGCCACCAAGGCCAAGAACGACTACAAGGAAGGCCTGCGCTAGCCGAGGCCGCGGGGAGCGGCGCCGTGGCCGCGGGCCGCGGACGCTGGGCGGCGCTGACGGAGGCCCTCCGTCGGCGCCGCGCTCCGCAACTGTTCGTCCAGACCGACACCGGCACCGGACCCGTCGTGATCCTGGTGCACGGCATTGCCTCGACCGCGGTGACCTTTCGGAAGGTTGTGCCGTTGCTGGCACCAGGGCACCGGGTCATCGCCGTGGACATCCTCGGCCACGGCGCCAGTCCGGCGCCGCCGGACTGCGAGTACACCCTCGACGACCATGTCAGCGGTGTTCGGCGGCGTACCGGGTGGCGATCAGGCTGCCGAGCGAATGCCCCACCAGCACGAAGGGCTCCCGCAGGTTCAGCGCACGGATGGTCGCGGCGAGCGCCGCGCCAGGGTCACCACGTACCTGCGCGCCTACGAATTCCTGCGGTCGAACAAGGACTTCACCCTCGCCAACGCGGCGGTGCTCGGCCGGCTGCTGCCCAAAGGCATCCTGGAACTGACCGAAGACACCTGGACCCCGTTCGTGAAGTCGCTCGAGCACTGCATCGAATCGCAGACGATGGTGAGCGACATCGCCAGCCTGGGCATCCCCGTCGACCTGATCTACGGGGCGCTGGGCGCCTTCGTGGCACCGGGCAGCCTGCGCGTGGTGGAGCGGATGCGGCACGTCACCACCCACCGGGTGGAGGCCAACGATCACATCGTGCGCAGCCGCATCGCGAAGGTGCTCGTGAGGGTGATCGACGGCGAGCCTGAGGATCACCCGGCAGCCCGGAGTGTTCCCGCTGTCGCCGGGCCGCGTGGATAGGCTGGTCGGATGGACACTAGAACACTGGGCAGAACCGGCCGCACCGTCTCCGTCATCGGACTGGGCACCTGGCAGCTGGGCGCCGACTGGGGCGACGTCACCGAGGCCGACGCCACCGCCGTGCTCGCCGCCTCCGTTGATGCCGGCGTCACCTTCTTCGACACCGCAGACGTCTATGGCGACGGCCGCAGCGAACAGATCATCGGGCACTTCCTCGAGCACGGCGCCCCCGGCGTGGACATCACCGTGGCCACCAAGATGGGCCGCCGGGCCGAGCAGCTGCCGGAGAACTACGTGCTGGCGAACTTCCGCGAGTGGACCGAGCGGTCCCGCCGGAACCTGGGCACCGAGACCCTGGACCTGGTGCAGCTGCACTGCCCGCCGAGCGCGGTCTTCGAGTCCGGCGAGGTCTACGACGCCCTGGACACCCTCGTCGACGACGGCGTGATCGCCAACTACGGCGTGAGTGTGGAAACCTGCGCTCAGGCGCTGGCGGCCATCGCCCGGCCCGGCATCGCCACCGTGCAGATCATCCTCAACGCGTTCAGGCTCAAGCCGCTGGACGAGGTCGTGCCGGCCGCGCGCGCCGCCGGCGTGGGCATCATCGCCCGGGTTCCGCTGGCCAGTGGGCTGCTCACCGGCAAGTACACCCGCGAGACCACCTTCGCCGAAAACGACCACCGCAACTACAACCGCAACGGCAGCGCCTTCGACGTGGGAGAGACCTTCTCCGGCGTCGACTACGAGACCGGCCTGATCGCCGCGAGCGAGTTCGCCGCCCTGGTGCCGGAGGGCCTCACGCCCGCTCAGGCCGCGCTGGCCTGGGTGGCGCAGATCGACGGGGTGTCCGCGGTGATCCCCGGCGCGCGGTCGGTCTCGCAGGCGCAGGGCAACGCATCCGCCGGCGCCCTGCCGCCGCTGTCCGAGGATTTCATGATGGGCGTGCAGTCCATCTACGACCGCCTCTTGCGCGGGTCCATCCACGAGCGCTGGTAACTCTCGCGAACCGTGAGCTAAGCACCTTCCCACGCGCTGGGAAGGTGCTTTCCTCACAGTTCGCGGGCTTCAGCCGAGGTCGTCGGGGTCTTTTCCGGTGCGTTCGTTCGCTTCCAGGGCCGTGATGGCGGCGCGATCGGAGGCATCCAGGGTGAAGTCGAAGACGTCGAGGTTCTCGCGGATGCGGGACGGGGTCACCGACTTGGGGATCACGACGTCGCCGAGGTCGAGGTGCCAGCGCAGCACGACCTGGGCGGCGGACTTGCTGTGCCGGGCGCCGATGGCGTCGAGGGTGGGGTTGCCGATCGCGCGTCCCCGGGCCAGCGGCGACCAGTCCTCGGTGAGGATGCCGTGCGCGGCGTTGTACGCGCGTACCTCGGTCTGTTGCAGCCACGGGTGCAGCTCCACCTGGTTGACCGCCGGCACGATGTCGGTCTCGGCCAGCAACCGGTCCAGGTGGTGGGTGTGGAAGTTCGACACCCCGATCGACCGGGCGCGCCCGTCGGCTTTGATCGTCTCCAGGGCGCGGTAGGTGTCGACGTACCGGTTCTGCCGGGGCGCCGGCCAGTGGACCAGGTACAGGTCGACGTAGTCCAGGCCCAGCTTGGCCATGCTCTCATCGAACGCGCGCAGGGTCTCGTCGTAGCCGTGCCGGTCGTTCCAGACCTTGGTGGTGACGAAGACCTCGTCGCGGGGGAGGGCGGCCCGGGCCAGGCCCTCGCCGACGCCGCGTTCGTTCTCGTACAACGCCGCGGTGTCGACGTGCCGGTAGCCCGCTTCCAACGCGATCTGCACGGTGCTCGCGGCCAGGGCATCCGGGATCTTGTAAACCCCGAGTCCGAGCTGGGGGATGCGGAGGCCGTCGTTCATGAGAAGCGTGTGGTCCATGCGTCTCATTAAACCCCGCCGCGACCCCGACCCGGCCTCCCGCGAGCTGTGAGATAAGCACCGAAAATCTCAAAATTGTGGTGCTTAAATCACAGCTCGCGGGCCCTGAGGACGGTGCGCACCCGGCGGAGGAACTCATGGCCACCCCCCATGAGGTCATCGTCGGTAATCCGGATGACTCGCCACCCGTGATCCTCGAGCCGCTCCCGTCGGGCGATGTCCTTGCGGAACTGGGCCCGGTCGGTGCGATGGCCTTCACCCTCGTACTCGACGCAGGCGCGCAGGCGCGGCCAGGCCAGGTCGACGCGGGCGAGGAAGTTGCCCTCGGCGTCGGTGATCACGTAGTTCGTGATCGGTTCCGGCAGCCCGGCATCGACCAGGAGTAGCCGGGTCTCGGTCTCCTTGGGCGATTCGACCCGGGCACGCGCCAGGGAAGCCGCCGTGCGAAGGCGTTTCACGCCGCGGCGGCCGGCGCGGGCGAGGGTCGCGCGGTGCAGGTCCTCCGGGGTGAAGGCCGGATGTTCGCCGGCGAGGAGGACGTCGGCCACGGCAACGAGGGCGGTGCGGGGCAGCACCATGCCGAGATCCGCCCAGGTCTGCAGGGGCGAAGTGACCGGGATGCCGTCCACGTACTCGACGTTCAGCAACTCCGTGCGCAGCTCGTGTCCGACCACCCCGGTCATCTGCGGCGGCCGGGTGCCGGCGGGCACGGTGACATGGATGCGGGTGTCAGCCTCGAGCCAGGAGGGAAGGGGGAGCCCGAGGAGGAGCGCGGCAGTGTGGTGGCTGATCACGTGGGTGGGTGGCATCCGCTCGGCATAGCTGCGGCTGAGGCCGAACGCGCCTGTCGGAGCCGGCCCGGCAACACGCACGGCTCGGAAGGGGGCGCACAGGTCGGATCCCTGGAGGCGGCGTCGCGTGAGGCCGAGGCTTCGGGCCAGTGCAACCGGGAAGGGCTCGCCCAGGAGCTCGGGAGGGATGGGTGTGCGTCGTGACATGCAGAGAGGATGCCAAATTCACACCCAACGTCGGGGAATCTCTCCACAGGGCCCACCGCGCCCTCCGCGAGCTGTGAGAAAGGCCCCAGAAGCGCGAGTTTTTAGGTGCTCAAGTCACGGTTCGCGGGCTGGTGGGGCCTAGTCTCGGGGGATCGGACCCACCCTGCACGGGAGGACGGCGCTCGTCACCGGGGTGTCGCGGCGCAAGGGCATCGGCTACGCGGTGGCGGTGCGCCTGGCGGAGCTGGGCGCCAGCGTGTTCGTGCAGCATTTCGCGCCGCACGACGACGAGCAGCTCTGGGGCGGAGACGACCTCGACGCGGTGCGGGCGGGCATCCGCTCGGCGCTGACCGAGGGCGCCGTGTTCGGTGACGTGAGCGCCGCCCTGGCCGGGCCGGATGCCGCGGCGGCGGTCGTGCGCGCGGCCGTCGGGCCCACCGGGCGAGTCGACATCCTGGTGGCCAGCCATGCCCGCAGCGGCGGCGAGGGCTCCATCTTCGATATGACTGCCGAGATGCTCGACGGGCACTGGCAGGTCAACGCCCGCGCCACGCTGCTGCTCACCCGCGCCTTCGCCGAGCAGTTCGGCGACGCCGGGCTCACACCCACCGTGGCCAGTGAGCTGCTCAGCCGTGGCATCACCCTCAACACCGTCAATCCCGGCCCGGTGAACACCGGCTACCTCGATCCGGAGACCACCGACCGCCCCCTGGACGGCATGCTCGAGTATCTGCGCACCATCCCGTTCGGCCGGTTCGGCGAGCCCACCGACCCCGCCCGCCTGATCGGCTGGCTGGTGGGCGGTTTCAGCCTCGCGAACTGAGAGAAAAGCCCCAGAAACTCGAGTTTTTGGGTGCTTAACTCACAGCTCGCGTGAGGGGAGGGAAGGGGGAGGGGGACGGGCTAGGAGACCTGGATGCTGATCGGCTCGGTGTCGGGGATCGGGCCGGCGTCGCGGCCACGCAGGTCGGGATGCCAGCGGCGGCCGAGCGCGGGGATGATCGTGCCGAGTGCGGCGAACCCGGCGGCGACGTAGATCGCGGCACCGGCACCGGAGTGGTCGATGGCGAAGCCGGCCAGTGCGGAGCCGAGCGCGGCGCCGATGAGCTGCCCCGTACCGATCCAGCCGTACGCCTCGGCTGTGTCACTGAACTTGACGCTGGCCGAGACGATGCCGAACAGTACCGCGAACGACGGCGCGATCCCGATGCCGGCGACGAGCAGCGCCCCCGATAGCCACCAGAAGTTGAGAAAGATGCCGGCGACGGCCAGGCCGAGCGTGACGATGAGCATCCGGCTGGCCAGCGCCCACGGGCCGATCGGGAGGTGGCCGAGCGCGAGCCCGCCGATGAGCGAGCCGATGGCGAAGATGCCCAGCACCCAGCCGGCGTTGGCGCTGCCGTGGCCGAAGACGGCGACCACCCCGGCCTCGACGGCCGCGCAGGCGGCGACGAGCATGAAGCCCACGACGGTGCTCAGCAGCACCTCGGGCTTCTTGAGCACCACCCCGAGCTTGCGGCGGCTGCGGGGGATGCGCACCCGGCCCACCTCGGGCAGCGCCACGAACCAGATGCCGCCGGCGACGAGGAAGAACGCGGCGAGCAGGATGCCCGCGGTGCTGCTGACCTGGATAGCGACGAAGGTGGCGATGACCGGGCCGAGCACCCAGATGATCTCCTGCGCCGAGGCGTCCAGGGAGAACAGCGGCGTGAGCTGGCGGGAGTTGACGACCTTGGGGTAGATGGTGCGGACGGCCGGCTGAATGGGCGGCATCGACAGGCCGGCGATGAAGCCGACGACCATCAGGCCCACGATCGGCAGCGGCACCAGGGCCATGACCACGATCGCCGCGGTGCACACGATCATGGTGACGATGAGAACCGGGCGCATGCCCAGCCGGCCCATCAGCCGGGAGGTGAGCGGGCCGGCGATGGCCTGGCCGATACTCATGGCGGCCAGCACGAGGCCCGCGGCCGCGTACGAGTCGAAGAGCGCCTCGATGTGGATGAGGAACGCCAGCGAAAGCATCCCAAAGGGGAATCGGGCGGTGAGCTGGGCTCCGATGAGTCGGGCAACGCCCGGGGTTTTCAGAAGGGTCCAGTAGCTGCTCACAACCGTCTAGTCTATGTCCGGGGCGAGCCTCAAAGCGCAGCGGAGGCTCTGCCTGCCCGGCTAACGTGAACGGGTGCACACACTGATTTCGGCGGCCGATCTGGCCGCACTCCTCGTCGTCGGCCCGGCTCCGCGCATCCTCGATGTGCGGTGGAAGCTCGGCGGCCCTCCTGGCCGTGCCGAGTTCCGCCGCGGGCACCTGCCCGGCGCCGTGTATGTGGACCTGGATTCCGAACTGGCCGGGCACGGCGAAGCGGCCGACGGCCGGCATCCGCTGCCCGCGTCGGCCGATCTGGAGGCCGCCGCCCGCGGCTGGGGCCTGAACGATGGCGACACTGTCGTGGTCTACGACGACCTGGGCAACATGTCTGCCGCCCGCGCCTGGTGGCTGCTGCGCCACGCCGGGGTGCGCGACGTGCGCCTGCTCGACGGCGGCCTCGCCGCCTGGCGCGCCGCCGAACTGCCGGTAGTGGAGGGCGAGGAGCCGGTTCCGGCCGGTTCGGTGAGCCTGACGCTCGGCGTCCTGCCTGTGCTCGACGCGGATGCCGCGGCCGCGCTCGCGCAGGACGGCGTGCTGCTCGACGCCCGCGCCGCCGAACGCTTCCGGGGGGACACCGAACCGATCGACCCGCGCGCCGGGCACATCCCGGGCGCGGTGAGCGCTCCGACGGGCGGCAACCTGGATGCCGAGGGCCGGTTCCTTCCGGCCGCCCAGCTGCGGGCCCGGTTCGAGGCACTCGGGGTGCACGGTCAGGTGTTCGCCGGGACGCGCGGTCCCGGCTACGACGTGGGCGTGTACTGCGGTTCCGGAGTGACGGCCGCCCACGAGGCCGTGGCGCTCACCCTCGCCGGATTCACCCCGGCGGTGTACCCCGGCTCCTGGTCACAGTGGTCGAACCTGCCCGACCGGCCGGTCGCGACCGGGGACGCTCCCGGCGGGGCATCCGCTCGCGCTTAGGCCCTTCTCGAGGGCCCGGCAGCGTCGCGGCCCGGTTTGGTCTTCGCGGCCCGAAGTACGCCCGGCGGCGCTTGTTTTATCGCGTGCCGCCGGGGGTAACGCGTGCCGTGGCTGACGCGCCGCGCGGCTAGGCGATCTCGGACGCGGTGCCGCTCACCACGATGCCGCCGGTGGCAGGCACGTCCACGAGCAGCAGGCTCGGCCGGTGCACGTGCCGGCCCTGGTGGATGACCACCCGCGTCGGCGGTGTCACCAGCCCGAGCTCGCGCAGGTAACCGCCCACCGAGGCGGCGGCCGAGCCGGTGGCCGGGTCCTCGCTGAGGGTGCCGACCGGGAACAGGTTACGGGCCTCGAACTCGTTCGGGCCCAGCACCGTCAGGGTGGTGACGGTTCCCGCCCAGCCCTGAGCATCCATCAGCGTGCGCATGGCCGCCGGGTCGAAGGTGAAGGCGTCGAACCCGGCCGCGTTGGCGAAGACCAGCACCGGATGCCAGTTGCCGGCGAAGGCCTGCAGGGGCGGGTACTCGGGGTGCAGCGACGCAACCGAGGCGCCGAGCAGCCCGAGCAGTTCGGTGAGCACCTCAGGCGCGATGGCCCGCACCTCGGGCTCGACGCTGGTGAAGGATGCGGCCAGGCCGGCATCCGTGTTGCGGGTCTGGATCGTGATGGTGCCGACGCTGGTGTCGAACGTGAACGCGCCGACACCGTCGCGGCCGGCCAGCGCCACGGCGGTGGCGATGGTGGCGTGCCCGCAGAACGGCACCTCGGCGACGGGGGAGAAGTAGCGCAACCGGCTGCGGCGCGGGTCGCCGTCGACCACCGGCACCGTGACGAAGGCGGTTTCGGCGTAGCCGACCTTGGCGGCGATGGACTGCATCGCCGCGTCGTCGAGGCCGCTTGCGTCGAGCACGATGCCGGCGGGGTTTCCCCCGGCGGCCGCATCAGTGAGGGTCGGGTCGGTGAAGGCGGCGAATCGCAGCACGGGCACAGTCATGGGTTCATGATGCCAGCAGGGACTCTGGACGGTCCACCCCGGGTGACTGCTCAGGTCGAGGCTGGCATACTTAGGTAATGCTTACCTCAGCGGCTTCGGGGACGGGTGCGCCGACCCGCGGGTCCGTCGTGCCCGCAGCCAACGACGCGCTGCGGGTGCCGCGGCGGCGCCAGCTCGCCGGACTGCTCACCGCCGTGATCCTTTTGGCGCTCGCCGTGGCCGCGTCGCTCGTAGTGGGCAGCAGGGCGATCCCCTTGGGCACCGTGCTCGAGGCCCTGCTGCACCCCGACCTCGGCGTGACCGACCACACCGTCGTGCTCGACCTGCGGGTGCCGCGCACCGCCATCGGCCTGCTCGCCGGCCTCGCGCTCGGCCTGGCCGGGGCCCTCATGCAGGGCATCACCCGCAATCCGCTCGCCGATCCCGGCCTGCTCGGCGTCAACGCCGGCGCCTCGCTCTTCGTCGTCGCCGGCATCGCCTGGTTCGGGGTCACTTCGGCGATGGGCTACGTCTGGTTCGCCTTTGCCGGCGCGTTCGTGGCCGCCGTGATCGTCTACGTGGTCGGCTCCCTCGGCCGCGAGGGCGCCACCCCGGTGAAACTGGCCCTGGCCGGCACCGCGCTCACCGCCTCGCTCACCTCCCTGATCACCATCGTGCTGCTCAGCGACTCGGAGGCGTTCGACAAGTACCGGTTCTGGTCGGCAGGCTCCCTCGTGGCCCGCGACCTCGACTCCACCCTGCAACTGGCCCCGTTCATCGGCGTCGGCGTGCTGCTCTGCCTGTTGGCCGGGCGGATGCTCAACGCGCTCGCCCTGGGCGACGACCTGGCTCGCGGGCTCGGCCAGAACCTCGTGGCGGCCCGCATCGTCTGCGCCGTCGCCGTGGTGCTGCTCTGCGGTTCGGCCACCGCCATGGCCGGCCCGATCGTGTTCGTGGGCCTGGCCGTTCCGCACATAGCCCGCCGTTTCACCGGCCCCGACTACCGCTGGATCCTGCTCTACTCCGCGGTGCTCGGCCCGGTGCTGCTGCTGGCCGCCGACGTGCTCGGCCGGGTGATCGCCCGCCCCGGCGAGATCGAGGCCGGCCTGGTCGTCGCGTTCCTCGGCGCCCCGATGCTCATCGCCCTGGTGCGCCGCGTGAAGCTGGCCGGCCTGTGAGCGGCGCCGTGACGACATCCGCCCGGGCCGCGGTGGATGCCGCCCCGCTCGTGCGAGCCCGCACCCTGCGGCACCGCCGGGAACGTCGCATCGTGCTCGTGCTGGCCGCGCTGGTGTTGGTCGTCGCCGCGACCAGCCTGATGGTCGGCGCCTACAACCTCAGCGTGCCCGACCTGCTGCGCACCCTGGTGGGCCAGGGATCGAGCAGCGAGAACTTCATCGTGTTCAAACTGCGGCTGCCGCGGCTGACTCTGGCGATCCTCGTCGGCGTGGCCTTTGCGGTCTCCGGCGCGCTGTTCCAGACCGTGCTGCGGAACCCACTGGCCAGCCCCGACATCATCGGCGTCACCGGCGGCGCCAGCGCTGCCGCGGTGTTCGGCATGCTCGTGCTGGGCCTGGGCAGTGTCGCGACCTCGTTCATGGCCTTCGCCGGCGCCATGGTCGTGGCCGCCGCCATCTACCTGCTCGCCTGGCGCGGCGGCGTGGTCGGCTACCGATTCGTGCTCATCGGCGTGGGTGTCGCGTTCATGGTGCAGGGCCTGCTCGGTTACCTGCTCTCCCGCGCCGACCTCCGGAACGCCGAGGACGCCCTCACCTGGCTGGTCGGCAGCGTCAGCGGCGCCCGCTGGCCGGAGATCGCGGTGCTGGCCGCGTTCCTGGCGGTGCTGCTGCCGGCCATCGGGGTGCTCGCCGGGCGGATGCGGATGCTGCAACTGGGCGACGACACCGCCAGCAGCCTCGGCGTGCGCGCCGAACGCTCCCGGCTGGCCCTGCTCGTGGCCGCCGTGGCCCTCGCGGCCCTCGCCACCGCCTTCGTGGGTCCGCTCGCGTTCATCGCCTTCGTCTCTGCGCCCATCGCCCGCCGCCTCGTGGGCACCGGCAGCCTGGCCCTGTTCCCGGCCGCGCTGATCGGTGTGCTGATCACCACGGTCGCGGACTTCACCGCCCAGCACCTGCTGCCGGGGGCGCTCGAATTGCCGGCCGGCATCATCACCGGCGCCATCGGCGCCCCCTACCTGCTCTGGCTGCTCGCCACCCAGAACCGAATCGGAAAGGGAGCCTGATGCCCCAGACCACCGACCAGACCGCTGGCCAGCCCGTCGGCCAGCCCGGCGCATTCGCCCGGCACGCCCTCACCGCCACCGGCCTCAGCCTCGGCTACGACGGCACCCGCATCGTCGACAAGCTCGACCTCGCCATCGAACCCGGCGCGATCACCGTGATCGTCGGCGCGAACGCGTCCGGCAAGTCCACCCTGCTGCGCGGCCTCGCCCGGCTGCTGCCGCCGCAGGCCGGCACGGTCACCCTCGACGGCCGCGACATCGCCAGCCTGCCCAGCCGGAAGGTCGCCACCATCGTGGGCCTGCTGCCGCAACAGCCCATCGCGCCGGAGGGCATCGGCGTGGCCGACCTCGTCGGCCGGGGGCGGTACCCGCACCAGGGCTGGTTCCGGCACTGGTCGAGCACCGACGACACCATCGTCGCCGAGGCCATGGCCGCCACCCAGACCCTGGAGCTGGCCTCCCGGCGCATGGAAGAGCTCTCCGGCGGGCAGCGCCAACGCGTCTGGATCGCCATGGCGCTCGCGCAGAACCCGGACATCCTGTTGCTCGACGAACCCACCACCTTCCTCGACGTCACCCACCAGGTGGAGGTGCTCGACCTGCTGCACGAGCTCAACCACGAGCAGGGTACAACGGTGGTGATGGTGCTGCACGACCTCAACCTGGCCGCCCGCTACGCCGACAGGCTCGTAGTCATGCGCCAGGGCACGATCATCGCCGAGGGCGCTCCGGCCCAGGTGCTCACCGAGGCCGTGGTGCTGGACGCCTTCGGGCTCACCGCCCGCATCATCGCCGACCCGGTCTGCGGCTCCCCGCTGGTCGTGCCGATCGGGCGCTTCCACGGCGCCGCCTGATCCGCTATATTAGGTGAGGCTACCCTAAACACCAGGGGCCCTTCCCCCTTCCAGATCCGGAGTTACCTGTGCCTAGACGTTTGATCACCGTGCTCGCCGCCACCGCGGCCATCGCCGCCCTCACGCTCAGCGGATGCTCCGCCTCCGACACCGACGGCGACGCCGGCACGGATGCCGCGGCCGGCGGCGCCTTCCCCGTCACCATCGAGCACGCCTTCGGTGAGACCACCATCGACGCCGAGCCCACCCGTGTTGTCACCTGGGGCTGGGGCAGCGCCGACGACGCCATCGCGCTGGGTGTCGTGCCGGTCGCCATCCCGTTCCAGGCCTACGGCGGCGACGAGAACGGCGTGCTGCCGTGGATCGCCGACGCCCTGGACGAGCAGGGCGCGGACCTGCCGACCGTGCTCTCCGACTCCACCGAACCGCCCTACGAGGAGATCGCGGCCGCCGCGCCCGACGTGATCCTCGCCGCGTACTCCGGCCTGACCGAGGAGCAGTACGAGCTGCTCAGCGACATCGCCCCCGTCGTGGCCTACCCCGACGAGCCCTGGTCCACCGACTGGCGGGAGCTGATCGAGATCACCGGCACGGCCCTGGGCAAGACCGACGAAGCCACCAGCCTGCTCGCCGACATCGACAGGGCGATCGCCGAAAAGGCCGCGGCGCATCCGGAGTTCGCGGGCAAGTCAATCGCCCTCACCTCCGACACGGCCGGAGTCTTCTACGTCTACACGGATGCCGACCCGCGCGTGACCTTCGCCACCGAACTCGGCTTCGAGAGCGCCCCGAGCGTCGCCGAACTCGCCAACGGGGAGTCCGACTTCTTCTACACGATCAGCTACGAGCAGCTCGACAAACTCACGAGTGACGTGATCGTCAACTTCGCCGCTACCCAGGAGGAATCCGACGCGTTCCTGAACGCCGGCTACGCGCAGGTCATGCCGCAGGTGCAGAACGGAGCCGTGGCGTCGCCGGTCGGAGCGGCCGTCGTCGCCTCGGTCTCCCCGCCCACCGGCCTTTCGCTCACCTGGGGCATCGACGACTACGTCGAGCAGCTCTCGGTGGCCGCTCTGGCCGCCGACGCCGCGAAGTAATCGCCGGTTAGACACGCAGCGCTCCCGGCCCCAGCGGCCGGGAGCGAGGGCTGCCTGGAGCGCGGTAACCTTGAGATGCCTCCGTACCGACTGGTCCCGAAGCCGATGTCGTACGAGCCGTACCCCCAGCGCAGGGACGTTTCAGGCTCACTCCGGTCGCACCATCCACGGGCCGCACTGTCGACTCGATCCTTGAGGCCTCGAGACCCATGAAAAGGTTGTGCCATGCGCGCTAGATACGTATTCCCCGCCCTCGCTGCCGTGGCGGCGCTGATGCTCACCGGATGCGTGGACAACTCGACTCCGGCGGAGTCAGGTGTGCCCGAGAGGAGCGCCGCTGCGACCACGAAAGACGATGCGGCAGCAGCACTGGTCCCGGCCGAGGTGGCCGATCGTGGCACCCTGATCATCGGAACCGAACCGACCTACGCGCCGAACGAGTTCAAGAACGAGGCCGGCGACCCGATCGGCTGGGACATCGAGCTCGCCAGCGGCCTCGCCGCCAAGCTCGGCCTGACACCGAAGTTCCAGGTCGCGAAGTTCGACAACATCATCCCGAGCGTGGCCGGCGGCAAGGCCGACATCGGGGCGTCCTCTTTCACCGACACCGTCGAGCGCGAAGAGCAGGTCGACTTCGTCAACTACTACAACGCCGGCATCCAGTGGGCGTCGGCGACGGGCAATGACGTCGACCCCAACAACGCCTGCGGTCTGAAGGTTGCAGTGCAGACCGCCACCTTCGAGGACACCGATGAGGTGCCCGCCAAGAGCGAGGCCTGCGTGGCCGCCGGCAAGCCGCCGATCGACAAGCTGAAGTTCGACACCCAGGCCGACGTGGCCAACGCTGTTGTGCTCGGCCAGGCCGACGCACTCAGCGCCGACTCCCCGGTCTCGCTGTACGCGATCGCCCAGACCGGCGACAAGTTGCAGCCGGCCGGCGACACTTTCGATGAGGCCCCGTACGGCATGGTCGTCGCCAGGGGTTCCGAACTCACCGCCGCCGTGCAGGCCGCTCTGCAGTCGATGGTGGATGACGGCAGCTACAACGCCATCCTCGATGCCTGGGGTGTCACGGACGGTGGCGTGGACGAGATCACGATCAACGCAGCCGCGAACGGCTGACCCATGAGCTCTCTTGACCCGCTGGAGTGCCGCCGTCGCGGCACACGGTAACCTTGGCGGGCGTCGTTTGGGCTGTTCCCGAACCGATATCGCCAGACCATTCCCCCGGAGCAGGGGTGTATTAGGCTCACTGCAGTCGGACCGTTCACTGCCATTCAGTCGAATCGAAACCTCGACGCCCTAATGAAGAAGGTCGTGCCATGCGCGTTAGATATGTACTCCCCGCCCTCGCTGCCGCCGCCGCGCTGATGCTCACCGGCTGCGTCGACAACTCGACGCCTGCGACGAGTGGCACCGACGCCAGCAGCGCACCCACGATCGAGAAGGACGACGCGGCAGCGGCCCTGGTCCCCGCCGACGTCGCCGACACCGGGACCCTTGTCATCGGCACCGACCCGACCTACGCACCGAACGAGTTCAAGAACGAGGCGGGCGATCCGATCGGCTGGGGCATCGAGATAGCCAGCGGCATCGCCGCCAAGCTCGGCCTCGAACCCGAATTCCAGGTCGCCAAGTTCGACAACATCATCCCGAGCGTCACCGGCGGCAAGGCCGACATCGGCTCGTCCTCGTTCACCGACACCATCGAGCGGCAGCAGCAGGTCGACTTCGTCAACTACTACACCGCGGGCATCCAGTGGGCCTCGGCGGCAGGTAAGGATGTCGACCCCGACAACGCCTGCGGCCTGAAGGTGGCCGTACAGGCCACTACCTTCGAGGACACCGACGAGGTGCCCGCCAAGAGCGACGCCTGCGTTGCCGCCGGCAAGCCCCCCATCGACAAGCTCAAGTTCGACACCCAGGATGCCGCGACCAACGCGGTCGTGCTCGGCCAGGCCGACGCGCTCAGCGCCGACTCCCCGGTCACCCTGTACGCGATCGCCCAGACCGGCGACAAGCTGCAGCTCGCCGGCGAGACCTTCGATGTGGCCCCGTACGGCATGGTTGTCGCCAAGGGCTCCGAACTCACCGTGGCCGTGCAGGCCGCGCTGCAGTCCATGGTCGACGACGGCAGCTACCAGGCGATCCTCGACGAGTGGGGCGTCGCCGACGGCGGCATCGACGAGATCACAATTAACGCGGGCGCGAACGGTTAAGCCGTGAGCACCACGAACGTGAACGGCGCAGCGGCCGGGCAGACCCCGCCGCTGCGCGAAGCGGCGTCGACGTCGGAGCCGATCAAGGCCATCCGACTGCGACACCCGTGGCGCATGGTGTTCGCCGTACTGCTCGTGGCGATCTTCGCGTTCTTCGTCGTCGACGCGGCTTTCCGCCCGGCGTACGACTGGCCGGCGGTGGGCAAGTACCTCTTCGACCGGCGCATCTCGATGGCCGCCCTGGTGACGATCGAACTGACGGTCTTCTCCATGGTGATCGCGATCATCCTCGGCGTGATCCTGGCCGTGATGCGGCTCTCACCCAACCCGGTGGTCAAGAGCGTGGCGTGGTTCTACCTCTGGATCTTCCGCGGCACCCCGGTCTATGTGCAGCTGACCATCTGGGGCCTGATCTCACTGATCTACACGAGCATCGACATCGGCCTGCCGTTCATGACCCCGTGGATCTCGTTCAGCACCAACGCGGCCCTGAATACCTTCACTCTTGCCGTCATCGGCCTGGCCCTGAACGAGGCCGCGTACATGGCCGAGATCGTGCGCGCCGGACTGCTCTCGGTCGACAAGGGCCAGGAAGAGGCCTCGGTCGCCCTGGGCATGAGCTGGTCGCAGACGATGACCCGGGTCATCCTGCCGCAGTCGATGCGGGTGATCATCCCGCCGACCGGCAATGAGGTGATCTCGATGCTGAAAACCACGTCCCTGGTCACCGCCGTGCCGTTCAGCCTGGAGCTGTTCACAAGATCGCGAGACATCTCGGCGGAGACCTTCAACCCGATCCCGCTGCTTATCGTGGCGTCGATCTGGTACCTGTTCTTCACCTCGATCCTGATGGTAGGCCAGTACTTCCTCGAGAAGCGCTTCTCCCGCGGGGTGGGCGACCGGCAGACCGACAAGAGCGACCCGGCGGCTCCCACCACGGGCGCCATCACCGGTGTCGTACCCGTGGTCGGGGCGGGGCAGCCCACCGTGGTGCTGCCGCCGAGGACGGATGCACCGGGCACGACCGGCGACGGAGGAGCACGATGAGCGCTACGACAGTGGGCGGCGTCGCATCCGTCGACGTGCCGATGGTTTTGGCCGAGCAGGTCACCAAGAGCTTCGGCTCGAATGAGGTGCTCAAGGGCATCACCCTCGAGGTCAAGCGCGGCGAGGTGATGTGCCTTGTCGGGCCGAGTGGGTCGGGCAAGTCCACGTTCCTGCGCTGCATCAACCATCTCGAGGTGCTCTCGGCCGGCCGGCTGAGCGTGGACGGCGAGCTGATCGGCTACCGCGAGTCCAACGGCAAGCTCTACGAGATGGCGCCCAAGGAAGCCGCGAAGCAGCGCCGGGACATCGGCATGGTGTTCCAGCGGTTCAACCTGTTTCCGCACATGACCGCCCTGCAAAACGTGATGGAGGCGCCGCTGCGCGTCAAGGGAATGCCCAAGGCGAAGGTGGAGAGCAACGCTCGCGACCTGCTCGCCCGGGTGGGCCTGGCCGACCGGGCCGACTACTACCCGGCGCACCTCTCCGGTGGGCAGCAGCAGCGGGTGGCGATCGCCAGGGCGCTGGCGATGGAGCCCAAGCTGATGCTCTTCGACGAGCCCACCAGCGCGCTGGACCCCGAACTCGTCGGCGAGGTGCTCGACGTGATGAAGGGCCTGGCCAGGGAGGGCATGACCATGATCGTGGTCACCCACGAGATGGGCTTCGCCCGTGAGGTCGCCGATTCGCTGGTGTTCATGGACGCCGGCGTCGTGGTCGAGTCCGGTCTCCCGTCGGAGGTCCTGGCCAACCCGCGCCACGCCCGCACCCAGACGTTCCTCTCCAAGGTGCTCTAGCCCCCACGCGAACCGTGAGAAAAGCCCCAAGAACTCGAGGTTTTTGGGGCTTTTCTCACGGTTCGCAGGATGACTGCGCGGGTTAGAACGCCCAGGGGCCGAAGCGGGTGATGGCCACGACGAGGGACAGGATGCCCAGGATCACGCTGGGCATGGTCTCCTTGGCACCGTCGCCGGCGCGCACGTGCCAGACGACGGCGCCGAGCATGATCACGGTGAGGGCGGCGGCGGCGATCGGCACCAGGACCGGGGCGACGCCGGTGAGCGCGGGCAGAATCAGGCCGATGCCGCCGAGCAGTTCGGCGAGGCCGATGAGCTTGACACCGGCATCCGAGTAGTCGTCGGTCCAGGCCATGCCGTTGGCGGCGAGCTTGGCGCGGGGCTGGGCGACCTTCATCAGGCCGGCGCCGATGAAGGCGACGGCGAGCAGACCGGTGATGATCCAGATGGCGATGTTCATGGGGGACTCCTGGGTTGGTCTCGGGCCTGAAGACACCGAACGAGGATAATTGCGGCGGAAGTAGTTGCCGCGTCAAATAAACTAGCGGGAACTACTTTCCACGTCAAGTAAATCTCGGTAGAGTGGGCGGATGCACGAACCGGAGTGGCTGACCGCCGATGAGCTGACGGCATGGACGGCCCTCGCGGGGGTGCTCTTCCTGCTGCCCGCTGCGCTCGACTCGCAGTTGCAGCGCGACTCTGGCCTGGCTATGGCCGACTACATGGTGCTGGTGATGCTCTCCGAGCGGGACGGCCACTGCATGCGGATGAGCGACCTCGCGTCCTCGGCGAGCACCTCGCAGTCGCGGCTGTCGCGCATCGTGGCCCGGCTCGAGGCCGCCGATTACGTGACCCGCGAGATGGCCCCGGATGACCGCCGCGCGGTGCTGGCCACGCTCACCGAGACGGGCCTGGCCAAGCTCGTGGCGGCCGCGCCCGGGCACGTCGCCCAGGTGCGCCGCTTGGTCTTCGATCGCCTCACCTCCGCCCAGGTGCTCTCGCTCACCGACATCGCCCGGGCGCTTGCGCATCCCGACGACCACGCGAACTGTGAGTTAAGCACCTAAAACTCGCGAGTTGTGGGGCTTTACTCACAGTTCGCGGGATGACGAGGGGGCTAGGAGACCAGGACCTTCTGGATGCGCTGGAGGGAGACCGACTCCGCGGCTCGCAGTTCCTGGGCGAAGAGACTGATGCGCAGCTCCTCGATCATCCATCTCGCGCGCACCAGGTTGGGCGCGGCATCCGCAGGCAGCGGGATGCGCCCGCCGGCGTCCGCGAAGCGAGCCGTGGCGGACTGCACCTCGTTCATCCAGACGCGGTCGCGGTTGGGGTTGTCGAGCAGCTTGTCGATGCGGGTGCTGATGCCGCCGAGGTAGCGCGGCAGGTGCCGCAGCTGGGCGAGCCCGGTGGCGCTGACGAAACCGGGGTAGACCAGCCCGTTCAGCTGCTCGCGGGCATCCGTTAGCGCGGCCAGCAGGGCCATGCTGGTAGAGGCCTTGAGCGCCTTGTCGGCGGCGCGGGACGCCGTGAGAATGCGGGCGACCAGCCCGACGGTCTCGAACATCGAGTCCATCACGACCCCGGAGACCCGGTCGCGGATGGTGTCGAACTCGGCCTTCATGAACACCTGGCCGTCGGGCCGCACCCGGTAGAGCACGTCGTCGACGGCGGCAGCGAGGCAGTCGTCGAACAGCGCCTGGGTGGACCGGTACGGGCTGGTGGCCAGCGACAGCTTCTCGCCGCCCTTGAGGTGCTGCTGCACGTACGCCACCGGCGACGCCGTCGCAAGCAGCAGCAGGCGGCGCACGCCGCCCGGCAGGGTGCGGCCCTGCTCCTCCGCAGTGCTCATCATGCGGATGCTCACCGAGGTGCCGTCGTCGATCAGGGTGGGGTAGCCGCGGATGGTGTTGTCACCCTGCTTGGTGTCGATGAAGCGGGGCAGCTCGACGAAGTCCCAGGTGGTGAGGCCGCTGCGCTCGATGGCGTTCTTCGGGGTGGCTGCGGAGGCCTTGGCGACGGACTCGCGCACCTTGTTGCCCAGGCGCCGCTGCAGTTCGGTGAGGTCCTTGCCGGATGCGACAGTGCGGCCGCGCTCGTCGACGACCCGGAAGGTCATGCGCAGGTGCGCGGGCACCCTGGAGAGGTCGAAGTCGCGCACGGTGACGGGCACGTAGGTGAGGCGCTGGATAAGGGCGGCGAGGGTTTCGGCGAAGGAGGGGTCGGATGAATCGCCATGTGTGTTGGCGCGATTCAAGGTGGCGCGCGGGGTCTCGACAAGCTCGACCAACGATCGATCGCCGATCGAGGAACCCACGGTGGATGAGCCTGTCGAACGCACGACACCGGGGGCGAGGGGCAGCTCGGCGAGGAGGCGCACGGCCCAGTCGGCGGCGGGCACGACGTTGCGGCGGATGGCCTTGGGCAGCGACTTGATCAGCGAGGTGACCAGGTCTGCGCGCAGGCCCGGCACCTGCCAGTCGAAGCCGGTGGGGGAGAGGCGAGCCAGAAGCGCGAGGGGCACCTGCACGGTCACGCCGTCGTCCTCCTCGCCGGGCTCGAACCGGTAGCTCAGCGCGAAGCGCTGGTCGCGCTGCTGCCATGTCGGCGGAAACAGCGACTCGTCGATCTCCGGCGCATCCTCGGGCACGAGCGCCTCGGCGGTCATGGTGAGCAGGTCCGGCGTCTCGGCGCGGGCGACCCGCCACCAGGTCTCGAAGGTTCGGGTGCTGTGCACCTCCGCGGGAATGCGTCGGTGGTAGAACTCGAAGACGGCCTCGTCGTCGAAGAGGATGTCGCGGCGCCGGGTGCGCTCCTCGAGCTCGGCGAGTTCCTTGCGGAGGGCCGTGTTGGCGCGGTCGAAGGCGGTGACCCGCTGGTCGACGCGATCGAGGTCCCACTCGCCATCGACGAGGGCGTGCCGGATGAACAGCTCGCGGGCGTAGGCCGGGTCGACCCTGGAGAACTGCACGCGGCGGCGCGGCACGATCGGCACCCCGTAGAGGGTGACACGCTCGTAGGCGACCACGGCGCCCTGCTTCTTCTCCCAGTGCGGCTCGGAGTAGCTCCTCTTGCAGAGGTCACCGGCGAGCTGCTCTGCCCAGGCCGGGTCGACGACGGCGTTCATCCGGGCGAACAGACGGCTGGTCTCCACCAGCTCGGCGCTCATCACGGCGTTGGGCTGCTTCTTGGCCAGCGCGGAGCCGGGGAACAACACGAAGCGCTGCTGCCTCGCGCCGATGTAGTCCTTCTTGGCGACGTCCTTCAGGCCGATGTGCGAGAGCAGGCCGGAGAGCATCGACCGGTGGATGCCGTCGGGGTTCACGCTGGGGTCGCCGATGTGCAGGCCCAGCGGCTTGGCCAGCTGGCGGAGCTGCTTGTAGACGTCCTGCCACTCGCGCACCCGCAGGTAGTTGAGGTACTCGTTCTTGCACAGCCGCCTAAATGCGCTGGAGCCGAGCTCCTTCTGCTGGTTCTCCAGGTAGTTCCAGAGGTTGAGCAGAGAGAGGAAATCGCTGGTGGGATCGGCGAACCGGGCGTGCTTCTCGTCGGCGGAGCCGCGGCGCTCGAGCGGTCGCTCGCGCACATCCTGGATGGTGAGCCCGGCGACGATGGCCATCACCTCGCGGCTGGTGCCCTGGATTTTCGATTCGATCACCATGCGGCCGAAGCGGGGGTCGATGGGCAGTTGGGCGAGCTGTTGGCCCACCCGGGTGAGGGCGTGCGTGCCGGCCGTGACGGCCATCCGCCCGCCCTGGGGCCCGCGACCGCCGCTGTCACGGCCACGACCGCGCCCGCCGGACCGGCCACCGTCGCGGCCGCCGGCCTGACTCGGGTCTTCGGTGGGCGTGCCCGTCGGAGCCACGGTGGCCGTGACCGCGCCGAGCTCGGTGAGCAGGTCGAGGCCGTCCTTGATGTTGCGGGAATCCGGCGGGGTGAGGAACGGGAACTGCGCGATGTCGCCCAGGCCCAGCGAGATCATCTGCAGGATCACCGCGGCGAGGTTGGTGCGCAGGATCTCCGGCTTGGTGTACTCGGGACGCCGGGTGAAGTCCTCTTCGCTGTAGAGGCGGATGGCGATGCCGTCGCTGGTGCGGCCGCTTCGGCCCGAGCGCTGGTTGGCGGAGGCCTGCGCGATGGCCTCGATCGGCAGTCGCTGCACCTTCGAGCGCACGCTGTACCGGCTGATCCGGGCGGTGCCGGCGTCGATGACGTACCGGATGCCCGGCACGGTGAGGCTGGTCTCGGCCACGTTGGTCGCCAGCACGATGCGCCGCCGCACCCCGGCCACGGTGGAGGGCTGGAACACCCTGTGCTGGTCGGCGGAGGAGAGCCGGCCGTACAGCGGCAGCACCTCGGTGGGGCTGGTGCGGCCCCCGCCGGCGAACTTGCCCTGCAGGGCGTCGGCCGCGTCGCGGATCTCGGTCTCGCCGGAGAGGAAGACCAGCACGTCGCCGTTGGACTCCTGCTCGAGTTCGTCGAGCGCGGCGGAGATGCCCTCGATGTAGTCGCGGTCCACGCTGGGCGCGGCATCCGCGATCTCGTCCTCGTCGTCGATAGCGGCCTCGGCCACGAGCGGGCGGTAGCGGATCTCGACGGGGTAGGTGCGGCCGGAGACCTCGATGATGGGCGCCGGGGTGCCGTCGGCGGCGGCGAAATGCTTCGCGAAGCTGGCCGGGTCGATGGTGGCCGAGGTAATGATGAGCTTGAGCTCGGGCCGCTGGGGGAGCAGTTGCTGCAGGTAGCCGAGCAGGAAGTCGATGTTGAGGCTGCGCTCGTGCGCCTCGTCGATGATGATGGTGTCGTACTTGTGCAGCATCCGGTCGCGGTGGATCTCGTTGAGCAGGATGCCGTCGGTCATCAGCTTGATGCGGGTGTCGGCGCCGACCCGGTCGGTGAAGCGCACCTGGTAGCCGACGAGCTCGCCCACCTCCTGGCCGAGTTCCTCGGCGATGCGCTCGGCGATGGTGCGCGCGGCGAGCCGGCGCGGCTGGGTGTGGCCGATGCTCTCCCGGCCCAGCTCCAGGCAGATCTTGGGCAGCTGGGTGGTCTTGCCCGACCCGGTGGATCCGGCCACGATCACCACCTGGTTGTCGCGGATGGCGCGCGCGATGTCGTCGCGGCGCTGGCTGATCGGCAACTCGGGCGGGAAGGTGATTTTCACGGGAATCATTAGCCCTCCATGTTATTGCCTCGCGGAGTGCCCCACTCGCTGGTCGAGCTTGCGAGAACGACCTCCGACCTCCTTTTAGGATAGGCTAACCTGATCACCGCGGGCCACGCCTGCACGACGAGGGGGACCCCTACACAATGACGTTCACGATGACACGCCGCTGGGCCATGACCGGCGCGATCGCGACGGCCACCCTGCTGGGCGCGACCGCCTGCGGCGCCCCCGGTGAGGCGCCCAGCCCGTCGGCCGCCGAAAGCAGCACGCCGTCCGGCGCCATCACTGTCTACAACGCCCAGCACGAGGAGTTGACCCAGGCCTGGGCCGACGAGTTCACGAAGGAGACCGGCGTCACGGTCACCCTGCGCAACGGTGACGACTCCGAGCTCGGCAACCAGCTCGTGCAGGAGGGCAGCGCCTCGAAGGCCGACGTCTTCCTGACCGAGAATTCGCCCGCGATCAGCCTCGTCGACAACGCCGAGCTGTTCACCAAGGTCGACGCCTCGACCCTCGAGCAGGTGCCCGAGCAGTTCCAACCCACCTCGGGCAACTGGACCGGGATCGCGGCGCGCTCCACGGTGTTCGCCTACAACCCGAAGCTCCTCACCGAGGACCAACTGCCGAAATCCCTCCTCGATCTTGCCGACCCGAGCTGGAAGGGCCGCTGGGCCGCCTCGCCCTCCGGAGCCGACTTCCAGGCCATCGTCAGCGCCATGCTCGAACTCGAGGGCGAGTCCGCAACGAGCGCCTGGCTCACGGCGATGAAGCAGAACTCGGTGGCCTACAAAGGCAACAGCACGGTCATGAAGGCCGTCAACGCGGGGGAGATCCCCGGCGGCGTGATCTACCACTACTACTGGTTCGGCGACCAGACCGGCACGGGCGAGAACAGCTCCAACACCAAGCTGCACTACTTCAAGAACCAGGATCCGGGCGCCTTTCTGAGCATCTCGGGCGGCGGGGTGCTCAAGACGAGCACGAACCAGGTCGCCGCGCAGGCCTTCCTCGCGTACATCACCGGCAAGGCCGGCCAGGAGGTCCTGAAAACCGGCACCTCCTTCGAATACCCCGTCGCGACCGGGGTCGAAGCGAACCCCGCGCTCGTGCCGATCAGCGAGCTGGACGCACCCCTGCTCGACCCCTCCCAGCTCAACAGCACCAAGGTCACCGATCTGATGACCGAGGCCGGGCTTCTGTAAACTAGGACCCGATGTCCCTCACCCGCGCACCAGAGACAACGACGCCTGAGTCCAGGCTGCCCGCAGCCGGGGGCGCTGCCGACGCTCGCGGTGGGCCCCGCGGTCCGGTGCAGACGGATGCCGTCGGCCGCGTCGGCCGGCGCCCGTCGCCGTTCATCGTGGCCGTGGCGTGCACGGTGGCGCTGTTCGGACTGCTGCCGCTCGGCTATGTGATCGTGACGGGGATCCTCACCGGCTGGCCGGCGCTGTCGGCGCTCGTGTTCCGGCCCCGGGTCGGCGAACTGCTGATGAACACGGTCGGCCTCGTCGTTATCACCGTACCGCTGTGCGCGGCAATCGGAGTGGGCTGCGCCTGGTTGGTCGGGCGCACGAGGCTGCCCGGCGCCCGGGTGTTCGCGGTGCTTCTGGCGACCCCGCTCGCAGTGCCGGCGTTCGTGAACAGCTATGGCTGGGTCAGCGCCATCCCCTCGCTGAACGGACTGTGGTCCGGCGTGCTGATCGCGACCCTGTCCTACTTCCCGCTCGTCTACCTGCCCTGCGCGGCCGCGTTGCGGCGCCTGGACCCGACCGTCGAAGAGGCCGCCGGTTCGCTCGGCAGCGGCCCAGGCGGGGTTTTCTTGCGCGTAGTCCTGCCCCAGTTGCGGCTGCCGATTCTCGGTGGCTCGCTCCTGGTGGGACTGCACCTGCTCTCCGAGTACGGCGCCTTCGCGATGATCCGCTTCGACACCTTCACGACCGCGATCGTCGAGCAGTACCGCTCCACCTTCAACGGTCCGGCGGCGAACGCGCTGGCCGGGGTGCTCGTGCTCTGCTGTCTATTCCTATTGGTCGGGGAGTCCGGCGCTCGCGGCAGGTCCCGCTACGCCCGGATCGGCTCAGGCGTCGCCAAGGACGCCCAACGGCGCGGATTGGGGATGTTCACTCCGCTCGGCTACCTGTTCCTCGGCGGCCTGTTCGTGCTGTCGATCGGCGTCCCGTTTTCGAGCGTCATCCGCTGGCTCGTGCGCGGTGGCGTCGAGGTGTGGTCCGACGGCGTCGTGGCAGAGGCGTTCCTGCAGACGGTCGGCTACGGGCTGGCCGGCGCCCTCGCGACGTGTCTGCTCGCCTTCCCGGTCGCGTTCCTCGCGGTGCGGCACCCGAGCCGGCTGGCGCGCGGCCTCGAGTCGGTCAACTACCTCACCAGCTCGCTGCCCGGGATCGTGACGGCGCTCGCGCTGGTGACAGTGAGCATCCGTTTCGTGCAGCCGCTCTACCAGACCGCAGTGCTGGTCGTCGTGACCTACGTGCTGATGTTCCTGCCCCGGGCGCTTGTAAACCTGCGCGCCGGGCTCGCGCAGGTGCCGGTCGGGCTGGAGGAGGCCGCCCGGTCGCTCGGCAAGCACCCGGTCGCCGCGTTCCTGAGCGTGACCGCCCGCTTCTTCGCGCCGTCCGCCCTCGCCGCGGCGGCGCTTGTTTTCCTCGGGATCGTCACCGAGCTGACCGCGACGCTTCTCCTGGCGCCGAACGGCACCCGCACGCTGGCGATCCAATTCTGGTCGAAGGTGAACGACATTGACTATGTCGGGGCGGCCCCGTACGCACTGCTGATGATCGTACTGAGCCTGCCGGTCACCTACCTCCTGTTCGCCCGGTCGCGACTGGCGGCCGTCTCGTGAGCGGGCGGGCGCAGGCCGGTGCCGAGCAGGCCGCGGTCGAGATGGTCGGCGTGGGCAAACGGTTCGGCGGGGCGACCATCCTCGATGACATCGCACTCACCGTGCCAGAGGGCAGCCGCACCGTGATCGTGGGTGCGTCGGGGTCGGGGAAGACCACCCTGCTTCGCCTGATAAGCGGCTTCGAGCTGCCCGACGTCGGCACGATCACCGTCCACGGCCGCGAGGTTGCCGCACCGGGCATCGCCGTGGCGGCCCACCGGCGGGGAATCGGCTACGTCGCCCAGGACGGCGCCCTGTTCCCGCACCTCACCGTCGGGCAGAACATCGCCTTCGGCCTCGGGCCGGCCCTGCGCAGCGGCACCCGGCTGGGCCGCCGAAAGGCGGTCGACGAACTGCTCGGCATGGTGTCGCTGACCCCGGACTTCGCCGCGCGCCGCCCCGACGAGCTCTCGGGCGGCCAGCAGCAACGCGTCGCCCTGGCCAGGGCTCTCGCCCGCCGCCCGCGGGTGATGCTGCTCGATGAGCCGTTCTCTGCCCTCGACGCCGGCCTCAGGGCCGTGACCCGCGACATCGTCGCCGCGACGCTTGAGCGCGCCGAAATCACGACAGTGCTGGTCACCCACGACCAGGCCGAGGCGATGAGCTTCGCGCACCAGCTCGCTGTGCTCCGCGACGGCCACCTCGGCCAGGTCGGGTCGCCGCGGGAACTGTACTGGCGCCCGGCCGACCTGTTCACGGCCCGTTTCCTTGGCGACGCGGTCGTGCTGCCGGCCATAATCGGCGACGGTGTCGCCCAGTGTGCTCTCGGCACTCTGCCGGTGTTACCCACGAGCCTGCGCGGCACGGCCTGCATCATGTTGCGTCCAGAGCAGATCGTGGTTGAGCACCTCGACGGGCTCGGCCCGGAAGCGACGGTCGGCTCGGCGGACGCGCCGGGTTCCTGCGGGGGCGCCTGCGTCGGCCGGGTCGAGGCGGTCGACTTCTACGGGCCAGAGGTGCAGCTCACCGTGCGCATCGACGGCGCGGCCGGCGGAACCGTCGTCCACGTTCGGCACCGCGGAACGACCGGCACCTCCGTCGGCAGCCGGGTCAGGCTCACCGCACACGGAACGGCCACGGCGTTCAGCTCGGACGCCCAGACTGCCGCGCACCGGCATCCGTTCCCTGCCATCAAGCACTGACCGTTGCCCGGGATTACGCTCTCGGCATGCGTGACGTGCGCCGGAGGCGGCCGGTGCCTAGGCTCGGTGGATGACGAATTCCGTACCCACCCTTACCCTGAACGACGGCCACACCATTCCCCAGCTCGGCTTCGGGGTCTTCAAGGTGGAGCCGACCGAGACCACCCGCATCGTCACCGACGCCCTAGAGGTGGGCTACCGCCACATCGACACCGCCGCCGTCTACGGCAATGAGGAAGGCGTCGGCCAGGCGCTGGCGTCGTCCGGCATCGACCGCTCGGAGCTGTTCGTGACCACGAAGCTGTGGAACGACAAGCAGGGCACCCAGTCGGCGCTGGACGCGTTCGATGAGAGCCTGGAGAAACTCGGCCTGGACTATGTAGACCTGTACCTCATCCACTGGCCGGCGCCGGCCAATGACAAGTTCGTGGAGAGCTGGAAGACGCTCGCCGAGATTCGCAAGTCCGGCCGGGCACGCTCGATCGGCGTGTCCAACTTCCTGGTGCCGCACCTGGAGCGTCTTCTCACCGAGACCGATGTCGTGCCGGCGGTCAACCAGATCGAGCTGCACCCCGCCTACCAGCAGGCCGAGGTCACCGCGTTCGCCCGCGAGCACGGCATCCACATCGAGGCCTGGGGCCCGCTGGGCCAGGGCAAGTACCCGCTGCTCGAGGAGGGCGTGGTCACCGCCGCGGCCGAGGCGCACGGCAAGACGCCCGCCCAGGTGATCATCCGCTGGCACCTGCAGACCGGCAACATCGTCTTCCCCAAGTCCAACCGCCGCGAGCGCATGGCCGAGAACTTCGACGTCTTCGACTTCGAGCTCAGCCACACCGAGTTTGCCACGATTTCAGCGCTCGAGCGCGGCGGCCGCGTCAGCGCGCACCCCAACGAGGTCAACTAGTCTCACGGCGCGAGCCGACACGAACGGCCCCTTCGGCGCGCGCGAAGGGGCCGTTCGCGTCATCTCGCGGGATGCCCTGGTGCCGAGGGGGCAGATGCGGCCCACCGGGAGCTCGCAGAGGGGCCGAAAGTGCCCTTTCGCGGGTCGTGGGGCAGCGGATGCGGCCGGCACCGGGCCATCCATCGTCTTACGCCGTGCGTCGGCGCGGGTGGCGGCATCCGGCGGAGGGATTTAGCGTCGGAACATGTCGTACACCCTGAACGTCGTCGCCGTTTCCGGCAGCCTGCACGCGCCCTCGAAGACCACCGCCCTGGTGCGGGCGATCCTCGACGCGCTCGAACGGGAACTCTCGATCGAAGTGCACCTGATCGAGCTGAGCCGGGTGGGCCGCGAGTTCTCCGGGGCGCTCCGCCGCGACGAGCTCTCCGCCGCGGCCGAGGCCGACCTGCAGCGCATCGAGGGCGCCGACTTGCTCATCGTGGCGTCCCCGGTTTACCGGGCCTCGTTCACCGGGCTGTTCAAGCACGTCTTCGACTTCGTCGAGCAGTACTCGCTCGTCGACAAGCCGGTGCTGCTCGCCGCGACGGGCGGCAGCGACCGGCACGCGCTGATCCTCGAGCACCAGTTCCGGCCGCTGTTCAGCTTCTTCCAGGCGCTCACCCTGCCGCTGGGGGTGTACGCCAAGGACTCCGAATTCACCGACTACCGGGTGACCAACGCCGAGCTCAGCGACCGCATCGACCAGGCCATCCGCCGCGGGCTGCCGCTGGTGCGGGCCAGCCTGCCGGCCAACCTCTCGGCGGACTCCGCCGCGATCGTCTGGTGACGCGCCGATGGATCCGCGCCATTCGGTGACGCCCGCGGAATAGTCCCGCTCCCGAACGCCTTACATTGGGACGTGCACGGATGCGACCCATCCGGGAGAGAAGTATCCTTGTGTCCCTGATCGATTGGCTTTTTGACGCCCAGCTGCAGATCGGCAGCCAGACGATCCTCTGGCGCGAGATCATCGGCAACGTCTTCGGCATCGCCAGCGCCGTCGGCGGGATGCGCCGCAAGATCTGGGCGTGGCCGGTGGGCATCCTCGGCAACGCCCTGCTGTTCACGGTGTTCCTCGGCGCCGTCTTCGGCACGCCCAACCCGGTGAACCTGCTCGGCCAGGCCGGCCGCCAGGTGATGTTCATCATCGTCTCGATCTACGGCTGGGTGCAGTGGTCGCGCAGCCGCTCGGTCGGCACCGTCGCCGTCGCCCCGCACTGGGCCGGCACCCGCGCGCGCATCGGCCTGGGTTTGGGTCTGGTCGTCGGCACGCTGGTGCTCACCCCGATCTTCCGGGCGCTGGGCTCCTTCGAACCGGTCTGGGCCGACGCGTGGATCTTCACCGGCTCCCTGCTGGCCACCTACGGCATGGCCCGCGGCTGGACCGAGTTCTGGCTGATCTGGGTGGCCGTCGACATCGTCGGCGTGCCCCTGCTGATCAGTGCCGGCTATTACGCCTCGGCGATCCTGTACCTCTTCTATGGCGTCTTCACCATCACCGGCTTCGTGATCTGGACCCGGGTGCAACGCCGCCGGGCGATCGTGGAACGGGCCCTGGTCTGATCGTGCCCTGCGGCGTCGCGAGCGCGGTCGGGGCCGCTAGCCGGCGGGGCGCGGCGGGGCGGTTGACCGGCGCCTGAGCTGCTTGGGCCGGCCGAGGGCCACGAGCCCCAGCACCGGAGCGATGAGCAACTGCAGCGCCACGAGGGGTCCGAACGAGGCGAACATCACCGTGAGTACCGCCGTCGCGGCGCCCAGGATCAGCACGATCACCAGGTAGACGGTGCGACCGGTGCGGGCGAAGGCGACGGATGCCAGTCCCAGCGGCACCAGCCGCAGCCATAGGTCGAGCGGGGACTGGGGCAGCGGCCCGCCGATGACCGAGATCACGGCAGCCAACGCGTAGAGTGCCGTCCACACCCAGAACAGCCACGGGCCGGCGGGCTCCGCCGGCTGGTACGGCTCCGTTGCCGCCCAACCCGGCGGGGCTCCCCGACCGGTGCGGCGCGACGCCGGGCCGGTGCCGGACCAGGCCGACGAGCCCGCGCCGGCATCGGAGCCTGCCCCCGAGCCGGGCACCGCGCTTCCGGGCGGCCAGTGTTCGGCGGAACCGGGGGAGCGGCGCATCCGATCGGTCTCGGCCTCCCGCAGCACGGCCCGTGCCTGGGTGATCCTGTCGAACCGGGCGGCCGCGGCGGCCAGCTCGGCCGGGGTCGCGGCGGTCAACCGGTCGGGGTGCGAGCGCTGGGCCTGGTACCTGAAGGCGCGCTCCACTTGCTCCAGTTCGGCGTCAACCGCGACCTCGAGGAGCGCCGCCGCTTCGGCCGGGGTCATCGTGCGCTCGGTCATACGCTGCAGACGGTCACGGGACGGCGGTGGATGTTCATGGGCGGCTGGCTAGGAGAGGCGTCCGGTCAGCGCCGCGGCGGTTCGGCGGGCGAGAGCGCCGGGAGGGAGCCGAAGCCCACGAGAACGGCGACGGCGAGCAGGGCCATCGCGCCGATGCCCAGCAGCAGTGCCCAGAGTTCCATCGTGCCCCTTCGTCGCATCCAGTCTCACAGCCGGCCCCCGGCTCGGCAAGCCTCCCCAGACGAGTCGTGGCGCGCGACTTGCCGCAAAGCGCTCCATCCAGCGCTCCGAAGCGGCACTGTGCGGCAACTCGCGGGGGCCCGGAGCGTCGAAGTCGCGTCAGATGGCCCCGTCGGGTGGCTCGATGGGGCGTTACGCGGCAACTCGCGGTGGTGGCCAGCGCCGGGATATCGCCACGACCAGCCGGATCGGAGATCGCCAGGTCACAATGGAGCCATGCCGAATCGCCTCGCCGACGCCATCAGCCCGTATCTGCGCTCGCACGCCGAGAACCCCGTCGACTGGCAGCCGTGGGGTGAGGCCGCATTCGAAGAGGCCCGCCGGCGCGACGTGCCCGTTCTGGTGTCGATCGGCTACGCCACCTGCCACTGGTGCCACGTGATGGCCCGCGAGAGCTTCAGCGACGTGGGCGTAGCCGCCTACCTCAACGAGCATTTTGTGAGCATCAAGGTCGACCGGGAGGAGCATCCGGATGTCGACGCCAGCTACCTCGCCGCCGCCGGCGCGTTCACGCAGAACCTCGGCTGGCCGCTGAACGTGTTCGTCACCCCGGCAGGCCGGCCGTTCTACGCCGGCACGTATTCGCCGCCCACGCCGCTGCCCGGGCATCCGGCGTTTCGTGAGGTGCTCAACGCCGTGACGGATGCCTGGACCAGCCGCCGGGACGCCGTGGAAGACAGCGCAGCGGGCCTGGCCGACGCGCTCGCCCAGGCTGCGCCCGCGGTGACGGGGGAGCTGCCCGACCAGGCCCGGCTCGCTGACATCGTCGCCCGGCTGGCAACGGCCGAGGATCCCGTCTACGGCGGCTTCGGCGGTGCCCCCAAGTTTCCCGCCGCGCCGACCCTGGGCCTGCTGCTCGACCGGGCCGACGGGCGCGAGCTGGCCCTGCGCACCCTGAAGCGCATGGGCGCGTCGCCGCTGCGCGACCCGGTCGAGGGCGGCTTCTTCCGCTATGCCGTCAACCGCGACTGGAGCGACCCGCACTACGAACGGATGCTCTACGACAACGCACAACTGCTCGAGCTGTACACCCGGGCGTGGATGCTCACCGGCGAAAGCTGGGCCCGCATCGTCGCCGAGGGACTCGTAGGGTTTCTCGGCGCGGTGCTGCAGCTGCCCGACGGCGGTTTCGCCAGCGCCCAGGACTCGGAGAGCACCGTCGACGGGGTGCGGGTGGAGGGCGGCTACTACGCCCTTGACGAGGATGCCCGCCGCGACCAGGCCCCGCCGGCCCTGGACGCCAAGGTGCTCACCGGCTGGAACGGCCTGGCGATCGGGGCGCTCGCCCTGGCCGCACATGCCTTCGCCGACGATGCCGCGCTGCACCTGTCCCGCCGTGCGGCCGACCGGCTGCTCGAGTCGCACCGCCGCGCCGACGGTGCCCTGGTGCGTGCATCCATAGACGGGCGGCTCTCGCCCGCGGTCTCGACACTGGAGGACTACGGCATGTTCGCCGGCGGCCTGCTCGAGCTCGCCACCGCCACCGGAGAGGTGCGGTACGCGGTCGCGGCACGGGAGCTCATCGAGCGGGCCATGCCCGGCGATGGCGTGACCTTCGCCGCGCCCGAGGGCGCCGACCCGGTGCTCACGGCGCAGGGCCTCGACCTCGCCACCGACCCCTCGGAGGGTGCCTACCCGTCCGGGCTCACGGCCATCGCCACGGCGACCTGGCGGCTGAACCTGCTCACCGGTGCCGCCCGCTACCGCGACGCAGCCACGGCCGGGATGGTGCGGCTGGTCGGCACCGGCGACGTCAACCCGCTCGCCTTCGGCGCCGCCCTCCGGCTCGTCACCGCCCTCGCGTCGCCGGTGGAGCAACTCGTCGTTGTCACCCCCGATCGAACCCCTGATGGGAGTGCCGATACGGCCCCGGGCGATTCGGCCCCGGACGATGCGGCTCTGATTGACGCGGCCCGGCGTCGCACCGGGCTCGTCGCCGTGGTCACCGAGCGGCAGGGAGCCGCCTTCGCCGCGGCCGGTTTCGAGCTGTTCGCCGACCGCTCGACCCGCGACAGCCTGCCCACCGCCTACCTCTGCCGCGACTTCGTCTGCCGCCTGCCCACCACGGATGCCGCAGCCCTCGCCTGACCCGCGCCATCCGCCCGTGGCGAGCCCGTGAGTGGCCATGTGAGGCCCGTTGCGCGCCCCGCACTAGGGCCGGATGCTGCCGCGAGTAGACAGTTGGGGCCCGTGTTGGCCTGCGGAAGGACGAGAGCATGCAATTCGGTGCCACCCGGGTCATCGTCGTCACGATCATCGTGAGCTTCATCACGGCCTGGGTGCTCGCCGGCTCGGCGGCCATCGCGCAGTACTTCTACGGCGGCAACTTCGTGGGCAACACCGTGCTCACCGGCGTCATCCTCTGGGCGGGTTTCACCGCCGCCCGGATGATCACCCACGATGCGTTCGATCGCCGTCCGTGGGGTCTCACTGCGCTCAACCTCGCCCACGAGCTGGTCACCATCGTGGTGATGGCGCTCATCATCGGCCTGTTCGGCATCAGCGCGGCCTGACCGGGGCGCACGCCGCACCGGTCCGAGCCCGCGGGTCACGCCCCGGCCGCACCGGCGTCGTACACTAGAGCAACGTCACTGTTCCCAGCGGGCCCATTGCCCGGCCTGGACCGGTGCGTGGATGCCCGGGAGACCGGGCGCATACTCCGGGGCCTGGCGCATCGATGCCCGCCCCGCGGAGATCACCCGTCGCAATTCCCGCACAACCGCTTGGCACCCCGCAGTCAGCCCTGCATCCGTTACCGCTCCACGTACTTTGCTCCAAGGAGGACCATGGCACGCTTCGACCGCACCGATTCCACCCGACACTCCCACATTGCTGCCGGCAGTGGCTTCTCCGAGGCGCCGACGAGCCCGGTCGACGAAGCGGCCCCGGACACCGCGTCCATTCCCCTTCTCTCGCTGAGCAGCGAACCCGAGCTCGTCCTGCTCAGCCTTGACGACCGCACCCGCCGTTTCGACCGCGAAGACGTGGTCGTGCGTAAGGGCGAGATCGCCCTGATCAACGGACACTTCACCCCGCACGAGTCCCGGGTCAGCGACCTGCTCGCCCTGGCCGATGCCCTCGACACCGCCGGCATCGACTACCTGCTGGTGCGCGGCGACCACGACCGTCCGGTCATCGCCGTGAACCGCAAGCGCCGCAAGAAGATCAGCCGCGTTCTGGCCGAGGCCTTCGCCAACACGCCCTTCTACCTCAAGCCGCTCGACGGCGACCCCGCCCGCCCGGCCCTGGCCGCCGACGGCGCCCTCGCCGCCCTGCGCACCTCCGACGTCTTCAGGGTCTACCAGCCGCGCATCGAACCCATCGGCCGGCTCCGTTACGGCGCCGAGACCGCGTTCCAGCTCGAACTGTGGCGGTTCGGCGAAGACGAGATCGTCGCCCCCGTCGAGAACGCCCTCATGCGCCGCCGGCTGCCCCGCGCCGAGGCCCGCGAGACCACCGTGGAGCTCTTCGGCCGCACCTGGCGCACCCTGCAGAACATGTTCGACGACCTCGTCAGCGACATCAGCTTCGACATCGACCTGGTCTTCTCCTGGGTCGACGGTTCCTCCAGCGATTTCCAGAAGGCCCGCGCCCTGCGCATGGCCGGTTATGTCGCCGGCTCCGGCGACGATTCGGATGCCCGCTTCCGGCAGATCGACGAACTCAAGTACGCGCTGCGCAGCGTGTACATGTTCGCGCCCTGGGTGCGACGCATCTTCATCGCGACCGACTCGCCCGCCCCCGAGTGGCTGGTCGACCACCCGCGGGTGACCATCATGAACAGCGAGGACTTCTTCCCGGATGTCTCCGTGCTGCCCACCCACAATTCGCACGCCGTGGAGAGCCAGCTGCACCACATCCCGGGCATCGCCGAGCACTTCATCTACTCGAACGACGACATGTTCTTCGGCCGTCCCGTGGGACCAGAGCTGTTCTTCTCACCCGGCGGTATCACCAAGTTCGTCGAGGCCGCGACCCGCATCGGCCTGGGCGACAACGACCCCAGCCGCAGCGGGTTCGAGAACGCCGCACGGGTGAACCGGGCGCTGCTGCGCGAACGGTTCGGCAAGGTCACCACCCGGCACCTCGAGCACACTCCGGCACCGCTGCGCAAGAGCGTCATGGCCGACCTCGAGGCGGAATTCCCCGAGGACTTCCGACGCACCATGGCCAGCCGGTTCCGCTCGGCCACCGACATCTCGGTCACCAACTCGCTGTACCACTACTACGCGCTGGCCACCGGGCGGGCCGTGGAACAGACCCAGGCCCGGTCGCTCTACGTCGAAACGACGCTCAAGCTGGCGCTGCGCCAGATGAACAAGCTGCTCAAGCGCCGCGACCAGGACATGTTCTGCCTCAACGACGGCAGCTTCCCCGAGATCAGCGACGAGGTACGCACCGAAGCCGTCACCGACTTCCTCGAGCGCTACTTCCCGATCGTGGCCCCGTGGGAACGCGAAAGCGTCATAGCGGCCAGCCAGCACGGCGAGGACACCCTCATCGAGAGTGCCCTCGGGATGGGGAACGGCGACGTCAGCGCAGAACCGGGATCGGCGTGGTCATTGGCGGCTCGCGGTATGCGGGGAGACTCCCCGCAGGCATGATCTCGATGCCGGATGCGGCCAGACGACGGGCGCTTTCGGCGGCATCGATGTAGTCCAGCGATTCGAACTCCCCCAGCGGCACCACCGAGTGCAGCACGGTGTCGGCGTAGACGTGCACGAGGTTGAACGCTCGCGCGCCGTCGCGGCCACGGGTGCCGCCGACAGGAACGTTGAGGTCCTGCGTGTAACAGGTGGCCGACGCCACCGACACCGGGATGCCGGCGAACGTGGCGGTGGACGAGTAGTGCAGGTGTCCGGCCAGGATGCTGCGCACATCCGTACCGCGCAGCACCTGCGCGAGGCTGGCCTGCTCGCGCAGCTCCACCGCCACCGACAGGTCGAGCATGCTTGGCACCGGCGGGTGGTGCATGGCGAGGATGGTGCCGTCCGGCGCCGGAACGCTGAGCTGCAGCGCGAGCCATTCGAGCTGCTGCTCGGTGATCTCGCCGTGGTGACTGCCGGGCACCGTGGTGTCCAGGGTGATGATGCGCAGCCCGCCGACGTAGTCGACGTGGTCGATCGGCGCCTGACTGGGCTCCTCGCCGAGCAGCTCGGTGCGGAAGTTCGCCCGGTTGTCGTGGTTGCCCATCACCCAGATCACCGTGGCACCCAGGCGCGCGGCAGCGGGTTCGACGATGCCACGCAGCTGTGCGTAGGCATGGGGCTCACCCTTGTCGGCGAGGTCGCCGGTGATGACGATCGCGTGAGGCCTGCCGCCGGATGCCTCGACATCCGCGAACAGCCGCTGCACGTGTGCGGCGCTGTCCACACTGCCGTAAAGACGGTTACCGTCTGCGAGCAGGTGCGTGTCGCTGAGGTGGAGAAGGAAATAATCCGGCCTGGGGTATTCGGCCGTTCGAATGCTCACGGAGCTTCCATTCGTTTGGTACTCAGGCACTTTACGGGGATTGCGCTTCGGATGCTACAGAGCCAGTCGATCAGAAAAGTCTGAACAAAGCGTGTCCAACACGCGAAAAGACAGGACCCGGAGGATAAAACCTCCAGATCCCGTCTCCCATTTGCGTTTCCGCGTCGCACATGCCCATCCCGTCGGTCGGGCGTGTCGAGATCAGGTGACCCGTCCCGTCCGGTGCGTTGCTCAGGGGTGGGTGAGCCCGGGCTCCGTGACCGGCAGAACGGCCAACTCGCCCTCGCCGTGCTCGTACGGTTCGAGGGTGTGGTGGTCGGCGGCCGCGGCACGGCGCCGCTCGGACTCGAAGTCGCCCTCCAGCCCCGGGTAACCACCACGGTCGAAGGAGCGATCCGCGCCGCGGTTAGCCCTCGCCGGGCGTTCCCGCCTCGTCTTTTTGCCGAACATAACTTGACGTTACGCCGCAGATTCTCGATGTCAAGAGTCAAGTTGAGCACAACTCAACATTCGACGCACATGTTTTGTGCACCGCGCTTTCACGGTTCACTCATGCTCCCGTGGGAGAGTAGGGGGTGCCCTCGATCTCCCGCCTCACCCCCACCCGCTATATCGGCGCCGCGCTGCTCTGCATCGTCGCGTTCGTGGCGCTCTACCTCTTTTTCGTGCGCGATGCCACCGGGCAGGGAATCGACCAGCTGGCCTTCAACGGGGCCGAGAACGGCTCGACCGGCACCACGGTCACCCAGCAGCTTCTCGACCTGATCCCCTCGGTGATGGTCGCCGTCGGAGCGATCGTGAGCCTGATCATCGCGACGGTGCGACGCGCCTGGTTCGCGCTCGTGGTTGCAGTGAGCGCCGCTATGGCCGCTGTGGTGACCACGCAGCTGCTCAAGAACGTGATCCTCACCCGCCCAGAGCTCGGCGTGGACGGCTACATCCCCAACTCATTCCCATCCGGGCATACAACGGTGGCGGCGGCATCCGCGCTGGTGGTGTTCCTCGTCGCCAGCGCCCACATGCGCTGGCTGGCCGGCACCATCGGGGCGGCGTTCGCGGTTGCGGCCGGCGTGTCGACGCTGGTGAGCCTGTGGCACCGGCCCAGCGATGCGATCGCGGCGCTGCTCGTCGTGGCGTTTTGGGGCTGCGCCGCCGGTGCCGTGCTCACCCGGTCCGGCGGTCGCCAGCGCGCCGCACGAACCCCCACCCCGGCCAGGGTGGGCCTGAAGCTGCAGACCTGGATCGCCGTGCTCGCCGGCATCGTCACCGCGGTGGCCGCGGGCATCGGCGCCACCGGGGCGTTCGGCATCTCGGATGCGCCGGTCGCGTATCTCGGCGCGGTCACCGCGATCGTCGCGGTCGGTTTCGTGCTCGCCATCACCGCCACCCGGCTCTTCGACCGCCTGCCGTAGCGGCAGCAGTCGGAGCTCCGGCGGTGTATCCGCCTCGCGCCTCGCCGTACAGGGGGATGTGCCTTCGACTCGGTGCGTGTAACACTGGGGCATGGCCGTCACGCTGAGAGCGCTCCAGACCGTTGTTCCGCCCACCGTCCTCGTGCAGGAGCAGGTCAGGGACATCTTCGCCGCCCAGCCCGGCCTCAGCCGGCTGGCGCAGCGATTAGTGACCGCATCCTTCAACCTGTCGGGCATCGACACCCGCCACACCGTGATCGAGGAACTCACCCTCGACTCGCAGGCGTCCGACCCGCAGTTCTTCGACGCCACCACCCAGCGGCTGCTCATGCCCGGCACCCGGGTGCGCAACGAGCTGTACATCGAGCAGGCCACCACGCTGTTCGTAGAGGCCGGCCGGCGCGCGCTGGCCGCCTGCCCGGGGCTGGACGCCAGCGACATCACCCACGTTGTAACGGTCTCCTGCACCGGCTTCTACGCGCCGGGCCCCGACTACATGCTCGTGCGCGAGCTGGGGCTGGCGCCGTCCACCCAGCGCTACCACCTCGGTTTCATGGGTTGTTACGCGGCAATGCCGGCGCTGCGCACCGCGAAGCAGTTCGTGGAGGCGGACCCGACCGCCGTGGTGCTCGTGGTCAGCGCCGAGCTGTGCTCGCTGCACCTGCGCACCTCCAGCGACCCCGACACCATCGTGGCCTCGTCGCTGTTCTCGGATGGCGCGGCCGCGGGCATCGTAAGCAGCCGACCGCCGGTCGCCGGTGAGAACGCCCTGAACCTGGACCACTTCGAGACCGTGATCACGCCCGTCGGTGAGGGCGACATGGCCTGGAAGATCGGCGACGAGGGTTTCGAGATGGTGCTGAGCTCCTATGTGCCGCACATCATCGACCAGCACATCGAGTCGGCACTGGCGCCGCTGTTCGGCCGGGACGAGTCGTTGACGCTGGCGCTGGCGGCCGGAGTGGTGGCCGAGGCGGACGCCGTGGCCGTGCAGGCGCAGGAGCAGCAGTCGCTGGAGGGCGGCGGGAGCCCCGGCCAGGTGCTCACGGCCGCGACCACCGGTTCGGCGTTGAGCACCGCCATCGCGCACTGGGCGATCCACCCCGGCGGGCGCAGCATCCTCGACAAGACCGAGGCCAAACTCGGCCTCACCGAGGCGCAGCTGGTGCCGTCGCGGGAGACGCTGCGCACCAACGGCAACATGTCCAGCGCCACCATCCTCTTCGTCATGAAGGAGATCCTCGACGGGCCGGCCACCGCCGACGGTGACAGGGTCTGCGCGATGGCGTTCGGGCCGGGACTGACCGTGGAGTCCGGCCTGATGACAGTGCAGCGCGGCTGACACAGTGCTCGCAACGCTCCGCGAACGGGCGGTCGACGCCGTCGAGATCATGGATGATCCAAACTGCGACGCCGAGGCCCTGCAGCGCACCTACGCGAACTTCCGGTACGTCAACGCCGTCGTCTCCGGGCTGCGGCACACCTACCGGCGCGACATCCGGCCGCGCCTGTCGGCCGGCGCGGAGACCAGCCTGCTCGACATCGGCTCCGGCGGCGGCGATGTGGCCCGGTCGCTGGCCCGGTGGGCCGCCCGCGACGGGTTGCGCCTGACCGTGACCGCGATCGATCCGGATGCTCGGGCGCACGCCTACGCGGCCGGCCAGCCGCCGCTGCCCGGGCTGGAGTTTCGCCGGGCGCTCAGTAGCGACCTCGTGGCCGCGGGGGAGCGCTTCGACATCGTGCTCTCCAACCACGTGCTGCACCACCTTGGCGGCGCGGAACTCGGCGCGCTGCTGGTGGACTCCGAGCGGCTCAGCCGCGGGCTGGCGCTCCACGGCGACATCGAACGCTCTCCGCTGGCCTACCTCGGCTTCGGCCTGGGCACCTGGCCGTTCTTTCGCCGCTCCTTCATCCGCGCCGACGGCCTCACCTCGATCCGGCGCAGCTTCACCTGGCGCGAGCTGGCGGCCGTTGCGCCGCCGGGCTGGGCAGTGCGCCGGGAGGTGCCGTACCGGCTGATACTGCGCTGGCAGGCCCCCGCGATCGCCGAACCACGCCGGGCCGAGGGAAGGCGAGCGCATGCGTGACGTGATCGTGGTCGGCGGCGGCCCGGTGGGCATCCTGCTGGCCTGCTTGCTGGCCGAGCGCGGCGTGGATGTGGAGGTGCTGGAACGGCGCACCGAGCCGTCGATGCTCGCCAGGGCCATCGGCATCCACCCGCCGTCGATGCGGGTGCTGCGCCAGGCGGGTGTGGCCGAGGAAGTGCTGGCTCGGGCCGTGCGCATCGAAACCGGCAGCGTGCAGAGCGGCGGACGCACGCTGGGGCGGCTGTCGTTCGCGCAGACGACGGGGCGGTTCCCGTTCGTCGTGGCGCTGCCGCAGCACGAGACCGAGGCCGTGCTGCGGTCGCGGTTCCGGCAGCTGCGGCCGGACGGCCTGCGCTCGGGCGTGGGTGTGGGCATGCTGCACGATCGCGGTCACCACGTTGACCTGATCGCCGAGCCGAGCCCGGATGGGACCGGGGACGCCCCCGACGAGGGCGCCGACGACAACGGGCTCGAGATCGTGGGGTCAGCGCGGTACGTGGTGGTGGCCGACGGCGCCCGCGGTCAGCTACGCGACGCCGTCGGCATCGCCTCCCGGCCACTCGGCGGCGGGGACACCTACCTCATGGCCGACTACCCGGATACCGGCGAACACGGCAGCGAGGCCGTGTTGTTCTTCGAGCAGGGCGGCGTCGTGGAGTCGTTCCCGCTGCCGAACGGCCGGCGCCGCTGGGTGGCGTTGACGCCCACCCTGATGCCGGATGCCTCGCTCGACGACTTGTCGGCGCTGGTGCTCAGTCGCACCGGGGTGCTGCTTCCGGCCTCGGACGCCCGGCCGAGCTCGTTCTCGGTGCGGCAGCGGCTGGCCGCCACGATGGTGCAGGGCCGGGTGCTGCTGGCGGGGGATGCGGCGCACGAGATCAGCCCGATCGGCGGGCAGGGCATGAACCTGGGCTGGCTGGACGCGGTGGCGCTGGCGCCGGCGCTCACGCACGCTCTCGCGCAGCCGATCGAGGCCCGGGTGACGCTCGCCGGGTACGACCGGCGCCGTCGGCGGAGCGCCCGCATGGCCGCCAGGCAGGCCGGCTTCAACATGGCCATGGGTCGTCCGGCACGCGGCCTGCGGCTGCGGCTGCGCAACGTGATCGTGCGAGTGCTCGCGACGCCGCCGCTGAACGGCCTGCTCACGCGGGCGTTCACGATGCGCTGGCTCTAGCGGGTCGAGCTGTCCTGCGCGCCCGGCCCGTTGCCGCCGCGTGTCCTGAGGCTCGCCCCTGCCTGCCATGGGCGATATTGCGCAACTCCTGCAGAATCTCGCGGCCGCGACAGATCGCCGCGGGTTTTCGGCATCCGCTGCCGGCGATCTGGGAAAATTGCAGGAGTTATGCCACGGGTCGTGACGGCTGGCAGCTCGAAACGAGGGGCCGGAGCCGGCCGGGAAGGGAGCGGGCCCGTCGAGTGGGCCGGCGTGCAGTTGAATAGAGAAGTGACTGCACCTCTGATCGACCTGCTCCGCGCGGACCTCGCCGCCGCCAACTACTCGGTGACCGCCCTGACCGGACTCTGGGGCATCGAAGCGGATGCCGCCCTGCACCGCAATCAGCGGGTGCCGGCCCTGCGGGCGCTCGCCACGCTGCGCGCCACCCTCACCGTGCCCGAACCCAACGTGGTGCTCGCCCAGCTGTTCGTCCTCGGCCTGCCCGTCGAAAGCGCCGACCTCGACGCCGCGCTGCCGTCCCTCGGCGTGGACGGTGCCGAGCGACTCGGCCTGGTCACCGCCCACCCCCAGGAGCCGACCCCCGACGCCGGCCCGGCGCAGGTGGCGCCACTGGTGGACCTGCGGCCGTATAGCTTCGTGGACGCGCACGGCGCCGGCAGCTGGTGGATCACCTCGGACCTGGGCGAACTGGCGCTGGGGCATCCGCTCGGCGAAAACCACGTGCTCGGTGTCGGCGGCGCCTCGCTTACCCTCAGCGCCCTGATGATTCCCACCTCGGTCGACAGCGCGCTGGATCTCGGCACCGGCTGCGGCATCCAGGCCCTGCACGCCTCCAGACACGCCACCCGCGTGGTGGCCACCGATATCTCCGAGCGCGCCCTCGAACTCGCCGCGCTCAACGCCCGGCTGAACGGAGTCGAGAACATCGAGTTCCGGCTCGGCAGCCTGTTCGACCCGGTCGCGGGGGAGCGCTTCGACCAGATCATCTCCAACCCGCCGTTCGTGATCACCCCGCGGGTGGAGGGTGTGCCCAGCTACGAGTATCGTGACGGCGGCCTGGTCGGCGATGCCCTCGTGGAGGCCGTGGTGCGCGGCGCGGCCGAGCACCTCACCCCCGGTGGCGTGGCCCAGCTGCTCGGCAACTGGGAGTACCACGACGACGACGCCTTCGACAGGCTCACCGGCTGGCTGGAGGGCCCGGCGGAGACCGCGCTGGACGCCTGGATCATCGAACGCGAGGTGCAGCCGCCAACGGGCTACGCCGAGACCTGGATCCGTGACGGCGGCACCCGCCCGGACACCCCCGACTTCGACCGGCTCTACGGCGCCTGGCTCGACGACTTCGAGGCCCGTGGGGTGCGCCAGGTGGGCTTCGGCTACATGCTGCTGCGCCGCCCGACGGATGGCCGCCGCCGGGCCGCCGCCCCGGCCCGCCCCCGCCTGGTGCGCCTCGAACGGCTGCCGGAGGCCCTGGGCCACAACCCGGCCGGCATCGGCCACCACCTGGCCGAGTGCCTGGCCGCGCACGACTGGCAGACCGGACTGGACGACGACGCGCTGTCCCGCAGCACCCTCACCGTGGCATCCGACGTCACCGAGGAACGGCACTTCTGGCCCGGCCAGGAGGACCCCACCCTCATGGCCCTGCACCAGGGCGGCGGATTCGGCCGGTCGGTGCCGCTGGACACCGCCCAGGCCGCCCTGATCGGCGCCTGCGACGGCGAGCTGCCGGTGGGCGCCATCATCGACGCGATCGCCCAGCTGCTCGACGCCGACGCGGCCGCGCTGCGGGCCGAGCTGCTGCCCCGGGTGCGTGCCCTGCTCGACGACGGCTTCCTCGCGCCACCCGCCGCCTGACCCCGTGGCGCCGCCCGCCCGCAGCATCGGCCCGGCCTCGGCTGGGCTGACTGTTGCCAAAGCGGCCATTTGCGCCCCTTGGGTTCAGGGGGTCGTTGCAACACCTGATTGATTGAGGTGTTGGTTATGGGTGGTCGTACGGGGTTTCCGCGTGAGGTTCGCCGTCGGTTCTGGGAGG
>NZ_SOFL01000056.1 GCF_004402695.1 Cryobacterium adonitolivorans | reverse complement strand
GGCCGCAACTGGCAACTCGCGGGGCGGGAGCGGCGGGCGGGCGTGGCGGGCGGGCGGGCGGGCGGGCGGGCGGGCGTGGCGGGCGGGCGTCAGGGGCGCTTGGTGCGCAGGGCCTCGAGAGTGAGTTGCGCGGCGGCGAGCAGGAGCAGCACGGCGAAGAGGATGCTCGACAGCCGCGGCGGGATCAGCAGCGCCAGAGCCACCCCGGGCACGGCCGCGATGGTGGCGGCCACGCCCACCACGAGGCCGGCCGGCAGGTCGACCTGCCGGGCGCGGGCGTTCGCGACCGTGCCGACGATGCTCGTGGGCACCAGCACCAGCAGCGAGGTGCCCTTGGCGATGAGGTCGCTCACGCCGAACACCGCCACCAGGGCCGGCACGGCGATCACTCCCCCGCCGATGCCGAACAGGCCGGAGGCGACGCCCATCGCCAGCCCGAGGGCAAGATAGCCGAGCACCACGATCCAGCTCAGCTCGAGGGCGGCGCCGCGTTCGGGTTCCACCACCATCATGCGGACGGCCACCAGGATGAGCAGCGCGATGAACAGCCAGCGCAGCCAAAACAGTGGGATGCGCCGCAGCAGGTTCGTGCCGATCACCGAGCCCACCACCGCCCCGGCCGCGATGATCGCGCCGGCGACGAGGTCGATGTGTCCGTTGACGAGGTAGGTGATCGACCCCACGATGGAGGTGGGCACGATCGCCGCGAGGGACGTCGCCGCGGCGCGGCGCTGGTCCATCCTCATCAGGGCGATGAGCAGGGGCACCATCACGATGCCGCCGCCGACCCCGAAGACGCCGGAGAGCAGCCCGCCGATGAGGCCCGTGAAGACCAGGGCGGTCCAGTACCAGGCGCCGGTGGGGCGGGTGGCGGTCATGCGGACCCCGGCTCGTCCGGGACGGCAGGGACGGCAGCGGCGGCGAGGCCGAGCCCGGCTCGCCAGCGTGGCCCGTGGCCGGTCACCGTGACGGTGCGCGGTTCGGGCAGGTCCAGGGCGACGGCGTCGTCAACTTCGGCGCCCGGGTCAGCCTGGGAGGCGCCGAGCGGACGCTCGATCTCCACGTCCAGCCACGATTCGGTGATCCCTTCGAGCAGGCCGCGGCCCCACTCCACGACCACGATCGAGCGGGCGAAGTCGATGTCGAGGTCATCGAGCTCCATCGCGCTGCTCAGCCGGTACGCATCCACGTGCACCAGCGCCGGTCCGCCGACCGTGCTCGGATGCGTGCGGGCGAGCACGAAGGTGGGGCTGGTGACCGCGCCGCGCACCCGCAAGCCCTCGCCGAGGCCGCGGGTGAAGGTGGTCTTGCCGGCGCCGAGCGGGCCGGTGAGCACCATCAGGTCACCGGCGCGCAGCAGCCCGGACAGTTCCTGGCCAAAAGCGTGCATGGTCTCGGGGTCGGCGATCGTGCGGCGCATCAGACTACGGCCTCGGGGTTTCTGGCGGGGCGCTGCCGGTGTCATCAGCGGCTGCGGCCTCCGCGCCGGCCGTGTCGGCTGCCGTGAGGGCATCGGGTCCGACATACCGGCGCGGCACCCGGGCGCCCACCCGCGTGACGATGTCGTAGTTGATGGTTCCCGCGGCCGCGCCCCACTCGGCGGCGGTGGGCACCCCGGCCGCGGCGTCACCGAACAGCACCACCACGTCGCCGACGGCGACCGGGTCCGCGCCCACATCCACGAGGAACTGGTCCATCGCGACGCGACCCACCACCGGGTACTGGGTTCCGTTGATGGCGACCCGGGCGGCGTTCATGGCCTGCCGGGGAACCCCGTCGGCGTAGCCCAGCGGCACCAGGGCGAGGGTGGTGTCGACGGTGGCGCGCCACAGGTAGTCGTAGGAGACACCCGCGCCGGCGACGACCCGGCGCACGGCGGCGACCCGGCCGCGCAAGGTCATGGCCGCGGTGAGGCCGAGGTCGGCGGCATCAGCGTCGCTGAATGGGGACTGCCCGTAAATGCCGATGCCCAGCCGCACCATCGAGTAGCGCGCGGCGGGCAGACGCAGGGCGGCGGCGGTGGAGGCCAGATGGGCGAGGTCGATGGTGAGCCCGGCGGCGGTGGCGGCCTCCAGGCCGCGGCCGAAGCTGGCGATGGCGGCGAGGTCGTCGTCGGGCGAAGTGTTGGCCAGGTGGCTGAACAGGCCGCGCACCCGCAACCGGCCGACCCGCTCGAACGCGGCGGCCAGGCCCAGCACCTCGGCCCAGTCCGATTCGTCGACGCCGTTGCGGTTGAGTCCGGTCTCGAGTTTGATCTGCACGGATGCGGGCCGGCCCAGCGTATTGGCGACGGCCGCGACCTGACGCACTTGCAGCGCCGACGACAGGCCGAGGTCGATGTCGGCGGTGATGGCGGCGGCGAAGTCGGCGTCCGGACCGTGCAGCCAGGCCAGCACCGGGGCGTCGATGCCGGCGGCGCGCAGGGCGAGGGCCTCGTCGATGTCGGCGACGCCGAGCCAGTCGGCGCCGCCGGCGAGGGCGGCGCGCGCCACCGGCACGGCGCCGTGGCCGTAGCCGTTGGCCTTGACCACGGCCATGGTGTGCCGGGTGCCGATCAGGCTGCGCAGGTGCGCCACGTTGGCCTGCACCGCGCCGAGGTCGATGACGGCCTCACGGAACTGGGTCATGCGTCTCCCTCCAGGACCACGAACGCGCAGGCGACCCCGGCGTCGTGGGTGAGGCTCAGGTGCGCGCTCGTGATGCCGCGGGCGGCGAAGGCGGCCCGCACCGCCCCGGTGAGCGCGAACGACGGGTTGCCGTGCGCGTCCGAGATCACTTCCATCTCCTGCCAGCTGGTTCCCACGCTGTCGCCGAGGGCCTTGATCAGGGCTTCCTTGGCGGCGAACCTGGCCGCCAGCGAGTGCGTCGGCAGGGCGCGCTCGGATGGCGCGAACAGCCGCGGCACCAGGCCGGGCGTGCGGGCCACCTGCCGGTCGAAGCGTGCCAGGTCGACGATGTCGACGCCGATGCCCTTGATCATGGTCTGCTCAATCCTTGTGTGCTGGTTTCAGCGAAATGCCCAGGGCCCGGTGACATCGCGAGGCGATGACGCGGCGAGCCCTGGGCATCCGTGGCCTGTTCGACTGGCCTACTCGACCGTGACTGACTTGGCAAGGTTGCGCGGCTGGTCCACATCGAGGCCCTTGGCGGTGGCCAGCTCGATGGCGAACATCTGCAGCGGCACCACGGCCAGCAGCGGCTCGAATAGCGGGCCGGCGAGCGGGATGTGGAACACGGTGTCGGCGAAGGGCAGCACCGCGGCGTCACCCTGCTCGGCGATCGCGATGATGCGGGCGCCGCGGGCGCGGATCTCCTGGATGTTGGAGACCACCTTGGGGTGCAGGTGCGCCGAACCACGCGGGCTCGGCACCACGACGAAGACCGGCTGGCCGGGTTCGATCAGGGCGATCGGGCCGTGCTTGAGCTCGCCGGCGGCGAAGCCCTCGGCGTGGATGTAGGCGAGTTCCTTGAGCTTGAGTGCACCCTCGAGCGCGATCGGGAAGCCCACGTGGCGGCCGAGGAAGAGCACCGCGCGGGAGTCGGTCATCCACACCGCGAGCTGACGCACGGCTTCGCCCTGCAGGAGGGTGGTGGCGATCTTCTCCGGAATAGCCTGCAGCTCGACGACCTGCTCGGCCAGTTCCTCCAGCGACAGGGTGTTGCGCACCCGGGCCAGGTGCAGGGCGAAGAGGTACAGCGCGGCGATCTGGCCGGTGAAGCCCTTCGTCGACGCGACGGCGACCTCGGGGCCGGCGTGCGTGTAGATCACGGCGTCCGATTCGCGCGGGATGGTGGCGCCCTGGGTGTTGCAGATCGAGATGGCCTTGGCGCCGGCCTCGCGGGCGTACTTCACGGCCATCAGGGTGTCCATGGTCTCGCCGGACTGGCTGATCGAGATCACCAGGGTGTCCGCGGTGAGCACCGGGTCGCGGTAGCGGAACTCGTGGCTGAGTTCGACGTCCACCGGCACCTTCGCCCACTTCTCGATGGCGTACTTGGCGGTCTGGCCGGCGTACGCGGCGGTGCCGCAGGCCACGATCACGATGCGGCGGATGCTGGCGAGCACGTCGTCGCCGAAGGCCTCGAGCTCGGGCACGACGGCCTGACCGTCGTGGATGCGGCCGCGCAGGGTGTTGGTGACGGCATCCGGCTGCTCGGAGATCTCTTTGGCCATGAAGCTGGACCAGCCGCCCTTTTCACTGGCGGAGGCGTCCCAGGCGATGTCGAATTCTTCGACCTCGACGGTGTTGCCGAAGAAGTCGGTGACGGTGACGAGGTCGGGGGTGATGGTCACGATCTGGTCCTGGCCGATCGCGACGGCACGGCGGGTGTACTCCACGAACGCGGCGACGTCGGAGCCGAGGAAGTTCTCGCCGTCGCCCAGGCCGATCACCAGCGGCGAGTTGCGGCGGGCGCCGACGACGACGCCGGGCTGGTCCTGGTGCACGGCGAGCAGCGTGAACGCGCCGTCCAGGCGCGCGACGACGGTGCGGAAGGCTTCACCCAGGTCGCCCAGACGCTGGTATTCGCGGCCGAGCAGCACCGCGGCCACCTCGGTGTCGGTTTCGCTGTCGAAGACGTAACCCTCGGCGAGGAGTTCGTCCTTGAGCGGCGAGAAGTTCTCGATGATGCCGTTGTGGATGAGGGCGAGCTTGCCGTCGTCACCCAGGTGCGGGTGCGCGTTCTGGTCGGTCGGACCACCGTGGGTGGCCCACCGGGTATGCCCGATGCCGGTGCGTCCGTTGTTGACCGGGTGCGCCTCGAGCTCGGCGGCGAGCACCGCGAGCTTGCCGGCGCGCTTGGCGGTATTGAGCACACCGGCGTCGTCGATCACCGCGATTCCCGCGGAGTCATACCCCCGGTACTCGAGTCGACGAAGACCTCCCATGAGGACCTCGACGCTTTTGTTGTCTCCGACATATCCCACGATTCCGCACATGGCCCTGATTTTAGTCGCACTAAGCTTGGTCTCGATGTCCGAGCCGGTGGTGAGCCCCAGTAATAACGGTCACAGCACCCCCTTTGTGGAGCTCGACCGTGCTGTGTGGGCATCCCTCGCACCTTCCACCCGGCTGCCGTTGCGGGAGACCGAGGTCGTGCAGCTGCGCGGTCTGGGCGAGCCGCTCGACATCAACGAGGTCTCGGATGTCTACCTGCCGTTGAGCCGGCTGCTCAACCTCTACGCCGCCGGAGCCCGCAAGCTGCACCGCGACACCAGCGACTTCCTCGGCGAACGCGCCCAGCGCACCCCGTTCGTGATCGGCGTGGCCGGCTCTGTCGCGGTGGGCAAGTCCACCATCGCCCGACTGCTGCGCGAGCTCCTGGCCCGCTGGGAAGACACCCCGCGGGTGGAACTGGTCACCACCGACGGGTTCCTCTTCCCCAACGCCGAACTGGCCCGCCGGGGCCTGATGGAACGCAAGGGCTTCCCGGAGTCGTACGACCGGCGCGCGCTGCTGCGCTTCGTCAGCGCCATCAAGAGCGGCGCCACCGAGGTGCGCGCCCCGTTCTACTCGCACCTGAACTACGACATCGTGCCCGACGCGCAGGTCGTCGTGCGCCAGCCCGACATCCTCATCGTCGAGGGCCTGAACGTGCTGCAACCGCCCGCCCCCGGACACGGGCTCGCGGTGAGCGACCTGTTCGACTTCACCATCTACGTGGATGCCCGCACTGCCGACATCTCCCGCTGGTACGAGGAGCGTTTCCTCCGCCTGCAGCGCGGCGCGTTCACCAACCCCAAGTCGTTCTTCCACCGGTTCGCCTCCCTCAGCGAGGACGAGGCACGGGCGCGCGCCCGCACCATCTGGGGCAGCATCAACGAGCCCAACCTGCTGCAGAACATCCGCCCCACCCGCTCGCGCGCCACCCTGGTGCTGCGCAAGGACTCGGACCACACCGTCGACAAGGTACTGCTGCGCAAGGTCTGAGCCGCGCGTCGCGCGCCGCAACTGTTGCCGAAGCGGACTTCTGCGCCCCGCGCGCCGGACACAGAAGTCCGGACGGGCAACGGTTGCGCCGCCGGGAGGGCGCCTACGGGCCCCACGTGTCGATTCGGGCGGCGGCGCTACGGTGGAGCGATGGACTTCGACATGCGCACCGACCGCCTCCTGCTGCGGCGCTGGCACGACACCGACCGTGAGCCGTTTGCCCAGCTCACGGCGGATGACGAGGTGATGCACTACTTCCCCGCTCCCCTGAGCCGTGAACAGAGCGACGCCCTCGCGGCCCGCGCCGATGCGATGTTCGACGTGCACGGCTACGGGCTGTGGGCGCTGGAGCGCCTGGACACGGGCCAGTTCATCGGCTTCACCGGTCTCGCGCCGATGCTCGAGGGCATCCCCGGCTCCGGCGGGGTCGAGGTGGGCTGGCGGTTGGCGCAGTCGGCCTGGGGCCAGGGCTTCGCGACCGAGGCGGCGACGGCCGCCCTGCGGTTCGGCTTCGACACCCTCGGACTGGCGGAGGTGAACTCGATCACGGCGGTCATCAACATCCGCTCACGGAGGGTGATGGAGCGACTGGGCATGCGGCCCGCGGGCGAGTTCGACCACCCGCGCCTACCCGAGGACTCGCCGCTACGCCGCCACGTGCGCTACCTGATCGCGACGCCGCTCTCGCGCTGATCGAACCCAACCGCGTTCGCGAGAAGAGGCCACCAGGTCTACTTCGACAGGCTCAGCACGGCGTCGACAAGCTCGACCAACGATGCGGTCGCGCCCATCCGCTGATCAAGCGTGTCGAGATCCAGCGAGGAAGCTAGCTGGACTGCAAGGCCAGGCGGGACTGCACGACGTCGGCCAGGGCGTGGGCCAGGCGGTCGGCGGTGGGCTGGTCGGCGGCTTCCACCATGACCCGCACCATCGGCTCGGTGCCGGAGGGGCGCAGCAGCACCCGGCCGGTGTCGCCGAGCTCGGATTCGGCGTCGCGCACGGCCTGGGCGATGACCTCGTCGCCGGCGAGGGCGTGGTGGTCGACGCCGCGCACGTTCACGAGGATCTGCGGGAACACCTTCATCACGCTGGCCAGCTCGGCGAGGGTCTTGCCGGTGCGGGCCATCTCGGCCACGATGTGCAGCCCGGTGAGGATGCCGTCGCCGGTGGTGGCGAACTTGGTCATGATGACGTGCCCGCTCTGCTCGCCGCCGAGCGACAGCCCGTGCGCGTCGAGCTCCTCGAGCACGTAACGGTCGCCCACCTTGGACTCGATCATGTTGATGCCGTTGGCGGCCATGGCCTTCTTCAGGCCCAGGTTGCTCATCACCGTCGCCACGAGGGTGCGGTCCTTGAGCACGCCGCGCTCGGCCATCGACACGGCCAGGATCGCCATGATCTGGTCGCCGTCGACGATGTTGCCGTCGCGGTCCACGGCCAGGCAGCGGTCGGCGTCACCGTCGTGGGCGATGCCCACGTCGGCGCCGTGCTCGAGCACCGCACGGGCGAGGTTGTCGAGGTGGGTGGAGCCCACGCCGTCGTTGATGTTGAGGCCGTCGGGGTCGGCACCGATCACGGTGACCCGGGCGCCGGCATCCGTGAAGACCTGCGGAGACACGCCGGCCGCCGCGCCGTGGGCGCAGTCGAGCACCACGTGAATGCCGTCGAGCCGGTGCGGCAGGGTGCCGAGCAGGTGCACGACGTAGCGGTCCTCGGCGTCGGCGAAGCGACGGATGCGTCCGACGTCGCCGGCGATCGGAGTGAGGAGCTGATCCCCAGCGGCGAGCACCGCTTCGATGCGGTCCTCGACGTCGTCGGGAAGTTTGGTGCCGCCGAAGTTGAAGAACTTGATGCCGTTGTCGGGCGCCGGGTTGTGCGAGGCGGAGATCATCACGCCGAAGTCCGCGCCGATATCGGCGATGAGGAATGCGGCGGCGGGCGTCGGGATGACGCCTGCATCCAACACGTCTACGCCGGAGCTGGCCAAGCCTGCTGCAACGGCGGAGGTGATGAATTCACCGGAAATGCGGGGGTCGCGGGCGACCACGGCGACGGGACGACGGCCCTTGGCACGTCGTTCCTCTGCGCGGCGGCCTGAGGTGAGCACAACGGCGCTCGCCTGGGCGAGGCCCAGGGCCAGGCCAGCCGTGAGATCACGGTTAGCCAGGCCCCGGACGCCGTCCGTGCCGAATAGTCGAGCCATATCTGTGTGAACTCGACTAACGGGTTAGCGCTTCGAGAACTGCGGCGCCTTACGGGCCTTCTTGAGTCCGGCCTTCTTGCGCTCCTTGACGCGAGCGTCACGGTTGAGGAAGCCGGCCTTCTTGAGGATGGCGCGGTTGTTCTCTTCGTCGATCTGGTTCAGCGAGCGGGCGATGCCGAGGCGCAGCGCGCCGGCCTGGCCGGACGGGCCACCACCGGTGATGCGTGCGATGACGTCGTAGCTGCCGAGCAGGTCGAGGACCTTGAACGGGTCGTTGATCAGCTGCTGGTGCAGCTTGTTCGGGAAGTAGTCGTCGAGCTCGCGCCCGTTGACGACGATCTTGCCGGCGCCGGGGACGATGCGCACGCGGGCGATGGCCTGCTTGCGACGGCCCACGGCTGCGCCGGGAACGTTGAGGACGGCGCGGGGCGCCTTGGTTGCAACTTCAGCGGGAGTCTCGGTGGAGTAGCTCTCGGGAGTTGCGTCAATCTGGTCTGCGATCTTCGCCACGATGGTGTGAATCCTTTTTTCTTAGATATCGAGAAGTCTGGGGCCGACGCTACTGAGCGACCTGGCTGAGGGTGTACGGCTTGGGCTGCTGCGCAGCGTGCGGGTGCTCGGGGCCTGCGTAGACCTTGAGCTTCAGCAGCTGTGCACGGCCGAGCGAGTTCTTCGGCAGCATGCCGCGAATCGCCTTTTCTACCGCACGGGTGGGGTGCTTCTCGAGCATCTCCGAGTAGTTCGTGGCCGTGAGGCCGCCCGGGTAACCGGAGTGGCGGTACGCCATCTTGAGGTCGAGCTTCTTGCCGGTCAGGGCAATCTTCTCGGCGTTGATGATGATGACGAAGTCGCCACCATCCATGTGGGGGGAGAAGGTCGCCTTGTGCTTGCCGCGAAGAAGAATCGCGGCGTGGCTGGCGAGCCGACCCAGAATGATGTCGGTGGCATCGATGACGACCCAGTCGTGCTGGAGTTCGCTTGCCTTGGGGGTGTAAGTGCGCGTCACTGTTGTGCTGCTTTCTTGTTTTCGAACGGAGGTGTTCGTGAATCCCGCTCCGGGTGTGTTCTCGAGGAGAACACGATCGATGGAGGGCTCACGTTCGTGTGCCTGGCTGCAACGCCTAAGACACCAAAGAGCAACACTAGTTCACGACAGGCCTCGGCACAACTCGCGCGGCCAATCCCGCCCGGTGCGGCTCACTCGTCTTCGGGCAACTCACGGCGGGCGCGGGTCTGCGCGGCACGGATGGCCATGCCCGCGTCCTCGGGGTAGCCCACCTCCATGAGCGTGAGGCCGTGCGCCTGCATCACCTTGAACTCGCTGGTGCGGGCCCGTTCGATGCGCAGGTCCACCAGCCGGGTGCCCACCAGCTTGCCCTCCCCCACCGACACGCAGGCGCCCACCAGGGCCCGCACCATCGAGTGGCAGAACGCATCCGCCTGCAGCGTCGCCACGAGCACCCCGTCGGGGTCGCGCCGCCACTCGAAGGACTGCAGGGTGCGGATGGTGGTGGCGCCGGGGCGCGGTTTGCAATAGGTGGCGAAGTCGTGCAGCCCGATCAGGGTGGCCGCGGCCTCCTGCATCGAGGCGAGGTCCAGCTTGAAGCCGTGCCAGGTGGTGCGCAGCCGCTGCAACGGGTCGCGCAACGCCCCGGTGTCGGAGATGCGGTATTCGTAGCGGCGCCACAGGGCGGAGAACCGGGCGTCGAAACCGACCGGGGCCACGGTGGCGCGGTGGATCACGATTTCGGGCTGGGTGACCAGGATGCCGCCGAGTCGGCGCTGCACCATGGTGGCCAGCTCGTTGGGGAACCTGGGTGCGACCTTGCCCCGTTTGACCCGCACCAGGGCGTTGACCTGGTCGGGGTTGAGGTCGAAGTGGGCCACCTGGCCCAGCGCGTGCACGCCGGAGTCGGTGCGGCCGGCGACCACGAGGGTGGGGGTGGGTTGGTGGCGTTTGAGGATCGCGCCGAGACCCTCCTCGATCTGGCCCTGCACGGTGCGGTAGCCCGGCTGTACGGCCCAGCCGAAGAAGTCGGTTCCGTCGTACGCGACGTCGAGGCGGATGCGGCTGGAGCCGGGTTCCGGCATCGAATCGGACGGTTCCGCCAGGGCGCCATCCGGGTTGAGCTCGGCCAGGACCAGCGGAAGGGCGCCGTCGACGGGCTCGGGAACACTCACAGAGGTCAGTGTAGAGGCCGGGCCGGGTTATCGTTGGACGGGCCGTCTGAGGCCGCACAGTTATGACCAGTTCCCTTCGCATCGCGCCCCGCTCCCCCGCCACAGCTGTCACCGTCAGCGGCCCGGACGTTCCGGCCGCCGGGCGTCGGCTCAGCGGCCTCGACGGCCTCCGGGGCCTCGCCGTCACGCTGGTCGTCGTTTACCACATGTTCCCGCCGGTGTTGCAGGGCGGTTTCATCGGCGTGGACATCTTCTTCGTGATCAGCGGTTTCCTGATCACCGGCCTGATCGTGGCCGAACACGAGGGCACCGGCCGGTTCTCGCCGCGGCGGTTCTGGCAGCGACGGGCCCGGCGCCTGCTGCCGGCTCTGGTGCCGGTGGTTCTGGTGGCGTGCACGGTGGCCTGGCTGCTCGGCGGCGACGTGCTCGTGGGCCTGGGTTGGAAGCTGTTCGGCGCCGCCACGTTCAGCTATAACTGGGTGTCGATGGCGGCGAACAGCAGGTATTTCGGCTTGGGCCAGCCCGAGCTGCTCCGCAACCTCTGGTCGCTGGCCGTGGAGGAACAGTTTTACCTGTTCTGGCCGCTGCTGCTCCTGCTCTTGCTGCGGATCCGACGGCCGGGCCTGCGCCTGGCCCTCGTCGCGGTCCTCGCCCTGGCGTCGGCCGCGTGGATGGGCATCGGCTTCCACCCGGGCAGCGACCCCACCCGGGTCTACTACGGCTCGGACACGCACAGCTTCGGCCTGCTCATCGGCGCCGGTCTGGCCCTGCTGCTGCGCCCGCTCGGGTCGGTCGCGGCGCTCGGGGGCGCGGCGGCGGCTGCATCGCCCGCCGCCACTGCGCGCTGGACCCTCGCCGCGACTCGCCCCTGGTGGGGCGCCGCCGGAGTAGCCGGCCTGCTCGCCGCTGCGATCTGGCTGCCCGCAGACGCCGCCACTACCTACCGGGGTGGCCTGCTTCTGGTGAGCATTTGCACCGCCGTGGTGATCTGGGCCGGTGCGGCCGGCGGCCGGTTCGGGCGGATGCTCGACAGCGCTCCGCTCCGCTACCTCGGTGAACGCTCCTACGGCCTGTACCTCTGGCACTGGCCGCTGCTGGTGCTGATGCAGCTCGTGGCGCCGTTCGGCCGCGGCCCGGCCAGCATCGCGGCCACCGGACTGCTCACCCTCGCGCTGGCGCTGGCCGCCGCCGTGATCTCCCACCGGTGGCTCGAAATGCCGATCCGCCGGCTGGGCCTCCGCGGCGCTGCCGTTCGGCTGCGCGCGCGTGTCACCTCGCGGGAGTCCGCGCCGGGCACCCTGCGCCGATACCGCCCGGTTGCGGCGCTGGTGCTGGCCGCGGCCGCCGGGCTGATGCTGCTGGCGGGCACCGTCGCATCCGTTGTCACGGCACCCACCGTCACGACCGCGCAGGCCGAAGTGCTGCGCGGCCAGCAGGCGCTCGCCCGCGCGGCTGGGGCCGCCTCGGCGCAGGCCGCCAGGGATGCCGCTGGGGTGGCCGCTGAGGCCGGCAGGGGGTCGAACATCACCGCCGTCGGGGACTCCGTGATGCTCGCCTCGGCGGCCGAGCTGCAGGCCGAGTTTCCCGGCATCGCGATCGACGCCGCCGTGTCCCGCGGCATGGACGCCGCCCCGGACATCCTGGCCGCGCAGCGCGCCGCGGGCACCCTTCGCCCCGTGGTGCTGCTGGGGCTCGGCACCAACGGCGCGGTCGACCCGGACGACCTCGCCGCCATCATGCGGGTGATCGGCCCCTCCCGCGGGCTGATCGTGGTGAACGCTTTCGCGGACCGGGACTGGACCGTCGGCGTCAACGAGGAGTTGTCAGACTTCTCGGCGCGCCGCAGCCAGGTGGTCCTGGCCGACTGGAGCGGGGCGATCGCCCCGCACGTCGACGTGCTCGCCGACGACGGCATCCACCCCGGATCCACCGGCGGGGCGATCTACGCCGACTCGGTGGCCACGGCCCTCAAGCGGCTGCCCGGCGCCGGGCATAGCCGCGCCCCCGGCGCCGACACCCTGCAAGCGTTCCGCGTCCGCTGACGCACCCGGCCGCCGCTCGGGGCGGGTTACCCGAGGCATGCGGGCAAGGCGCCGTTATGCGGGTGGCGCGCCAGGCGCATAACGGCGCGTGACCCGCATACCTCCAGCCGAGGTCCTCGCGCGGCCAGCACGGCTTAGCGCACCCCGACCGCACGCCGCCACCCCGCCACCGGCCCGCTGCCACCCGCCGCCACCTGCGTGCCACCCTCGCTGCCCCTCCTGTGGCCGGATGCGCCCGCTATAGCTGGCGCGGCGCGCCACACGGGGCGCAGCGAGCATCAGCCAGGGCGACCGTGCGCCGGGCACACAAAAGGGCCCGACCGAAGTCGGGCCCTTTCAGGTAGAGCGGGTGAAGCTGGTGTTACTTGGCTTCCTCAGCGGATGCGTCAGCAGCGTCGGCCTCAACGGTCTCGGCTTCGACGGTCTCAGCCTCAACCGGGGTCTCCTCGGCGACGGGCGCGGACGCCTTCGCTGCGGAGGCCTTGGCCGGCTTCGCCTTGGGCGTGACGGGCTCGAGAACGAGTTCCATCTGCACCATGGAGGCGTTGTCGCCCTTGCGGAAGCCGAGCTTCGTGATGCGGGTGTAGCCGCCATCGCGCAGCGCAACCTGGGGCGCGATCTCGGTGAAGAGCTCGTGCACGACGGTCTTGTCGCCGATCGACGCGAGAACACGACGACGAGCGTGCAGGTCGCCACGCTTGGCGAAAGTCACCAGGCGCTCGGCAACCGGACGCAGGCGCTTGGCGCGCGTCTCAGTCGTCTTGATGGACTTGTGGGTGAACAGGGCGGCAGCCAGGTTCGTGAGCATGAGGCGCTCGTGCGCCGGTCCGCCACCGAGACGGGCTCCCTTAGTGGGCTTAGGCATTATCGGTAATCTCCAGTATCAAAGTCGAAAAGCAGTCGAGGAACGACGTGCCTTAGATGGTTTCTTCGTCGTAACCGCTGTAGAAATGCGCACCGTCAAAGCCGGGCACAGAATCCTTCAGCGACAGGCCGAGCTCTACGAGCTTGTCCTTGACCTCATCCACCGACTTCTGACCGAAGTTGCGGATGTTCATCAGCTGGGTCTCCGAGAGGGCGACCAGTTCGCTGACGTTGTTGATGCCTTCGCGCTTGAGGCAGTTGTACGAGCGCACGGACAGATCGAGGTCTTCGATCGGCACGGACAGCTCGGTGGAGAGGACGGCGTCGACCGGCGCGGGGCCGATTTCAATGCCCTCAGCGGCGGTGTTCAGCTCGCGGGCCAGACCGAACAGCTCGGTCAGCGTGCGACCGGCGGATGCGATGGCGTCGCGAGGCGTGATCGCCGACTTGGTCTCCACGTCAACGACGAGGCGATCGAAGTCGGTGCGCTCACCGGCACGAGTTGCCTCGACACGGTAGGTCACCTTGAGAACCGGCGAGTAGATCGAGTCGACCGGAATCTGGCCGGCCTCGGAGTACTCGTTGCGGTTCTGGGTAGCCGACACGTAACCACGGCCACGCTCGATGGTCAGTTCAAGTTCGAACTTGGCCTTGTCGTTCAGGGTCGCGATGACGAGCTCGGGGTTGTGAACCTCGACGCCGGCCGGAGCCGAGATGTCGGCGGCCGTGACCTGGCCGGAGCCCTGCTTGCGCAGGTACGCGGTGATCGGCTCGTCGTGCTCGCTCGAGATGACGAGACCCTTGATGTTCAGGATGATCTCGGTGACATCTTCCTTGACCCCGGGAACGGTGCTGAATTCGTGAAGCACTCCATCGATGCGGATGCTGGTGACAGCAGCGCCGGGAATCGAGGAAAGCAGGGTGCGGCGCATCGAATTACCGAGGGTGTAGCCGAAGCCAGGCTCGAGGGGCTCGATGACGAACCGGGACCGGAACTCCGAAATGTTCTCTTCGGTGAGCGTGGGGCGCTGTGCAATAAGCACTATTGATTCCTTTCGGCGAAGTGTCCGCTATATGACACTTGTTGGCGAGTTGTGAAATTGTGAGTCTCGACGGGCCCGCGAAAAGCGGCCCTGTCGCGGTGAACGGCGAGTGAGCCTGCCCGGATCTTTCGACCCAGACAAGCCCAATCGCCAGTCACTGAAAGGAATTAAACGCGGCGGCGCTTCGGGGGACGGCAACCGTTGTGGGCCTGGGGCGTCACGTCGTTGATCGAGCCAACTTCGAGGCCGGCAGCCTGCAGCGAACGGATAGCCGTTTCGCGGCCTGAACCCGGTCCCTTGACGAAGACGTCAACCTTCTTCATGCCGTGCTCCTGCGCCTGGCGGGCAGCCGACTCGGCGGCCAGCTGAGCGGCGAACGGGGTCGACTTGCGCGAACCCTTGAAGCCGACTCCACCTGAGGACGCCCAGCTGATGACCGCACCGGTGGTGTCGGTGATCGAGACGATGGTGTTGTTGAAGGTGCTCTTGATGTGGGCCTGGCCCACAGCAATGTTCTTCTTTTCTTTCTTACGCGGCTTCCGAACGGCCGACTTTGGTGCTGCCATGATTTCTCCTGAATCCTAGAGGCGTGACGGGCTAGGCGAGGCCTAGCGCGCCTTCTTCTTGCCGGCTACGGTGCGCTTCGGGCCCTTGCGGGTGCGAGCGTTGGTCTTGGTGCGCTGGCCGCGAACGGGCAGGCCCTTGCGGTGACGAATACCTTCGTAGCTACCGATCTCGACCTTGCGGCGGATGTCAGCGGCAACCTCACGGCGAAGGTCACCCTCGATCTTGAAGGTTCCTTCGATGTAGTCGCGGAGCTGGACGAGCTGGTCGTCGGTCAGGTCCTTGACGCGGATGTTTCCATCGATCTCAGTGTCGGCGAGGGTCTTGAGTGCCCTCGTGCGGCCAACACCGAAAATGTAAGTAAGTGCAACTTCCACGCGCTTATCGCGCGGAATGTCTACGCCGGCTAGACGTGCCATTGTGGCTTCTCCTGTGGGATGAGTGGAGGTCTGTAGCAGCACCTGTGCATCGGCCTCCGACCGATGGTGTCACCCCGAAGGGTTCCCGGCACTGCTATGTATTTAGTTGTGTCGTGCTGATTGTCTTGACAAGCTCGACATCCGGCGAACTACCCGGCGGTTGAGCCTGTCGAAACCACTAGCCCTGACGCTGCTTGTGACGCGGGTTCTCGCAGATGACCATCACGTTGCCGTTACGGCGGATGACCTTGCACTTGTCACAGATCTTCTTGACGCTGGGCTTGACCTTCATGGGTGTGTCCTTGTAATCGCTGTCTTCGTACCCACGGAATGCCGCGGGCCGTTACTTACAGCAACGCTTACTTGTAGCGGTATACGATCCGACCGCGGGTCAGGTCGTAAGGGCTCAGTTCCACGATCACGCGGTCCTCAGGAAGGATGCGGATGTAGTGCTGACGCATCTTGCCCGAAATGTGGGCAAGAACTTTGTGGCCGTTTGTCAACTCAACACGAAACATCGCGTTGGGAAGAGCTTCGACTACTGCGCCCTCGATCTCGATGACACCGTCTTTTTTGGCCATAACTCACTATCGCTAAAGTATTGGTTGCTGGTCTTGCGGGGATTGTGGCACCTAAGACACGCCAACAAAGGCAGTGCTAGACACCAAGGATTTATCCTATGCTATGCGATTGCCCTTTGGCAATTCATCCCTATAATCTCCGGGCCGCTTCCACGACCTCGAGCACATCGGCGTAGAGCGGATGCGTGGCCTCAAGCCCGCATACGTTCGCCACAATGGTCTCGGCGGAGTCGCTGGCCAGCATCCGCCCCAGTTCGACGCTCTGTTCGTCGTCGGCAACGTCGAAGCGCAGGGCCGCGGCGATCGCCTCGAGCAGCGCCACCGGGCGGGTGCCGCGCTCGGCGATCTCGGCGGCCGGGCCGATGAAACGTTCGTGCCGGCTGAGCTTGCGCAGCGGCTGACGGCCGACGCGTTCGACGGTGTCCGGCAGGGACGGGTTCGCGAACCGGCCGAGGATCTTCTCCCGGTAGGCCCGCTGGGTGGCTTCGTCGAGGCCGTGCTTGGCCACCAGGAGGGCACTGGTCTCTTCGAGCACCCGGCGGGCGCCATCCGCGACGGACGGCACCAGGAGGGCGTCGGAGAGCTTGGAGACGCCGGCCTGGGTGCCGAGGTAGGCGACGGTGGCGTGTCCGGTGTTCACGGTGAAGAGCTTGCGCTCGATGTAGGGCGCGAGGTCCTGAACGAACGTGGCGCCGGGGATCACCGGCGGGGCGGAGCCGAACGCGGGACTTTCGATGACCCACTCGTAGAAGGCCTCGACGGTGACATCGATGCCGGCATCCGCAGCCTGGCCGGGAACGATGCGATCCACGGCAGTGTTGGCGAAGGCCACCCGGCCTTCCAGGGCGGCGCGCTCACTCTCTGGCACGTTCGCCCAGACCTGCTCGGCGAGCACATCGGTGGCGTTGATCGCGTTCTCGCAGGCCATCACGGCCAGCGGGGGCAACCCGGCCTCGCGGCGGGCCAGGCCCGCCGCGATGACCGGGGCCACGAACCGCAGCACGGTGGGTCCCACGGCGGTGGTGACCGCATCCGCCGTGGCGATCTCGGTGATGAGATCGGCCTCGTGGGTGGCGCTGTTGAGAGCGCGGAAGTTGTCGACCACCTTGTCGGTGGGGGTCTCCCCCGCCTCGTGCACGGTGTACGACGGCGCCTGCTGCAGCGCCTCAATGAGAGGGGCATTCACATCGGCGAAGACAACCTCATAACCGGCCTCGTGAAGCAGGAGACCTACGAAGCCGCGGCCGATGTTGCCCGCGCCGAAGTGAATGGCTTTCATTCTGCGTTTACCTCCTCGAGCAGGGCGAAGATGTCGTCCTGCGAACCAGCGTCGATCAGTTTCTGTACTTCGTCCTCGTCGGAGAAGACGATTGCGATCTTGGAGAGGATCTCCAGGTGTTCGTTGTTCAGGCCGGCGATGCCGACCGCGAACTTGACGGGCTGGCCGTCCCAGTCGATCGGCTCCGCGTACCGCACCAGCGAGAGAGCCGATCGCACGATCGACTCCTTCGCGTCGTTGGTGCCGTGCGGGATCGCCAGGAAGTTGCCCATGTAGGTCGAGACGGAGTTTTCGCGCACGAACATCGAGTCGACGTACTCCTGCTTGACCGCTCCGGCGGTGACCAACAGGGCACCAGCCTCTCGGATGGCTTCGTCCCGCGTGGTGGCCGCGCCCGCGGCCACCACGTTCTGCGGTTCCAGAATGCTCTGGGTCATTACTGTGTCACTCCTTCGTTCGTGCCCTGCAGGGACTGCACGACCTCGTCATACTTCGGGCTGTTCATGAAGTTCTCCACCGACACGTGAACCGACTTGGGGCTCTTTCCGCGGGCCCGGTCCGTCAGGTCCTGGTGGGTGATCACGAGGTCGGCGGTGCCGTCGAGGTTGGCGATGGCCTGGTTGGTCACCGTGACCCCTTCGATGCCGGCCTTCTTGATCTTGTTGCGCAGCACCGAGGCGCCCATGGCGCTGGAGCCCATGCCGGCGTCGCAGGCGAAGACGATGCTCTTCACAGCGGTTGCGGTGGTGGCCGTGGCGCCCAGGTTGCCCAGGATCGAGCTGGACTTGCCCTTGTTGGCTTCGGTCTTGGCGATGGCTTCGGCCAGTGCGGTGTCGTTCGCCGCGGCGAGGTCCTTTTTGCGGCTGGCGCGGAGGATGACACCACCGATCGCGAACGAGACACCGGCGGAGGCGATGACCGAGAGGATCACTCCGACATAGTCGGTTGCCGGCGTCTGGGCCAGCACGGCGATGATGCTGCCGGGCGAGGCGGGGGCGCGCAGGCCGGTCTGGAAGGCGACGTTCACGGCGACACCGGTCATACCGCCACCGATGGCGGCGAGGATCAGCATCGGCTTCATCAGCACGTACGGGAAGTAGATCTCGTGGATGCCACCGAGGAACTGGATGATGATCGCGCCGGGTGCACTCGCGCGGGCCAGGCCCGTGCCGAAGAACGTGAACGCGAGCAGGATGCCCAGGCCGGGGCCGGGGTTCGCTTCAAGCAGGAACAGGATGGACTTGCCGCTCTCCTGGACCTGCTGCACACCGATGGGGGTGAGCACCCCGTGGTTGATGGCGTTGTTGAGGAAGAGGATCTTGCCCGGTTCGATGAAGATCGACGCGATCGGCAGCAGACCGTTGACGATGAGCCAGTCCACGATCGTCTCGAGGAAGGCGCTCAGGCCGGTGACCAGCGGGGCGATTCCGAAGAACGCACCCAGGGCCAGGGCGAAGCCGAGGATACCGGCCGAGAAGTTGTCCACCAGCATCTCGAAGCCGGGCTTGATCTTGCCGGCCCAGATCTTGTCGACCTTCATCAGGATCCACGCGGACAGCGGCCCGACGATCATCGCACCGATGAACATCGGGATCGAGCTGCCGACGATGACACCCATGGTGGCGATCGAGGCGATCACTCCACCGCGGGTGCCGTAGACCATCCGGCCACCGGTGTTGGCGATCAGCAACGGGAGTAGGTACAAGATCATCGGGTCAACGAGCGCGACCAGGGTCTCGTTCGGGGTCCAACCGGTGGGGATGAAGAAGGCGGTGATGATGCCCCACGCGATGAACGCCGCGATGTTGGGCATGATCATGCCGCTCAGGAAGGTGCCGAAGGCCTGTACGTGGACCCTCGCGCCCTTCTTCTCTGTGACAGACGTCGTTGTCATTTCTGTGTACCTCTCTCGGGGGTGGTCAGCACGGTAGGGCCCGTGCCGGTGGGGGCGGTGCTGGTGTAGCTGTGTGCGATTGCAGTTGCCGCGGCGCGAGCGGATGCTGCGCCGTCGGCGGTCAGAGCGGCCGCGGCGAGGTGCCGCGCCTGCTCAAGTGTGAAGTCGGCCAGGGAGGCCCGAACGTCGGCGAGGGCTGACGCCGACATCGACAGGGTGGTGGCGCCGAGGCCCACGAGCACCACGGCCAGCAGCGGGTCGGCCGCGGCCTCGCCGCAGACGCCGACGGGCTTGCCCAGGCTTGCGCCGGCAGCGCCGACCTCGCCCACCAGGCGCAGCACCGCGGGGTGCCACGGGTCCTGGAACGCGGCGACGCTGCCAAGCATCCGGTCGGCCGCGAGGGTGTACTGGGTGAGGTCGTTGGTGCCGATCGACGCGAAGTCGGTCTGCGCCAGGATGCGGTCGGCCAGCAGCGCCGCTGACGGCACCTCGACCATGACCCCGGCCGTTTTCAGGCCCAACTCGTGGGCGAGGGCCGTGAAGTACGCCGCCTCCTCCACGGTGGACACCATCGGCGCCATCACCCACAGGTCGGCGTCGGTGGCCGCGTCGGCCTCGGCGAGGGCGGTGAGCTGCTCGCGCAGGATGTCCTCGCTGGCGCGCAGGGCGCGGAGGCCCCGGAGACCCAGTGCGGGGTTCTCCTCGGCGGCGTCGTTGAGGAATGCCAGCGGCTTGTCGGCGCCGGCGTCGAGCGCCCGCACGACGACCTTTTGGCCGGGGAATTCGCGCAGCATCCGCTCGTACTGCTCACGCTGCTGCGTGACGGTGGGGGCGGAGGTGGAGTCGAGGAAGAGGAATTCGGTGCGGAACAGGCCCACGCCTTCGGCGCCGAGGGCGACGGCCTTCGCGGCGCCATCCGCGGAACCGAGGTTGGCCAGCAGCGGCACGGGAATGCCGTCCTTGAGCCTGCCCGGGCCGATGGGCGCCAGGGCGCGGGCCTCGCGGGCCAGGATGCGGGCGCGGGCCTCGGCGAGCTGTTTGGCGCTGGGGGCCACGAGCACGATGCCGTTGGCGGCGTCGATGATGACCTCGTCGCCGTCGGCGAGCTGCGCGGCCGCGTGGGTGCCCACGATCGCGGTGATCGACTTCTCCCGGGCCAGGATGGCGGTGTGCGAGGTGGGTCCGCCGTCGATGGTGATCAGGCCAAGAACCTTGTCGAGGTTGAGCAGGGCCGTGTCGGCGGGGGCGAGGTCATGGGCGACGAGGACAAAGGCCTCGGCGGGATCCGGCACGCCCGGCGCGGGCAGGCCGCCGAGGTTCGCGATGACCCTCTGGGCCACGTCGTCGAGGTCGGCAGCACGCTCACCGAGGTAGCCGCCGAGGGCCAGCATCTGGTCGCGGAAGGTGGCGAAGGCCTCGAACACGGCGCGTTCGGCGGTCTGGTGCTTGTGCAGCCGGGAGGTGACTTCCTCGATGAGGGTGGGGTCCTCGGCCATCATGGCCTGGGCCTCGAGCACCTCCTGGGCGGTGCCGCCGGCGCGCTCGCCCCGTGCCTCGAGGTCTTCGGCGACGACGTGCATCGACGCGGTCGCCCGGGCCAGTTCGGCATCCGGATCGAGGGTGCTTCGGGTGGTGACCGGCTCCGGCAACGGTTCGGGCATGCGCAGGACACGGCCGATGGCGACGCCCTGGCCGATCCCGATGCCCTGAAGCTCAATCATGTGCGCGTCCGCTTAGGCGTCGTGGTCGGTGAGGAGGAGCTCGACGAGGCCGTCGAGCACGGTGTCGGCGTTGTCGCCGTCGGTGGCGAGGGTGACGCTGTCACCGTGGTTGATTCCCAGCGAGATGACGCCGAGGATGCTGGCGGCGTTGACCGGCTTGCCGTCGCCCTTCTGCAGGGTGACCGGTGAACCGGCGGCGGCGGCGGCCTTTGTGAAGAGTTTCGCGGGGCGCGCGTGCAGCCCGTGCGCCGATCCGATCTGTACGGTGCGTTCGACCATGTGTCGCGCCTGCCTTTCCAACGTGTGGGATTGTCACCGGGGCCTCAGTCGAGGTCCGGCTTCGTGCGGGCAGCCGGCGGCTGCCGGCACAACAATCAGGGGTGGAGCGATCCGGCTGACCTGTAAGTCAGACCCAGGACCGTTCGTGTTCGGCATCCACGGCCAGGTCGAGTGCCACGGCGCCGTCACGCGCCGAGAACACCGAGTCGGGCAGCAGGACCACGCCAACGCCCCGCTCTTTCGCCTGGGCGCTGATGCGCTCGAAGCGGGGGGCGAGGTGGGGACCGACCAGGAGTACGTCGATGGTGTCGAGGGAGGACGGCAGATCCGATTCACTGCCGGCGACGACCGCGAGGGTGAGCCCGCGTTCCTTGCCGGTGACCCGCAGCCTGTGCGCCACGAACGCGCTGGACGCTCCGGCACCACACACGATAAGAATCTTCATTGATTCTTTCCTTTCATCGATCTTTGAATGCAACACCTACTGTCCTCTCTTCGCACTTCCGGCGCCACCAGACCCTTTTCCGCAGGGTGCGGAAACACGCTGGAGCCCTACCGTGCCAAGGCCGCACTCTGCTTGACTAGTCTTGAGACAATGGAGTTGCGCACGATGAGTGATAGACAGACGCGGTTGCTGGACCTCCTGTCCCAGACTTCCAGCTGGATCACGGCAGGCGAACTTGCTGACCGCCTGGGGGTTACCCCGCGCAGTGTGCGCAGCTATGTCACCGCGGTGAAGGCGGCCGCGCATCCGCTCACCGTCATCGAATCCGGCACCGCCGGCTATCGGCTCAACCGTGACGAATTCGCCAGCTTCACCGCCCAGCACCGGTCCAAGGTACGCGAGACGGATGCCGACACCCCGCAGCAACGGCTCTCCAGCCTGGTGCGGCGGCTCACCGAATCGCCCGACGGTCTCGACGTCTACGAGGTGGCCGCGGAGAACTTCGTCAGCGACTCCACCGTGGAGGCCGACCTGGGCCGGGTGCGGCTGATGCTGCCCGACAGCGGCCTGGCCCTGGTGCGCCACGGCAGCGTCGTCACCCTCACCGGCACGGAAACCGACCGGCGCCGGCTGCTCAGCCGCATGTTCCGCGAAGAAAGCGCCCGCGGCATGATCGACCTGGAGACGATCCAGCGCGAATTCACCTCCGGGCAGGCCGGCGCCGACAGCCTCGGCGCGTTCAAGACCGACCTCATCGAACTGCTCGACGGCCAGGGTTACTTCGTCAACGAGTACGGCATTAACAACGTTCTGCTGCACGTGGCCATCGCCATCGACCGGGTCACCAAGCACCTTTCCCCCGCGCCGGCTGTGGCCGAACCGCCGTCCGAGCTGGCGACGTCGTTGTCCGGCCTCATCACGAAGCACTTCGACGTGCGCCTGGGCGGCGGCGACCTCGCCTACCTGGCCTTCCTGCTCACCACCCGGGTGATCACCCCCGGCCACGACCAGCCGGCCGAGACCCTCATCGAGAGTTACGTGCGACCGGAGGAGCTCGCGATGATGCGCGCCATCGTGGACCGGGCCAGCCAGGAGTACCTCGTCGACCTCGACGACGACGACTTCATCGTGCGGCTGACCCTGCACGTGCGAAACCTGATCAACCGGGCGCACGACAAGTCGTACTCCCGCAACCCGCTCACCCGGTCGATCAAGACCTCGTACCCGCTGATCTACGAGCTGGCGGTGTACATCGCCAGCGAACTGCAGCGCGCCGAGCAGATCGTGATCAACGACGACGAGATCGCCTACATCGCCATGCACGTGGGCGCGCATCTCGAGCAGCAGGTGCGCCGGGTGGAGCTGGTCTCCTGCGCGATCGTCTGCCCCAACTACTACGACATGCACGTGCTGCTGCGCGAACGTATCGAACGGGTGCTCGGCGACGACCTCGAGGTCGTCGCGGTGATCACCCGCTCCGACGTGGACTGGGACTCGCTCGACGCCGATCTGGTGCTCACCACCATCGACCCGCAGCTGCACGCCGACGGGGTCATCGTGATCCAGCCGTTCCTCACCCAGAACGACGTCGACCGCATCCGCCAGCACGCCAGCCGGGTGCGACGGATGCGCCGCCGCGCGCGCCTGAAGGACGACCTGCTGCAGTTCTTCGACGAGTCGATGTTCTCCCGCAACTTCTACGCCCCCGACGAGACCGCGATGATCACCGCGCTGGGCGAGCGCATGATGGCGCGAGGCATCATCGACCAGAGCTACGTTGACGGCGCCATCGAGCGGGAGCTCATGTCATCCACCGCGTTCACCGACAACCTCGCCGTGCCGCACGCGATGGCGATGAGCGCCAAGCAAACCTCCATCGCCATCGTGATCAACGACGCCCCGATGGTCTGGGGCGACAACCGGGTGAACGTGGTCGCGCTGATCGCGTTCAGCGCCGCCGGCCGCAGCACCTTCCAGGCGGTTTTCGACCAGTTCGTCGAGGTGTTCTCCGACCGCGTCGAGGTGCAGCGCCTGATCAAGCGCTCCGTCGACTTCGCGTCCTTCATCGACGAGCTGGTCCACGTGATGGACGCCTAGCTCGCTCGCCAGCCCCATCCATGGGCCAACTGTTACCGCAACGGGCAATTGCGTCCGGCACACCGGGCGCAATTGTCCGCACGGGCAACAGTTAGGCACGGATGGCCGCGGCACGCGGCTCCGGCGGGGCGGTTAGGCCAGGGGGACGGGGGTGATGCCGAACTGGGCCAGGCCCGCCGCGCCGCCGTCTTCGGCGGTGAGCACCCAGATGCCGTCCTTGTGCACGGCGACGCTGTGCTCCCAGTGCGCGGCGGCCTTGCCGTCGCTGGTGGCGACGGTCCAGTCGTCGTCGCGGGTGTAGGTCTCGATGTCGCCGAGCACCACCATCGGCTCGATCGCCACGACCAGGCCGGGCTTCACGTCCGGGCCCTTCTGGCGCACCCGGTAGTTGAACACCGGCGGTGCCTCGTGCATCGCCTTGCCGATGCCGTGTCCCACGTAGTCGGTGAGGATCCCGTAGGTGCCCTGCGATTCGATGTAGTCCTCGATGGCCTCGCCGACCTCGTTGAGGTGCCGGGCCTCGGCCAGCCGGGCGATACCGTGCCAGAGCGACTGCTCGGTCACCCGCGAGAGCTCCTCGCGCTCGGCGACGACCTCCGGGCGGCTCGGGTCGGGCAGCACGAACGTGAACGCCGCGTCGCCGTTCCAGCCGTCGATGATCGCGCCGCTGTCGATCGACACGATGTCGCCGGCGCCCAAAACGCGAGAACCCGGGATGCCGTGCACCACGTCGTCGTTCACCGAGGCGCACACGGTGTGGAAGTAGCCCTGCTCGAGCTTGAAGTTGGGCATACCGCCCAGGGCCACAATGGCGGCCTCAGCGGCGGCATCCACGTCGAGGGTGGTGACGCCTACCCCCATCGCTTCGCGGGCCGCCACGAGCGACGCAGCGGTCGCCAGGCCGGGGGCCAGCATCAGGCGCATCTGCGCCGGGGACTTGTAGATGGAGCGGCGAAGGGCCACGGACATACCTGCAAACTAATTCATCGAGCGGGGAAGGCATCGGCTGATTCCGGTGCCGCACATGAAACGGGCACCGGCGAAGTCCGGTGCCCGGGTGAAACGAACTACGCGGACGCGGTCACGGCGTCGGTGGGCCCGACGGCGTGCAGGCCGCGTTCGGCCAGCGCCGCAACGATGCGGTCGGTGACCTGGTCGACGGCGCCGAGGCCGTCGATGGTGACCACGACGCCGCGCTTGTCGTACAGGTCGATCAGCGGTGCGGTCTGCTCCGCGTACACGTCCATACGGTGCCGGATGACCTCAGCGGTGTCGTCCGCGCGGCCCTGCTCGGCGGCCCGCTTGAGCAGCCGGGCGACGACCTCGTCGGTGTCGGCGACGATCTGCACCACGGCGTCGAGCGAGGTGCCCTCGGCGTCGAGCAGGCGGTCGAGCTCGAGCACCTGGTCGGTGGTGCGCGGGTAGCCGTCGAGCAGGAAGCCGTTGGTGGCGTCCGGCTCCTTGAGGCGGTCGGCGACGATCGCGTTGGTCAGCGAGTCGGGCACGTATTTGCCGGCCTCGATGTACGCCTTGACCTGCACGCCCAGCTCGGTTTCGGTCTTCACGTTGTGGCGGAAGATGTCGCCGGTTGACACGGCGGGAATGCCGAAGGCCTCGGCCAGGCGCACGGCCTGGGTGCCCTTGCCGGCCCCGGGGGGTCCGATCACGAGAAGGCGGGTCATCGCAGGAGCCCCTCGTAGTGGCGCTGTTGCAGCTGCGAGTCGATCTGCTTGACCGTCTCCAGGCCGACACCCACGATGATCAGGAGGCTGGCGCCACCGAACGGGAAGTTCTGGTCGGCACCGATCAGCGAGAACGCGAGCAGCGGGATCAGCGCGATCAGGCCCAGGTACAGCGCACCGGGCAGGGTCACCCGGGTCAGCACGTAGTCCAGGTACTCGGCGGTGGGCCGGCCGGCACGGATGCCGGGGATGAAGCCGCCGTACTTCTTCATGTTGTCGGCGACCTCTTCGGGGTTGAAGGTGATCGCGACGTAGAAGTAGGTGAAGCCCACGATGAGCAGGAAGTAGAACGCCATGTACAGCGGGTGGCTGCCCTGGGTGAGGTTGTTGGTGACCCAAGTGACCCAGGCCTGCGGCGTCTCGCCGGCGGCGGGCTGGTTGAACTGGGCGATCAGGGCCGGCAGGTACAGCAGCGACGACGCGAAGATGACGGGCACAACGCCGGCCATGTTCACCTTGATCGGAATGTAGGTGTTGTTGCCGCCGTAGGTACGGCGACCCACCATGCGCTTGGCGTACTGCACCGGGATGCGGCGTTGCGACTGTTCAACGAACACCACACCGGCCACAACGACCAGGCCGATCGCGAGCACGATCAGGAAGACGTCGATGCCCTTCTGCTGGGCGATCGAGATGAGCGAGTTCGGGAACTGCGCGGCGATGGAGGTGAAGATCAGCAGCGACATGCCGTTGCCGATGCCGCGCTCGGTGATCATCTCACCCATCCACATGATGACGCCGGTACCGGCGGTCATGGTGATGACCATCAGCATGATGGCGTACCAGGAGTCATTGGTGAGCAGCTGCGAGCACTCGGAGGAGGCCGAGGTGCCGAACAGGGCGCCGCTGCGGGCAACGGTGATCAGCGTGGTCGACTGCAGGATGCCCAGGGCGATGGTGAGGTAGCGCGTGTACTGCGTGAGCTTGGACTGGCCCGCCGCACCCTCCTTGTAGAGGGTCTCAAAGTGTGGGATCACAACGCGCAGCAGCTGCACGATGATGGAGGCCGTGATGTACGGCATGATCCCCAGCGCGAAGACTGACAGCTGCAGCAAGGCGCCGCCGCTGAACAGGTTCACGAGCTCGTAGAGGCCGCTCGTTCCCTGGTTCGCTGCAAGACAGGCTTGCACGTTACCGAAGTCCACGAACGGGGCGGGGATGAACGAGCCCAGACGGAACAGGGCGACGATGCCCAGGGTGAACCCGATCTTCTTACGAAGGTCCGGCGTGCGGAATATCCGCGCAATGGCGCTAAACAAAAAAGGCCTCCAGTTAGTAACAAAGAACGAGCTTGCCGAGTCAGCACCAGCGCATTAATCGCTGAGCAGGCTCGACAAGCTCGATCTCGTCTACGGGTCTTACTACTTGATCGAGCCACCTGCTGCGACGATCTTCTGCTCTGCTGAGCGGGAGACCTTATCGACTGCAACAGTCAGCTTAACCGCAATGTCACCATTGCCGAGAACCTTGACCTTCTCGTTGTCGCGAACGGCACCCTTGGCGACCAGTGAAGCGATGGTTACATCGCCGCCGGTCGGGTACAGCTCGGCGAGGCGCTCCAGGTTTACAACCTGGTACTCGACGCGGAACGGGTTCTTGAACCCGCGCAGCTTCGGGGTGCGCATGTGCAGCGGCATCTGCCCACCCTCGAAGCCGATACGCACGGTGTAGCGCGCCTTGGTGCCCTTGGTTCCACGACCCGCGGTCTTACCCTTGGATCCTTCACCACGGCCAACGCGCTGCTTGTCCTTCTTCGATCCGGGCGCGGGACGAAGGTGGTGAACCTTCAGAACCTGCGGACGGGCCTCGGTGGGGACGGTCGGCGCGGCGGCCTTCTTGGCGGCAGCAGTCTTGGCCGGAGCCTTGGCTGCAGCAGCCTTCGTGGTCGTCGCCTTGGGGGCGGCGGCCTTCTTAGCGGCGGGCTTGGTTGCTACCTTCTCGGTAGCTTCCTTCTCGTCAGCCATTAGTCAATCTCCTCGACCTTCACAAGGTGAGCAACGGTGTTGACGTAGCCACGGTTCTGCGAGTTGTCCTCGCGGATCGTGACGGCGCCAATGCGACGCAGGCCCAGGCTGCGAAGTGTGTCGCGCTGGTTCTGCTTCTCACTAATTTTGGACTTGATCTGCGTAATCTTCAGCTGAGCCATTAGGCACCTGCCTTCGCGCTTGCGGCGGCTGCTGCTGCAGCCGCGTCGGCACGCAGAAAACGGGCCGGAGCCACGTCTTCGTAGGCGAGGCCACGGCGAGCCGCGACTGCACGAGGCTCTTCGAGCTGGTGCAGGGCCTCCACCGTGGCGTGCACGATGTTGATGGTGTTCGACGAACCGAGCGACTTGCTCAGCACGTCGTGGATGCCGGCGCATTCGAGTACGGCGCGCACCGGGCCACCGGCGATAACGCCGGTACCTGCTGCGGCCGGACGGAGAAGAACGACTCCGGCGGCGGCTTCACCCTGAACGGGGTGCGGGATGGTCAGGCCGACGCGGGGAACGCGGAAGAAGTTCTTCTTCGCTTCCTCGACGCCCTTGCTGATTGCGGTCGGGACCTCGCGGGCCTTACCGTAACCAACGCCTACCAGGCCGTTACCGTCTCCGACGACGACCAGAGCGGTGAAGCTGAAGCGACGACCACCCTTGACCACCTTGGAAACACGGTTGATCGTGACGACGCGCTCGAGGAACTGGCTCTTCTCGGCGTCACGGCTTCCGCGCTCACGGTTCGGGCTGCGCTCACGGCCACCGCGGCGAGCCTCACGAGGCTCGTTCTGCGGCGGGGTAGTCGAAGCTGCGGTTTCCACCGGAACTTCAGTAACGACGTCCTGCTCTTTCGCTGCTGCGGTGCTACTGGATTCAGTGCTCACAGGTCCAACCCTCCCTTTCGAGCTCCTTCGGCGATGGCTGCGACGCGTCCTGCGTACTTGCTGCCACCACGGTCAAATACGACGGCTTCAATGCCGGCGGCCTTCGCGCGCTCGGCGACGAGTTCGCCGACCTTGTGCGCCTTGGCGGTCTTGTCACCATCGAAGGTGCGCAGACCGGTTTCGAGAGTCGACGCCGACGCGAGGGTGAAACCCTTGCTGTCGTCAACGACCTGCACGAATACGTGGCGAGCCGAGCGGGTGACGACGAGACGCGGACGAAGCGCGGTCCCCTCGATCTTCTTGCGAAGACGTGCGTGCCTGCGTCCGCGGGCAGCCGACTTGCTTTTTCCTCTAGTTCCGAGACCCATGGTTACTTACCACTCTTTCCGGCCTTGCGGCGAACAATCTCGCCGGCGTAACGCACACCCTTGCCCTTGTAGGGCTCTGGCTTGCGAATCTTACGGATGTTTGCGGCGACCTCACCGACGGCCTGCTTGTCGATACCACTGACCGTGAGCTTGTTAACGCCCTCGACGGTCAGGGAGATACCTACGGGCGGCTCGATGAGGACCGGGTGCGAGAAGCCGAGGGCGAACTCAACAGAGGTGCCCTTCTGTGCGACGCGGTAACCGGTACCAACGATCTCGAGGCCCTTGGTGTATCCCACGGTCACCCCGATGATCTGGTTGGCGATCAGGGTGCGGGTCAGTCCGTGCAGCGAACGCGAGTTGCGCTCGTCGTCGGGACGCGTGACCAGAACCTGGCCATCGACGATCTGAACCTCGATCGGGTTGGCGACGGTGAGCGCGAGCTCACCCTTCGGACCCTTGACGCTAACGGCCTGGCCCTGAGCTTCGACCGTGACACCCGCGGGGATCTGGATCGGAAGTCTTCCAATACGTGACATTGTCGGCTACCACACGTAGGCGAGAACTTCTCCGCCTACGCCCTTCTTCTCAGCCTGGCGGTCGGTGAGCAGACCGCTGGAGGTGGACAGGATGGCAACGCCGAGGCCGCCGAGAACCGTGGGGATCTCAGTCGACTTTGCGTACACGCGCAGGCCGGGCTTGGAAACCCGCTTGATGCCGACGATGGAACGCTCGCGGTTGGGGCCGAACTTGAGGTTCAGCGTGAGGGTCTTTCCGACCTCTGCATCCTTGACATCCCAGGCAGAGATGTAACCCTGTGCCTTGAGGATGTCTGCGATGTGCGCCTTGAGCTTGCTGTGCGGCATCGACACTGTGTCGTGGTACGCCGAGTTAGCGTTGCGCAGTCTGGTCAGCATATCTGCGACCGGATCTGTCATTGTCATTTGTGGTGCCTTTCTCGCCTGGTTTCGTGCACCCGTTACACGGATGACGACCTGTGGTGGTGGAGGGGGCCGAACGGTTGTCCGGCCCCCGGGGTAAAGCTAGTTTAGGAGTTCTCGGCCGTCTTGAACGGGAAGCCGAGCGCCTTGAGCAGCGCGCGACCCTCGTCGTTGTTCTTGGCGGTCGTCACAACAGTGATGTCCATACCGCGAACACGGTCGATCCGGTCCTGGTCGATCTCGTGGAACATAACCTGCTCCGTGAGACCGAACGTGTAGTTGCCGGCACCGTCGAACTGCTTGTCCGAGAGGCCGCGGAAGTCGCGGATACGGGGCAGCGCGAGGCTGAGCAGCCGGTCGAGGAACTCCCACATGCGGTCGCCACGAAGTGTGACGTGCGTGCCAATGGGCTGTCCTTCACGCAGTTTGAACTGCGCGATGGACTTGCGTGCCTTGGTGACCTGCGGCTTCTGGCCGGTGATCTTGGTGAGGTCGGCGACGGCGCCATCCATGATCTTGCCGTCGCGTGCTGCCTCGCCGACACCCATGTTGACGATGATCTTCGTCAGGTTGGGCACCTGGTGGACGTTGGTGAAACCCAGGTCCTTGGCGAGCTGCAGGGAGATCTCTTCGCGATACTTCTGCTTGAGACGCGGCAGAACGACGGGCTTTGCGCCCTCGGTTGCGATGTCAGTCATTAGAGGTCCTTACCTGACTTCTTGGCGTAACGAACGCGGACCGTCTTGGTGACGCCGTCCTTCGTTACCTCTTCGAGACGGAACCCGACCTTGGTCGGCTTCTTGGTCTCCGGGTCGACGAGCGCGACGTTGGAAGCGTGGATCGATGCTTCCTGGGTCTCGATGCCGCCGGTCTTGGAGCCGCGCTGGGTCTGTCCGACGCGAACGTGCTTCTTGACGAAGTTGACGCCCTCGATGAGGACGCGGTTCTTCTCAACCTGCACCTCGAGCACACGACCCTGCTTGCCACGGTCTCCGCCGCGCGCCTGGGTGCGGCCGGTGATGACCTCTACGAGGTCACCCTTCTTGATTCTGGCCATGATTTAGATAACCTCCGGTGCCAACGAAATGATCTTCATGAACTTCTTGTCGCGGAGTTCGCGACCGACCGGTCCGAAGATACGGGTACCACGAGGGTCTCCGTCAGCCTTCAAGATCACTGCGGCGTTCTCATCGAACTTGATGTACGAGCCGTCTGGACGACGGGTCTGCTTTTTGACGCGAACGATGACGGCTTTGACGACGTCACCCTTCTTGACGTTGCCGCCCGGGATGGCGTCCTTGACGGTGGCGACGATAACGTCACCCAGTCCGGCGTAACGACGGCCGGAGCCACCGAGAACACGGATCGTCAACAGGACCTTGGCACCGGTGTTGTCGGCAACTTTGAGTCGTGATTCTTGCTGAAGCACTTTCTAACTCCTTCTATCAAGTAAGCGCGAGGCTTACTTGGCCTTCTCGAGAATCTCGACCAGGCGAAAGCGCTTGGTAGCGCTCAGCGGGCGAGTTTCGCTGATCAGGACCAGGTCGCCGACGCCGGCGGAGTTCGCCTCGTCGTGAACCTTCAGCTTGGACGTACGGCGGATGACCTTGCCGTACAGGGGGTGCTTCACGCGGTCTTCGACCTCGACAACGATGGTCTTATCCATCTTGTCGCTGGTCACGTAACCACGCATCGTCTTGCGGTAGCCGCGCACGAGAGCCTCGGCGGGGACGACCGTTTCGTCAGTCTTCGCCATGATTAGGCCTCCTTCGTCTCGACGGCGTCAGCCTCGGGAGCATCCGTGGATGCGTCCTTGGCCTTGGCCTTCTTGGTCGTCTTCTTCTCAGCCTTGGCCGGAGCCTCGACTGCGACGGGAGTGGCACGAATGCCCAGCTCGCGCTCACGGAGAACCGTGTAGATGCGTGCAATGTCCCGCTTGACCGCGCGAAGGCGGCCGTGGCTTTCGAGCTGGCCGGTGGCCGACTGGAAGCGAAGGTTGAACAGCTCTTCCTTGGCCTTCTTCAGCTCGTCGAACAGTCGTTCATTTTCAAAGGTGTCGAGCTCGACTGAGGCGAGCTCCTTGGATCCGATCGCCATTATGCGTCGCCCTCCTCGCGCTTGATGATGCGTGCCTTGAGGGGCAGCTTGTGAATTGCACGGGTGAGCGCTTCGCGAGCAACGGTGTCAGAGACACCGGAAAGCTCGAAGAGCACGCGGCCCGGCTTGACGTTCGCGACCCACCACTCGACCGAACCCTTACCGGAACCCATGCGGGTTTCGGCAGGCTTCTTGGTCAACGGGCGGTCCGGGTAAATGTTGATCCAGACCTTGCCGCCACGCTTGATGTGACGCGTCATGGCGATACGAGCGGACTCGATCTGACGGTTGGTCACGTACGCGGGGGTAAGGGCCTGAATGCCATACTCGCCGAACGAAACAGTGGTACCACCGGTTGCGTGGCCGGTACGGCCGGGGTGGTGCTGCTTGCGGTGCTTAACTCTGCGGGGAATCAACATTATTTAGCCTCAACTCCTGCTGCAACCGGAGCCGCGCCCTCTGCGCGAGGCGCACGGCGGGGACGGTCGTCACGACGCTCGGGGCGGGACGACTTAGCGTTGGCCTGCTCACGAGCGAGTTCCTTGTTGGTGATGTCGCCCTTGTAGATCCAGACCTTCACGCCGATGCGGCCGAAGGTGGTCTTGGCTTCGTAGAAGCCGTAGTCGATGTTCGCGCGCAGGGTGTGCAGCGGCACACGGCCTTCGCGGTAGAACTCCGAACGGCTCATCTCAGCGCCACCGAGACGACCGGACACCTGGATGCGAACACCCTTGGCGCCGGCACGCTGGGCGCCCTGCAGGCCCTTACGCATCGCGCGGCGGAAAGCCACACGAGCGGAGAGCTGCTCTGCGATGCCCTGCGCGACGAGCTGTGCATCCTGCTCGGGGTTCTTGACCTCGAGGATGTTCAGCTGGATCTGCTTGGCGGTGAGCTTTTCAAGGTCGGACCGGATGCGCTCTGCTTCCGCGCCGCGACGACCGATCACGATGCCCGGACGGGCGGTGTGAATGTCGACACGGACACGATCGCGGGTGCGCTCGATCTCGATGCGGGAAACGCCGGCGCGGTCGAGGCTGGTGCTCAACAGGCGGCGGATCTTGACGTCTTCAGCGACGAAGTCGCTGTAACGCTGGCCCGGCTTCGTGCTGTCAGAGAACCAACGCGACACGTGGTCGGTCGTGATTCCCAGACGGAAGCCATACGGGTTTACTTTCTGACCCATTACTTCGTACCCTCCTCAGGAGTGGCGAGCACAACAGTGATGTGGCTCGTACGCTTCTTGATCTGGAATGCGCGACCCTGTGCGCGGGCCTGGAAACGCTTGAGGGTTGTACCCTCATCGACGAATGCCTGGGAGATGAACAGATCCTGTTCGTCCAGGAACTCGTTTGCTGCATCGGCCTTGACCCGGGCGTTGGCGATGGCCGAGGCCACCAGCTTGTACACGGGGTCGGACGCGCCCTGGGGCGCGAACTTCAGAATTCCCAGCGCTTCATGCGCCTGCTTGCCACGAATCAGGTTGACAACGCGACGGGCCTTCTGGGCGGTAACGCGGATGTGACGCACGCGTGCGATCGACTCCACCATTTCTCCTCCTTCACGTCACCGCGTTAGCGGCGACGACCCTTCTTGTCATCCTTCACGTGACCACGGAAGGTGCGGGTGGGAGCAAACTCACCGAGTTTGTGCCCAACCATGCTCTCGGTGACGAACACCGGGATGTGCTTGCGACCGTCGTGAACCGCGATGGTGTGCCCGAGCATGTCGGGGATGATCATCGAACGGCGCGACCAGGTCTTGATTACGTTCTTGCTTGAGGCTTCATTCGCCTTGACAACCTTGCGAAGCAGGTGGTCGTCAACGAAGGGGCCCTTCTTAAGACTTCTTGGCATCGTCTACTCCTACTTACGCTTCTTGCCGACGGTACGGCGACGAACAATGAGCTTGTCGCTTTCCTTGTTCGGGTGGCGGGTGCGCCCTTCCTTCTGGCCCCAGGGGCTGACGGGGTGACGTCCACCGGACGTCTTACCCTCACCACCACCGTGCGGGTGGTCGACCGGGTTCATGGCAACACCACGAACGGTCGGGCGAACGCCTTTCCAGCGCATCCGGCCGGCCTTGCCCCAGTTGATGTTCGACTGCTCGGCGTTGCCGACCTCGCCGATCGTGGCGCGGCAGCGGGCGTCGACGTTACGGATTTCTCCGGACGGCAGGCGCAGCTGGGCGTAGATGCCATCCTTCGCGACCAGCCGAACCGACACTCCGGCGGAGCGGGCCAGCTTGGCGCCACCACCCGGACGGATCTCGATGGCGTGAATGATGGTACCGGTGGGGATGTTCTTCAGCGGCAGGTTGTTGCCGGGCTTGATGTCAGCACCGGCACCCGACTCGACGATGTCGCCCTGGTTCAGCTTGTTCGGCGCAATGATGTAGCGCTTGGAGCCGTCCAGGAAGTGCAGCAGCGCGATGCGCGCCGTGCGGTTGGGGTCGTATTCAATGTGAGCGACCTTGGCGTTGACACCGTCTTTGTCGTTACGACGGAAGTCGATCACGCGGTACTGGCGCTTGTGGCCACCACCGATGTGACGCGTCGTGATGCGACCCTGGTTGTTACGACCACCGGTCTTGGACAGCGGACGAAGCAGCGACTTCTCGGGCGTCGAACGGGTGATCTCTGCGAAGTCCGCAACAGATGAACCGCGACGACCGGGGGTCGTGGGCTTGTACTTACGAATAGCCATTTCTTATTCCTCTAGTCCTGGCCGCTTAGCCGACGGCCGTGAAGATGTCGATGGAACCGGACTTGAGCGTGACGATGGCACGCTTGGTGTCCTTGCGCTTACCCATGCCGAACTTCGTACGGCGAGTCTTGCCGATGCGGTTCATGGTGTTGATCGACGCAACCTCAACCTTGAAGATCTTCTCGATCGCCAGCTTGATTTCGGTCTTGTTCGAGCGCGGGTCCACGATGAAGGTGTACTTGCCCTCGTCGATCAGGCCGTAGCTCTTTTCAGAGACGACCGGAGCGATGATGACGTCGCGGGGGTCCTTTTGAATCGGGGTAGCCATTATGCGGACACCTCTTCCTTCTTGGTCTTGTGCGCCACGAACGCGTCAAACGCGCCCTTGGTGAAGACGATGTCGTCAGAGACGAGAACGTCATAGGCATTCAGCTGGTCCCAGGACAGCACGTGCACCGTCGGGAGGTTGCGGATGCTGCGGAGGGTCAGCTCGTCGGTGCGCTCGAGAACGACCAGCACGTGCTTGCTGCTGGCGATCTGGGTGAGCAGCGTGATGGCGCCCTTGGTGCTGGGCGTCTCGGCCGAGAACAGCGCGGTCACCACGTGCAGACGGTCGCCACGGGCGCGGTCAGAGAGTGAACCCTTGAGCGCGGCGGCAATCATCTTCTTCGGGGTGCGCTGGTCGTAGCTGCGCGGGGTCGGTCCGTGGACGATGCCACCACCGGTCATCTGAGGGGCGCGGATCGAGCCCTGACGAGCGCGACCGGTTCCCTTCTGCTTGAACGGCTTGCGGCCGGCACCGGAAACTTCTCCGCGGCTCTTTACCTTGTGCGTTCCCTGGCGTGCGGCAGCGAGCTGCGCGACAACGACCTGGTGAATCAGCGGGATGTTGGTCTGGACGTCGAAGATTTCGGCGGGCAGCTCAACGGAGCCGGCCTTCTTGCCGTTGGCGTCGATGAGGTCGAGTGCGGTAGCCATAAGAACTACGCTCCCTTCACTGCGGTGCGGACGAATACGAGGCGGCCCTTGGCGCCGGGAACGGCACCCTTGACCAGAATGAGGCCCTTGTCAGCGTCGATCGCGTGAACCTTGAGGTTCAGCACGGTCACGCGCTCGCCACCCATACGACCGGCCATGCGCATGCCCTTGAAGACACGGCTGGGGGTCGAGGAGGCACCGATGGAACCGGGCTTGCGGTGGTTGCGGTGCGAACCGTGCGAAGCGGAAACACCCTTGAAGTTGTGACGCTTCATAACACCGGCGAAGCCCTTGCCCTTGGAGGTGCCCATGACGTCAACCTTGGTGCCGGCAACGAACACACCGTCAACGGTGAGCTCCTGGCCCAGGGTGTAGTCAGCGGCATCCGCGGTGCGGAGCTCGGTAACGTGACGGCGCGGCGTGACGCCGGCCTTCTCGAAGTGTCCTGCGGACGGCTTGTTCACCTTGCGGGGGTCGATGGCGCCAGAGGCAATCTGGACGCCGGCGTAGCCGTCGATGTCCTTCGTGCGGATCTGGGTGACGACGTTCGGCGAGATCTCGATGACGGTAACGGGAACAAGCTTGTTGTTCTCGTCCCACACCTGAGTCATGCCGAGCTTCTTGCCGAGGAGGCCCTTGGTGGTCTTGGTATCTGCGTACGACATCGCGGGCCCTAGAGCTTGATCTCGATGTTGACGTCGGCCGGGAGGTCGAGACGCATAAGCGAGTCGACGGCCTTCGGCGTCGGGTCAATGATGTCGATCAGACGCTTGTGGGTGCGCATTTCAAAGTGCTCCCGGCTGTCCTTGTACTTGTGAGGGGAACGGATGACACACACCACGTTCTTCTCGGTCGGAAGCGGCACGGGGCCGACAACGGTTGCACCCGCACGGGTGACGGTGTCGACGATCTTGCGCGCCGAGATGTCGATGACCTCGTGGTCATACGACTTAAGTCGAATGCGGATTTTCTGTCCCGCCATGTCGAACTCTCTTTCTTGTCAAGGCTTCTTACATCCCGAGGGCTGCATTGGACGCCGTAGTAGCACTGCTGCTATCGCACCACTGTTCATCTGTCAATTTCGATCCGGCCGGGGATCCGACCTTCTCGAGCCAACTCCCCCAGGCCGGGGCCTGACGGATGACATGGTTTTACCCACGCATCCGAGAAGTTGATTTAAGCTTCGTTCTGCTACCCGCGGCCTAGTCCCAACCCGCAAGGGGCGAACTATGCACTGCCTGGCAGTGATTCCGGTCTCGCGTGCAGCGCGATCCGAAAGTGTTGAACTAGAAGAGTCTGCCACAGGAATAGGTCATTGTGCAACCCGGGCGTGTCGCGTTGCGCCCCCGCTGGTCGAGCTTGTCGAGACCCGCGTCGTTCCGCGGAACTCGGGCGTCTCCCCCACCGGCCGATCGGGCCTGCCGGGACCCGTTGGTCGAGCTCTCCCGAGCCGTTGGTCGAGCTTGTCGAGCTCGTCGAGACCCCAGAACTCGGAGCGTGGCCTACCCGCACCGGCTAGCGGCCGGCCGCCCCCAAAACCGCCGCAAACTCTGGGGCGAGAATCCTGGATTCTTGAGTGGAAATGTGATTGTAATCGGCATAGATCTGGACTTCATCGCGTGTCACAGCGCACTGGCCATCAGGGCAGATGTCCGCGCTCAGGTCGAGCACGCGGCTACCGGTCTCTTCGGCCACCCGAGTAATCTCCGCCCAGATGGCAGCCTGCCTGTCGCTGACTACGGAGAGGGACGTCTGCATGTCCTTCGCACACGAGTCGATGAAGAAGGCGAGGTTCATGCAGGACTGGGGTCCCCGCCAGGCCTCCGCACTCGCCTCGTCTGATTCCAATCGGAAGTTCGGAATAGGCAAAACCACCACGACTTCGTGCCCTGCCGTTTGGAGCGTCTGTATGGTCTGACGCAGTCCTGCCGTGTATGCCTGCGTCTTGGCGGCATAGCCCTTCGCCTGCGTGCCATTGACCTTGATGCCGAGTACTGGGTCTCGGAGATAGTAGTCCGCGCTGCCGAGAACGACCGTTCCTGCCTCAGCGTCCTCCAGCCAGGCGAGCGTCTCTTTCTGATACTCGTCGCAACCGGGCCGGTAGACCGCACCAGTCTTTCTCCAGGTCGCCACCACTCCGACCAATGGGCATGAGCTGAAGGTATACGAGGTGAATGGCCTTTTGGCTTCTTCGCTCGCAGCGAGAAGGCCCGCTGTGAACATCAGTGCATTGGAATCTCCTGCCAGATACACAGGCTCACCCGCGCCGGTGGCATTTAGCAGGCAGTCACGAGGGTTCATCAAGTTAGCGCGATTGTCGGTGAAGCACCCAGGTGTACCAACGATGGGGTCGATATTCGTCTGAAGGCTAACGATCTGTTGGTTCCAGTAGCCATTGCTGACGGCAATTCCGAAACACGCGGTGAGCCCGAGCGGGATGATCAAAGTGGCGGCCACCAGAGGAACCAGATGCCGAACGGGAAGCAGGCGTGCTCTCCGGAAGGGTGCTTCGATCCAATAGTAAGAAGCAATCGCCGGGATGAGTGAGAGCAGGCACGCGATCACCATGGCCGTTGTGCTGCCCGGAAAGAGAATTGTCGCGAAGACGATGAACGGCCAGTGCCACAGATAAATGGAGTAGGACCAGTCCCCCAGCTTCACCATGGGCCGGGTGGACAGCGCGCGAGTCACAGGGTTCGACTGATAGCTGCCTGCGAGGAGGAGGCACATCGCGCCAACCACGGGAACCAGGGTCCACTTCCCCGGAAAGGTCGTACTTTCGTTGATGAACCACAGTGACGCCAACAACATCGCCACTCCCCCGAACCCCACCGCTGTGGCGGCGGCAGGAGAGGACACACGAAAACGGGTCAGCGCCAACGCGAGTAGCGCACCGACCGCAAACTCCCAGGCCCTACTGAGCGGACTGTAAAACCCCACCAGCCACTCATCCGCACCAAAGAACTCCGGATTGGGCCCGTACATCGCCAGGAAGAAGGAAACGAATGCCACAGCCGAAACAACTATGACCGCCACGTAGCGCAGCCGCCGATGCCGTCTTCCAAGGATCCAACCCAGCGCAAGGATGGCCGGAAACACAACGTAGAACTGCTCTTCAACTGACAGGGACCACGTGTTCAGCAGTGGATTCGCACCGGCCGAGGTGTCAAAGTACCCACCTGTCGTTGCGGAAATGACCCAGTTCGCGGCGAGTAAAAGAGAGCCGGCGGCTGTGGCCGCTGTCGTCTGTTGTGGCCCGAGTGGCGAAAGAACGAATGCTGAGACGACCACGGTTGTCGCCACCATCGCCGCCAACGCTGGTGTCAGCCTGAGAAAGCGTTTGAGATAGAACTCACCGAATCGGATTCGGCGAGTCGCGGCCCACTCGCGAGCGAGCATTGCAGTGATGACGAAGCCCGATATGACGAAGAAGACATCCACACCGACGAATCCGCCGGGCAGTGGAAGACCCGCATGGAATACCAGCACCATGAGCACCGCAACGGCTCTGAGCCCCTGAATGTCGCCACGTCGATGACTGGAAACGGCTTGGAGCTGAGTCTTTTCGACTCGGTCAGTCGTCGCCTGTTGCATTGTTGCTCCCGTTCAGTGGGAGAAGTCCTCCCGCAGTGCGTATGGGTTTGTGCTTAGAGGCCGCCGACGTCGACATGCCGCCCCTAGGAACCCGTGATCTGACCGCATCGTCGCAGGCGCTCGGCACTGGTTCAGCGAGTCAGACGGCCCCTTCGGGCGCGACTACCGCTCGAACAGTTCGCCAAAGTATGAGGATGTCGGCCGTAAGTGACCAGTTCTCCACGTAGTACAGGTCCAGACGGATGCTGTCTTCCCAGCTGAGATTAGAGCGGCCACTTACCTGCCAGAGTCCACTCATGCCCGGCTTCATGATCAGCCGGCGGTGGGCCGCGTCGTCGTAAAGGGCCACTTCGGCGGCCCGCTGCGGGCGCGGGCCCACCAGGCTCATCTCGCCGAACAGCACGTTGAACAGCTGCGGCAGCTCATCAATGGAGTACTTGCGCAGGATCTTGCCGATCGGGGTGATGCGCGGGTCGTTGGTGACCTTGAACAGCGGGGTGTCCGACGTGCCCTGCGCGTCGAGCAGGCTCTCGAGCTGGTCGTCGGCGTCTTGCACCATGGAGCGGAACTTGTACATGCCGAACGTGACACCGTGCCGGCCGATGCGCTCCTGCCGGTACACGATGTTGCCGGGGCTGGAGCGCTTCACCGCGATCGCCACCCAGATGAGGCCGGGCGAGCTGAGCAGAATGAGCAGCGCAGAACCGACGATGTCGAAGGTGCGCTTCGTTACGCGCTTAACCCCCTCGAACTGCGGATAGCTCACGTGGATGAGCGGCAGCCCGGCCACGGGCCGGGAGTGGATGCGCGGACCGGCCACGTCGGTGAGCGCCGGTGCGACGATCAGCTCCACGTCGCGGGCCTCGAGCTCCCACCCCACCCGCCGCATGTCTTCGGGGCTGATCTCGTCAGCGCCGGTGAGGATGACCGTGTCGGCGTTGGTGTCGTCAAGGGCAGTGAGTAGGTCGCTGTAGTCCCCCACAATCGGCACACCGTGCACCGGCCCCTTGCGGATCGTCCCCTCGCGAGTCAGCGCCCCGACCAGCTTCAGGCCGCTTCCCGGAGTGCGCGTAATAGTTGCTGCCACGTGTGCCGTCTTGAGGCGTTCTCCGAGGAGAAGCGCCCGGGACACGTACAGTCCACGCGCTTGGCGCGCACGGAGCCACTGGCGCCAGCGCCAACGGGTTGCGATGAGAAGCAACATGCCGAAAGGCAAGGCGGTTAGGAAGTAGCCGCGGGCCAACTCGATTTTAAAGAGGAACGCGACGATCGCGAACAACCCAAAGAGTCGAATAGTGGCGTCGGCCACTCTCTTATACTCCAGTGTTCCACTTCCGATCACCTTGTGATCACGGGTGGCAAAGGCATCTAACATCAGCATCCAGCTGACGATTAGCACCAGTGAAACGAGCGTGTAACCAGCGCTGAGGTCCACGGGCGTCTCAGTGGCCACGGGCACGGTATTGAAACCAAACCAAATGAACTGGGAGGCGAATACGGTAATTACCACCACAATCACGTCACTGGTAAACAGCCGAACCGCAAAAGCTCGTTGCCAGGATTTTCTCCGAAGCACCCCAATCGCCCGGGCCTCACCAACTGCCATTTTCTCCCCCACAACAACGTAAAGCTGAGAAACACAGTCGGGATCCCCAGCGCTATCTCTCATAGTTCCATATACGAACCGCTGCACAGGCCATTGCCAGACGTATTAAGATAAGTACGAGCCGTGCCCCTTTACGCGTGCAGCCGATCCAGCAGGCGCTCCCCTAGAGTTGACCTGTGAATTCTCGATCATCCAGGCGCACTCCCTCGCTGTCCAGCCAATCGGGCGCGCGCCACCGCGGTCGCAGTCGCAAGCCAGCGAAACAATGGCTGAAAATCAGCATGGTGGTGGGCCTGGTTGTGGTCCTCGGCGGCGTAACCTGGCTCGCAACTCGACTTCTTGTAGTGAAAACTGACCTTGAAGCATCACAAATGCTCGTCGAAAAACTCCAATCAGAAGCTACGTCGTTCGACCTAGCCGCTATGTCTACGACCAGCTCCGACCTTGAAGAGCATTCCGCCAGCGCAGTGGCAGGGACGCGGGACCTCACGTGGCGCATCGCGGAATTTGTGCCCGTGGTTGGCGAGAACCTCAAGGGCGTGCGCGCCGTCGCAGAGAGCATCGATGACATCGTCACCGATGTCGCTGTGCCGGCCGTCGACTTGGTCGGCACCATCGCACCTGATTCCCAGAGCACCGATGGGATTGATCTCCTCACACCAATAACGAAAGCGGAATCCGTCGTTGAATCAGCCGACGGAGCCCTCGCTCGGTCAGGTACACGCCTGGCCACAATCGACACCTCCTTGACCATCGGGCCTGTCACAGACGCCGTTGTCAAACTCACCGGTTTGGTCGCCTCGGCCACGACGACTGTCACCGACATCGCTCCGATGGTTTCCGCGGCCGGCGCCGTTCTCGGCCAGGACACCCCGCGTAACTACCTCATGGCGTTCCAGAACAACGCCGAGTCGACCGCGCTAGGCGGCAGCGCAGCGTCCTACACCTTGATCAATGTGGACAAGGGAAAGGTCTCGATCGCTGCGCAGGCCGGTGGTAGCAACGACCTCAAGGACGGCACTGCTGTGGATGTTCAAGTCGACCAAAGCGCACTGGACCTTTACAGCGACTACCTGGTCAGGTTCCCCAACACTTCCACCAGTCGCCCGGACTTCCCCACGGCAGCAAGCATCATGCAATCGTTCTGGGCACGCGACAAGGGCACCGTGGTCGATGGCGTCATCTCCATCGACCCACTCGCACTTGCACACATCCTGAAGGCCACGGGCCCGATCACACTCAGCTCTGGCGACGTCCTTTCGAGCGAGAACGCCGTGTCACTCCTCGTGAACGAGATCTACTTTCGCTACGGCAGCTACGACGACTACCTCATCGTGGACGCTTTCTTCCAGAACGCAGCGGCGAGCATCCTGGCCGCAGTGACGGCAGGCGATTTCGATATCAAGACCATGATCACGTCGATCACGGACGGAATCAATCAAGGAAGCATTCTGGCCTGGAGCGCAGATCCCGCTGAGCAGAGCCTTCTCGATGGCACGCGAATCCAGGGCGCCCTGCCCAAGGACAACGCGGATGCCACAGTCGTCGGAACGTTCTACCGCGACGTCTCCGCGTCGAAAATCGACTTCTATCTGCAGACCTCGACGGAAACGACCTCCGATGTTTGCGAGGCACCGGCTAACCCCACGTTCACGACGAAGGTGACCCTGCACTCAAACCTCACCCAGGAACAAGCCGACGACCTGCCCGACTACATCAGCACCCAGAACTTCGGCTCTGAGTTCTTTGCGACCCAAGTCTTTATCTACGGGCCGGTCGGCGCCACCCTGGCTGGCTCCGAGGTCGTCGAAGAGGGCGAAGAAACGAACGTCGATAGTGGTGCCAATGACCTCGGCCGACCGGTGGCGAAGTTCACTGCCTACCTGCGACCTGGTGAAACCAGCGTCGTGAGTGCAACGTTCACCGGCGAGCCCGGCACCTATGGGCAGCTTGAAGCCCGGGGAACCCCAATGATCAACGCCACGAACCAAACGCTGATCCCCGCGAACTGCGGGTAGCGGCCGGGGGCGCGTTCCCCAATTCGTGTGCCTACACGACAAGGACTATCGGGCACCCGTGCAGAGCAGCGCTAGTAGGTCCAAAGGAACCACGCCCTAGCGCAGGCCTTGGGCCCAGACAGCCCTCGCGATGACTTTCTGGTCCCGTTCGTAGACGATTGCGCGCAACATGACAGCAATCAAAATGCCGATAACGGCGCCCAACGAGTTCGAAAACACGTCGATAACTGTGGCGAACCTGGCGCTCAATGCAAGTGCCTGAGTCATTTCAATGGCGATTGACATGGCCGGGCAGATGACCAGAGCCAGCCACCAAATCCTGGCGGGCAGCAAAAGCGCCACCAGGAAACCCAGCGGAATGAACATCAGGACGTTGGCGGTGAATTCAAGCTTGTTGTAGCCGAACCACAGCGGAACCCCGTTTCGGTACAAAACGACGAAGAGCTTGTTGATGGAAGATTCAAATCCTTGGTCAAGCGGCGTCGGCCACAGTGTTGCCATCAGCACGACCGAGGCGTATGCCGCCAAAGTCCAGGCGCCGAGCCACTCGCGGGCTCTGCTCTTAGGCGGTTGATTGGAAATGACGAACGCTCCCTTGACCAGTGTGGCAACGGGTCAGGCCGCCGTCGCCCTGACCCGTCATCACATCACTATCGCTGACGCCCACTGTACGGGTGTCAGATCGGAGGATGCTACTCAGCGACCGAACCCTGACGCGCCCACTCGAGCAACCCGATCACGCCATCGCGGAATGAGACCTGAGGCTCATATCCGAGCAGCTTCTGGGCAGGTGCGATGTCCGCGTACGCGGCTCTGACATCTCCCAACCGGAACCTGTCGCTGGTTTCCGGCGCCGGGCTGCCAGCGGTATCGGCGAGCGTGGACGCGTAGTCGAGCAGCGTGCCCGCGGATCCAGATCCGATGTCGACGAGTCCGAAGGCGGTCTCAGCGGGAAGTGCCAGCGCAGCCGAGAGCGCGCTGACGACATCGTCTACGTGCACGAAGTCGCGGACGATGCCGCCGCCTTCGTAAACGTTGATCGGCTCGCCGGCGATCGCCTGCCGAGCGAAGTATGTCAAGACGCCCGTGTAGCTGTTCTCGAGGGCCTGTCCAGCACCGTAAACGTTCTGCAGCCGCAGAATGCGAAGTGGAACGTTCATTGAGGCACACCAGGACGAGAGCAGGTGTTCCTGCGCCAGCTTGGTGGCCGCATAGACGTTGGTCGGTCGGGGCTCCACGGATGCGGCGTTGTGGGCGACGGCCTCGCCCTCTTCGCCGTCAGGTCCGATCGGTTCCCACTTGCTCGCGACGAGCTGTTGCTCACCTCGGGGGGCTGCGTAGTATCGCTCACCTTGGGTTGTCTTCCACTGTCCCTCCCCGTAGACGGCGCGCGAGGAGGCCAGAACAATAGCCTCGGGACGGTGGCCGCTGTTGGACAGGGCATCGAGCATGCGTGCGGTTCCGGTGACGTTGACCGATGCGTGCCGAGTGGATTCGGTCAGCGACTGACCGGTTCCGGTCTCTGCGGCGAGGTGCACAATGATGTCGGGCGTGTGCTCGGCAATGGCCGCGTCCCATGCTGCCGCGTCGGTGACGTCGCCGAGACGCTTTTCGGCTTCTACCGGGCTGTCGCTCGGCCACGAGTTGGTCGCGTGCACCTGCGGGTGGAGGTTGTCCAGCAGAACAACTTTGAAGTCGCCCACGAGTCGTTTCGCGAGCCGGGTGCCGATGAAGCCCGCTCCACCTGAAATCAGTACGGTCTTGACGCGTGTCATAAGGTTGCCTTCTGCTGTTCGCTTCGCTCGCCCAAGAGCCGTGAACGCTTGACATCCCGGCTCCGGGAGGGGCCTCAATCGGTGTCGATTCGACACTCCCGCCCCCCATGTCCTTCTCCAGACACTATCGGCCCGCGCCGCCGAAGGTGGAATCCGCCCGCTACGGTTGTTCTCGACCGGCCTGGCACTGCCTCAAGATATGGACGCCAACCTTCTGCGGCCGGGCGTTTCTGAAAGGGACTCACGACAGTGTCAGAATCACCCGCCCCCTCGCCCCGGGCGCTCTTCCTCTCTCCCTCCTTCTTCGGCTACGAATCCGATATCGAGCGGGCGTTGATCGACGACGGGTATGCGGTCGATTTCTTCGATGAACGCCCCACCAATTCGTCAGCGGCCAAGGCAATCTTCCGGATCGGTGGTCGGCCGGTCCAGTTGCTGGTTCAGGCCTACTATCGCCGCATTCTTGCGGCCACCGTAACCAACAGCTACGACCTGGTTCTGGTCATCAAGGGTGAAGTAGTGCCCCTGTCGTTCTTGCAGGAATTCCGCCGACGAAACCCTGATGCACACTTCGTGTATTACTCATTCGACGCCATCCCAGCTGGATCGAATTGCACCCGACTCTTCGACGAGTTCGATGCCTTGTACAGCTTCGACCCGGCAGACGTGGCCGCTGACGCGCGCTTCACTCTGAAACCACTCTTCTATTCCAGTCAGTTCAGTTCCTCATCGCCGGAAAGCCCCCGGTCTCACGACCTCACCTTCGTCGGCACCATGCATTCCGATCGGTACCGTTTCGTCACCAGTCTCTTTAAATCGTTCACCAACACCTATGGCTTCTTTTACGTTCCGGCGCGGTGGTACTTCTACTTCAACAAGTACATCAGTCGCAACTTCGCCGGAGTCCCCACCTCCACCGTGTCTTTCGCCAAACTCGATAAGTCCGCAGTGGCGGCTATCTTCCGGGATTCGCGGGCGGTACTAGACCTTCAGCGCAGCGCCCAGTCCGGCCTGACTATGCGTACATTCGAGGTCCTCGCATCGGGCGCCGTTCTCGTTACCGGCAATACTGCGATCCGGCAGTCAGAATTGTTCGATCCCAGCCGGATAGTCGTCGTGGATGACTACGACGCGGCCGACGCAAGCACTCGACTCCGCGAGGTTCTTGACGCATTGCCCCCACTTGTGGGCGCGCCCAACGGCTTCGAGAGGCACTCGATTGAGAACTGGGTGCGGGAATTCAGCAAATAATGTGACGACAAGGTATGCAATATCACAAGGGTCCGTCCGTCCAGAGCCTGCACTAAGCTCGGTCGAGTGTTGGTATTCATAACGGAGGGGGCCGCATGAAGCAGCTAATGTCGGCCGTGGTGGGGATCCTGCCGAGTGCCCGTGGGAAGAATTTTCTGCTCAACAGGCTCGGTCACACGATTGCCAAGTCAGCGTCGATCGGTCCGATCCTTCTTCTGGGGCGTACCGCCCTCGTCGTCGGGGACGGCGCGCGGATCGGACCATTCAATGTCTTTCGTCACGTGTCTCGCGCCGAGGTTGGCGACATGGCTGAAATCGGCCAATTCAATTGGATTTCAGCCGCGCCTTTCCTTGTCGAGGAATCGGTCTCGCCGATTGCGGGTCAGTTTATTCTTGGCGCCCATGCTTCATTCACAAGTAGGCACTACGTCGACGCTTCTGGTGGAGTTCTCATTGGCGAATATGCGACCGTGGCCGGCGTGCGCTCGGCTTTCATGACTCATGGAATCGATGTCGAGGACAATGTCCTGGATTCATTCCCTATCACCATCGGCAAATACGCCATGGTGGGCGGAGGCTGCAACCTGGTAATGGGCGCGACGGTTCCTGACTACTCACTTGTTGCTATGGGCTCCGTGGTGATCAAGGGCCTCAAAGAACCGCACACTTTGTACGCCGGCGCTCCCGCCAAGCTGAAGAAGGCTCTGCCCGCAGGCGCCTACGCCAAGCGGATGACCGGCGCGGTGCCTCCGCGCAACCGGGGGAGAATCTGATGATTTCGACCGTCACCATGCCGGTGCACAACTTATCCTCCAATGACTAAGCCGCCTCGGCCTTCTCCGCTGAATGAGATGAAGTCCCAGCTCGCTCTGCGCTCGAGTTCTCCCTGGTTTCGTCTCCTTGCAACATTCCTCATCTGCGTTGCGCTCCTTGCAGTCTTCTTCCTCGCGGAGACGCTGTCCGCCGGCGGGGCCCCCGCTGATGTGCGCCCCGCATTGCTATGCCTCTGCCTCCTGGGCTTCTCAATCGTGTCTTACGTGGCCTGGCCCAGCCGGTGGAACATCGTTGCCCACTCTCAGCTTGCCTTCGGCATCGTTGCGTACATCATTCCCTTGCTCCTGCTCGGTGGCGGCCGCTCGGTCACGGACGAGTCTCTGGACCTGTACACGACAATCATGGTCGTCGGGTTCAGCTGCTCCGTCATTGGAACCATCGTGGGTTCGCAACTCGCAGGGCGACCAGGCAACTCGCGGGTAACGGACGCGGTAATGATCCCGCTAACGCGCATCCGGCATTCGATCCCGCACCGCGTAGTTTGGGGTGCCCTGCTTTCCATCGCGGGCCTCCTGCTCGCCTTCCTTGTCATGGGTTTTGTACCGGCACTAGCCGCGGATCCTTTCGCTGCCAAGTTCTTTCGTGGCGCTTACGCCGAAAGCTACGCCCCCGTCGCGCCGCTCTACCGGGCCACAACCTCCGCGCTCGCCGTTCTGCTCCCACTGCTGACCATGTACGCGGTTTGGCGGCGCAAGCCGCTCATGATTGCGGTGTTCCTGACGTCTGTCGTGCTTCTGCTACTCACGTTGCAGCGGGAACCCGCGGTGAGTGGAATCCTCCTCTTTGTCGGCGTTCTCGTCGCACTCCGCACCCGCGGCATGCTGCTTTACTTCATCGGAATCGTGGCCGTGTACTTCGCGGGTAGTGCGTCCTACTTTGTCTTTGCAGCACTCGGCATCGGCAACTTCTCGGCGGGAGTGAATCCCGTTGGACTGCTGGCCAGCGTCGCCGCCGGGGCACCCGACGTCGCCGATCAATTCATCTTTCTGCAGGCGTGGCTGAAGAACCCCATCTTTGCCCACGGCCTGACCTTCATTGGCGGTCTGGTGCCCGGGAATTTTGAATGGAACCCGTCCGTCTGGAGCCTGGCTGTCACGAACCCCGGAGCAGACGTCACGACAATCAACTCTGGAGGCTATCGCCTCCCTGGTCCGCTCTGGGGATACGTCAACCTGGGATGGGTGGGAGCCGCTGGCGTTGGCTTGGTTTTCGGTCTCGTAACGGGATATTTGGCAGGCACTGTTTCGGCCATCATCTCGCAGCAAACCGCATCAACCTCTAGGAATGCAAAGTACAGCAGAGAAGCCACAGTGTTGACTTTCATTGCCTACGCGGCAGTGGTGGACTGTCTCACACAGTTCTATGCCTTGAGCTATGTTTCGGTCATTCAAACGTCTTTGCTGGTTGCCATCGTCTACCTCGGTCACAATCTCACGCTGCGTCGCCGGCGGCCGTTCGTAGCAACGGTGAAAGAAGCCGATGCGCATCCTTAAGCGCGTTCTGTTCCTGCTGCCAACTATCAGTACAGGCTTAGTCAGGTTGCTTCAACTCGCAATCCTGTTGATCCTGTCTAACGTGGGCACTGGCGCCGACCGGAATCTACTCGTCGCCGGCTTCGGCCTCCTGAGCTCCTTTGCCATGATGACCGATTCGGGTGCAGGGAACTTCCTGCTTTCTACTCCGCTCGGCGAGATCAGCCGGTCGGTCTACCGGAAAGCAGTTGCCTTCCACTTGGGTTTGGCGGCTTTGGGCTCAGTCCTCGCCATCCTTTTCATCGCCGTCCCCGCCGGAGGGTACATCCCGCCAACGGTGCTTGTCCTTCTCGTCTGCTTTGCCGTCACTCAGAGCCTTGATAGCACGGGTCGCATTATCCGAGCCCCGCTCATGGTCGCCAAGCGGGATGCTGTCTACGCAGCACCCGATGTCGTGCTTTTGGTGCTCAAGCTACCGATCCTCGCTGCTGCTTTTCTCCAGTCCGATCTGACCATTCTGTTGCTGCTCCCGATCCCGTCTCTAGTTGTCGCGGTGGTCACGTTTGTTTCGACAGACAGAGCCCTGGTCGCAATCGGCGTCGATGAGCACCGCATCTATCGACGCATCCTGGAGTTCGGGGCCACTGGCGCGCTCAGCGCTTTCTACTCACAGTCTCCGCTTCTCATCGCATCGACCCTGTTGCCGCTTGACCAGCTGGCGACGCTCACGATTGTCTATCGAATCATCCAAGCGCTCGATTTGGTGCCTGGAACGCTGTCTCTGCAGCTCATCCCGAGGATTCGGGGCCGGGCCACTGGACCGTGGACCTATTGGACCGGGTTCTTCCTCGGCGGGCTAGTCATCGCCGGCGTCGTGGTGGCCTCTCTCCCCATCATTGAGCTGATGTTCGGACATCAATTCTCGGACGTGTGGGTGTTCGTCCTGGTTGCACTATCGTTCGCGCCCAAGTCTGGGAACTATGCGCTGGTGGCTTACCTGATGGGAAGCGGCCAGATTCGAACCCGCCTCGTGCTCACCGTAGCCGCAGCCGCCGTATCTCTCGGCCTGTCCGTTACATTCGCGCTCATCGCTGGTGCAACCGGCCTCGCTGCAGTCACGCTCACTGTCGAACTGCTTTTCGCGCTCGGCGGCTTTTTCGCTCTGAAGAGGCTGGCTCTCAAGCCTGCGCGTATTCCTATCAGCGACGCGCAGCCAGAGAACGTGCTGTAGCGTCCCTCAAACCGGATGCGGTGTCTGCCCACGTCTGGACTGCGGAGACGTCTGCACGCGGCACGTGCCCGCTCAGAGCGTACGTGAGGGCCTCTGCCAGGCTCGCCGCATCAGGTGTGGCCTCGACCAAGCCCTGGTGGTGGATCTCAGCCAATCCACTGTCAGTTGTCACGACAGCAGGGATGCCGAGGAAGTTGGCTTCCGCAACGGGGAGTCCGAAGCCTTCATCGCTGGACGCCAGCACAATCACACTGGACCGCTGAATAAAGCGCTCATACTCGGCCTGTTCCACGAAACCAGGAAAGAGACAGCTGTCCAGAATTCCTAAGTCAGTCGCGCGTTGGCGAAGACTCTCCCGGTATTCCCCAGTCGCCCCGAAAACTACGAGTTGCAGCGAACCCACCTCGTCGGCGAGAAGGGCCAGGGCGTCCAGCACCAGCTCCGGGCGCTTGTTAGCGAAGTGACCGAAGGTTGTAATGATCCTTTTCTCTTCTGGCGCAGTGCTGCCTTCGACCTTTTCCCAGAACCGCACGTAGTCTCTGCCGTTCTCAACGACAACGCCGTGCGAGCCGGGAACGATCTCTTGTGTCTCTGCGTGGGTCTTGGCCGAGATCCCAACGACGGTGCCGGCGTGACGGACCGACAGGTTCCAGAGACGCCGATACGCCAGCTGGGCGGCGCCGAACTCTAAAGGGTTCTTGACATGTCTCCAGTCGTGGACCACGCACACTCGTCGTCGTTTCGATACGAACGGCGTCACCAGGGAGCTCAAGGAGATCACGGCCTCTGAGCGTGTGGCGAACATTACCAACGCCGAAACGGCGATCTGGCCAATCATTCGCGCTCCAACGAAGTCGTTTGGCCACACAACGACCTTTAGCCGAGGATGGTCACCGAAGATGTCATCAACCCATCTACCCCCGAGCAGTGTCAGTTGGTCGTCGGGGAATGCTTCTTCCCACCCTCGGACGACAGCATCGACGTACAACCGCATTCCACCAGATGAGGCGGGAGCGCCGAGGGCGTCAATGAGGATCTTCATGGGGAACCTTCCTTGTCCGCCCGGGCCGAACGAGCGCCACGGGAACGGAGGAGCGAGATGAGGCGAGACCGCGAACCCATGGCGGCGCGGGTCGCCATCTAGGGCACATGCATAACCTTATCGACGAGACACCCTAGCCATGGCCGAAGCCGCACCGACCGGACCTCTCAGCGGAGACGATCCGTACAGCGTCCACCCCGCTCACTTGACGATGGAGGTCGACCTGTCATCAGTCGAACTGAAGACGGGCTCATAGGGCTACCCGGCGCTATGAGCGCAGGTAGTCGGAGAGCTCTCTCATGCCCAAGGAAACCCTTAATCCTGCGGAGCGCACCGCGGCCGCGTCAGGCACGACTCCAGGGTTTCCTGCGCCCGTCAGGGAATCGACCGACGACACTTTGAATTCGTCTATGAAGGCATCAATTTTCGCCGAACCGGATATGGCGAGAAGAGGCACCTCGACCATGGCTGCAATGTACATCGCGTGCATGCGGGACGCGATCACAACAGATGCTCCAGAAATTGCGCTTACAGCCTGCTCCCAGGAGAGGTCAGTGGAGACGCTTGAGAGGGCAGACGCCGCGTCGGCGGGAAGATCGCTAGCATCACTGACCGGATGGCCCTGATACATGGAAAGAAAATCAACTCTTTCATACTGTGCAAGTAGGCCCTCGACAATCGGGAGCGTTAGTGCACTGCTGTGGCTGCGATTTAGGGCAACCACTGCGCCTCTGCCACCGCGATCAGGACTAGCTCTGGCAAGGGACCTCGATTCACCCCCACCGAGGTCGGGATGGTAGAGCAGGCTCGTATCACCGGCCAGTTCCACACGCTTGCCGAATTGGGAGTGGCATCGGCCTTGGGATGCCTCGTCCCGCACCCATACTCTTCCCATCCTCAGAGCCACGCCAAGTAGGAATCGTGGCATGAATCGCTCAACTGAGTCACACCCGACGCCGAAGAATGCAACTTTCCGACCGAGCAACCTCGCCGTCACGGCAGACACGAAAAGGAGCCGCGGCAGACCTCCTACTAACTTCTGCGGAGCGTCATCCTGCAGTAGCGTCCCACCGCCGATCACCACCGAATCTGTAGACCATAAGGCTTTCACTAGGGACAACGTCCCAAGTATTGGAGAGCGAGGAAGCGAGCCGACTAGCCTCGCACCACCAAAATCTGCCACTTGCACCTCGAACCCCGAGTCCATTAGCGACATCGCCAGCGCATCCGTAAGAAACGCGTCCCCAAGGTTGTTCGCGGTCCCTGCCGAGGTTGAGCGATCTGCAGAGATCAACAGTATGTTCTTCATTTGATTTGGGTGCCCCTTGAAACTTTCGGGATGATGGCGGATTCAGCGCTCGACCTACGTGACTTACGTATCACCACTCCAATTAGTGTCGCGAGTAAGATCTCGCTTGCCAGTGTCACCGAGGCCAACGCAATGGTTCCCATGGGTCCAACGGCGAGAGACCCGATCACTGCGCTCGCTCCAACTGCAATCGTCACAGACAATCGAATTCGTATCCTGCCGGTGCCCATGAGGTACGCAACCAACGCGTAGTTACCGAATTTTGGAATGATCGAAAGTGCGACTATGAAGAAGACCGCTACGGGAACAAATGGTGCTCCGAAAATGGCCTCTATGGGTGCCCGAAGGAGAACGACAATAACGCACGTGACTACGCCGCCCGACGCGAATGCTGCCCAGTATCGCCAGGGACTTCCCGGTCGTATGCGAATCCTGGGCAACAACTGTTGCGACATGATTCCCGGCACCAACTCGAGCGGCTGGATCACCCTATAGACGATGGCGAGGACCGCTAGCTGCGCGGGCGCCAGGTACAAGCTGCCGACGACCATCGGAGACTGGGAATAGAACGCACTCAATCCCCCAGTAACTCCATATTCCAGGACGCCACGCACCAGCTTGCTCGGTATCGGTGCGGGACGTCGCAGGGTTTTCCTTACCGTCAAGAAAACCGGAACAGCCACCCCCAATGAAGCGAGGGGAAGAAGCCAAAGGATGCTGACCTGTCCGAGGAACAAGGCTGACAGGACGATTGGTATCTTGGCGGCAAATAAGCATAGATCCGCATTTCCATACACGTGATCTTTGCGCTGGACCAGGAGTGGAGCCCGAATCGCCCGAAAGGAACCGTCTATCACCTGCGAAATTGCGATGCCGGCCAACGCCATAGTTGCCCCCACCGTCAGTGGGGTTTGGGAGGCGTAAGACAAGAAGCACCACGCCGCGAATACGCCCAATAAGCCAGAAGCCAACTGCAAACTAATCACGCGGTCGAATGTTTTGCGACCAAATCGAGAATCCGCTGTCGCAAGAATATAGTTGCTCCCCCCAGCGTCCGCCAGAATCGAGAACGAGGCCAGCAGGCCGAACCCCGCGACCAATACGCTGCGCTCCTCACCGGGGGCCACCGACGACAGCACGACAAGGACGAGCAATTGCGCGATCCGCGCAAATCCCCCGCCCAGGGTGGGGAGTGAGAGTCTAAATAGTTGTTTCATCAGTCAGGGTTCACAAACGGTCGGGCGTAAGGGTAAGGACGGCACAGCGTTCAAGAAGATCGAGCTTGCACCGCGCTGTTGGTTGGATTGAGCTCACTGCGAGGCGCAAAATTCGTCCCGCGCTTACTTGAAGTAGAAACGCCCCTCAGCCGTTTTCCATAGTCAACTCATTGTTTCGGTACCAACTCTGAATGCCCTTGGCCGTCCGTGGCGAGTTTCGAAACACTGTCAGTCACCCATTGCCCAAACACCCGGGCCAACCGGTGGCACGGGCTTTCAATGAACCGCCAGAACACATATGCCACGGCAAATGCGCTGATGGTACCCAGCAATGCCGCCATTCCCCAGTTGGTTCCTCCGAAGGCAAAACCGAAAGTGGCGAGGATCGGCTGGTGCACGAGATACAGGCTGAAGGAGATCTTGCCCAACCACTGAGCCAGTGCGCGGGTCAGCCACCCACGGGCGGGCCAGACCACCGCGATCACCGCCACGAGTAGTCCAGCGCCAAAGATGGTCGCCACTCGAGAAGCTACCGCTATGAAACCTGATGGATCGACGTACGGGCGGATCACGACCGTCGAGCCGAGCAACAAGAGTGCCACCAGAACCAGCAGGGCGACCAACAGTCGCGTTCGTCGCGGGCGCGCGGCAATGCCGTATGCGTAGCCATCCGACAACTCGTCAAGTCGCAGCGCGATGATGATGCCAATCGCAAAAATTGGGAGAAAGACTAGAGAAGACACGCCGAAATTCAGTCCGACAACTATGAGTCCTACTATGGCGACTAAGCCGAGCTGCCATCGCCGACGGAACGCGATAAAGAGGCCCAGAATGATCGGCAAGAGCAGGGAAAACAACATCTCCCAGCGAATGGTCCATGTCGGACCATTAACAGTCATGTCGCTGAACACGAGGTCCAAATTAGCCAGCAGCTGACCAGGAGCGATCGACAGGGGGTTATAGGGCGGAGCCAGCCAGCTTGACAGGCTGGGGTCCGGCGCCCTTGTCCAGATCCGTGTTATCGCGGTGGCCAGCAACAACGATGCAGCAACGGGCAGGAAGAGGCGCAGCACTCGCGCTGACATGAATCCCAGCCAGTCGAAGCGCCGCTGACGGATCACCGGAAGAGTGAGCACGACACCGCTCAAGACGAAGAAGACGAAAACTGCTTCGTCGCCGGCCGTGAGGAGCCTCAGGGGGCTTGCAACCGCCCACCACAGTGCCGTGAAAGGTGCCGGGGCGGGGCCTTTGTCGATCATGTACGTCGCGACAAGCGGGCTCAGTAGGGATACGTGAAAGCCCAGCACGACCAGTGCAGCCACCCCGCGCAGGCCGTCCAGGGAGGCCAACCGCCCCCCGAAGGAACTCGATCTCCCGGCTGAGGCCGTGGCTTCGTCGCCAATGGTGGGAGCGACGGGGCTAGTCATGATTGACAGTATCGCGCCGCGGCGCACACACGCGACACTTACGTGTGGTCCGACCAGTCGGCCTGACCACCCACCTAGCCGGCCGCAACCGCGCTCACCACACCCTTAACGTAGACGGGTGACTCAGACAGCTCCACTGTCACGATTCCGGCAGTGGGCTTGAGGACGGTCGCGACTCCAAGTTGGTTCGTGACGGTGACAGACTCTGTCGTGCTGATGTCGACACTTTGTGCCGCGCCCACCGACCACATGACCCTGGTGTCAGCTTTACCGCCGGTGAAGACATAGGACTGGACACCTTCCGGAGCCGCGTCAACGATCGAGAAGGTCTGTCCGTCGATCTGCTTCGCCATGACCGCTTGGGCGATCGCTGCAGGGCGCGGCTCGTTGGTGTTCGGCAGGAAGGAAGACGGTGCTTTGAAGAGGCCGAAGTTGTGCTCGATGCTTGCTGAATCGAGGCTGAGGCTTGCCGCCTCGAACCAATAGACCCGGCTGACGCCATGACCAAGCGATAACGCCATGGTGCGCACGAGGTAGTCAGCCTGCTGCTGCTCTGAGACCCAACCATCAACACCTGACCAGCCCATTTCGGTGAACCAAATCGGCTTAGACTCGCCACCGTTGGAATCCTTGATCATCTGGACGAGGCGATCGATTTCTGGCACGAGCGCTTCGGGGGCTGCGGGCTGCACGTAGGGGTGAGCGCTCACGACATCGGTGTACTCGAGGCCGCCCACGTCGAAGAAGTCCTGGAGGGCGTCGAGCTTCAAGCCCATTCCGGCGTTTCCGGGCGCGGCGATCACTGCGTCGGGGTTGGCCGCCTTGACTGCATCAGCGGTCACGGAGAGCATCTCCATGTAGCACTCTGGCGTCTTGCCGCAGAGACCGGAGTTGAAGATGTGGTCGTACTCGTTGTAGACCTCGAAGTCCCCGCCAACATCCTTGTAGTGCTCGGCAACCGCAGCACTGAATCTTGCGTACGCCGCAAGACCTTCGTCCGTGGAGGGCGTCAAACCGCCGTCGTAGTTGGAGTTTCCGTAGACCGGAACCATCAAGGGGCTGATTCCGTTGTCCCTGAACCGCTGAAGGGTGCTGTCGATGGGGTCGGTGTACTGGTAGGTACCCTTTTCCACTTCGATAGCCGGCCAGGTCATTTCTACACGGGCATTGCGAATGCCAGCGATCGCGAGGGTGTCGACCATGTTGGTGAGCCGCGGTTCGCCGCCGAGATAGTGCAAGAACACAGCGAACGGCGAGGTGGCGCTAGTAGCCTTAATCGGTTCCGGGTTCATTACGGCAAGGGCCGTGGACCGGTCGACCGTGCGTTCGCCCACCTCGGCGCTCAGAGCTGCGGTGTACATACCGGTGGGGAGATCGCGCAGGTCGGCGATGGCACGAGAGTCCGAGAAGTTGGTTGTTCCGTCGTCCACGACGGTTCCAATGCTGTCGGTCACGGACCAGTTCAGCGTGCCCGTCGCACCTCGGCGAGTCTCGACCTGCAGGTTGGTGTCACCTTCGGCGAACAACAAGGTTGGATTGATGACGGTCAGGTCATAGGAGCTCGACTCGAAGCCGGAGTTCATGAGCGGCATCACTGCCCCATCGGGTCCAGTGACCGACAGAGAATCGATGAGCGTGCCCGCCGTGGGACCATCGGCAGAAACGCGAAGGTTCACGTTCGGAGTGACCGCTGTATAGTCGAACTCGATGTAGGTCCAGTCGTAAGTGCCAGCCGGGAGTACCTCAGGGACTCCCCCAAATTCACTCGGGCTAATCTTGATCGCGCCTTCGCCAGCGTCAGTGCTCTTGGCCCATAAGCCGATCGTGTAGGTCGAACCGACAGCGGCACCGATGCCCTGCTGCAGCCGCGCAGTTTCCCCCGACCCTGCGACGAGATCGCTGGTGATCGCTAGTGAGGATGTTCCATCGTGCAGACTGTCGGATCCGAGGAACTGCACGTGCGACGAGGTGACCTCCGCGTTCCACCAGTCAAAAGTGTCCGAAGGGGGCGTTGCAATATCGAGTGCGGGAACGCTCGCGAGTGTCGGCGTGGGGTTAGCCGTCGTTGGCGCTGCCGGCTGCGCGTTGGTCCTGGCCCACGGCTGAACGACGATAAGTGAGCAGAGCAAGGCACCCAGGACCACTGCGATGCCGCCGATCCACCAGGTGCGGCGTTTCAGTGCGGGCACTTTCGGGCGACGACGATCGCTCGGCGGAAGATTGGTCATTGGCTGGTGCTCCCCGTCAGAGGCATTGTGGCGGTGATGCCCGCAATCCCAGGCACCAGCTGATCGCTCCCCCATGTGAGCCTCTGCTGTTCTAGCCTAGGCCACACTCTTCGCGGCTATGGGCGGTTGGTACGACGAAGGGGATCCGTCTTTCTTGGACGCAAACGCCGGGCCGCCCTGCAAGGCGGCCCGGCGTGCATTCCGGCTGGTGGGCCGCCAGGCTGTGGGCGATGTGCGAACCTACCAACCCTTGCGGAAGTGCACCGCTGGCGAGACTGAGGAGAACACTTGGGTGACCGGCGACCGTGAACACATATGAGTGAGGGCTAACGAGATCGGCAGTGGGCGGTGGGTCATCGGCTGTGAAGGCTGGACCCGGTACAGTGGCTGCCGCCGTCTGGTGAGCAAGAGCCGCCTGGCTGCCGAAGGCGTCCGCTAGCAAAAGGCCGACCAGGATCGTCGTCGCGAGCGCAACCTTTACTGTGCCAGCGCCAAGCCGAGATCGTCCGGTCGTGCCAACCGATACCGCAGTCACTGAGACCCCGAGTTTTCGAGAACCCCTCGGGACATCTCAGAGACTAGAGGATCGGGCGACATCTAGCGTGGATCTAGTGTCGCGTCGGACTTCGGGACGACAAACGGGCCGGTCCCCCGTGCTCTCGGAGTCGGTGAGCAGCCTAGCCGAACCCGGCCTGACGACATCCTGGCTGCACGAAACGTCTCTGCCTAGCGCCATATTCGCGGCGCAGGTGCGCAGTGCCGTCGTGAAGCGGGTTGTCCTGAGCCGTGTCTATGCGCCGTGGCGTGGGCGCTGACCATAGGCTGAGTTGGGCCGAGACCTTAGCCCTTCATACCGAGCGTGCCTTTTTGGGTGTCAGCACTTGGTGCCGTGATACCCGATGGCAGGTTTACAATCGTGGTCTTTTCCAGTCCGACCTGTCTCTTCATCTTTCTGCCGGTCACCCTGCTCGTTTACCACGCAATTCCCGTGCGATCTCGGGGCAGGAATGCCTGGCTGTTGGCGGCGAGCGTCCTCTTCTTCCTGTGGGGTGCCGGCAGCGCAATCCTGGCAATCCTCTTCGTCAGTTTGTCGAGCTTCGGTGGCGCCTACATCGCCTGGCTACTCGTGCGTCGTCAACGGCCCAACCACGTTGACGGGGAACCGCGGAAGATCTCAATCCCGTCCTTCGTGACTCTCCTGATCGTCGTGGCTCCCCTGGTGGCGTTCAAGTACGTTCCTCAGATTGCGACGCTAGAGATTCCCCGGATTTCGTCGGCCTTGACCGGCCTGGGCGCCAATACCTGGGCGCTGCCGCTGGGCATCTCGTTCTTCACGTTTCACGCCCTATCGTTCGTCATTGATTCCGCCCGGGCCGGGCGCCCGCTGACAACATCGTTCCCGTCCTACCTGTTGTACCTGTTCGTCTTCCCGCACCAGATCGCCGGCCCCATCGTGCGTTACTCCGAGATCGGCGCGCAGATTCAGGCGGTGCGCCGGATCACGGGCAAGCAGATGGGCTACGGCATCACCCGGTTCACCTGGGGTCTGGCGAAGAAGGTGCTCATCGCCGACAACTGCGGCGTGGTCGCCAACGCGATGTTCGACAACGCCGCGAACCCGAACCTCATGTCGGGCACGGGCGCCTGGCTGGGTGCCGTGGCCTACGCGTTACAGATCTACTTCGACTTCAGCGGATACTCCGACATGGCCATCGGCCTGGCGCAGATGTTCGGGTTCCGGTTTCCCGAGAACTTCCGCTCGCCCTACACCGCTGGCAACATCACCGACTTCTGACGTCGGTGGCACATCACACTCACCAAGTGGTTCCGCGACTACGTTTACATCCCCATGGGCGGCAACCGGCGCGGCGTCTGGGTGGAGTACGGGGCTCTGTTGCTCGTTTTCTTGCTCACCTCCCTCTGGCATGGCGCTCTGGCCGGCTTCCTCATTTGGGGAGGGCTGCATTCCCTGGCGTTGCTGATGGAACGTGTCACCGGTTGGCGAAACGTGCGGTCATTCGTCGTGCCGCGGCGGGCAGCGACTCTGTTGTTCGTGATCGTCACATGGGTTCCATTTCGAGCTCTGCAGGTTCAACCCACCATTGACATCTGGCAGGCGATGCTCGGCGGACCGTGGGACTTCATCTCGCCGGCGTTGTTCGTGACCCTCACCCCGCTCACCCTCGCGGCACTGGTCGTGGGAGCGCTGAGCTTCGTGATGCCGTCCACACGAACAGGGTTCCAGACCGTCTTCGGGCATTCCGAACCAGACACCCTCACCGCGTTCAGGTGGAAAACCGCGTGGGTGCTCGTTCCCGCCACCCTCGTCGTCACCCTGTCGATGGTGCTGCACTCCAACTTCAGTCCCTTCCTGTACTTCCAGTTCTAAGGCACCCCGTGAGCAACGCAGACGAAACCGCAACCGACACCGACGACAGCCGCGACTGGCACCGGTGGGCGTCAACCGCCCTGATCGGGGCGTTCAGCGTGGGGCTACTGGCGATCTGGCTGGTGCCGGGCGATACCGCCGGGGCCGAGAACCGCACCCGGCTGCCATGGCCGACCGTCACCGCCGCATCCGCCGGTGATGCGGCCACCTACCGCGGCATCGATGCCGCCTTGCGGGACCGCCTCGGCGCCCAGGCCACGGTATCGGAGGCGCTCGGCGACTTGTCGGTGCACGGACTGGGTCGCAGCCCGACGTCGACCGTGCTGATCGGCAGCAACCGGGAACCGTTTTTCGTGGAGGACCTGGCGCGGCCGTGCCGCGAGACCGAGGACTCTCTGGCGGCAGTAAAGGCCGGCCTGGTTCAAGACCAGGCGGCCATGGCTGCTGCGGGCAAGTACGTGCTGTTCATGGTGGCGCCAGACAAGACTTCCATTCGCCGGGCGCCGGTCACCGACGTCTCACCCGACCTGTTGCGCTGCAGCGACTTCGTGCGCGGGCACGTTGAAGGGTGGGAATCCGAAGGGAACCTGCCGCTGGTGACGCTGTGGGACGACGTGGCCGCCCGCGACACCGCGGCCGCACCGGCCTACCTGCGCAACGACACGCACTGGAGTGCGCATGGCTCCATGGCCCTCAGCGAGGCGCTGATGCAACGGCTGGTGGACGACAGGCAGGTTCCGGCAGGCATTCTTGACGACCTGACAAACCCGGTCAGTAGTGACCCGATCCCCTATGTGGGTGACCTCAACCACATGATGGGGGTGGAAGACATCGATCACAAGACCACGATCTCGTTCGACCGGCCGGACGTGGTGACCAAGGCCAGGACCACCGTGGGGGCCGCAGGAACACCGGAGTACCACTACAGGTCGACATCCACGTCAAGCCCGCTGGTGCCCGGCAAGACCCTGCTGATCGGTGACTCGTTCCTGCTGCACCAGATTCCCACGCAGCTGTCGAACTTCTTCGAAGATGTCACGATGACAGACCTCGAGGAATGGGCTCAAGCCGGCGAGTACGACACGGTGATCGTGGTGCGGGTGGAGCGCTACAGCGCCACCGGCGAGTGGCCATCGCTGACGGCCACGCTGAAGTAGCCGCCTCCCGCGGCGAACCGCGGTTCTACTTGGCGTCCGGGGTGGAGTCGCGACCGGGGGTGCCGTCATCCTTGCCGAGGTGCTTGTCGGCGGTGTCGCGGGCGCCCTGGATCTTGTCGGCGTGCCTGCCGCCGGTGACCTTGTTGGCTACGCCGGCGGTGCCATCGAGCACCTTGTCGGAGATCTCCTCGCCCTTGTCGCTCTTGAGGAACTCCTGGGCCTTGCGGGTGATGTCGTTGAGGTTCATGGGGTCTCCGATCTGAGGGGGTGTGGTTACGAGGGTAGTTCGGGTTGCGGGGTCTCGACAAGCTCGACCAACGGGACTCGCGTTAACGACAACAGGGTCGGTCCCGAAGGACCGACCCTGTTGGAGTGGAGCTGGTGTTACTTGAGAACCTTGATGACGGTTCCGGCGCCGACGGTGCGGCCACCTTCACGGATAGCGAAGCCGAGGCCCTCTTCCATGGCGATCGGCTGGATCAGCGCGACAGTCATTTCCACGGTGTCGCCAGGCATGACCATCTCGGTGCCCTCGGGCAGCGTGATGACGCCGGTGACGTCGGTGGTGCGGAAGTAGAACTGCGGGCGGTAGTTCGCGTAGAACGGGTTGTGACGCCCACCCTCATCCTTTGACAGGATGTACGCGGTGCCCTCGAAGTCGGTGTGCGGCGTAACCGAACCCGGCTTGACGACAACCTGGCCGCGCTCAACGTCTTCGCGCTTGGTGCCACGAAGAAGAAGACCACAGTTCTCGCCGGCCCATGCCTCGTCGAGCTGCTTGTGGAACATCTCGATACCGGTGACCGTGGTCTTGATGGTCGGGCGGATGCCGACAACCTCGACCTCGGAGTTCAGCTTGAGGGTTCCACGCTCGGCGCGGCCGGTGACGACAGTTCCACGACCGGTGATCGTGAAGACGTCCTCGATCGGCATCAGGAAGGGCTTGTCCTTGTCGCGGACGGGCTCCGGGAAGTAGTCATCCACTGCCTGCATGAGCTCGAGGATCTTTGCAACCCACTTGGGGTCACCCTCGAGCGCCTTGAGGGCGGAAACCTGAACGACGGGGGCGTTGTCGCCATCGAAGCCCTGGCTGGAGAGCAGTTCGCGAACCTCGAGCTCAACGAGCTCAAGGATCTCTTCGTCGTCGACCGCATCGGACTTGTTCAGCGCGACGAGCAGGGACGGCACGCCGACCTGCTTGGCGAGAAGAACGTGCTCACGGGTCTGAGCCATCGGGCCGTCAGTAGCGGCAACCACGAGGATCGCGCCGTCCATCTGAGCAGCACCGGTGATCATGTTCTTGATGTAGTCAGCGTGGCCCGGAGCGTCAACGTGTGCGTAGTGACGCTTCTCGGTCTCGTACTCAACATGCGAGATGTTGATCGTGATGCCGCGCTGGCGCTCTTCGGGAGCGGAGTCGATCGACGCGAAGTCGCGCTGAACGTTGGTCTTGGAAGGGAACGTGTCGGCAAGGACCTTCGAGATAGCTGCCGTCAGCGTGGTCTTTCCGTGGTCAACGTGACCGATCGTTCCGATGTTTACGTGCGGCTTGGTCCGCTCGAACTTGGCCTTGGCCACTGTGGGTCCTCCTCAGGACTCTCGGCTCCACCGGACGTTGGTTTACGCCCGGTGGAACTGCTGGATTTGTGTGTTTATGTTACTCGGGCCAGGAGGCCTAAGCGATTCGGCCCGAAGGCCGGCGGGTTATTCGCCCTTGTTCTTCTGAATGATCTCGTCGGCAACAGCCTTCGGGACCTCAGCGTAGCTTTCGAAGGTCATCGAGTAGACCGCACGGCCGGAGGTCTTGGACCTCAGGTCGCCGATGTATCCGAACATCTCCGACAGCGGAACGTTGGCGCGAATGACCTTCACGCCCTGTGCGTCCTCCATGGTCTGAATCTGACCACGACGGGAGTTGAGGTCGCCGATAACGTCACCCATGTATTCCTCAGGGGTGCGCACCTCGACGGCCATCAACGGCTCGAGCAGCACGGGCTGTGCCTTACGAACGGCTTCCTTGAAGCCCATCGATCCGGCAATCTTGAACGCCATCTCCGAGGAGTCGACGTCGTGAGCAGCACCGTCAAGCAGGCTCGCCTTGACGCCGACCATCGGGTAGCCGGCGAGCACGCCCACGTTGAGTGCATCCTGGATTCCGGCGTCAACCGAAGGGATGTATTCACGCGGGATGCGTCCGCCGGTGACCTTGTTCACGAACTCGTACGACTTGTCAGCAGTGATTTCAAGCGGCTCGATCGCAATCTGAATCTTCGCGAACTGGCCGGATCCACCGGTCTGCTTCTTGTGCGTGTAGTCGTGACGCTCGACCGCCTTGCGGATGGTCTCGCGGTACGCAACCTGGGGCTTGCCGACGTTCGCCTCAACGTTGAATTCACGCTTCATGCGGTCGACGAGGATGTCCAGGTGAAGCTCGCCCATTCCCTTGATGACCGTCTGACCAGTTTCCTGGTTCTGCTCGGTGCGGAAAGTAGGGTCTTCTTCGGCCAGCTTCTGGATCGCGAGACCCAGCTTTTCCTGGTCCTGCTTGGTCTTCGGCTCGATGGCAACCTCGATAACCGGGTCAGGGAACGTCATCGACTCGAGGACGACCTGCTGCTGCGGGTCGCACAAGGTGTCGCCGGTGGTGGTGTCCTTGAGCCCGATGACCGCGTAGATGTGACCGGCGGTAACGAAAGCGACCGGGTTCTCCTTGTTGGCGTGCATCTGGAAGATCTTGCCGATGCGCTCCTTCTTGCCCTTGGTCGAGTTGATGACCTGAGCTCCGGAGTCAAGACGACCCGAGTAGACGCGCACGTAGGTGAGGCGACCGAAGAACGGGTGCACCGCAACCTTGAACGCCAGGGCCGCGAACGGCTCGTCGGCGTTCGGGTGCAACATGACGACCTTTTCTTCGTCGCGTGCGTCGTGCGCCTCAATGGCGGGCACGTCGAGCGGCGTCGGCAGGTAGTCAACAACGGCATCCAGCATCGGCTGCACACCACGGTTCTTGAACGCGGAACCGCAGAGGACCGGGTAGATCTCGCTGGCGACCGTGAGCTTGCGGATCGCGTGCTTGATCTCGGACACGGTGAGCTCTTCGCCGGAGAAGTACTTCTCCATGAGCTCGTCGTCGGTCTCGGCGACGGTCTCGAGGAGCAGCTTGCGGTATTCCGCAGCCTTCTCGGCGAGGTCGGCGGGGATCTCTTCGATGGCGTACTTGGAGCCCATCTCAACGTCACCCTTGGAGTCGCCACGCCAGGTCAGCGCGCGCATCTCGACGAGGTCAACGACCCCTTCGAAGTTCGACTCTTCACCGATCGGCAGCTGGATGACCAGCGGCTTCGCGCCGAGGCGCTTGATGATGGTGTCGACGGTGTAGTAGAAGTCGGCGCCGAGCTTGTCCATCTTATTGACGAAGCAAATGCGGGGCACGTCGTACTTGTCGGCCTGGCGCCAGACGGTTTCGGACTGGGGCTCAACGCCCTCCTTGCCGTCGAACACGGCGACAGCGCCATCGAGAACGCGGAGCGAACGCTCCACCTCAACGGTGAAGTCCACGTGGCCGGGGGTGTCGATGATGTTGATCTGGTTACCGGCCCAGAAGCACGTCGTGGCAGCGGACGTGATGGTGATGCCACGTTCCTGCTCCTGTGCCATCCAGTCCATCGTGGAGGCGCCATCGTGCGTCTCACCGATCTTGTGGTTCACACCCGTGTAAAACAGGATGCGCTCGGTCGTGGTGGTCTTGCCGGCATCAATGTGGGCCATGATGCCGATGTTGCGGACCTTGCTCAGGTCGGTGAGCACGTCAAGTGCCACGGGTGTCCTCCGGAAGTGTTAATGAAGATGAGGTTGAACAGGCCTTGCGCAGGACGGGCCTGCACCGCTGGTCGAGCTTGTCGAGACCAAGGTCCCGGCAGGCTCGACCGGCGTGGACGACTACCAGCGGTAGTGAGCGAAAGCCTTGTTCGCTTCAGCCATCTTGTGAGTGTCCTCACGACGCTTCACAGCGGCGCCGAGGCCGTTGGACGCGTCGAGGATCTCGTTGGTGAGACGCTCGGTCATGGTCTTCTCGCGACGCGCCTTGGCGTAGCTGGTCAACCAACGCAGCGCGAGAGTGTTCGCACGGTGCGGCTTGACTTCGACGGGCACCTGGTAGGTGGAACCACCGACGCGGCGCGAACGCACCTCGAGGGTCGGGCGCACGTTGTCGAGTGCCTTCTTCAGCGTGACAACAGCATCCGCACCGTTCTTGGCAACGACGCCTTCGAGGGCATCGTAAACGATGCGCTCGGCGAGGCCCTTTTTGCCGTCGAGGAGGATCTTGTTGACGAGCTGACTAACAATGGGGGCGCCGTATACCGGGTCAGCGATAACGGGACGCTTGGGCGCTGGGCCTTTACGAGGCATTACTTCTTCTCCATCTTGGCGCCGTAGCGGCTACGAGCCTGCTTGCGGTTCTTGACTGCCTGGGTGTCCAGTGCGCCACGAACGATCTTGTAACGAACACCGGGGAGGTCCTTAACACGACCGCCGCGAACGAGCACCATCGAGTGCTCCTGCAGGTTGTGGCCTTCACCGGGGATGTAGGCGGTGACCTCGGTACCGTTGGACAGCTTGACGCGAGCAACCTTGCGGAGAGCCGAGTTCGGCTTCTTCGGGGTGGTCGTGTACACGCGCGTGCAAACGCCGCGCTGCTGGGGGTTGGACTTAAGGGCGGGAGCCTTGGTCTTGGTGACCTTGGGGCTGCGTCCCTTACGCACCAACTGCTGAATGGTGGGCACTAATAACTCCTTGTTTTTGCTGCACGGTGACAGCTGACTGATGTCAAAGCATTCGAATCGCACTTCTCAGTGCTTATCGAGTTCATCTGGACCCGCCGGACATCACGGAATTGCTTCCGGTCGATCTGGTGGGTATGCCGTGGGGGCCGCTCGGAGAGCAAACCCTGTTTGCGTGAAGTGTCGGGGCGTCTGAAGTGCAACCCGATGTCAGACAACGAAGCGGCATAACTGAAGCGCACGACAAAGCGCACACCGGTCAATGCTAGCCCCGCCGGGGTTGCGGGTCAAGCGAGCCCAACCCGTAGGTCGAGCCCCATCCGTAGGTCGAGCCCCGGTCCGCAGGTCGAGCGCATCCGTTGGTCGAGCTTGTCGAGACCTCGCGAGCCAATCTACCGACCGTGCGGGTCGAGCGTGCTGCCCAGGTCCGCGAGCAGCGCCTGCACCTGCGGCTCCACGAACGTGGCGATGGCCTGCTGCAGCTCCACCCGGTGCCCGCGCAGGTCGGCGCAGACCCGCTTGCCCACCAGGCCCGCATAGTCATCCGCCAGCCGCATCTCCACGCGCAGGCACGCCTTCTCCTCGATGCTCAGCGGCGGTGGCACGAGTTCGGGGTCGTCCGCGGTGAGCGGCTGCACGAATTCCTCGAAGGTGAACAGGTACGGGGAGTCAGGCTCGGCCGGCGGATCAAGGTCGATGCCGTCGAACTCCGGTTCGAGTCCCTCGAGCGGCCGGTAGGCCTGCGCGGCCCGGCGCAGTTCGATGAGGCCCAGTTCACGGTTGAGCATCGGCAGGTTCTGCGCGGTGTAGGTCTCCACCTCGTCTTCGACGAGCGTCTTCATGCGCATCGAGAGCGGATGCTGCACCGCGTGCGGCACATCGGTGTCCAGGCCGGCGGCGCGCAGCACCGGGGAGCCGAAGCACTGTTGGCAGAGTCTGGAACGCGCCCGGTGCGTGCCGGGCCGCCACCGCGGTACCCAACGCAACCAGGCCTCGACCTCGCGGTCGACCCGCGACTCGATGGATGCATCCATGTCTATCAAGTTTAGTCACGGGAAGGCCCGGAGTCACCGGGCAATATTCTGGACGTCACCTGGTATCGACAAGCTCAACCAACGGAGGGGGGCTCAGCCTCGGCGGGCGGCTCAGCCGAAGTAGCGGTCGGGGCGGTGGTTCATGGCGATGATCATGTTGAGGATGACCGCGCCGAGCACCGAGAGCAGCACCATTGGCAGCGGCAGCGTGGCGAACGCGGCGAGCACGATGAGCACGTCCACCACGAGCTGCACATAGCCGGCACGCCAGCCCCGGCTCTTCTGCAGGTACAGCGCGAGGATGTTGACCCCGCCGAGGCTGGCCTGGTGCCGGAACAGCACAATCAGGCCGATGCCGGCCAGCAGGCTGCCCAGCAGAGTGGCGTAGATCGGGTCGATGTGCCGGATCTGCAGCGTCAGCGGGTGCACCTCGGAGAACACCGAGACGAGCACCACGGCGATGAGGGTCTTGGCGGTGAAGCGCCAGCCCATGCGGCGCATCGCCAGGGCGAAGAAGGGCACGTTGACGAGAACGAACCACACCCCGAACGACCAGCTGGTGGCGTAGCTGGCCAGCAGGGCGATGCCGGCGGTGCCGCCGGTGGCCACGCCCACCTCTTTCAGCAGGTACAGGCCGAACGAGACGGCGAAGGTGCCGATCAACAGCGCCACCACGTTCTCGACCCGGCTGTGCGGCACCCGCTGCGGACGCTCGGACGGGTCGACGATCGGGACGGGAACGGCGCGCGTCATGCGCGCGGCCCGGGGGTGAAGGTGGCGCAGGTCATTACGCCATGGTACTCAGCGCGGGGGTTAGCCCAAGGCCGCTGGGTTCTCCTGCACCGGGCCCGGCCGGCGAGGGGTAATCCGCCGGCAACGACTCGGGTGCCGTCGACTATTCACCGCGTCGTTCCCAGGGCCAGAGCGGCCGGCCGTGTTCACCGTAGCGGGAGGCGAGCAGGATCGAGTACGTGAGAGCCACGAGGAACGCCAGCACCCCCACGCTGATCGCGAAGGGGCTGCCGAGCATGCTGCCACTGAACAGCAGCCCCGCGAGCGGTTCGCCGTTGCCAGCCGCCACCAGGATGGCGCCGGTGGAGATGAACAGGGCGTAGGCGGTAACGCCGGTGGCAACAGCGAACCCCACCGCGACACGTTGTTTGTCGGGTGGGGTTCGAAGTCCGAAAAGCATCAGCATGAGCAGCACCAGCACCGTCGCGGCGGCCGACATGGTGGGGCCCACCAACGGGCCAGCCGACCGGTCGGCGATGACGTCGAGGTTGGTGGCCAGGCTGATCATTCCGAACGCGGCCACGAGCACAGCGGCGTAGAGCACCGTCGCGAACACTGCGAGGATGGCCGCGTATTTCTGATAGTCGCGCATGGTGTGCTCCCCGCACCGGCGGCGGTTAGGCCGTTCGAGTGACCTGCGGTCCCTCGGCGAGCTGACGCTCGTATTCGGCTTTGGCGGCGAAGTTCTTCGCGGTGACGCTGCGGCCGCGGCGGGAGATCCAGGCGCCGAACCAGATCGGCACCTCGCGCGCCACGATGGCCGCGGCGATGGCGCCGGGGTTCAGCCACTGGGTGCTCACGAAGCGGGCGGCTTCGGCGGGCGTCAGGTTCCACGCCTGCACGGCGAGCAGGGCGCCGCCGATGTAGGAGAAGTAGACGACCACGGCGACGAGGAAGCCGCCGAGCACGTACGCCCACCAGCCGGCGCGGTTGAGCACCGCGACCAACAACGCGAAGGCGAGGAAGAAGAAGATCACCGGCACGTAGTAGACCGGCAGCACCAGGAACTCGGTGAACCGGGCCGTGGCGTCGGAGACGGTTGCCGCGCCGGAGGCGGAGATGAAGAACGCGATGAGCGCGTAGACCAGGGCGAACACCGCGGTGGCGATCAGGCCGATGAGGATGCCGGCGGCCCGGTTGCCCCGGGTCTTGGGCGGGGTGGGCGCGGTGACGTACACCGGGCTGGGCGCGAACTGCTGAGTCTGCTGCTGCGTGGGCTGCTGCACGGTGGGCTGCGCGGCCTCGGGGGTCGTCGCTGCCGCCGGGGTGGGCACGTAGGTGGGCGTGTAGTCCTTCTGCTCCGCAACTGCTTCATCGCGGGAGCCCTCGTCCTGGGTGGGCTCGGCGGTGAGGCGTTCGACCTTCTCGGTCGGCGCCTCCGACGCGTTGACCGTCACCGGGGTGGCCGGTTCATAGTCGATCGGCTCGCCGGGAACGTAGGCGGCCTCGCGCGTCGACGGCTCGGCCGCCGGCTCGCTCACAGTTGTGTCGACGTTCTTGCTCGGGTCGGCCACGGTGGTTGGCTCGGGGCTGTGGTCATCGGGGATGTGCTCGGTGGGCGCATCCGGGTTGTGGTTCTTGTTTCCCTCGGGGGGCGTGGTGTCGGTCATGCTGCACTCCTCGTGAGCCTCGCGGCCGTAGCTCTGTGCTGCCACTGTAGCAATTAGGGGGGCAAGTCGGCGGAAGCGCGGGGTGCGCGGCGGTTAACCTGCCGCGGTGGCCGCTGTCCAGAGCTTGTCCACCGGGACAATGTGGATTCGGTCCTCGTAGGTATAGGAACGCTTGCCCAGATAGAGTGCTGCGCCAGCGATGAAGCTGCTGCCGACGCGATCTCGCAGCTTGCGCAGGGGCGCCAGGTCGTCGCCGGGAACCCGCCAGCAGATGACCGAATTCAGTCAGCGCAGTGACAGTGCGCGGTGCCATCCGTTCGGGAGTAAGCCGGGGCAATCGTGCCGCTACTCCGCAGTCGATCAGGTAAACCTTGGGTCTGGAACTGCTCCGCGCGGTGAGGGTAACTGCCGGCTCCTCCCCGAAACGAGAACTTGCCAGCAGCAGCGCGCCTCCGGATTGCGGGGGTATCGGCGAGGTCCATGGCTGACAGCCCGAATTATTGATGAAACTCGAGGGTAGTTAATGAGGGAACTCGAGGACCCCTAGTAGCAAAACTCGAGGGTCACTCTAGCGGGGTGGAATCGAGGAGTACGTAGTGCTCGGCGGGCGCATCGCGGTTGCTTGTGTCCCTCGGGGGCGTCGGTCAGGCTGCACTCCTCTTGCGCCTCGCGACCGTAGCTCTGTGCTGCCTCCGCAGCAATCTGGCGTGCGGATACCTTGTATCCACTACGCGCAGGGCGGCTAACCCGCGGCGATTGGGTCTGCGGGATCAATAAGTACGTAGATGAGGGCGGATATCTGCGCAGCCACCCTCTCTGGCGCGATGGGAGCGATGTCGTCGACCGTAACCTCTGGATTGGGTGCAATGGCCACCGGTGCCGCCGCCTTCGTGGAGAACGTCGTGACCAGCGCCAGGCGAGTGCCCTTCTGCAACCCGTCGATAAATTCGAGCACGTCTCCGTAGCTACCCTCGACATTGACAGTGATTGGCACCGACACAAAGTTCGCGGCGGTGACCAGTGGGCTCGGGCTCGGGGCCAGCGACGCGGCTAATTCCGCTGGCGTCGGTGGTACGGTCACTGCCTCCGTAGCGCTGACACCAGCACCTGTCGTTTCGGTGCTCTCCACTTCCGCGGCGGGCGCGGCGGCGGCGGCGGGCGGAGCAACTACTACGGGAACGTAGGACTGCGCATCGTTAACGATGATGCCGGTCAGCGTCACGTCACGTTGACGGCCGATGGTGTCGAGTTGGGTCACGAAGGCGGGAATTTCAGCCGCGTTCGGTACGGCCAGCTGCAAAGCAGCCAAGTCACTCTTCAGATCCCCAATGTTGTCGAATTGTTTCTGAAGCGTAGCTAGTTGGCTTTCGTAGTCGATATTTTGCGTTTCGACGACGGCTCGCTGAATCTCCGCAGCTTTCGCTTCATTGAGCTTGGGCGAAATGCCGAGTGTCCAACCAAGAATCGCCGTCGCGGCGATGGCGAGTGCAGCCCCAAACGCCCAGATTCTGTTCTTGTCCATGTCTATTTCCCTTCAGCGTCGGCGAACCGGTTTGAAAACGCGCCGTCGTTTATGTGAAGGGTTACGTCAACGGTATAGGCACCAGTCGCGGCCAGAGCAATTGACCCTGGATTGCCATCTGCGAAACCGGGTAGTCCCTCCATTGCTTCGAGCCAGAGCGGCACCTCTGGGAGAGTCGGGCTAGTTAGCCCGAGTGTGAGGGTTGCCACTCTGGCCGACTGAAGAGGAGCGGTTGCCTGATCGAATCCGATGAGCGGAGAGGCAGAGTCGACGGTCACAGTGTCGATGCTCACGTCGGATGGAAGCACTTCGCGAACCGCCGTCAGGTATGCCTTCCAATCCACTTCAGTTGATGCTCCGAACTGGCGCGCGGCGATCGTTGTGTCGACAGCGGCCTGCACCTGATTGACCTCTGAATACTGGGACTGGTCCAGGAGGAGCTCTGTCGTGCGGTCCTGGGCGGCAGTAAGTTTGGTTTGGCTCTGAGTTGCTTGCCAGGATGCAGCGGCAACGCCGCCCGCCACAAGCACAACAGCGCCGATGCAGGCACCCAGCAGGAGACGCCTCCTCTCCGCGGTCTTTTTCCGAGACCTGACCTCTGGTGGCAGCAGATCGACCCGAGGCTCTCCGCCCAGGATCAGCATGTCCGATACGTTTGACTGCCTCATTTCTTACTCCCCAGCGCGAGTCCCAATGCAACTGAATACGCCCCTTGGGTCTGCTGAAGGGCGTCTGCATCGACGCCGTTTCCGAGCACGACCGCAGCCGCCAGGTCAGCAGTAAAGACTGGGAGCCGAGTGAGTTCACTGAGTGCATTGGAGAAACCGCCGAGCTGCGCGCCACCTCCGGTTAGGACGATCCGGGTCACTGCCATGTGGTTCCTTGTGTTAATAAAATAGTTGACCGTGTTCCGAAGACTACTTAACAATTCGTTCGTCACCTCGGAAATGACAGTCGCAGCGCCCTGCTGTTGCGGGTTACTTGCTTTTCCGAGTCCAAGCGAACGCTTGAGGGCCTCTGCAACATCAGGGGTGACGTCAAGGCGCAGCGCCAGGGCCTGAGTGAGGTCACCGCCACCAGCTGGGATGAGACGAAGGAACTGGGGAACGCCGTCCAAGGTGACTGCGACCGTGGTCGTTGCGACGCCGACATCGATTTGCACGACAGCGCCGTCCGATTTCGAGCTTCGGTTGATGACCCTACTCAGAGCGAAGGGGATGAGGTCTACTTCAACTGGTGTCAATCCGGCTATTTGAACCGCCATAATGTTCCCCAGCACCGCCTCCTTGACTGCTGCGATCAACAGTCCATATATTTCTGGCCCATTTTCACCATCGGACTCAGAAATCGGGTAAAAGTCGAGCAGCGCATCGGCAACTGGTACAGAAAGCATGTCCTGCGCTTGGAAGGGGAGGGACTCTCGAATCCGCTCAATCGACATTTTGGGCACCGTCAAATCTCGCGCGAGCACACGGTGGTTGCCCATTCCGAGCACTACCTTCTTGCTCTTGAAACCCCCGCCTGCCCACAGACTCTTGAGTGCGGCGGCGACAGTGTTCGGCTCGACCACTTCGCCGCGGATGACGGCGCCATCGGGAAGCTGCACCTCGTGATAGCGGACGAGAGTCGGATTGTTCCTTCCCGCATCGCTCACCTCTACGGCTCGCAGACCGGCCGTTCCGATGTCGATTCCTACGACTGATGCCGTCATTGCTTCTCCTCCTGGGGCCGAACCATCATGCCAAACCGAAAAGCGACAAGTAGCCAGTGGCCACCTGTTCACCGTAGAAGATTCCGAGCCACGCGCCGACCAACATCCAGGGGCCGAACGGTATACCACTCTTACGGTCGGCTCTGCCGGTCACAAGTAACAGGAGTGCAAATATTCCGCCAAGGAGGAAAGCCGCGAACGCGCCAACGATGAGCGGTGCCCATCCGAGCCACCCCAAGTACAGTCCAAGCAGGCCGGCCAGCTTGACGTCACCGAGCCCCATTCCTGATGGATAGCACAGTGCCATCAGCAAGTAGGCGGTGAAGAGGCTCATGCCGCCGATCGCTGCTGCCAACAAACGCCCAGGTTCGCCGATGAAGAGCCCGGCGGCAGTCAACAGAAGCGCGGCCACGAGATAGGCGGGTAGAACGATGCGATTCGGAAGTGTATGGGTGTCCAGGTCGATCATCGCAAGGGCAACACTGACCGCCGCCAGAAACAAGAACGGCGTGATGATAAGGAGCGTTTCGGCGAAAACACCCTTCGAGGGGGAAGCGGTGACCGTCCACCACGCAACAATCGCGAAAAACGCTGCCGTGCCGAACTCGACGAGCGGATACCGAGCTGATATCCAAGTTCGACACATTCGACACCGGCCGCGCAGCAAGAGCCAGGAGAGCACCGGAATATTGTCCCAAGGACGGATGGTGGCTCCGCACGCTCCGCAGGAGCTTGCGGGGAAGACAATCGATCGGCCAGCGGGAACTCGAAAAATCACGACGTTGAGGAACGACCCGATGAGTAGCCCAAAGATACCGACGAACATGACTGGCAGCACCGTCACCCGAGGTCCCGTCTGGATACAACCGCGCCAGGTTGTGCACGTGTGATCGGTGGAGTGGCGGCGCCGATGTCCAGATCCGAACCCGCAATTCCGACCTGCACAAAGGTGAAGACTGGATTGTTCTTGACGCTACTGTACTGACCTGAGTAAACCTGCCCCCGCCACTCAAAACCGTTGTTTCCATCGAATGCGCAGGGTGTGTAGAGCATCGCCGAAATGGGATCATCGATGGTGAAGCCGTTCTTGACGGCGAAGTTTCCTTGATTCTCGATGGCAGGAGATCTCCGACAGGTCGGCAACCCGTCTGTTCCGACATAGTCGGGGGTGACGAACCAGACCCGATGCGCTGCGCTGCTCGACGAATCGAACTTCAGCTGGTTGACGGACGAGAAGTCGAAGCTTTGCGCAAATATCACAACGTCGCTGGTGAGCCTGACTGTGGTGTTATTGCTGGCAGTCGGGCCCCCTGGGCACCCCAACGCATTGATGATGACAGGTTTGCCAGCGATGGTTCCGCCGAGGCTGCCGTCGGGCAGCTTGCACGCTGCGGCCGTGGTCACTGTGCGGACCTCATAGGGTATTCCAGCCGCGTCAATCCAGTTGGCCGGGGTATAGCCAATTTCAGCCCAACCCGGCACGGCCGGCACGACGGCACTCTGAGTGTAGGTGCCGCCCACATGGGACCCTGGAGGATTGGGACTGACTCTGGCGGCCGTCAGGTTGTCTCGGACCGATCCGGAACCCAGAGTTGCCGCTCCGGCTACCCACGCGCTCCCATTGACGGTGCAGTTGCCCGTAAAGGTCAGATTTCCATTGATGAGGACGCTACCGTTGATTACGGTGTTGTTCTTGGAACAGTCGAGGGAGCCGTTCTTGATCATCAATCCCGCGCCGCTGGCCTCTGACAGGTCAAGCGTTGAATTGGATTCAACGGTTCCACCGCCATACAGGTACATACCCACTCCGCTGGCGTCGACCCCGGGGGTCAGGTATGCGAAGACTGCCTCGACTTTGCTTGAGTTTCCCGAGGACGCTCCGTTCACCCCGTTCGCTTGAGCTAGACCGGTCGACACGATCTTGACGCGCGTGGCGGTCGCGGTGGGGCATCCGCCTATCCAGCCGCTGCCCGCGTCATATTGCACCAACGCCGCATACGCCGGTGCCGAGCCAGATGAGTACGTGCCTGGCGTCGATTGCGCCGCACAATTGCCCGCCGTGAACAGACCGGTATAAGCTGCGGCGATCCCGGCGTCTGCTGATGCCTGAGACTGCACACCAGCCCGGGTTCCCGAGCTCGAGCCGTAGGCCCCGACTATGGATGTCATGATGAGCGACATGAGGATGAGGCCGACGGCCATGACGCCCAGTACGGCAGCCAGAGCTGAACCCCGATCGTCTGTGAAGCGGCGTGGGCAACGTCGATTCAGTAGCATGCCAGACTCCCCGATGCTCCCGCTCGGCTGGTAGCCGAACTTGTGATTACAACAGGCGGGTGGTCACCCGCGAGTCCCTTGAAGTTCACAGTCAATCGCTGCCCCGCCGAGCTGAAGATGGTCGTACCGCTTATCGGACGCACACCGTCGTTCAGCAGCACCCAAGAGCCAAGCTCGCTCGCTGTCGGAGCAAGGATCGCGAGATCAGATTGCTTGAAGAAAATGCGGCCAGCTCCTGCAGCCGAGTAGTACCAGGCGATGCAACTCCAAGTCAAAGTGGCCCCACGTTGGGCGGTTCGCGCTACCAGAAATTGGTCGGTACCCGTGGGCACGGTGAGGCGGAAATCCGAGGCGTTGCGAATATTCGTTTCCACTGAGTCAGCAACGATCTGTCCCGCGGTTGACGCATTTGTAACGGTACGCACAGCAGTTGCGGTGTTGAGGCCGCTTATGAAGAGCCCACCAATGACGCTGAGCACAAGCATGAGAAGCGCGCTGTAGACAATCAGCTCGATGAGCGTGAAGCCGTCGTCGGAGTTGCTTTTGATACCCGGCATGATGTCAGCTCAAGGCCACGGAGATAATGGTTCTTGCGGATGAAACGACAGCGCCGGTGTCCGCCCGGGTCACAGTCACCGTCATTGGAACTGTAATGGGATAGGTGGGCGAAGCTGGCGGTACCGTTTGTGTAGGACAGGATCCCGCCGCCATACCTGTGCGTACGACGTTCAGGGTTACCCCGCGCGGATCCGCAACCGAATAGCTCGTCGGCGTGAGGCTGCTGCAAGTCAAACGAGATCTAGCGAGTTCCATTTCGTTGTTGACCAGTTGGGTCGCCGCCGCAAGCGTCGAGTTCGCGGACGACTGCTTCACCCCTTGCACAAGGAGCGGGAGGAAGGCGACAGCGAGGAGAGCAAGAAGGAACATGGAAATGACTATCTCGATCATCCCGAAACCCGATTCGGTAGGTCGCGGGGCAGCCTCATGCTGGATCTCCACCGTCCACCCCTCAATCGAATCGAAGTCACCTTGAATAGGAGCGAGGGCGCCGTCAAACGACGACGCCCCCGCCTGGACCGGTTGCTAGCTAGGAGGCGGTAAACACGCCAGCGGCACAGGTGCCTTTTGCTACCCCTGTTGTGTTAGTGATTCCAAAGGTCGGAGAACCCGAGCTCGCGCTCGTCAGCTGAATGCAGAAAGTGCCCGCGGCGGTAGCCGAGGCGGCCGTTACGCTCAGTGATGAGCTGTTCGGCGACTGGACAAAACCCTTGGCAGTAAGCTGTGCGCCCGTCGGGATCGCGGCAGGAGCGTCGACCAGCTGGCTAACGTAAGCCACCTTGGCGTTTGCCAGGTCGGACTTGACGCCGGCATCCTTAGCTTGGTCCTGCTGACCCAGGAAGATCGGAATGGCGACGGCAGCCAAAATTCCGATGATGATGACGACCACGAGGAGCTCGATGAGCGTAAAGCCCTTTTCCTTCTGGCCGAGTTCTGCACGCTTGTGGGCAAGCGCCTCCGAGATGCTGCGGATCATGTTGGGTCCTTTTCTGGATGAGTTCTGGGAAACGCGACTGAGTTGCCTGATTTGAGCATATGGGTCGCGCGGCCTTGTGGTATGCCCCGTTGAGGGGTACAAGCAAATGTTAGTGCCCCCAGTTCGGGGGCCATTCCGAGTCGGGCCGTCTAGCGCTATCTGATGTACTGGAAGATGCTGAACATCGGCATGTAGAGGGCGACAATCATGCCGCCCACCACGACCCCGATGAAGGCGATCATGAGCGGTTCGATCAGTGCGGTGAGTTGCTCTGAAGTCGCTTGCACTTCCTGGTCATAGAAATCAGCGATCTTCGCCAACATTTGTTCTAGGGCACCCGCGTCTTCCCCTACAGCGATCATCTGGGTCACCATGGCAGGAAAGACTGGCTCCAAGGAGAGCGGCCCGGCAATTGACTTGCCTTGACGCACCGATTCCTGCACCTTCCGGAGCGCGGACTCCACAACCCAGTTGCCGGAAGTTTCTCCAACGATACTGAGCGACTGCAAAATCGGCACACCGGCTCCGATCATGGTCGAGAAGTTGCGACTGAAACGTGCAATCGCCAATTTCGTCATGAGAATTCCGAAGACCGGGAGTTTCAACTTGACAGGGTCAACGACTTTTCGCACCCTCTCAGTGTTCTTGTTCTTGCTCCACCAAACGGAGAACGCGACACCGAGCACGACGAGCAATGGTGCGAGCCACACCATGATCTTCGACAGCACCACCAGAATCTGAGTCGGAAGTGGGAGTTCGCCTCCGAGCCCCACGAACATCTTTTCAAAGATGGGAACGATGAAGAGGAGCATCCCGATAACGGCGACAACCGTCATGATGAGCACAATCACCGGATAAGCCAGGGCCGACCTGATCGTGTCTCGCAGCTTCGCTTCAGACTCAAAGTTGCCCGCCACTGAGTCGAGTGATTTTTCGAGGAAGCCGCCGGTCTCGCCCGCCCTAACCAAGTTGATCATGATGGGCGGGAACACTATGGCGTGTTTGTCCATCGCCTCCGAGAGGGAGATCCCTGTTTCCACGTCGGTGCGAATGGTTCCGAGAATTGTGGCTAGCTGCTTGTTTTCGGTCTGCTCGGAAAGAATATTTAGTGTTCGCAGGAGTGACAGGCCAGCCGAAGTCATTGTTGCCATCTGGCGACTCATGATGGCGAGGTCTTTAAGCCCTATACGTTTGTTCAACCCCGGCAAGCGGATTTCGGTCCGTAGACCCGTCCCGGCCGCGACCTCAGCAAGCGTGATAGGTGCTAGGCCCATCGTGCGCAGGCGCGCCAAGGCGGATCCTTCGGATGCGGCATCCATGCGACCCTTAGTGGCCTTGCCTGTCGAATCGCGAGCCTTATACGCGAACGTCAGGTTTGCCGCCATCAGAAGCCACGACCAGCGGAGTAGGAGTCGCCGAAGTCAATATTGTCCGTCGACATCGGGGAACCGGCAGTACCGGTCGCCGCCGGATCGACCCGTCTGATGAGTTGCGCGAGACCCTCGAGGTCCTGTGCCTTCTCTTCCGCAGATTCGCGGCTGATGAGGCCTGCATCAACGAGTTCAGCCAGGTGCTGGTCCATGGTGTGCATGCCCAGGCCACGGCCGGCCTGCATGGCTGACGGGATTTGGTAGGTCTTGCCCTCACGGATGAGGTTGGCGATTGCGGAAGTGGCGAACATGACCTCAGTGGCCACCACGCGGCCGTCATCGACTCGCTTCACCAGGGTCTGGCAGATAACGCCCTGCAGCGTCGCGGCCAGCTGGGAGCGCACCTGGGCCTGCTGATGGGGCGGGAAGACGTCGATCATGCGGTCGATGGTCTGTGGAGCACTCTGGGTGTGCAGGGTCGCGAAGACGAGGTGGCCCGTCTCCGCCGCGGTGATTGCAACGGAGATGGTCTCGAGGTCACGCAGCTCGCCGATCAGGATCACGTCGGGGTCTTGCCGGAGGACGTGTTTCAGGGCTGCGGCGAAGCTCTTGGTGTCGCTACCGACCTCACGCTGGTTCACCAGGGACATCCGGTGCTTGTGCAGAAACTCGATCGGATCTTCCACGGTGACGATGTGGTCGGCGCGGGTGCGGTTCACCTCGTCGACAAGCGCGGCCAGGGTGGTGGACTTGCCCGACCCGGTCGGACCGGTGACGAGCACCAGCCCGCGCGGCATCGCAGCGAAGCGGGCCACCGACTCGGGCATACCCAGCTCCTTGAGCGGCTTGATGTCCCGCGGGATGAGCCGGAATGCGGCGCCGATCGAGCCACGCTGCTGGTAGTAGTTGACCCGGAAGCGGGCGCCGTTGGCGGTATACGCGAAGTCGAGCTCCAATTCCCGCTCGAACTCCATGTGCTGCGCAGGGGTGAGAATGCTGAGCAGGGCGCTCGATACCTTGTCGAACATCCAGCGAGTCGAATTGTCGAGCGGGCGCAGGCTGCCGTTCACGCGGAGGTTGGGCGGGGCGCCCACAGTGATATGCAGGTCGGAGCCGTTGAGGTCGAGCACCTCCTGTAGGGCATCCAGAAGGTCCTGATCGACGCCCGCGGGCTCCTCCGTGCGCTGGGCGCGCCGAGGGCGAACGGGGTCGGCGCCCTCCGACCGAGGCCGGAGCACCCGGACCTGCTCCGCCCCGTCCAGCGCCGAGCGGGTGAGGTCAGGCCGGGTGTCCTCGCCCGACCGGGTCGGTTCAGCGTGTGTCGGCGACACTGTCACGACTTCCGCTGGCAGGTCGTACTTGGAGACGAAGGGCGCTGAGCCGGCGGCAGGGGAATCTGACGGGTCCTGGAGATACCACGGCTCCGGCTCGGTGGCGGGGGCCGCCGGGTCGGCGCTGGCTTCCTCGTCGCCGTTCGGACGCTGCGGCGGGGTCACCGGAATGTCGTAGATGGGCTGGCTCATGTTGGTGTCCCCTTTTGCACTACGCGACCACTCGCAAGATTTCTTCGATCGATGTCAAACCCAGGCGGGCTTTCGCCCAGCCGTCTTCGCGGAGGGTGATCATGCCCTGGTCGCGCGCGACGCGGGCGATCTCAGCACTGGATGCGCGAGCGACGGCGAGCCGCTCGATCTCCTCGGTCACCGTCATGACTTCATGCACGGCAAGTCGGCCGCGGTAGCCGGTTTTTGAGCAGTGGGTGCAGCCGACGGGCTCGTAGATCGTCGGCAACGGCAGCTCCGGGTCGAACGCGAAGCGCAACCGGGTCAGGCCTTCGGCGGTCAACACGGACGGCGCCTTGCACTTGTCGCACAGACGCCGGGCCAGTCGTTGGGCGACCACACAGTCGAGGGCGGAGCCGACCAGGAATGGTTCGATGCCCATTTCGGTGAGCCGGGTGATCGCGCTCGGTGCGTCGTTGGTGTGCAGGGTTGACAAGACAAGGTGGCCGGTGAGCGAGGCCTCGATGGCGATCTGCGCGGTCTCGTGGTCGCGGATCTCACCCAGCAGCACCACATCCGGGTCGCTGCGCAGGATGGAACGCAGCGCGTTGGCGAAGGTAAGGCCGGCCTTCACGTTGACCTGAACCTGGTTGATGCCCGCCATGCGGTACTCCACCGGGTCTTCGACGGTGATCACGTTGATCTCGGGGCGGGCGACCGCACCGAGGGTGGTGTACAAGGTTGTGGACTTGCCCGAGCCGGTGGGGCCGGTGATCAGGATCATGCCGTAGGGCTTGGAGTATGCGGTCTTGTAGGCCTCGAAGTTACGCTCGAGCAGCGCCAACGCCCGCACATCAAGGGTCGTGCTGGAGTTGTCGAGAATTCGCATGACGACCTTTTCGCCCCACACCGTGGGCAGCGTCGCCACGCGCAGGTCGATTTGCCGGCCCGCGTGCCGCACCGTCATACGGCCGTCCTGGGGTTTGCGGCGTTCGGCAATGTCGATGTCGCTCATGATCTTGAGCCTGGAAATGACACCGTTTTGGATGCTCTTGGGTGCGGTCTGCATCTCGTGCAGCACCCCGTCGATGCGGTAGCGCACCCGCAGGCTGTGCTCGCCGGGTTCGATGTGGATGTCGGACGCGAGGTCCTGGATGGCCTGGCTGACGAGCAGGTTCACGAACCGTACGATCGGGGCATCGTCGTCTCCCGCATCGGAGACGCCGAAGGAGGCGCTTTCGGCAGCAGCAGCGGCGTTCTCTTCTTCGAGGGTGGAGGTGAGGTCGCTGAGTTCGCCATCGGCCCGGTGGTAACGGCTGATGGCGGCGAGCAGATCGGAGCGCTCGGCGACGACCTGGGCGACACGCATCCCGGACGCCTCGCGCACATCGTCGACGGCGAAGACGTTTCCGGGGTCGACCATGGCCAGCACCAGGCGGTTGCCGTCGATGAGCACCGGCAACACCTCGTGCCGCCGGCAGACCCCGACCGGCACGAGCGCAACGGCCAGGCGGTCGACGGGGTAGTCGGCGAGTTCGACGAAGGGAAGGTTTGCCTGCGCGGCCCGGGCCTTGGCGAACTGCACCTCGGTGATGACGCCCTTGTCAACGAGGGCGCGCACCGCGGACTCGTCGGCCGGGTCGCCCGCCAGGAGGGTGTCCAGAACCTCGATCGGCAGTAGGCCGTGCAGGATCAGAATCTCAGTGAGAGTCGCCATGAGAACCTCCCCATCCGGGCTTTAGCTGCGAGGAAACGGAGCGCACGCAGCTGGTGAACCAGCGCCCGAATGAGATGACGAATCACGCTATCCCGGACCGATTCGGGTGGCGAGAACCACCTTCGGGGGCCAGGGCATTGGCCAGCCCTCCCGGTGCGAACCAGGGGGTCGAGGCCTATCTGTACCTTAGTGGCTGGGGCGCCAGATACGGGCAATCCAGAGGCTTTGGGCGTGGGCGGCGGGCGTTCAGCTGGTCAGGCGCCGGCCCAGATGGTGCCGACCATGTCGTGGGTGTAGCCATCAGGGCCGGCATTCACCCACACGGTGGCCAGCCAGATGCCGCCTCGCAGGAAATGCGACTGGCCGAAGTTGTCGGTGTCGGTGGAGGTCTCGGTGATGCAGCGGAGCCCCTCGAGCTCTTCGTAGCATTCCATGCCCAGAGCGCGGAGGCGCGCGTCGACGGCGGCGGTCTGTTCCGCGGTCACCCACACGACGTTCGTGGACACACCGCTGCCGGACGCCCCGGCGGCACTGACCCATCGGCAGCTGAGGTGCTCGCTGGCATTGATGATCGCGAGCAGCTCGGGGTCGTCGGCGCCGTCGCGCACGTCGGCGGCGGGCTCGGTGGTCCAGGCCGGGTTGAGCACCTGGTCGGCGAACGCGCCGACCATCGCGGGGCTGTAGATCTCCTCGCACGAGGCCGGTTTGGGCGTGCCTGGCGCGAGCGAGGCGGTGGGCGCGGCGACCGGGACCGCAGCCGGCGGCGCGGCGGGTGCCGGCCGGCCGGCCGGGCTGACCTCGGGGGTGCTCGCCGGCCAGGGCATGGAGACTACCCACACCGCGGCCGCCACGACGAATACGGTCACGATGCCGCCCAGGATCAGCAGCACCCACTGGCGGCCGGGCGTGATCGTCGGTGTTCCGTGATCGGACATGCGGCCTCCCTGAGCGCGATCCTCCCGGAGGATTTTGCGCACAGCATAGCCCGGACCGGGCGAGGCAGGTGCTGGTTAGGCGCCGGCCCAGACCGTTCCGACCATGTCGTGAGTGTAGCCATCCGGGCCCGCGTTCACGTAGTGGGTGGCCAGCCAGATGCCGTCGCGCAGAAAGTGCGACTCTCCGGAGGTGCCTTCGCCCTCGGTGGTCGACTCCATGACACACCGGATGCCGCCGAGCTCTTCGTAGCAGCTCTGGCCGAGAGCGTTCAGGCGCTGGTGGGCCGCCTCGGACTGTTCGGGGGTGACGAAGACCACGTTGGTGGTGAGTCCGCTGTCGGAGCCGCCGCCCTCGCTGCCCCAGATGCACGTGAGGTGTTCGGCGCTTTGAATCATGCTGGCCAGCTCGGAGTCTTGAGTTCCGGCCTGCATTGCGGCCTGCGGATCGGAGGACCAGGACGGGTTGAGCGAGCGGGTCTCGCTGAAGGTCGCCATCATGGCCGGGCTGTAAATCGCCTCACAGGTCGCCGGGTGCGGGCCGGCTGGCGCGCTCGCGGTGGGGGCGGCGCTGGCAACGGCGAGCGGCTCGGCCGTCGCGGACGGCGTGGGGCGAGTGCCCGGCAGGGTGTCGCTGCCAGACGGCGTGCCCGCTCCCCCACGCCAGACCACGAGCACCACGATCAGGGCCACAACCAACAGCACGCCGACCGCGCCGAGGGCGAACCACAGCGGGCGGCGAGACGGTGAACCAGTCGGCAACGTTGCAGCACCCATGGCGGTGACCCCCTCAGAGAATTTCCCCCAGCCTAGCTGGGTGTTTGCCCCCGGGCCCGATGCGGGGCATCATGGGTTGCGAGCCACCGTGTGTTCATGACTCCTTGTTGCGCGACCTAGTCCGCACTGTCTGTCACACGGTGGCTCCTCGCTGGTTGAGCTTGTCGAAACCTGGTGACGTGCCTCGACAATCTCGACCAACGACGTAGGTCAGCCCTCTGGCCAGAGGTTGTTCACGATGTCGAGCGTGTATCCCTCAGGACCGGCATTCGAGTACTCCGTCGCCACCCAGATTCCGTCGCGCAGGAAGTGCGACTCGCCGAAGTAGCCCTCGTCGTTCGAGCCCTCCGTGGTGCAACGCAGCCCGCCCTGTTGTTCGGAGCAACTGTCGCCACGGTCGGCCAGATGGGCCTGGATCGTGGCGCTGTCTTCGGCGTCCACCCACACCACGACGGTGGAGACGCCGGCTCCGGACGGCCCCTCGGGCATCCCCCACTGGCACAGGAGGGAGTCATTCGCATCGATGACCCCCTGCTGCACGGGGTCATCCTCGCCGATCTTCATGTCGTTGTCGAGCTCGTCCAGCCACGCCGGGTTGAGTTCCATTCTGCCGAACGCGGCAACCATCTCGGCGCTGTACAAGTCGTCGCAGGATGCCGGCTGCGGCGTGCCAGGGGCTGCCGAACTGCCCGGGGCGGGGGTTGCACCGGCTCCGGTGCCGGGGACCGGTGTGGTGGGCGCTACGGTCGCGGACGGCGTGGGCCGGGCCGCTTCGGTGGCGACCGGGTTGACGCCTCCGCGTGGCCAGAACACTCCGACGAGGATTGCCGAGACTGCGAGTACGGCAGCGAGCACCCCGATGATCACCCACAGCCGGCGTTTCGCCGGAGGGGGTGCCGGTGTTGGCGCAGCGCCCATGAGTGACTTCCTCGCGGTTATCGCACAGCATAGTCCGACGGCTGCGCAGCGCTACTGGCCGACCGCGGGATCTCGAGGTCGCGGGTCAGGTGCGAAAGAGGACCGCGGGGGACGCACTGGGCGCCGGCTTCGAAAAGAGGTAACCCTGGCCGTAACGGCAGCCCATCCCCTGCAGGAGGTCTCGCTGCTTGGTGGTCTCGATGCCCTCGGCCACCACATCCAGCTTCAAAGAGTCCGCCAGTCGGAGGATGCCCTCCACGATCGCCCGATCATGGTCAGACCGTTCGAGGTCGCGAATGAACGACAGGTCGATCTTCAGCAGGTCAACGGTGAACGCGCGCAGGTGTGTGAACGACGAGTAGCCGGTGCCGAAATCGTCGATGGCGAGCCGCACGCCGAGGGCTCGCAGCTCCTGGAAGGTCCGGGCGGTCGAGTCGATCGCCTCGAGCACTGCGCTCTCGGTGAGCTCCAGCCAGAGCTGGTCGGGGGGTAGACCCGAGTCTTTGAGCGCGCGCTGGACGACCGCACCGAAGTCATCCTGCACGAACTGCCGGGCCGACACGTTGACGCTGACGGCCATGCCACGCTCCAGGGCGGTCGCCGCGTGGCAGGCCTGGCTCAGCACCGTTGTTCCGATCCCCTTGATCAGACCGACCTCTTCGGCAATCGCGATGAACTCCGCCGGGGAGACCAGCCCGCGCTCGGGCCGCCGCCAGCGCGCGAGGGCCTCGGTGGCCACGACTCGGTGTTCCTGCAGGTCCACGATCGGCTGGTACCACGTCTCGATCTGGCCCAGGGCCACGGCATCGCGCAGAGCCAGCTCAGTGTCGAGCCGCTGGTGAATGCGGTAGCGCAGGTCGTCGTCGAAGACTTCGTAGCGGGCACGGCCCCGCCCCTTCGCCAGGTACATCGCCTGATCCGCGTTGCGCAGCAGCGACTCGGCGTCGTCATACCCGAGACCGAAGGCGATACCGATGCTGGCGTCAACGGATGCACTCTGCTCGCCGAGCAGGATCGGCTCGGCGATTGCCATCTGGAGGGTTGCGGCGATCTTGTGCACGTCCCCGCTGCTGCCCACATCCGGGCAGATGACCACGAATTCGTCCCCGCCGATGCGGGACACCGTATCGGTCGCCCTGGCGTGCTGGCGCAGCCGCGCTCCCACCTGGATCAGGACGGCGTCGCCGGCGTGATGGCCGAGGCTGTCGTTGACGAATTTGAATTTGTCGAGGTCGATGAACAGCACGGCGATTGCCGTACCGCGACGCGACGCCTGGAGGAGAGCCTGGTTCAGCCGGTCGAGCAGCAGCAGGCGATTGGGCAGGTTCGTCAGCGGGTCGTGGAAAGCCAGGTGCTCGACCCGGGCTTCGGCCAGGCGCCGCGCGGTGATGTCCTCGAGCTGGTACAGGAACCCGCCGGCCTGCTCGCCCTCGTGAATCTCGGCGATGCTGACCTTGACCCAGGTTTCCTCGCCGTCCTCGCGTCGCATCCGACGGTCCATGCGGCGGCCAGTGGGACCGTCAACGCCGCCGGCCGCGGACGCTGCGCCATCACTGGCGTTCGCCGGCATGAAGATCGCCTCGATGGGCTCGCTCACCACCGGGCTCAACGGCCCGGCAAGGCCCAAGAGCCGCTTGTTCGCCGCGAGTACCGTTCCATGGAGCGACACAATGGCCGTTCCGAGCGGCGACGACGCGAAGGCAGCCTCGAAGAGGGCACTCGCCGCCGCCGCCGCGTTTTCGGCAGCGCGCAGCGCGGTCACGTCGGTGACGCTGGCCAGGTGCCCGGTCACACCCATCGCGTCGGTCATCGGGGCGGTGCTCACCTGCACCCAGTTGACCTGCCCGGCGGGAGTGCGCACTCGCAAGGTCGTCTCGTAGGGCTCCCCGGCGGCGACGTACTGTTGCCATTCGTGGCGAACCCGGTCGGCGTCTTCGGGATGCATTGCCGTGGCCCAGCCGTCGCGCCGCGACTGGTGCTTCGTGAGCCCGGTGAGTGCGAGCCACTGGTCGTTGGCAGAGATGAGCCCGCCCGCGGCATCCAGCTGCACGATGCCCACCGGTGCGATCTTAATCAGCGTGTGCAGTTTGTCGGCCGTCTCCGCGAGCTGCCGGGTGCGGGAGTCGACAGTCACCTCGAGGGTCTGGTTGGCGTCGGCGAGGGCGTGCATGGCGGCGTCGCGCTGGCGATCAAGAGTGCGCAGCCGACGGGCCGCGATCCAGGCCAGCCCCGTGCCGAGCACTGTCATGGTCGCGATCATAATGGTGACACCGAACAGCGTGTCGTACCAGCCCAGGCCCCGGCCCGCCAGGTCGAGAAGCCCCAGCACGAACGGGCCGAGGAACAGAACTGGAATGACCGGGCGAAGCAGGTGCCCCGCGCTGCCCGGGTCCCGCAACAGCGCGATCAGACCGTTGGCGGGACGCTGCAGCAGGATCGACAGCGACAAGATCGCCAGCCCGAGCGCCGTGGGCAGGGCCATGCTTGTGAATCCGCCGATGGCGTAGAGAGTGGAGACCCCGTAGGCGTAGCCGAGAGCCGCGATCAGGCTGATCGTGAGCGCGCTGAGAGCGAGTGCGAGCATCACGCTGGCTCGGGTGAGCCGACTGGCAATGATGGATGCCCCGAGCAGCACCAGCGATACCGCCGTGGCCGGCGCCATACGCGCGGATTGGCCGTCGAAGTCGATTCCGAGCTCGTCGATGCCGAGCGGTACCCCGAAGACGAACTCGGCCAGGGTGAGCGCACCGATCGCGGTAATGGCGAGACCCAGGACCAGGGTGACTCGGCGCCGGCCCAGCATCATCACGGCAGCTGAGACCAGAATGCAGGCCACGGCGGTCATCGGCTTGACCGCCCAGAGTCCGACGATGGCCCCGGGGATCGTTCCGAAGCCGACGTACCAGCCGATGAGCACGACCACTCCGACGGCCCCGATGACGGCCGCCCCGACGTGACTGGCCAACCGCATCATGTGCCTCTGCTCCCGATAGGCAGGAGCGCCGGTCGTCCTGAGAATTCTACCGGTCCGCCGCTCGCTGTGGAGTTTCGACTCAGGTCCCACGAATCAGGGCGTGCGCAAGAGGGACGTCACATCGCGCCTCATCGACACCGGATACTCGATCGTGGGGGTGCCGACGCGGACGAGCATCTGGATCGTTTGCCCCTCAGGTGCGTACTCAGCATGGATTGCCGCATAGGGCACGGCCATCGTCGGGTATTCCTGCAGGACCTGGCTCAACGGTTGCATGACCAGGCCGAGGGTGCGGGCGTGGAGGGAGAACTGCGCATACAGGATCCCGGCCTCGACCTGCTCCGTGCGGGTGTTTGCCGGCGTACTGATGAGTCCGTATGCGGCCGTGTTGTGCACGCCGGCATCCGTCAGGGCGATCGCATTCCTGGCTCCGGCAGTGTCGTCGTTCAGGGCGGGAAAAGCCGTGATGAGACCCTGGAGAAAGTATTTCTTGAATCCCGTGGTTCCCTGGCCCTCCACGGCGAATCCCGAACGCGCCTCGTTCTTGGCTTGCTCCGTACCATGGAACACTGCTGCGCTCTCCGCGGTGGCAGCCGGGTACTGAGTTTCGATCAGGGTTCCCTCGACGCCGAAAGCGCCGAGTGTGGTCATGTCCTGCTTGTCGCTGAGTATGGACAGACGTGCCGCAGAGTTGTCGGCGAGGGCCGTCAGCGCTTCCGTCTGCGCCCTGGTCAGGGGCGCCGCCGTGTACGGGGCACGATTCGTGTCGGAAATGAACAGGGACGAGTAGTCCTCGGTGGCCACGGATGGGTCCTTCGCCAGGGTGACCCGAGCAACCGGCCGCTGACTCATCGACTTCTTCAGGTCGGTCTCGTCATAGCTCCCGTCCGGGAACAACTCGAACGAGGCCGAGTACCCCAGCTCCTCGGCAGCGACCCGGAGGTAGGCGAGAAAGGCTCCCTGCGAAACCACGGTCTGCCGTGAATCCGGATCGACTGCCGGAGTGAGTCGGCTCGGGTCTGCGTAAAGGTAGAGAACGCTCGCATCGGCCGTGTCGAGCACAACGTTCCACGGCTGCATATTGTGTCCGCTCGGCGCCAGGACCGCATGGGCGACAACCTGCATTCGAGCGTCGGTCGACTGCTGGTAGTACGTCACGTTCCACGGCTGGAGGTAGGTCGCGGGAACGAACACTCCACCGACAATCAGGATCGCACCGAGACCCAGCCCGAGCACGCCGGCGACCGCCCCGATCGTGATGAACACGATTCGTCGGACACGGTGCTTCTGTGGCGTGTGGCTCAAGGGCGCTCCGTTCGAAGCGTTCCCAGGAACCAACTCAGCACGCCAACGATGACCGCCGCCATGGTACCGATCGGAATCATGACCCCCCACGACGCCGGCGCGCGAAGGGCCATCTGCACGAACGGCGTGATCAGAATCGGCAGGCAGGTCAGGAGGAGAAATACGAGGAAGGCCGCTGTGATCGGGTGAGCGAAGGCCCGTCGGTGAAGTAGCCCAACACCGGCCCACACTGCTGCCGGGAGAAAAAACGCATAGTCGAGGATGTGGACGGGATTGGTTGGCAGGGCCATGTCGATGACGCTTTGAGGCCTCACGCCAGCGAGCAGAGCGGGCAGATCCTCCGAAAGCCAGAGCAGGCCGAACAACCCGGCCACCACCAGCAGAGTCCACGCCGCCACCACAGTGGCACGATTGTGCGCAAAGCGCTCAACCGCCCCCGCCCGGGTGAAGGACACCAACCCGCCGATCAGGGCGAAGAGGCTCAGGCCGAGCACCCCGACCCACACCGGGAAGATCGGACCGAACGGTATTGAGAAGGTGTAGATCACGTAACTGTAGACGGTGAACGCGACCGCCCCCAGGCAGAGCAGGCCCGCGCGATACGACCCGCGCAGAGCCAGAACGGCGCAGAGTACTACCAACGGCGCGACCACGACAGCATTGATGATGTCCTGTGCGAGCGCCTGGAACAGAAAGGCCGAGGTCAGACTGTCGTAGATTCCGTCGACGGAGAGTCCAACCACGCTGCCGACGAAGGCCAGGGCAGCAGCGGCGATCGACAGACCCAACCAGGTTCTCGCCCCGGTATGCGCTCGTCGTTGGTCGACCGCTTCAGACACAATGTCCGCATTCATGGCTGGTCCCTACCGGACATCCCGGACCTTGAACACGGGGAAATCAGCTGCGATGGTCTCGAATGCCGCGACCGGCTCCGACCGATCGACCGGAAAGTGCGGCCGGGCGCCCGGTGCTTGCGCCAGAAAGGCCTTGAGAATCGGAGGGCGAGCATCCGCGCGAACCTCCTCGAGCAGCACCTGTCGCCTGCGTCCGGCGTGGATGACGGCTTTCCCATTCGCGGCCCGCACATTACGCACCCATCGCGACCCCTGGCCCAGCATCGAGACCACGTACTCACCGCCTTCGTAGCGGGCGACCACGAGCGGCAGGGTGAGCAGCGTGCGCGACTTCGGATTGACCGTCTCGAGGCTCACAGCGCCATGGCCGACGATGCCGAGAGAGAACACCAGTGCGCTGATTCGGTTCAAGAACCGCGCCCGCCGGTTCGGGCGTCCGCCGGCGTACATCTGCCGGAGGGACTCGTCACGATTCATGACGCACCGCGTGTTTTGGAGAAGAAGCTGGTCTTCATGGGGCCCAGCGTATCTGTGGGATGGCGCCGGTCACGGGGTGAGACGGTCGAAACTGGTGAACATGCGTGCAATCTGAGGTCGTCGAGCGGGATCTCGACAGGCTCGATCAGCGTGTGGGCACGATCAGCGGCGAAGGGGCGCTAACGGGGAATGGCCCCCTGCGTGAGCAGGGGGCCATCCGGGAATCACACTCGGTTAGTTGTACGTACCGGGGGTGAAGTCGTCCGACGAGAAGCTGTCGAAGTCGACGAAGCTCAGGTCACCCTCGGTGAACGCTGCATCATCGGTGAAGATGCGGTTCGGGTAACGCTCAGCCTTGGCCTCATCCGTTGCCTCGACGTTGACGTCGCGGTAGCGGGGAAGACCGGTGCCGGCCGGGATCAACTTACCGATGATCACGTTCTCCTTCAGGCCCATCAGCGGGTCGCTCTTGCCTTCCATGGCCGCCTGGGTCAGAACCCGGGTGGTCTCCTGGAAGGAAGCGGCCGACAGCCACGACTCGGTAGCCAGCGAAGCCTTGGTGATACCCATGACTTCCTGACGAGCCGAAGCCGTCTTCTTGCCCTCGGTGAGCGCGGTGCGGTTGAGGTCGTTGTACTTCAACCGGTCAACGAGCTCGCCCGGCAGCAGGCCGGTGTCGCCGTGCTCAACAACAGTCACCTTGCGAAGCATCTGACGAACGATGACCTCGATGTGCTTGTCGTGAATCGGCACGCCCTGCGAACGGTAGACATCCTGCACGCCACCAACGAGGTGCTTCTGCACCGCGCGGACACCCTTGACACGAAGAACTTCCTTCGGGTCGACGGCGCCGATGATGATCTGCGTCCCGAGCTCCACGTGCTGGCCATCCTCAACGAGGAGGGTCGCGCGCTTGAGCACCGGGTAGGCGATGGCTTCGTCACCGTTGTCGGGAGTCAGGATCACCTTGCGGCTACGATCCGTGTCCTCGATGGTGATGCGGCCGGCAACGTCGACGATCGGCGATGCACCCTTGGGGGTACGCGCCTCGAAGAGCTCCTGCACCCGGGGCAGACCCTGGGTGATGTCGTCTGCGGATGCGGAACCACCGGTGTGGAAGGTACGCATGGTCAGCTGCGTGCCGGGCTCACCGATCGACTGTGCGGCGATGATGCCGACGGCCTCTCCGATGTCCACGAGCAGGCCGGTGGCGAGCGAACGGCCGTAGCAGACCGCACACACACCGACAGCAGACTCGCAGGTCAGCACCGAGCGCACCTTGATGTTCTCGACACCGGCGGCAACCAGCTTCTCGATCATCACGTCACCGACGTCGTCTCCGGCGTCAGCGACGACCTCACCCTTGGCGTTGACCGCGGGGGCGGCCAGGCTGCGGGCGTAGACCGCGTTCTCCACGTTGGGGTGGCGAACAAGCGTTCCGGCGGCGTCGACCGTAGCGATCGGCAGTTCGAGACCCTTGGTCGTACCGCAGTCGTCTTCGCGGATGATGACATCCTGCGAGACGTCGACGAGACGACGCGTGAGGTACCCGGAGTCTGCGGTACGCAGAGCGGTGTCGGCCAGACCCTTACGAGCACCGTGAGTAGCAATGAAGTACTCGGCGACGGACAGGCCTTCGCGGTAGCTCGAGATAATCGGGCGAGGGATGATCTCACCCTTCGGGTTGTTAACCAGACCACGCATACCGGCGATGTTTCGCACCTGCAGCCAGTTACCACGAGCACCAGAGGTGACCATCCGGTTGATCGTGTTGTCGGCCGGGAAGTTCGCCTGCATGGCCGCGGCGACGTCTTCGGTCGCCTTGGTCCAGATCTGGATGAGCTCCTGACGACGCTCGAGGTCGGTCGTGAGACCCTTCTCGAACTGCGACTGAACCTTCGCGGCCATCTTCTCGTAGGTACCGACGATCTCCTTCTTGTTCGGAGGCGTCAGGATGTCGCTGAGCGCGACGGTCACACCGGAGCGAGTGGCCCAGTAGAAGCCGGCGTCCTTGATGCGGTCCAGCGTTGCCGCCACTTCCACCTTCGGGTACCGCTCTGCCAGGTCGTTCACGATGGCCGAGAGGGTGCCCTTGTCGGCAACCTTCTCGAAGTACGGATAGTCCGCCGGCAGCGCCTCGTTGAAGATGGCGCGGCCCAGCGTGGTGTTCACCAGTACGGTTCCCACGGCCTGACCGGCGACCAGCTCGACACCGTCGGGCTGGGTGCCCTCGGTGAAGTACAGGTCGCTGATGCGGATGCGCACCTTGGCGTTCAGGTCGAGCGACTTCTGGTCGTGGGCCAGGATGGCCTCGGAGACAGAGGTGAACGCGCGGCCTTCGCCGGTGACGCCTTCCTTGAGCGTGGTCAGGTGGTGCAGACCGATGATCATGTCCTGGGTGGGCAGGGTCACCGGGCGACCGTCAGACGGCTTCAGGATGTTGTTCGAGGCGAGCATCAGGATGCGCGCTTCGGCCTGGGCCTCCATGGACAGTGGCAGGTGCACAGCCATCTGGTCACCGTCGAAGTCGGCGTTGAACGCCGCACAGACGAGGGGGTGCAGCTGGATGGCCTTACCCTCCACGAGCTGAGGTTCGAAGGCCTGGATACCGAGGCGGTGCAGCGTGGGTGCACGGTTCAGCAGAACCGGGCGCTCACGGATGATCTCCTCGAGCACGTCCCAAACCTGCGGGCGGCTGCGCTCGACCATGCGCTTGGCGGCCTTGATGTTCTGAGCGTGGCTCAGGTCGATCAGGCGCTTGATCACGAACGGCTTGAAGAGCTCCAGAGCCATCTGCTTGGGCAGACCACACTGGTGCAGCTTCAGCTGCGGGCCGACGATGATGACCGAACGGCCGGAGTAGTCGACGCGCTTGCCGAGCAGGTTCTGACGGAACCGACCCTGCTTACCCTTGAGCATGTCGCTCAGGGACTTGAGGGCGCGGTTACCGGTACCCGTGACGGGACGGCCACGACGACCGTTGTCGAAGAGCGCGTCAACGGCCTCCTGCAGCATCCGCTTCTCGTTGTTCACGATGATCTCGGGGGCACCGAGGTCAAGCAGACGACGCAGACGGTTGTTGCGGTTGATCACACGACGGTAGAGGTCGTTGAGGTCGGAGGTCGCGAAACGGCCACCGTCGAGCTGCACCATCGGGCGCAGTTCCGGCGGGATGACCGGCACGACGTCGAGCACCATCGCGGCCGGCGAGTTGCCGGTCATGATGAAGGCGTTGACGACGCGCAGACGCTTGATAGCGCGGATCTTCTTCTGACCCTTGCCCTCGGCGATCTGCAGGTGCAGGTTTTCGCTCTCGGTGACCAGGTCGAAGGCCTCGAGGCGCTTCTTGATGGCCTCGGCGCCCATGAAGGCCTCGAAGTACATGCCGAAGCGGTCCTGGAGCTCGTGGAACACGGAGTCCTCGGGCTTGAGGTCGCCGACCTTGAGGGTGCGGAAGTCTTCCCACACACGCTCGAGGTGAGCGATCTGCTCGTCCAGGGCCTTGCGGACCTGGGACATCTCCTTCTCGGCGGCGTCCTTGGTGCGCTTCTTCTGGTCGCTCTTGGCGCCTTCGGCCTCCAGCGCTGCGAGGTCGGTTTCGAGGCGCTGCAGGCGGTCGGCGATGCGGGAGTCGCGTGAACCTTCGAGGGTCTTGATCTCGAGGCGCAGTTCGTTCTCCAGTCCAGGCATGTCCTGGTGGCGACCGTCTTCGTCGACCTCGATGACCATGTAGGCGGCGAAGTAGATGACCTTTTCGAGGTCCTTCGGAGCCATGTCCAGCAGGTAACCGAGACGCGAGGGCACACCCTTGAAGTACCAGATGTGGGTGACCGGGGCGGCGAGCTCGATGTGGCCCATGCGCTCACGGCGCACCGACGACTTCGTGACCTCTACACCACAGCGCTCACAGACGATGCCTTTGAAGCGCACTCGCTTGTACTTGCCGCACGAGCACTCCCAGTCGCGGGACGGTCCGAAGATCTGCTCTCCGAAGAGACCATCCTTTTCCGGCTTGAGCGTGCGGTAGTTGATGGTTTCGGGCTTCTTGACCTCACCGTGCGACCAACGACGGATGTCGTCAGCGGTGGCCAGGCCAATGCGAAGCTCGTCAAATGTTGTTACGTCGAGCAATTTCTCTCCTTGGAAAGTTTTCGAGTATTCGTCAGTGGCCAGGCTTAGATGTCGTCAATTGAAGACGACTCAAACCGGGTGGAAATGTTGATGCCCAGTTCCTCCGCTGCGCGGAAGACCTCGTCATCCGTGTCGCGCAGGCTGACTGCGGTTCCATCGGCCGAGAGCACCTCGACGTTCAGGCACAGCGACTGCATTTCCTTGATCAGAACCTTGAAGCTCTCGGGGATACCGGGTTCCTGAATGTTCTCGCCCTTGACGATGGCTTCGTACACCTTGACGCGGCCGAGGATGTCGTCCGACTTGATGGTCAGGAGTTCCTGCAGGGCGTAAGCGGCTCCATATGCTTCGAGCGCCCACACCTCCATCTCACCGAAACGCTGTCCACCGAACTGCGCCTTACCACCCAGCGGCTGCTGCGTGATCATGGAGTACGGACCCGTCGAGCGTGCGTGGATCTTGTCGTCGACAAGGTGGTGCAGCTTCAGGATGTACATGTATCCGACCGCGATGGGCATCGGGTACGGCTCGCCGGAGCGGCCGTCGAACAGCTGCGTCTTTCCGGTCGAGTCGATCAGGCGGTCGCCGTCGCGAGTCAGAGTCGTCGAGTCGAGCAGGCCGGCGATTTCCTCCTCGAGCGCGCCGTCGAATACCGGGGTCGCAACCTTGGTGTTCGGGGCGGCGCTGTGCGCGGCTTCGGGAAGACGGCCGGCCCACTTGGGCTTGCCCTCAACCTGCCAGCCCTGCTTGGCGATCCACCCGAGGTGGGTCTCCAGCACCTGACCGAAGTTCATGCGACCGGGGATACCCAGCGGGTTGAGGATGATGTCAACCGGGGTTCCGTCAGCGAGGAACGGCATGTCCTCGACCGGCAGGATCTTGGAGATGACACCCTTGTTGCCGTGACGACCGGCGAGCTTGTCACCCTCGGTGATCTTGCGCTTCTGGGCGATGAAGACGACAACACGCTGGTTGACGCCCGAGCCGAGCTCGTCGTCGCCATCCTGCGAGTCGAAGACCTTGACACCGATGATGGTGCCACGCTCACCGTGGGGAACCTTGAGGCTCGTGTCGCGAACTTCGCGGCTCTTCTCGTTGAAGATCGCACGCAGCAGGCGCTCCTCGGCGGAAAGCTCGGTCTCGCCCTTCGGCGTGACCTTGCCCACGAGGATGTCGCCGGGGCGAACCTCGGCGCCGATGCGGATGATGCCACGCTCGTCCAGGTCTGCAAGCAGGTCCGGGGAGACGTTGGGCAGGTCGCGAGTGATCTCTTCCTTGCCCAGCTTGGTGTCGCGCGCATCCACTTCGTACTCTTCGATGTGAATCGAGGAGAGAACGTCGTCCTTCACCAGGTTCTGGCTCAGGATGATGGCGTCCTCGAAGTTGTGACCCTCCCATGACATGAATGCCACGAGGAGGTTCTTTCCGAGTGCGAGCTCACCGTTGTCGGTAGCGGGACCATCGGCGATGACCTCGCCGGCCTCGATACGCTCGCCGGCGTTGACGATGACGCGGTGGTTGTAGCTGGTGCCCTGGTTGGAGCGGCTGAACTTGCGCAGGTAGTAGTCCTGGGTTCCGCCCTCGTCGAGCTGGATGGTGACGACGTCAGCCGACACCTCCATGACCACACCGGCCTTCTGCGCGGTGAGCACATCACCGGCGTCGATGGCCGCGAAGCCCTCCATACCGGTTCCGACCAGCGGGCTGTCGCTGAGCAGCAGCGGCACAGCCTGGCGCTGCATGTTGGCACCCATGAGTGCGCGGTTAGCATCGTCGTGCTCGAGGAAGGGGATGAGCGAGGTCGCGACGGACACCATCTGGCGCGGCGAGACATCCATGTAGCCGATGTCTTCTGCGGGGAAGAGGTCAACCTCTCCACCCTTCTTACGCGCGAGAACACGGGTCTCGGCGAAGCGGGCGGCCTTGGTCAGCGGGGCGTTGGCCTGCGCGACGATGTACTCGTCTTCCTCACTTGCGGTGAGGTAGTCGATCGTCGTGGAGACGACACCGTCGATGACGCGACGGTACGGGGTCTCGATGAAACCGAAGGCGTTGATCCGCGCGAACGAGGCGAGCGAACCGATCAGGCCGATGTTCGGGCCTTCCGGGGTTTCAATCGGGCACATGCGGCCGTAGTGCGACGGGTGAACGTCTCGCACCTCGACACCGGCACGGTCACGGGACAGACCACCCGGGCCCAGCGCGGACAGGCGACGCTTGTGCGTCAGTCCTGCGAGCGGGTTGTTCTGGTCCATGAACTGCGACAGCTGGCTGGTACCGAAGAACTCCTTGATCGCGGCGACGACGGGGCGCACGTTGATCAGGGTCTGCGGGGTGATCGCTTCGATGTCCTGCGTGGTCATGCGCTCGCGAACGACGCGCTCCATGCGGGACAGGCCGGTGCGAACCTGGTTCTGGATGAGCTCGCCGACGGCGCGGATACGACGGTTACCGAAGTGGTCGATGTCGTCGATGTCGATGCGGATGTCGGTCTCGACGCCGTCGCGGGTGCCGCGGATCGTGGTCTGGTTGTCGTGCAGGGCAACCAGGTACTTGATCGTGGCCAGGATGTCCTGGAGCGTGAGCACGGAGTCGGTGAGCGGCGCCTCCAGGCCCAGCTTGCGGTTGATCTTGTAACGACCAACCTTGGCCAGGTCGTAGCGCTTGGAGTTGAAGAAGAAGTTGTCCAGCAGCGCACGCGCGGCCTCGGCGGCAACCTGTTCTCCCGGGCGGAGCTTGCGGTAGATGTCCTTGAGGGCTTCTTCCTTGGTGAGGATGTTGTCCTTCTCAAGGGTGAGCTCGATGGACGCGAAGCCCTTGAACTCCTCGAGGATCTCTTCGGAGGTGAGTCCGAGGGCCTTGAGGAACACCGTGACGGACTGCTTGCGCTTGCGGTCGATGCGAACGCCGACCTGGTCGCGCTTGTCGATCTCGAATTCGAGCCAGGCACCACGGCTCGGGATGACGCGGGCGGAGTAGATGTCCTTGTCGGAGGTCTTCTCCTGTTCGCGGTTGAAGTACACACCGGGCGAACGCACCAGCTGCGACACGACGACACGCTCGGTGCCGTTGATCACGAAGGTGCCCTTCGGGGTCATCAGCGGGAAGTCGCCCATGAACACGGTCTGGGTCTTGATCTCACCGGTGAGGTGGTTCATGAACTCAGCGTTCACATACAACGGTGCGGAGTAGGTCTTGCCCTTTTCCTTGCACTCGTCGATGGTGTACTTCTCCGGCTCGAGCTCCGGGTTGGTGAAGGACAGCTGCATCGTTTCGCTAAGGTCCTCGATCGGAGAGATCTCCTCGAAGATCTCGTCGAGGCCGGTGCGAGCGTTCAGGTCGTTACGACCGGCGGCCTGGGCCTCGGCGAGGCGTGCTTTCCAGATGTCGTTGCCGACGAGCCAGTCAAAGCTCTCGGTCTGCAAAGCCAGCAGATCGGGAACCGTGAGGTTGTCAGAAATCTTTGCGAACGAAAGACGGCCAGCGGCTCGTCCGTTCTTGGGTGAATTGGTGGTTGCGTTGCGCGCAGCAGCCAAGGAAGTAACCTCCGTGGACCCCGTCAGGTCTAATCACTGTTAGTAATTTGGTATGGACTCCGCAGATCCTGGGCGGGGATGTCCATCCGCGATATGAGGACATCCGGCTCAGAAATGTGCTGCAAGGTGGCTTGAGCACGCAAAGCCGACCGCAATATGAAGGCAGAGTTAAATCTGGGAGCGCAAAGGTCAACTATATGCCGTTATTGCGCCCGTGTCTACTGGAATGTTGACCTTGGCCAAATTCTCAGGTATAACCCGGTTTTTCCGGCCGGCTGGAGCGGCGGGGCGGGGTGTTGAATTGCTCCATTGTGCCTCATCCGGTGGCCTCGTGCGTTCATTGGGCGCGTGTGTCGGAATGGGTTCGTCCTGCGCTGGTTGAGTCCTCCTCCGCTGGTTGAGCTCCTCTCCGCTGGTTGAGCCTGTCGAAACCAGGCATCCGCTGGTTGAGCCTGTCGAAACCACGCATCCGCTGGTTGAGCTTGTCGAAACCACGCGAGCCGACCCATAGTCGCATTCTCGAATCGTCTCGAGGGGACAGGTGCGGCCCGTTGCGCGCGCGGACGCGGGCCCCACGTGACCACTCGTCGCACAGCCCGTCGCCGAGTGGGCAGTTCGGGCCCGTTGCGAGCGGATGCACAGGCCCCAAGTGGCTTCTCGGCGGGAGCCTGGCCGCCCAAAGGGCGGCCGCATCGTTGACTGCGGGCCGGCAGTTTCGCGAATTGCTTCAGTTCGCCCCTTCAACGCGCACCAAGGGGACTTTCGGCGCAAGTCGATGGCGCGGCTGTCGGTGACTCGCCGCAGAGTGCCCCCTCCACGCCTGCGATGGGTGCTGTTGGCGCAAGCCGGCGAACGGATGCGCCGGGCTCAGCGGCCGTGAGGCGGGGCGGGCGGTGGGGCTGTCAGACTGGGGGGATGAGCAGGGGCGAGCACGAACATCCGACGATCACGCTGAAACTGAGCGGGCACCAGGCCGTCATCGAGCCTGACCGGTTCACGCCGGGCAGCTACCAGCTGGTGGTGGACGGCACGCCGCAGTCGCACGTGAACATCGACAACCCCGACGAGCTGTTCTTCGAGTACATCCAGCGCATCGGGCACGTCATCGACCTGATCGGCGACCCGGGCGAGGCCATCACCGCCGTGCACCTGGGTGCCGGCGCGCTCACCCTGCCCCGGTATGTGGAGGCAACCCGGCCCGGATCCCGGCAGCAGGTGGTGGAGATCGAGAGCGACCTCATCGACTTCGTCCGCGCCGAACTGCCCTGGGACAAACGCGCCAACCTGCGCGTGCGGCACGGCGACGCTCGCGAGGTGCTCGGCAAGCTGCCCGCCGGGCTACACGGTGCGGTGGACCTCGTGGTCGTCGACATCTTCTCCGGCGCCCGCACCCCCGCGCACGTGACCAGCCGGGAGTTCTACGAGCTGGCCGCTCCCTTACTCTCGCCGCGCGGCGTGCTCGCCGTGAACGTGGCGGATGGGCCGGGCCTCGCGTTCGCCCGCACCCAGGCCGCCACACTGTCGGCGGTGTTCGGGCACGTCATCGGCCTGGCCGAGACGCAGGTGCTCAAGGGACGCCGGTTCGGCAACATCGTCTTCGTCGCCGCGCACACCCCGCTCGACCTGCACTGGGCGCCGCGGCTGCTGGCCGGCGGACCGCATCCGGCCAAGGTGGTCGAGGGCGCCGAGCTGGCCCAGTTCATGTCCGCCGCGTCGGTGTCCACGGATGCCACGGCCACGCCGTCGCCGCTGCCCGGCCGCACGGTGTTCCAGATCGGCAACTGAGAGCTCCTCCCCGAGGCAATTTGAGCTCCTCCCTGGGGCAACTGTTTCCCGGTGCGGACGATTGGTCCCGGCGCACCGGACGCAGAAGTCCGCATTGGCAACAGTTGTACGGACTGAGGCGCTGCGGGATGCGGCGCAACACGCCCGGCGGCCGCAGCGCGCATCCGCTCACCGGGGGCCGGGAACGGGCCGCCGGGACCGGAAAGCTCGCGGCACACCCCCAAGCGGGCGTCAGCGCCTCGCCGCCGGGGTTACTCTGGAGGGGAACCCGACCTCCCCCGCGGCTCCCCTCGGCCGCCCTGTCAAGGACATCATCCTGACCATCATCACTGGCTACGACGCCGTTTCCCTCCGGGAAAAAGTCGACCTCCCTGCCGCCGCAGAACGTCTCGACGACCTCGGCCAACTCCGCAGCCTCTCGGCACTCAATGAGAAGGTCACCCTGCTGCGCCTGCTCGACCGCCTCGACGAGGCATTCGAGATCGCCAACCAGGCGTTGCGCCAGGCCCGGTTCACCGGCGACCGGCAGGACTTCGTGCTGTGCCGCATCCGCCGTGCCCAGGTGATGCAGTTCCAGGCCAAGCTCGAGGAGGCCGCGTCGGAACTGACCCAGTGCGTGCTCGAGTCGGAGACGCACGAGTGGAACCTCACCGCCGCGTTCGCCCGGGAGACCCGCGGCAAGGTTCACTTCGAACAGGACGACCTCGAGGGCGCCCTGGCCGACTTCACCGCCGCGGTGTTCCTGCGCGACAGGTCCGGCGCCTCGCCCGACGAGCTCGAGAGCGCCCTGATCGCCGTGGCCGTCGTGGAGTCCTTCATCGGAGAGCGCCGCGCCCTGCGCTGAGACCTCGGCGCGATCCCCGGCACGCAGCTGGGGGGCAAGGTGGCGTTGTGCGGGTCAGGCGCCGTTATGCGGGTGGCGCGCCACCCGCATAACGGCGCCCAGCCCGCGCAGCGGCATCCGGCGGCGCCAGCGCGGCATCGCTACGGGTCGGCGCGACGCCCCGGTGACGAGCCCCGGCACCCTCTGCTTGGGGCCCCAGCACGGATATGACCAATTCCAACACTTTCGTGGCATTCTGCAGGAGATATGCATCACAGACGGGTTTGGGGCGGCGTGGTCGCCGCGGGCATGGTGACGCTGTTGTGCGCCTGCACGGCGACCGCTCCCCTGCCCACCGCCAGCACCAGCACCCCGGCGCGGCCCGCGCCGGCCGCGACCACACCGGCAACGGATGCGTCGCCCGTGCCGGTTCGCCCGCTGGGTGAGCCCGTCGTGATCGCGGAGGGGCTTGACGCCCCATGGTCGATCTTGCGGTTGCCCAGCGGCGCCACCCTGATCAGCGAACGCGACACCGCTCTAGTGCGCGAGTTACTGCCGGACGGCAGCCTGCGCGACGCCGGCACCATCGACGGGGTCGAACCGACGGGCGAGGGCGGGTTGCTCGGCCTGGCTATCCTGGCCGCCGGCGACGCCGAGGCAAACCCGGCCACCCCCGATGCCGGCTGGGTCTACGCGTACTTCACCGCCGCATCCGACAACCGCATCGTGCGGATGCCGCTGACCGGCACCGCGGGCAACCTCGGCCTGGGCGACCCGGAGCCAGTGCTCAGCGGCATCCCCGCGGCCGGCAACCACAACGGCGGGCGCATCGGGTTCGGGCCGGACGGCCTGCTCTACGCCACCGCGGGCGACGCGGGCGAGTCCGACAATGCTCAGGACCTCGGGTCGCTGGGCGGCAAGATCCTGCGCATGACCCCCACCGGAGAGGCCCCGGCCGACAACCCGTTCGGCAGCCTCGTCTACTCCTACGGGCACCGCAATCCGCAGGGCATCGCCTGGGACTCGTCCGGGCAGCTCTGGGCCAGCGAATTCGGCCAGAACACCTGGGACGAGCTCAACCTGATCACCGCCGGCGGCAACTACGGCTGGCCGGAGGTGGAGGGCGCCGGCGGCGGGGCCGGCTTCATCGACCCCGTGCAGCAATGGTCCACCGACGAGGCGAGTCCGAGCGGGCTGGCCATCGTGAACGACACGCTGTTTCTGGCCGCGCTGCGCGGCGAGCGGCTCTGGCGCATCGATCCCTCCACAGGCACCGTCGACGACTGGTTTGTGAACAGCTTCGGGCGGCTGCGCGATTTGGTGTCCGGCCCGGATGGCACACTGTGGTTCGTGAGCAACAATACGGATGGCCGCGGCACCCCCGCCCCCGGCGACGACCGTCTCTACCAGGTGCAGGTGGGGCCCTGATGTCCGACCTCCTGCGGGTGCGCCGCTGGGCCGACGCGCTGATCACCCTGCACCTTGACCCGAGCTGGTCCTTCGACTTCGACAACGCCAAGAAGCGCGCCGGGCTGTGCAACTTCACCGCCAAGAAGATCACCGTGTCAAGGTATCTGGCCGCCCGGTACGGCGATGACGAGATCCACCAGATCCTGCTGCACGAGGTGGCGCACGCCCTGGCCGGCGCCCGGGCCGGGCACGGCCCTGTCTGGCGAGGCGTGGCCCTCGGGCTCGGTTACGACGGCAAACGCACCCACGACGGCGAGATCGCCGACGACCTGGCGCCCTGGGTGGGCACCTGCACCGCCGGCCACACCCACTACCGGTACCGGCAGCCCACCCGTCCGCTGGCCTGCGGCCTGTGCGGGCGCGGCTTCACCGCCGCGCACGTGATCACCTGGACTCGGCGCGAGATCACCCCGGCCGCCCGCCGCCGGGCCGCCGCCGCCGCCCGCTGACCCTTCGCGCGCCGCCTGGTGTTACCCGATCGGACGGGGGTCGGGGTGGCCGGAACATCCGCTACCTGGTTCGCGGGGATGTCGGCGTACGGTCGTCAAGTCACTGACCCTGACACCCCTGGCCGTCGCGGCCCTGGAGCGGCAGTAGCTCAGGCGGCGAAGGTGAAGTCGGTGACGACGGCCACCGCGCCATCCGTTGCCGGGGCCAGCGCGGCGACGACGGCTGCGGCCCGGCCGTCGTCGCCGAGGGCCTGGCCGGTTTCGGAGGCCGTGACGAGGTGCTTCACGGCGCGTTTAAGGCCCACGTAGCTCGCGGCTGCGGCGGCGGCTTCGGGCGAGCAGTGGTCGATGCCGCGTTCGGCGAGAGCGTCGATCACGGCGCCGGCCACGAGCAGGTCTTCCATGGCGAAGCGGATGGTGCCGTCGGCGCGACGCTCCCCCACCGCGACGACCGCCACCGAGAAACAGTCACCCTTCTCGGCCTGTCGGGCCAGTGCCCAGTCGGCCACCAGGGTGCTCGTGGCGAGGTCGGCGACGATCACGGTGTGCGCGCCCAGCGCCGTGGGAAAACCGCGCGTGGCATCCACTGCGGGAAGGGCGTCGGCCAGCACGACCACGTCGGCCTCGGCGGCGAGAGCCTGAAACCCGGCAACTCCCCAGTCGAATCGGACCTGGTACTTGATCTGGGGCTCGGCGTCGCTCACCCGCTCAGGATACCGGGCGGGGTGCGCACGTTCACCCGAGATGCCCCGGTGCGGACGAGCTGCCCTCGCGCACCGGGGCATCTCGACCGCAGGTGGGCAACTCGGCGGAGACAGGCGGGCGGCTCAGCGGGCGTCGTAGTGGGCGAGGGCGTCGGCGTCGGTCGTGTGGGTCATGGCCCGGCGGGCGGCGTCGAGCGCGGTGACCGGGTCGGCTTCGGCCTCCGCGAGGGCGAGCTGGCGTTCGGCCTCGGCCAGGCGGGTGCGGGCGTCGGCGCCGACCCGGCCGCGGTTGGCGGTGATGAAGTCGCGGGTGATGCCGATCTGGCTGCGTGCGGCCAGCCGGGCGCCCACGTACGCCTCGCGGGCGTTGTCGAGGCGCAACTGCCGGTTGCGGGCCTCGGAGCGGGTGACGTCGAGGCCGTCGAGGGCCTCGCGCAATCGGGCGACGTCGGCGGACGGGTCGCTCACCCGGCCCGGGCGGCGCAGCTCGGCGACCACGGTGTCGGCGGTGGCGATCACCCGGTTGAGGTCGGCGCTGGCGTCGGACTCCTCGTGCCCGTCGCGCAGGGCGCGCGCCTCGGCGAGTTCGGTCTCGGCCGCGGCGAGGGCCGTGCCCAGGCTGGCGAAACACACGTGCAGCTCGTCTTCACCGGTTTCGATGGCGTCCAGCAGCGCGGTCGCGGTGAACAGGGCCTGCTCTGCGGCGCTGACCTGCTCGCCGACGGGCTCCGTGGCCCCGGCGGCCAGGCGCGCGTCGGCGGCATCCGCGGCCCGGCGGCCCGCGTCGATGGCGGTGCGAGCGCGTTCGACGTTGCCACTGATCGAGGCGAGCGCCGACGCGGAGTAGCTGGTGGCGAGGCGGTCGAGGGTGGCGGCGCCGCCGGCCAGCCGGTCGGTGGCCCGGTCGAGGCGACGGCGCAGTCGTTCGAGTTGCAGCGGAGCGTTCTGCTCGACGACCCGTTTGGTGTCGAAGTCGCGGGTCTGCGCGTCGAGGCGGGCGGTGGCCTCGTCGGCGAGGCGGGTGATCTGCTCGGTCCACTGGCGAATCTGGCTGTCGGTGTCCGGCTCGCCGTCGTCGAGCTTCTGCTTGAGCGCGAACGCCTCGCGCAGTTGGCGTTTGGACACGGTGAGAGCGTCGGCGAAGTCGGCGGTGGCTCGCTCGCCGAACTGAGCGATGGCGAAACCGAGCTCGTCCGTGGCGGCCTCGATGAGGTCATCCGCCCGCACCAGGCTGATCGCCGCGGCGCGCGCCCGCTGGGTGATTTCGGCTTTCTCGGCCGCCCGGATACCACGGGCCTTGCGCCGGGATGCGGTCACCAGCAGCGCGATCACACCCACGACGATGCCGAGGACCACGACGGAGGGCAGCCACCACAGAGCATCGGTCATGCCGCCATCCTATTGACCGAAGCTGGCCGGTCTGGCGCGAGTTGCCCCGCTGCGGACGAGGTGCCCCGATACGCCGGGGCAGCTCGTCCGGAAGGGGGCAACTCGGCGTTAGGAGCGGCGGCGGTCGTCGGCGCTGGGCCGGCGCATTTGCGCGCGGATCAGCTCGAAGTCGTGCCGGCTGATCTCCAGCAGGCCCCGGCGCAGCTTCAGGCCCCAGTCGCGGTCGTCGCGGGTGAGGTCGAGCACCTTCAGCAACGGCCGGATCGACGCGGGCTCGGCAGCCGGGTCGTACTGCACCCGCCGCCGCCAGGGCCGGTACTCGCTGCCGGAGTCGCCCACCTGCACCACCACGTTGTCGCTCACGTAGCCGATCGCGGTGAACTGTCGCAGCCGTTCCCCCTCGAACTCGGTCTTGGGCGAGTAGTAGACGAGCCCGTCGGACTCGTTCATGCTCTCGAGGATCTCGCGGGCGGCGTGGTTCATCTGCGCCAGGCCCATGGCGACGCTGCGCTGCACATACTCCTGCTGCACCACCCCGAGCCAGTACCGAATCGCCACGTACTAGTTGTACTGTATCGTTCCGACAGCACAGACTGAGGGCATGCGCGTACTGCTGAAAGAAATCCTCGACTGCACCCCGGATGCCGCCTGGCGGGCCCTGGCCAGCCCCACGGTGTTCCGCGAGGTCAGCGGTCCGCTGATGAGCATCGCCTCCCTCGAAAAAGATGGCTTCCCCACCCGCTGGACGCCGGGCGAGCATCCGGTGACCATGAGCGGTCTGGGCCTGGTGCCGCTGGGCGAGCAGATGATCCGGCTCGAGATGCGCACCACCAAGACGGGCGTGCGCATCGTGCACGACACCGGCAACGGCGTCTCCGGCGCGATGAAAGCCGTCACGCACTGGGACCACAGCATGGCCATCTCCGCCGACCCCGCTGGCACCGGCAAGACCCTCTACCGCGACCAGCTGATCTTCTCCGCCGGCCCGGCGACCCTCGCGGTGTGGCCCGGCCTGTGGGCGTTCTGGCAACTGCGGATGCTTCGGCTGAAGGCCCTGGCGCCCACCTGGCAGTACGACCTAGGAGCAGACGATCCCGCATTCGTGGCTGCGGGCGCGGCCGAGGGCCCCGACGGGGACGACGGGCTAGCCTGACACTATGAGCACAACCATCGGAGCCCTGCAGATCGCCGACTGGCGCCGGCGTGTCTTCGGGCTCTACGGCGGCGTGCGCCAACTGAGCGCGCGCAACCCGTCCGCCGGCCACGAACTCTGGCGCTCCGGACGCGACGAACTCTTCGCCGGGCATCCGGCATCGCCGCTGCTGCCGGACGACCGGGCCGCGTTCACCGGCCTCACCGTCGCCGCGTACGACCCGGACTGGCGCTTCGAGGTGGAGGTGCACCGTGCCCCGGAACCGCACCGCATCAAGGTGGAGACCGGCACCGACGGTGTCGTGCCGTTCGACCTCGTCGGCTCCGTGCGGCTGCCCTACATCGGCTCCCTCGACGTCTGGCGGCTCGCCAGTTACGGCGGCGGCCTGTTCCTGCCGCTGAAAGACGCCCTGGCCGGCAAGTCCGGCGGCACCTACGGCGGCGGCCGTTACCTGCTGGACACCATCAAGGGCGCCGACCTCGGCCCGGGCACCGGCGACGACAGCCTGATCCTGGACTTCAACTTCGCCTACAACCCGTCCTGCGCGTACGACCCGATGTGGGCCTGCCCGCTGCCGCAGGCCGGCAACATCGTCACCATCGAGGTGCCGGTCGGCGAACTGTACCTGCCCAGAAACTAGAGTCGAAAGTCCCGGTCGCCGCTAATTAAGGCTGGATTCTGGCTGCGCGCTTGACAGCATCCGCTAGAGTAGGGGTACTTGTGAGTGCGTAGTTGCGCTCACTGCGTCGTAGAACGCCCTCTTCTTATCGATGGCCGCCTCGCCCGAGTATGACTCGTACGAGATCGCAGCCCACTCGATTTTTCGAATGACACTTTCTTACGGCGAACGGATGTGCCCATCGGCACCTTCGCCATGTGAATCCTCCTGGCTCCGGCCGTCGCTTTGTGCGTCACCGGTTCGAGCGAGGAGACTGATGCCCTGAAAGGCACCACTTTGTCTGAAACTTCCTTTGGCGCGCTTGGCGTGCCCGCTCCCCTCGTTGCCGTGCTCACCTCGCAGGGCATCGACAGCCCGTTCCCGATCCAGGTCGACACCCTGCCCGACACCCTCAAGGGCCGCGACGTCCTCGGCCGCGGCAAGACCGGCTCGGGCAAGACCCTGGCCTTCTCCATCCCGATGGTGTCCCGCCTCGGCGGCAAGCTCGCCGGCGGCAAGCGCCGCCCGGGCCGCCCGCTCGGCCTGATCCTCGCGCCGACCCGCGAGCTGGCCACCCAGATCACCGCAGCGCTCACCCCCCTCGCCGAGGCCTACGGCCTGAACACCACCACCATCTTCGGCGGCGTCTCGCAGAACCGTCAGGTCGCCGCGCTCAAGGCCGGCGTCGACATCGTCGTGGCCTGCCCCGGCCGCCTCGAGGACCTCATGAAGCAGGGCTTCGTGAACCTCGACTCCGTCGAGATCACCGTGCTCGACGAGGCCGACCACATGGCCGACCTGGGCTTCCTGCCCGTCGTCACGCGCATCCTGGACAAGACCCCGTCCAGCGGCCAGCGCCTGCTGTTCTCCGCCACGCTCGACAACGGCGTGGACAAGATCGTGCGCCGGTTCCTGCACAACGAGGTTCTGCACTCCGTTGACGAGGCCACCAGCCACGTCTCCGCGATGACCCACCACGTGTTCGAGGTCGACACCGCCGAATCGAAGAAGGAACTCATCGAGAAGCTCGCTTCGGGAACCGGCCGCCGCATCCTGTTCATGCGCACCAAGCACCACGCTAAGAAGCTGGCCAAGGCGCTCACCGATGCGGGCATCCCCTCCGTGGACCTGCACGGCAACCTGTCGCAGGTGGCCCGTGACCGCAACCTCGCCGCGTTCAGCGCCGGCGACGTGAAGGTGCTCGTCGCCACCGACGTTGCCGCCCGTGGCGTGCACGTCGATGACATCGAACTCGTCATCCACGTGGACCCGCCCGCAGAGCACAAGGCGTACCTGCACCGTTCGGGCCGCACCGCCCGTGCCGGCAGCGCCGGTGACGTCGTCACCATCGTGCTGCCCGCACAGAAGCGCGACACCGACCAGCTGCTGCGCAAGGCCGCCATCACGGTGACCCCGCAGCGTGTCAACGCGTCGTCGCCCGCCGTGATCACCCTCACCGGTGACGTGGCCGCATACGTCAAGCCGGTGCCGCGTGTCGAGCAGCAGCAGGGCCAGTCGCAGGGCGGCCGCTCGCAGGGCGCCAACGCCCAGCGTAAGCGCGTCAACCGTGACGACCGTGACAACGGCGGCCGCGGTTCGCGCGACGCCGGTGGCCGTGGCGGCCGCAGCGGCGATGCCGTTGCCGCCGGTGGCGCTCGTCGCGACCGCACCGAGCGTCCGGCCTCGTCCGGCCGCAGCCACGCGCCCCGCACGGGCGGTTCGGGTTCGGGCACCGGCGGTTCCGGCCGTTCCGGCGGCCTGCAGGTCGGCGGACTGGTGCGCGGCTCCGGTTCCACCGGCGGCGGCGCCCGCCGCTCGGCTCCGCGCCGCGCGCAGGGCTAGTCAACCCGCAGCATCCGCTCAGCACCACCCGAAACGGGCCGGCTCCTCCAGGAGCCGGCCCGTTTCGTCCTTCCGGAGGCGCCGCGGGCCGCAAGGCGGGTCAGGCGCCGCTGCGCGGGTGGCGCGCCAGGCGCATAGGGGCGCCTGACCCGCATAGCTCGGCGTGGTCAGGCGGGGTCGGCGGGCGGGGTTATGGTCGAGGTATGAACACCACCGTTGTTGTTCGGCCCGTCACCGAGACGGATGCCGACAGCCTGGGCCGCATCCACGCGACTTGCTGGCACGAATCCTATGACCACATCCTGAGCCAGGCTGCGCTGTCGCAACTGCACCCAGAACGCCTCGCCCAAATGTGGCGCCGTTTCTCGGTGCAGGGCCCCGGCTACCGCCACGTCGTGGCCGAACTCGACGGCGAGATCGTCGGTTTCGCCGGCAGCGGCCCCGGCCGCGACGCCGGCCGGCCCACCGAGCACGAGCTTTACTTCGTCTACCTGTTGCAGGCCCACCAGGGTTCCGGCATCGGCCAGGCACTCTTCGACGCCGTCGTCGATCCCGGCCCCACCTACCTCTGGGTCGCCGCGGACAACCCCCGCGCGCACCGGTTCTACGCCCGCAACGGCTACCTGCCCGACGGCCAGGAGCGCACCGAAGAGGTCCTCGGCGAACCGTTCCGCGAGGTGCGCCTCGAGCGCTAGCCTCGCTCGTTCACCCCGGCCCCGAGCCGAGCCCGATCCCGCCCAGCGGGGTCGGGCTTTTGCGCCCCCGGCCGCGACGCCCGACACCGTAAAATCGACGGATGCCCACGATCCCCGTTCTCCTCGACGTCGACACCGGCGTCGATGACGCCCTCGCCATCCTGTTCGCCGTCGCCCACCCCGACATCGAGGTGCTCGGCATCAGCTGTGTCGCCGGCAACGCCTCGCTCGAGCGGGTCGTGGAGAACACCCTGCGGATCCTCGACGTCGCCGGCGCCCCCGACATCCCCGTGGCCGCCGGCGCCCGCCGCCCGCTGATCTCACCTGCCCGCAGCGCGTCGCACGTGCACGGCGAGGGCGGGCTGGGCACCGTGCATCTGCCGCCGTGCGAGCGCACGCCCGCCCCGGTCAACGCCGTGGAGCTTATGCGCCGGCTCATCACCGAGAGCCAACGCCCGGTGACCGTGGTGGCCCTGGCCCCGCAGACCAACCTGGCGCTGCTGCTGCGCCAGTACCCCGACCTCGCCGAGAACATCGAACGGATCGTGTTCATGGGTGGCTCGGCCAGCGTGGGCAACGCCACCGCCGTGGCCGAGTTCAATGTGTGGCACGACCCCGAGGCGGCCGCGATCGTGCTCGACGCGGGCATCCCCACCTTCATGTACGGGTTGGATGTCTTCAACCAGGTGAGCGTGGACCGCGACGTGGCCACCGCGCTGGAGACCGGCGACTCCGGCTACGGACGGGTGGTGGGAGCGCTGCTGGCGAACCGGGTGGCCCGCAGCGAGAACAGCGCGGCCGAGTACACCGGGTTGATCGGTGACGCGGGAGCGCTCTGCGCTCTGGTCGACCCGGATGCGCTGACCACCCGGCTGATGCCCGTGCGGGTGGAGCTCACCGGGTACGGCCGGGGCCAGACCATCGTGGACCAGCGCCGCCGGGTGGGCGAAGACATCCTGCACGGCACGGCCGGCAGCTGGGAGGTCGTGGAGGTGGCGCTGGACGTGGACGCCCCGCGCTTCGCGCGCCTGTTCCTCGACACCCTGAGCCTGTCCCCCCTCGCGAACTGAGAGAAAAGCCCCAAAAACTCGCCCGCGAAGGTGCTCAACTCACAGCTCGCGGAAGGGGCGCACGCGCATCTCTCGCGAGCTGTGAGAAAAGCCCCAGGATTCGGCGCGCGGAGGTGCTTAAGTCACAGCTCGCGGATGCCGGTGAGCGGGTGAGCGCGGATGCGGGTGAGCGCGCGGATGCGAAATGAACGCGCGGATGCCCGCACACCGCGGTCAGCGCAGGGCGCCGACCGAAGCCAGGGCCATGCGCAGCAGGCCGCCGCGGCCGCCTTCCATCTCGGCCGAGACAGCGTCGGTGGCCGCCTCCTCCGGGGTCATCCAGGTGAGCTCGAGGGCGTCCTGGCGGGGGTCGCAGGTTCCGGTGACGGGTACGACGTAGGCCAGCGACACGGCGTGCTGGCGGTCATCCGTGAACGCGGTGATGCCGGGCATCGGGAAGTACTCGGCGACCGAATACGGCACCGGGCTCGGCGGCAGCTGCGGGAACGCCATCGGGCCGAGGTCCTTCTCGAGGTGCCGGAACAGCGCGTCGCGCAGGGTCTCGCCGTAGAGCACCCGGCCGGAGACCAGGGTGCGGGTCATCTTGCCCTCGGGGGTGGCGCGCAGCAGCACGCCCACCTCGACGACCTGGCCCAGCCCGTCAACACGCACCGGCACGGCCTCGACATACAGCAGCGGCAGCCGCTGGCGGATCTCGGCGAGCTCGACATCGCTCAGCCAACCCGGGTTCGTGTTGGCCGGCGGTGCGTCGTCCCCGCCAGGCGTCCAGTCCGGATCGGGGTCAGGGGTGCGCACGCTCATAGTTCATTCTCACTCACGAGAGCCGCGGATGCATCACCGGGGTCCGCGAGTCCGCGCGCTCGGCCCTCGCGAGCCGTGAGTTAAGCACCACCCCTGGCGCGTTTGTGGGGCTTAGCTCTCAGTTCGCGAGATACCACCAGACCTCGGGAGCCCGCACGGGCGTGGAAGGATTGAGGGAGTCGACGCTGCCCTGCATCGACCTGAATGTGAGGAACCGACTATGGCCAACAGCATCCGCCCCGAGCCGATCGACCCGACTGCCGTGCTGTGGTCGGCCGCCGCCCCCGACCGGGTGGGGCGCCCGCTGCTGCTGGTGCTGCACGGCTACGGGTCGACCGAAGGCGACCTGTTCTCGCTCGCCCCGCACCTGCCGCTGCAGCCGACGATTGCGGCGCTTCGCGCACCGCTGCAAGCCGGCCAGGGCTGGTCGTGGTTTCCCATCGGCGTGCCAGGCGACCCGGTCGGCGACGCTCTCGACGCGGCCGCGCTCGGCATCATCGAGTGGCTCGACGCCCTGCCGGAGCAGCCCACCTCCATCGGCCTGCTCGGCTTCTCGCAGGGCGGCGCCATGACGCTGCAGCTGATGCGGCACGCACCGGAACGGTTCGCGTTCGCGGTGCAGCTGTCCGGGTTCATCGGCAGCGGCACGCATCCGGGCGACGCACGGCTCGCTGAACTGGCGCCGCCAGTGTTCTGGGGCCGCGGCACTCTGGACCCCGTGATCCCCGAGGGGGCGGTCGCCCGCACCCAGGCGTGGTTGCCGGGGCATTCCACGCTCACCGAGGGCATCTACGAGGGAATGGGTCACTCCATCTCGCAGGCCGAACTCGGCGAGATCGTCGAGTTCCTGCGCCAGCAGTACGCGGCTCCGGCGACCCCCGCGGTGCCGACCGCCTGACCGGCGCCGGCCCGGCGCGGCGGGGCGCGGGCGCGGAGGCCCGACGCCGACTTGCCCCCGAACGGACGAATTGCCCCGTCCCAACGGAGCAACTCGTCCGGGGCGGGGCAACTCGATGAAAAGTCGGCGAGCTACGAGCGCTTGCGGGCGGCCTTCTCGTTCTGGGCTGCGAAGCGCTCGGCGTGCGCCTTTTTGCGGGCCTTCTCGGCGTCGCGGTCCTTCACGCGGATCTGCTCCTCGCGCACCTCGAACTGGGTGGCGCGCTCGGTGACGAGCCACGCCGGCGGCTGCTGCAGCAGTGCCTGGATCTCGGCGCTGGTCAGCGGCTCGGAGACCTCACCGCGCACCAGGCCCGAGATCGACACGCCGAGCTTGGCAGCGACGACCTGCTTGGGGTGCGGGCCGTTGGCGCGCAGCTCGGTGAGCCACTCCGGCGGGTTCGCCTCGAGGGCGGCCAGTTCGGTGCGGGCCACCGGCGTGGACTGGAACTCCTCGGGTGCTGCTTCGAGCAGAATCCCGAGCTTCTGGGCAGCCGTGGCCGGCTTCATGGTCTGGGGCTTCTTCTCGCTCATAGTTCCAGCGTATAGCCTGAGAGCACTATGGTTTCGGTGTCCTGCGCCCGAACGCCGCCAAAACGGCCTGTCGCCGGCTCTTCCCAGCCACCCGCGCAGCCACCACCCACTGATTTTGCACACGAGAGGATGCCGGTGACCTTTTCCATTGCCTTCGTCGCCGGGGTCACCCCCACCAAGTGGACCCGCATCTGGGCCGAGCGGCGCCCGGAGGTCGAATTCTCGGTCTTCCGCACCAGCATCGCCGACCAGGAGGCCGTGCTGCGCGACGGCCGCGCCGACGTGAGCCTGGTGCGCCTGCCGATCAACGAAGAAGGCCTGAGCCTGATCAACCTGTACAACGAGATCCCCGTGGTAGTCGTGGCCAAGGATCACTTCCTGGCCGACGCCGACAGCGTGGTCGTGGCCGACCTGGTCGACGAGCACCTGCTGCAGGATCCCGACGAGGTCCCCGAGTGGCGCGACGCGGCCGTGGAAGTGCGCGACGGCAGCCGCCGACCGCTTCCGCCGATGCGCGACATGGACGAGACCATGGAACAGGTCGCCGCCGGCGTGGGCATCGTCATCCTGCCGCACTCGGTGGCCCGCCTGCACAGCCGCAAGGATGTCGTGTCCCGGCCGGTGGAGGACACCGCCGAGAGCCGCATCGCGCTGGCCTGGCGCACGGTGGACACCACCCCCGACGTGGAGGAGTTCATCGGCATCGTGCGCGGCCGCACCCCCGACAGCTCGCGCACCAACGCGGTGGCGGCCGGCGACGAGCCCGTGAAGAAGGAAAAGAAGACCGCGAAGGCCAAGGCCGCCGCCAAGGCCGTGCGCGCCGCCGCGGCCGCCGCGAAGCCGGCCACCCCGCGCAAGACGCAGAGCGCCGGCCGCACCCGCAACTCGCCGAGCCCGCAGGCCGGCAAGCGCCGCGGCGGTCGCTGACCCGACGCCGAGTTGCCCCGCTGCGGGCGAGTTGCCCCGGCACACCGGGGCAACTCGTCCACAGGTGGGCAACTCGCGGAATCACACTCGCGACACCGGCTGCCGCACCACAGTCTTGAGCTTCTCCGGTGCGGTCTTGCGGGGGTCGCCGAGGTACACCTCGTGGTGCCGGTCCCGCTCGCGCAGGCCCTCGGCCGGCAGCACCTCGCCGTGCAGCCGGGCCAGCGCCGGGGCCTCGTCGTCGTACGAGCCCACGTGCAGCAGTTGCGCGCAGAGCCCCTCGTCGAGCCGCTCGATGCGCACCCGGTCGAGGGCGGGTAGCGCCTTCTTCTTGGTGCGCGCCGCCGCGATGGCGTCGTCGACGTCAGCGTCGCCTACCCAATCGGGCACGGAGATCAACATCGTCCAGCTCCACGCCGCCTTGTCGCGTGCTGTGAAGACGGATGCGTCGTCGGCGTACCAGAGCCCCTCAAGCGGGCCCACCACCAGGTCGCGGCCGCCGCCGCGCTTCTTAGTGAACTTCACCGTGTACGCCACCGCGTAGAGCGCCTCGACGGCTTCAACGTAGGCCGTCGCCGTGTTCGGGTCGCCCGACCCGTCGACGGCGAGGAAGCGTTGCGGCGGCACCACAAGCGTTTCCCAGTCCCGGTTCTTCGGGGCGTACAGGGCTCGCAGCTCGCGCTTCACGTCGTACGGCGTCGCCGCTGCGGGGTTCGGGCCGGTGCCCGGTGTTGTCGCGGTATCCGCTCCCCGATCGGTCACCACCGGCTCAGTTCTGCAGCACGGAGAGGATGTTGCCGGCCGGGTCGGTGAACCAGGCGATCCGCGGGTCGCCGTTCGCGATCCCCCGCTCGTCCTGCTCGAACCCGTCGTAGCGGAGGAATTGCGCGCCGCGTTCGGCCAGCACGTCCACGGCCTGGTTGATGTCTGCCACCGCGAGGTTGAGGATGGTGAACCCGGCCGGCACGTGATCGGGCTTGGGGTACACAATCACGTCGGCTCCCCCGGGCAGGACCAGGCGCAGCAGTCCCATTCCGCCGTCGGTGACTTCCAGGCCGACCACGTCGCGGTAGAAGGTGCGGGCGGCCTCGATGTCGGGTACCGCGAAGCCGCTGAATCCGTGCAGGTAGTCCAGATCGATGGTCGGCATGGGTGCCCCTTTTTTTCTCGTGCGTGGACCCGGTCAGCGGGAGCTGATCGAGGCGAACTTACGGATGCACAATGGCACGAACACCACGAGCAGCACAACGACTCCGATGAGAACGGTCAGCACCGGATTCTGCAGCGTCCAGACATCCGGCACCGGAGCGCTGCCCTCGTTGCCGAACAGTTCGCGGGCGGCCTGCACGAGCGCGGACACCGGGTTGAGTTCGGCGAAGATCCGCAACGGGTCCGGCAGGGTCTCGATCGGCACGAACGCGTTGGAGATGAAGGTGATCGGGAACAGGATGATGAACGACGCGTTGTTGATCACCTCTGGCGAGCGCACGCTCATTCCCAGCAGCGCCATCACCCAGCTGAACGCGTAGCTGAATAGCAGCAGCAACCCGAGGCCGGCGAAGAACTCGCCCACCGACGAGTTCACCCGCCAGCCCACCAGGAAGCCGGTGGCCATCATGATGATCATCGAAATGGTGTTGAGCACCAGGTCACCGTTGGTGCGGCCGACCAGCACCGCCGAGGAGCTCATCGGCAGGCTGCGGAACCGGTCGATGATGCCGTCCTTCAGGTCCTGGGCCATGGCCGATCCCGAGAAGGTCGAGCCGAACACAACGGTCTGGGCGAAGATGCCCGCCATCAGGAACTGCACGTAGTCGGTGCCCTGCACCGCGATGGCGCCGGCGTAGACCTGGCTGAACAGCAGCACGAACATGATCGGCTGAATCACGGCGAAGACCAGCATGTCCGGGGTGCGCTTGATCTTGATTAGGTTGCGCTTAGTGGTCGTCCAGCCGTCCGAGTACCACAGGGACAGCGGGTTCCAGGTGGGTGGCGCCGGGGCGGGTCTGGTGGCGGTGGCGGTCATTTCACCTTCTCCATCTTGTCGTCTTCGTTCTCGCCCACCGCCATGTCGGCCTTGTGCCCGGTGAGCTTGAGGAACACGTCGTCGAGGGTGGGCCGGCGCATGCCGGCGTCGTGCAGTTGGATGCCGGCGGTGCGCAGGTCGGCGAGCACATGCTGCAGCGCCGGCGGGCCGTCGGTCACGGCCACGTCGATGCCGCGGCCGTCGCTGGACACCTGCGGTTCGCCCGCGCCGTACCGGGCCAGCACCTCGCGGGCGGTGTCGGCGTCGGCCGCGTCGACCAGGGCGATCACCACCCGGTGACCGCCGATCTGCGCCTTCAGCTCGTCGGAGGTGCCCTCGGCGATGACCTTGCCGTAGTCGATGACCGCGATGCTGTCGGCCAGCTGGTCGGCCTCCTCGAGGTACTGGGTGGTGAGCAGCACCGTGGTGCCGTTGTCGACGAGCTTGTTGATCACGCCCCACAGCGCTATCCGGCTGCGCGGGTCGAGCCCGGTGGTCGGTTCGTCGAGGAACAGGATCTTGGGGTTGAACACCAGGGCGCCGGCCAGGTCGATGCGTCGCCGCATGCCGCCGGAGAAACCCTTCACCGGCCGGTTGCCCGCCGCCGTGAGCTCGAACAGGTCGATCAGCTCCTGCGCCCGCCGCCGGGAGGCCGCGCCGCCGAGGTGGTAGAGCCGGCCCACCATCTCGAGGTTCTCGAAGCCGGTGAGGTTCTCGTCCACTGCCGCGTACTGGCCGGAGACCCCGATTATGCTGCGCACGGCCTTCGGATCGTCGAGCACGTTGATGCCGTCGACGATCGCGGTGCCCGTATCGGGCCGGATGAGGGTGGTCAGGATCTTGACCACCGTGGTCTTGCCGGCGCCGTTGGGCCCGAGGATCGCCTTGACCGTGCCCCGCGGCACGGTCAGGTCGAGTCCGGCGAGCGCGTGCACCGGTCCGGTCTTGGATTTATAGATCTTGGTGAGCCCGGAGGCTTCGATGATTGTCATGCCATGCCCCTGCCGTCGGATGGCTATACTGATATGTGTACGTTGTGCACATGTAAGCTTTTATCGTAACGAAATGGATGCGATATGACAACGGGTCTCGGCGATTCTCCGGCGCGGGCCTCGTACCGCCACGGGGACCTGCGCCGCGCCCTCATCGAGGCCGGCGTCGACCTCGCCGGCGAGGGCGGGCCATCCGCCGTCGTGCTGCGTGAGGCCACCCGGCGGGCCGGGGTGACGCCCAGCGCCGCGTACCGGCATTTCGCCGACCGGCAGGCGCTGTTGGACGCCGTCTGCTCCAGTTGCCAGGCCTTGGTGGCGCGGGCGATCGAGGCCGATCAGGCGCGCATCCACACCACGGATGCGACGGACGCGGCCCGATTGCGTTTCCGCGCCGTTGGCACCGGTTACCTGCGCTTCGCCCTCGAGGAGCCAGGCCGATTCCAGACCGCGTTCTCGGCGTCGTCGGACCTGGAGAGTGCCACCAGCTCCGCGCGCGCCGGCGAGCGCGGCCTAACCCCGTTCCAGCTGCTCACCGTCGCGCTGGACGATCTCGTGACCGAGGGCCTGCTGTCGACCGAGCACCGGCCGGCGGCGGAGTTCCTGGCCTGGTCTGCCGTGCACGGGCTGGCGGAGCTGTTCATCGACGGGCCCTTGCGGGCCCTGCCGGACCCGGTCAAGCAGACCCTGATCACCCGGGTGATCGACATGGTCGAGCAGGGGCTGTAGCCCGCTCAGCCCGGCGGGCCCATCTGCGAGAGAAACAGCCGGTCTAGCGTCGCATCTCCCTACCGAAATAGATCAGGGTGAGCACGATCACAGCGACAAGCAGTACAGGCCAGAGGTTGCTTTCCCTGTGGTTGGCGATGTTGTACTTCAGGCCCAGTATTCCAAGAACCGCTACGGAACCGACTACCGGGATCAGCACTTTCTTCACTCTGCTCCGGTTTCGCATGGTCGGTTCGGGCGAGCCGTCCACAGCCGGGGCGATGGATGGGACGGCAGGTGCCGTGGGGTACGCCGGGACGTCGTGCGGCAGGCCGGCCGTGCGACGCCTGAGATCCGCGTGCGCGGCGGTGATCGCTTTCGTGGCGGCCGCCCGTTCGGCCACGATCTCGGCCTCGAGTTCCCGCACGACCTGGGCCACCGCGTGGTCGCCGGCGGCGTCGCCATCCGCTGCGAAGACCCGGCGTTGCAGCTCCCGCAGCCGGTGGATGGGCGACGGGCTCCCGCTCGGAGCCGGGTCTTCGGGGTGCCACTCCCACCAGAGCGCGTCGAGCAGGCTCCACCGGCCGGCGTGGGCGGCGGTCGCCGCCGCCAGGAAGCGAGGATCAGCCAGCGCCTGGTCATACGGGTCGTCGTACACGTTCTGAGCCAATGAAACCCCCATCATTGTTGTACCCAGCCTGTCACACCCCGGCGCCGGGCCCAGGGGACCAGCGCCCGGCCCGAGCCCCGGGTCTCGATCGATGAGTCCCTCATCCAGGTCGCCGTGATGTCCATCACCATCGCCGTCCTGCCGTTCTCTTCGACCGGAAGGACGTCGTCACTCTGCCAGGACAGGCGGAGGCCGCCGCGGGAGACGTCCGATTCGAGGGCGCAGGTGGTGAGGTTGCCGACGCCCTCCAGCATCGCCAGAAGGCAGACCATGTTCGACGCTCCGCGCGCAGCGTATTACGGCGAATCCGGCACACTGTTGTCGTCGGCGTCCCGCCATCCCGCCGACCCGAGGTGCCTGAACGAGGTCGGGTCGTAGGCCGCGGACAGCGGCAGACGCGGCGCCTCCGAGACCTTCAGCTACCGGATGCCCCCGGCGTGGCTGGACGGGCGCCGGCTCGTGTACTTCGCCGGCTGGAAGGAGCACATGGCCCTGTACACGATCGGAGTGATGGACGCCGAGCTCGAGGTGGACCTGGCGCCGTTTCGCGCGGACATGGACACGGTGCGGTTTCCGCTGAAGCACCCGGTGCCCTACGACCTGGTCGAGTGGATCACCCGTGCCCTCGTCGTGGCACGGCCGGCGTGAAACGATCGGCAGTGACCCGACGGCGGAGCCCGGCCGCCATTGGCCGGGTCCTTCGCCGGTGGCAGGATGCCCGCATGACGGCGACCGCCATCCGCATCGACCCGTGGGGCGGGCCGCGCCAGGCACGCTGGCAGCAGACCGTCGACTGGCCGCTCACCATCGCCGCGATCCTCTTCCTGGTCGCCTATTCGCTCACGGTGATCGCCGACGTCGATGTCGCCACGGCCGACCTCCTGCGGGTGCTGATCCTGGTCAGCTGGGCGCTCTTCCCGGTGAGCTACCTCGTGGAGATCTCCCTCGCCGACCATCCGTGGCAGTGGGTGGTGCACCATCCGTTGAACCTGCTTTTCGTGCTGCTGCCGCTGCTGCGGCCGCTGCGCCTGCTGCGGGTCGTCGCGCGCAGCGCCGCCTTCCAGCACTCCGCGGGTACGGCCTTCCGCGCCAGGGTACTGGTGTACCTCGCCGGCACCGCGATCCTGGTCACCTACATCGCCGCCCTCGCGGTGCTGGACGCTGAGCGGGCGGACCCCAACGCCAACATCACCACCTTCGGCGACTCAATCTGGTGGGCCGCCGTGACCATCACCACCGTCGGCTACGGCGATTTCACTCCGCTCACCCTGCGCGGACGCATCGTCGCCACCGCCCTGATGCTCGGCGGCGTGGCCGTGCTGGGCGTTCTCACGGCCACGCTCTCGTCCTGGATTGTGCAACGGGTGTCCGAGTCCGAGGACCGCCGCAAGTAGCCTGGCTGCCGGACTGGACCCGAATAGGGCCAGCGAGGCGGGAATGATACACTCTCCGAATACCCTTAACGAACCGCTGTGCCATTTTCAGTCGCGTGTTGTATCCAGTGAGTTGCCCTGGGTGCGTCGAATCGGCTGTGGCAGCACCGCGGCGGAGCACGGCTGGCGCCCCGCGTCGCCGTCCGGGTGATACGCCAACCACGCTCAACGAATTATGAGGCTGCATCAGATGATTTTCGAAGTCGGCGAGACCGTCGTCTATCCCCACCACGGCGCAGCAACGATCACCGCAGTCGAGACCCGCACGATCAAGGGTGTCGAAAAGCGCTACATCACGCTCACCGTGCACCAGAGTGACCTGGCCATCAACCTGCCCATCGACAACGCCGAGCTCGTTGGCGTGCGCGATGTCATCGACGCCGCCGGTGTCGAGGCCGTCTTCGACGTGCTCCGCAGCGACGTCGAGGAAGAGCCCAGCAACTGGTCGCGTCGTTACAAGGCCAACACGGAGAAGATGGGCAGCGGCAGCGTCTACCGTGTCAGCGAGGTCGTTCGCGACCTGTGGCGCCGCGACCGCATCTCCGGCGTCTCCGCCGGCGAGAAGCGGATGCTCATCAAGGCCCGCCAGGTTCTCGTCTCGGAGCTCGCGCTCGCGCAGAAGTCCACCGAAGAAGAGGCCTTCGTCACCCTTGACGACGTGTTGAACGCCAGCGTCGCCGAAGTCGCCTAGTTCACCACTTGTGACGCGTCGCCGGATGCGCAGCCTGAGGGCTGCCGCCCGGCGGCGCGTTTTTTTGTGCGCCGGGCGACCAAACCATCCGGGAGAGGGCGGCGAATACGTGTTGTGAGGCAACGGGCCTTGCGGTTAAAACTTCAGGAGCTCCCCATGCGATTCATCCCCACCAAGGTCCACGCGGTCCTCGACTATGTCGTTGCGATCGCCCTGATCCTCGCCCCCACCATCTTCATGTTCGAAGAGGTCGGCGGCGCCGCGGTCATCGTCCCCCGCGTCCTCGGCGTCGGGCTGATCCTCTATAGCCTGTTCACCCGATACGAGCTGGGCCTGGTCAAGGTCATCGGCATGCCGGTCCACCTCGTCTTCGACGTCCTTGCGTCGATCGTCCTGATCGCGTCGCCGTTCCTGTTCGGCTTCAGCGACGAGGCGCCGAACGCCTGGCTGCCGCACATCGTCGTCGGCGTCGCCGTGATCCTCGTCGTGCTCTGCTCCAAGAGCCAGCCCGGCGCCAGCGTCTCCAACACCCGGGCGCACGCCAGCAGCGTCGCCTGACCCGCACTGCCCCCGACTGCGGCAGGCGCCCCCACGCGGGGCGCCTGCCGCTTTTGCGTGCCCGAGATGCGACGCGGGCAGCTGGCGTGCGCGAGCCACCCTCCGCCAGAGGACTGTTGAGGCCAGTCCGAGGCATCCCACGTGGCCCCAACTGACTTTTCGCGAGAGACACCTTTCGCGAGACGACAGTTGAGGCCAGTCAGGCGGGTACCAAGTGGCCTCAACTGCCCGCTCGCCCGAGGGATTGCGCCGGAGAGCGCTACCGGGCCGGGCGCAGCATCCGCCAGAGCAGCGCACGCTCGGTGACGCCCCAGAGCGCGCTCACGGTGAGGTAGATCGCCGCGGCCAGCGGCACAAAGGCCGCGAAGACCACGCTGATCAGCGGCAGCCAGCTGAGCACACCGGTCATGGACGCCTGGGCGGCGGGCGAGAGCGCACCGGGGGCGGGTGGCACAGACGCCGCACCCGAGGCCGGCGCGGTGGCGGCGGATGCGACGCCCTGGGCGAGCATCAGCCGCCGGCTGAACAGCTGGGCCACGAGCAGCACGACGAGCAGCGCGCCGCCGACCAGGAGCATCGTGGGGGTCGGCCCGGAGCCCCAGCCGGCCAGGATACTGCTGCCCAGCGGGCTGCCGAAAAGGCCGCCGGCGAGCAGGGCGTTGTCGTGCCCGTTGATGGTGCCCAGCACGAACAGGCCGTACACGATCGAGAGTATCGGCGCCTGCACCAGCAGGGGCAGGCAACCGGCCAGCGGGGAGGCGTTCTCGGCGGCGTAAAGGGCGGCCGTCTCGCGTTGCAGGCGCTCCGGGTTGCCTCCGTGCTGCCGGCGCAACTCGGTCAAGCGTGGGGCGAGGCGTTGGCGCATGTGTTGGGCCCGCGCCTGCGCCACCCCCACCGGGATGAGCGCCACGCGCAGGACGAGGGTGAGCACGATGACGGCGAGGGCCGCCGCGTTCGCCGCGGCGAACGGGGTGAGGAACAGGGTGAGGTTGTGCAGAACGGCGTAGGCCGCGTCGAGCACGGCCGCGATGGGGCCGAAGGCATAGATATCCATGGGGAACTCCCGGTCGGAATACGGAAAAGGGGAACCGTATGGTCGCGACAGGGGTGCGAGGCACCCTCACGGGCGCGGCGCGAAAGAACTCCCTAGGCGACCGGGAGGGCGCGGCCCGGGGCGCGCGGCTGGGGCTTGCCGGGCGCATCCGGCACGCTCTGGCCGACCTGCGAGGCCAGCTCGGGGTAGGGCCTGGCGACCGGGGTGGGGGCGCCGGTGAGCACCATGACCAGCATCGCGAGCACCTGCTGGGCCGCGCCGGTGACGGCCACGGCCGAGGCGCACAGGGTGAACAGGGCCGCCAGGGCGAGCACTTCGCCGAAGCCGCGGCCGCCGAGGGAAAGCGCGCCGAGGCCGAACCCGGAGCCCAGGCTCAGGCCGAGCACCACCGATAGGCGGGCCGTCGGAGACGCCAGCGGCGGAATCAGCGTGCCTCTGCGCATCCGGGTCCCCTTTCTTGCGGTCGACCCGGCCAGCCTAGCCGGACTCAGCGAAGATGAGCTCAGCGGGGATGAGCTCAACGGGGATGAGCTCAGAGTGCCCGCATCGAATTGTTGCGCTTCTCGTGCGTGAGCTCGACCAGGCCCAGGTGCTCGAGCAGCGGGGGCAGGTACATGCCGAAGCGGCCGCGGTAGCCCTTGCGCAGGCCGTACCAGCCGCCGACCGGGTTGTCCGTGGACCGGCCCCACGCTTCGACGCTGCCCTCCGGCGCGCTCTTCTGTTCGTCGCTGGCGCCGAGCGGCACCCAGTCGCCCTGCTCGACCAGCCAGGCGTGCAGGTCGTCGACAGCCCTGGCCTGGTATTTCAGGGTCGTGGCGCCCACCTGGCAGACGAGTTCGTCGCCCTCGCGGTACATCGAGTACGTCGAGGTGCCGGGCGCGGTCGTGAGCTGCCAGGGGGCTGCAGGCGTTCCGTCGTTCATCAGGGTCTCCACTCGTCCGCGAATGCCGGGGGCCACCGGCTCCCCGTCCGCCCCAGCCTAGGCCGGGCGCCGCAAAACACTACGGCGCCCGCCACACCACCGAGTACGCTGAGCGCACGTGAAGCAGGAAGGACCGCGCATGGCGAAGAAGGATGCACCCTCCACACCACGCATGGACAAGAAGCTCTACGAGGGTGAGCTGCGCTCTCTGCAGTCCGACCTCGTGACCATGCAGGAGTGGGTCCGCGAGTCCGGCGCCCGGATCGTGGTGATCTTCGAGGGTCGTGATGCCGCGGGCAAGGGCTCGGCCATCAAGCGGGTCACCCAGTATCTCAATCCGCGCATCGCGCGCATCGTCGCGCTGCCGGTGCCCACCGACCGTCAGCGCGGCCAGTGGTATTTCCAGCGATACATCGAGCACCTGCCCACGGCGGGCGAGATCGTGCTGATGGACCGTTCCTGGTACAACCGCGCCGGCGTCGAGAAGGTGATGGGCTACTGCACGCCCGACGAATACCGCCGGTTCCTGCACCAGGCGCCGCTGTTCGAACGGATGCTCGTCGAAGACGGCATCATCCTGCTCAAGTACTGGTTCTCGGTGTCCGACCGTGAGCAGGAACTGCGCTTCAGGTCCAGGCTCAACGACCGGATGCGGCGCTGGAAGCTGTCCGAGACCGATGTGCTCTCGATCACCAAATGGGTGGACTATTCCAAGGCAAAGGACGAGATGTTCGTGCACACCGACATCGCCGAGGCCCCATGGTGGGTGGTCGAGAGCGAGGACAAGCGGGCCGCGCGCCTGAACATGATCAGCCACTTCCTCTCGATGGTGCCCTACGAGCAGATGGAGCCGCCGCCCGTGCACATCCCGCACCGGCCGCCGGCGTCGGACTACGAGCGGCCGCCCCGCGAGCTCACTCGCCCGGTGCCCGACCACGCGGCGCGCGTCACCGAGCTGGCCGCGGAGGCGAAGGCCAAGAAAAAGAAGAAGAGCTGACCCGTCAGGGCTGCTGCTCGGGCCGGACGGGCGGCGCCTCGGCCAGGAGGGTGCGGGCGGCCAGGCCGATGATGGCGCTATAGGTGGGGTAGGCGAACCGCACGTGGGCAAGGGTCGCCACGTCCACGCCGGCGGCGATGGCCGTCGTGACCGACTGCACCACCTCGATGGCGTTCTCGCCCACGGCGTGCGCGCCCAGAATCAGCTCCCGGCGCCGGTCGGAGATGAGCATCAGGAACCCCCGCTCCCTGTCGTCGATCACCGCCCGGTCCAGGCTCGCGTACGGCACCATAGCGACCACGCAGAGCGGGTCACGGGCGCGGGCCTGCTCCTCGGTGAGCCCCACCCCGGCGTAGTCGGGGTCGGTGAACCCTCCGGCGGGAAGCAGGTGGTGCGGGGTGCGGCGGTTGGTGCCGAGCACCGCATTTTCGGCCGCGGCCTCACCCTCGAACTGGGCGGCCTGCACGAGCATGTCACGGCCGTTTGCGTCGCCGACGGCGAAGATGTGCGACACCTCGCTGCGGAAGTACTGGTCGACGGGAATCGCCGAACGCGCCGTGGCCACGCCGGCGTTCGCGAGGCCCAGGTCATCGACATCCGCCGGCCAGCCCGTGGCCATGATCACGGCGTCGAACCGCTCTGACACCGATTCGCCGGCCGCGCGCCAAGTGAGGACGATCGAGCCGTCCTGGTGCCGCTCGAGCGACACGACCGTGTCGATGCCGGTGTCGACCCGGGTGCCCTGCTCGCGGAACGCCGTGCTCACTCCCGCGGAGACGGCGGCGTCCGAGGCCATCAGGATCCGCGGCGCCACGTCGAGCAGCGTCACCCTCGAGCCGAACGAGCTGAAGATGGTGACCAACTGGGCGCCGGTGTTGCCGCCGCCGATCACCGCGAGGCGTTCGGGCAGGGCGGGCAGGGCGAGCACGTGTTCGGGTACCGTCGCCAGTTCGGCGCCGGGGATCGGCAGCCGGCGTGAGTGGCCGCCGACGCAGATCAGGATGTTGTCTGCGCTGATCCGGCGGCCGGTCTCGAGCTCCACGGTGTGGGGGTCGACGAACCGGGCCCGTCCCTCGAGGACGAGGTCGATGCCCGCGTCGCTGAACCGCTCGGCCTCGCGCTTGATCGACCGCACCCTGTCGACGGACTCGGTGACCCTGGTGGCCGTGGTGCGCCAGTCGAATCGTTGGATGACGGCCTCGATGCCGTAGGTCTCGGCTGTGCGTACCTCCCGCATGAGCCTGGCCGCCTTGGCGAGTGCCCTGGTGGGCACGCAGCCGGTGTTCACGCAGGTGCCGCCGGTGCGGTCGGACTCGACGACGACGACCCTGGCCCCCAGTTCGGCCGCCCTGAGGGCCGCGGCGGTTCCGGCGGGGCCGGCTCCGATCACGAGCACGTCGTAGTGCGATTGCGGTGCGGTGGCGCCGGCGGGGACGGCTTCGGCGGGGACGGCGGGATCAGCGGGCATGAGAACCTCCTGGCAGCACAACGGATCACCGACTCTGCCAGCCGGTCCTGAGAAAAGACCCTGACCAGCAGCCTTGTCAGGCGGGACCTGGCGCGCGCTTGGTTGCCTTTCCCTGGTCGGCCTTGGCCGCGCGGCCGGCCTTGCGCAGGGCGCGTTGCCGGGCGTCCTCGACCTTCATCAGCGTGCGGGTTTCGTCGAGGTCGCCGATCAGGGGCCGCCACCAGGCGGCGGCGGGGTCGGCATCCACCAAAATCGTGCGGATCAGCAGGGTGAGCGGGATCGCCAGGATCGCCCCGATGGCACCGAGCACGATGGCCCAGAACAGTACCGACGCGAAGGTGAGCGACTGGCTGAGGGCGACCGCGTTGCCGACCACCCGGGGTTGCACGATCGACTGCACGACAGCGTTGACGATCGCGTAGATCACGATCACGGGAAGCGCGAGCTCCCAGCCGCCGGTGAGGAACGCGAACACCGTGGGCGGGATGATGGCGATGAAATAGCCCACGTTGGGGATGAAGCTGCACAGGAACGACAGCAGTCCCCAGAGGAACGCGCCCGGCACCCCGAGCGCCACGAGCGCGATGGCGTTCAACACCCCCTGCGCGATGCCGAGGAGCGTGGTGGCCACCATGTACCGGCGCACGCTGGACGCGAAATTCGTCAACGCCTCCACCAGGGTGGGGCGGGAGTGCTGTAGCTGGCGCAGCAGGGTGGGCAGGTAGCCGGCGTCCGCGGCCATCAGGATCAGCATGGTGAGCACGATCACGAGGGCAACCGTGATGTTGGTGATGCTGCCGAAGATCCCCGAGACCACCGGGACCAGGTTGCTCGGGTCGAAGCTGGCCTCGACGGCCTGCACCTGCGTGGACCCGAAGCCGGCGCTCGCGAGCCAGTCGGCCACGCTCGTGCCGATGTCGCTGAGCTGGCTGGCGAACTGGGGCAGCAGCGCGGCGAACTGGCCGAGGGCCAGGCCCAGGGACGCCACGAAGGCCGCCAGCACGATGAACACCGTGGCTACGACCGAGCCGGTGGCCAGTCCGCGGGGAACGCCGCGCCGTTCCAGGCCCCGGCGCACCGGATGGGCGCAGATGGTGAGCACCAGCGCCAGGAGGATCGGCGCGGCGATGCCGGCGATGGCGGCCAAGCCGAACACCGTGACCGTGGCACCGCCCAGGCCGATCAGGATCGAGGTGGTGCGGTGCGACGAAACCGGCGGGCTGGCAATCACCGCTGCGTCCCCGTCCGTTTCACCGGCAGGCTGTGTCTGGTCAGCACGTGGTCGGGTCCTGGATCGGCGTCGCCACATGGGGTCCCTTCCGCATCGGTTCGCGTCAGGCACAGTGTGCTCCCCCGCGCGGTGCGGCGGCGTCGCCCGTTTCGGGTGAGCCAGGGCGCCGGCCGGGTGTTAGAGCCCGGGCAGGTGCCGGATGTTGGACCTCGCCATCTGCACGGCCTCACCCACACCGCCGTTGAGCACGGTCTTCGACAGGGCCAGCGCGAAGCCCTTGACCTGCTTGGCGGTCACGTTCGGCGGCAGGGACAGTGCCAGCGGTTCGGTGACGATGTCGACCAGGGCGGGCCCGTCGTGGGCGAAGGCGGCCGTCAGCGCGGATCGCAGCGCGGCGGGGTCCTCAACCCGCACGGCATGGAAGCCGAGGGCGGTGGCGACGGCGGCGTAGTCGACGGCGGGAACGTCGACGCCGAAGTCGGGGTACCCGTCGACGAACATCTCCAGTTTCACCAGGCCCAGGGTGGAGTTGTTGAACACCACGACCTTCACCGGCAGCTGCTGCGCGGCGATGGTGATGAGCTCGCCGAGCAGCATGGCCAGTCCCCCGTCGCCGCTGATGGTGACCACCTGGCGGTCGGGGTAGGCGCTCTGGGCGCCGATGGCCTGCGGCACCGCATTGGCCATCGACCCGTGCAGGTAGGAGCCGATCAGCCGTCGGCGCCCGTTGGGGGTGAGGTACCGGGCCTGCCAGACGTTGCCCATGCCGGTGTCGGCGGTGACGATGGCGTCGTCGGCAACGAGCTCGTCGAGCATGGCTGCGGCGAACTCCGGGTGGATGGGGCGGCCGTGGTCGACATCCGTGTAGGTGCCGACGACGGAGCTGAGCAGTTTGTCGTGCTTCTTCAGGGTGCGCTCGAGGAAGGTCCGATTGGTCTTCTTCGTCACCAGGTCGGTGAGGGCCGTGAGCGTGGCCGCCACGTCGCCGTGTACCGGATGCGTGACGCTGGCCCGGCGGCCCAGGTGGGACGGGTCGGTGTCGACCTGGGCGATGATCACCTTGTCGCCGTCGGGCAGGAACTGCTCGTAGGGGAAGTCGGTGCCGAGCAACAGCACCAGGTCGGCGTCGTGGATGCCGGCGTGCGCGGCCCCGTAGCCGAGCAGCCCGGTCATCCCCACGTCGAATGGGTTGTCGTACTGGATCCACTCCTTGCCGCGCAGACTGTGCCCGACCGGCGCGGCGACGCGGTCGGCGAAGGCGATCACCGCGTCGTGGGCGCCGGCGACACCGGCCCCGGCGAAGATCGCGACGGTCCCGGCCCGGTTGATCGCATCGGCCAGGGCGCGCACGTCATCCGCTGCGGGAACCACGGTCGGTCGCCCCGGCAGCACAAAACGCGGAATGGCGCCCTCGGCGTCGAGTTCGGCGACATCGCCGGGCAGGGTGACCACCGAGACGCCACCCAGTGCCACCGCGTGCCGCATGGCCGCGTTGACCACCTTCGGCGACTGCTCGGCGGAGGAGACCAGTTCCCGGTAATGCGAGCACTCGGTGAAGAGCCGGTCGGGGTGGGTTTCCTGGAAGAAGCCGCTGCCGATCTGACCGGTAGGGATGTGGCTGGCGATGGCCAGCACCGGCGCTCCGCTGCGATGCGCGTCGAAGAGCCCGTTGATCAGGTGCAGGTTCCCCGGCCCGCAGCTGCCCGCGCACACGGCGAGGCGCCCGGTGAGCTGGGCTTCGGCTCCGGCCGCGAAGGCCGCGGCCTCCTCATTGCGCACGTGCACCCAGTCGATGCCGCCCTTCGCGGCTCCGCCGGTGCGGCGCACGGCGTCGACGACGGGGTTGAGGCTGTCCCCGACGATGCCGTAGATGCGGCGCACCCCGGCGTCGACGAGTTGGGCGATGAGCTGGTCTGCGACGGTCTGAGCCATCGATCCAGTAAACCTCGCGGGCCCGGCGCGGCGATATCGCGGGAGTGCACAATCAGCGAACTCACAGCGGCGTCGCCAGCGCCGTTAGACTCCCACGTCGCGCTGCCGCAGGGCGAGCGCGGCCAGCCCGCCCAGCACCAGGGCGGCCAGGTAGAACCCCACCAGAGTCCAGGCATCCGTGCCGTTGGCCAGCGGATTGTCACCGAACGCCGCGTAGTAGGGCGAAAGCCAGTGCAGCCACTCCAGGTCGGCGCTCTGGTTGGCGATCGCATTGAACACGTAGCCGACCACGGCAACGGCCGCGCCGCCGCCGATACCCCAGATCCGGCGACCGGTAATGGCTCCGCAGAGCAGGGCTGTGCTGCCGCATACGAGCGCGAGGCCACCGAAAAGCAGACAGGTCACGGCCAGGTTGGCCAGGTCGATGTCGAGTTCGGCCGGGCCGTTCCAGAACAGGATCACCGCGAACGCCACGAGCGCCAGCGCCAGAATCTTGACAACCAGCGCGGCAAATCGTTGCGCGGCCACCTCCACCCGGGTGACGGCATGCGCGAGGGTGAGCTCCAACTGGCCTGACTCCTCGTCGCCACCGATCGCTGCCGCTCCCCAGCTGATGGCGGCAATGCTGATGAGCAGGAAGCCCATCAGGCCGAAGAAGGTGGATTGGGTGTAGCCGGCACCGGTGTCGATCTGTTGGTAGTTGAGGGTGCGGGTCAGCTCGGTCGGCAGGCTGTCGATGAGGTCCTGCATTTGCGAGTTGCCGCTCATGCTCGGAAAAATCGGAAGGTAGAGGCTGAGCGCCGCAGTGAACCCGACGGACCAGCCCACGAGTGAGCGCCATCCGTCGATGAGCGACTTGGTGAAGATCGGGAGCATGGTGCGCCGCACCAGCTCGGACTGGTCTGCGGCGGGCCGGGCCGCTGCCGCGGTCATCGCCGCGCCTTCGGTTGCGAGTAGAGGCGCAGGACCGATTCCTCGAGTTCCGGTTCCTCCACCACCAGGTCGGTGAGGCTGAGGGTGGAGATCGCCTGTACGAACGGCGAGATCGCGCCGCTGAAGACGGCCGTGGCCTCGGCGCCGGTCGCGGTCGCACGGCAGTCCAGTTCGCCCATGCCGATCAGGGGAACCAACCGGCTGTTCAGCTCCGCGGCGCTCAGACCGTTGGCGCTTACCCGGATGTGGCGGATCGCCGTGTCCCTCAGGGACTCGACCCCCGCCACCGTGATGATGCGGCCATCGCGCAGGATCGCGACCTCGTCGGCGGCCTGCTGGATCTCGCTGATCACGTGCGAGGAGAGGAACACAGTCTGGCCGGCATCCCGGGCCTCGCTCACCAGGGCCAGGAACTCCTGCTGCATGAGCGGGTCGAGGCCGCTTGTCGGTTCGTCGAGCACCAGCAGGTCCGGCTGGTGCATGAACGCCTGCACGATGCCGAGTTTCTGCTTGTTGCCCTTGGAGAGGGTGCGCACGGTGCGATCCAGGTCCAGCCCAAGCCGGCCGGCCAGGTCGTCGACCCGGCCGCTGTGCACCGGTCCGGAGATGTTGGCGTAGTGGCGCAGCAGGCGCCGGCCGGTGACGCGACCCTCCAGGATCAGTTCGCCGGGCAGGAAGCCGATGCGGCGACGCAGCTCGGGGCCGGCGTTGCGGGAGTCGGTGCCCAGCAGCGTCGCGTGGCCGGAGGCGAGCCGGATCAGGTCGAGCAGTGCCCGCATGATCGTGGTCTTACCTGCCCCGTTCGGCCCGATCACCCCGAAGACGCTGCCACGCGGAACCGTGAAGCTCACCCCATCGAGCGCCACGGTTTTGCCGAACCACTTGACCAGATCTATCGCCTCGATGGCGGGACCGGAGGACCCACGAGATGTCATCACAGTGCCGAGCCTAGGCATCCGGGTGGCGTGCCACAAGCAGGCCGGGCCCTGCGTGCACCAGTGTGCACGCGACACGAGCGCCAACTGGAAAAGGCGGCTGCGGGAGAGTGCGTCGTCATGGGAGGCTTGCCGCGTGAGCGGAAAATTGGATGGCGGATTTGACGGCGGCGCCCATCTGATCGATGGAACGATTCGTCGGACTCCCGGCCGGTGGACACCGGCCGTGAACGCCCTTTTGCAGCATCTGGCATCCACCGGGGTGGCGCGAGGACAAGGCGTGGAAACCGGGCTTGATCATTGGCCACAACGATGCGGCGCCCTACAATGCGGTCTGGAATGAGGACGGGCTGGTGGGTTTCGTGGACTGGGACATGGCCGGCCCGACCACGTGTGCCGAGGACCTCGCCTGGGTCGCTTTCTCCTGGGTGCCGCTCCACGCGCGTCAGCTCGTTGTGGACGAAGGATTCACTGCGTTCGGCGAACGCCGGACTCGCTTGGAGGCGTTTCTCCGTGCCTACGGTTGGAACGGCACGACAAACGATGTCCTCGAGCTCGTCCGTCGGCGCGTGCTCACACAGCTGGAGGTCATCCGCTCGGCGGCCGCCACCGGCGACGAGACCTATCAAAGAATGCTGACTCGCGGGGTCGACCGCACCCTTCAGGCCGCCTTAGGTGAGCTCGGCACGGTATGACGGCAGCAGGCTCTGGAAATGGCTGAACGCACGCGAGTCGAACTCGGTCGCCGCGAGGACCTCGGGGCAGACTGCGCCAATTGCTTCGGACTCTGCTGCGTGGCATTGGCTTTCGCCACGTCAGCGGACTTCCCCATCGACAAACCGGCCGGCGAACCATGCGTCAACCTGGACGAACGCGACGCGTGCCGGGTGCACTCGGAGCTGCGGCATCGCGGATTCAAGGGCTGCACGGTGTTCGACTGCTTCGGCGCGGGTCAGAAGGTGTCGCGGCAGACGTTTGCGGGACGGTCGTGGCGAGACGATCCAGCTACCCGCGACGCCATGTTCAGCACGTTCCCGATTGTCCGCCGTCTTCACGAGCTTCTCTGGTATCTCGATCAGGCCATCACTCTCGTCGAGAGCGCGAAAGCAGGTGCCCCGCTCCTGGCCATGTTCGAACGGGTACTGGCGCTCAGCAACCAGCAGCCCGATGCCCTCACCGGCCTTGATGTCGACGCCGAATTCGATCGCGCCCGCCCGCTCCTCATCGAAGCGAGCGACATCGCCCGTGGAGCCAGGGGCTCCCGCACGAAGCCTCCCCGTGGCGGGCGCAGCCTCGGCCCCGGTAGTGACCTCATGGGCGCCGCACTGGCAGGGGCTGACCTCCGTGGCATGACCCTTCGGGGTTCCCTGATGATCGGCGCGGATCTGCGTTCCGCGCGCCTGGGCCGTTGCGACCTTCTCGGCGTGGACATGCGCGACGCGGATCTTTCCGGCGCCGACCTCCGTGACGCGATCTACCTGACCCAGATGCAGGTCAACAGCGCGCGTGGGGACGACGCGACGGCGCTGCCGGCTGGATTCAGCCGGCCCTCGCAGTGGAACGGCCGGTAGCAACTCCCGTTGTCGATGGAAGGGTGACGTCAGCCGCGGGCCCGCGGCGCCGTGGTGCTGTCACGCACGATCAGCTCGGGTGCGATCGCGGGAATCATCTCCCCGGCCTCGCTTCCCATCAGCTGCAGCAGGCGGTCAACCGCGAGCCGGCCGACCCCATCGAAGTCGAGCCGGATGGTGGTGAGTCCGGGCTGGAAATACCTTGCCTCGCTCATGTCATCGAAGCCCACGACGCTCACATCACCGGGCACCGACAGGCCCCGTTCGGTCAGGCCCTTCATGATGCCGAGGGCCATGGAGTCGTTGGCGGCGAGAACCGCGGTGATGGACGGGTCGTCGGCGATGAGCAGTCCGGCACGGTAGCCGGATTCGACTGTCCAGTCTGCCGTGGAGAACTCGGGGTTCACCGGGCGCTGGGCGGCGGCCAGCTCGGCCAGCCAGCCGGCGCGGCGAGCATCCGAGGCCATCCAGCCCCGCGGCCCCGCCACGTGCCACACGGTTTCGTGCCCGAGGTCGAGCAGGTGCCGGGTGGCCAGCCGCGCCCCGTGTCCGTCATCCATCGTCACGGCGTGTGAGCTGGCCGGCGCGCCCTGTTCGAAACGAACGATGGGCACGTCCACGTCCAAACCGTTGAGCACCGGGGCCGCGGCGGACATCGGCGCCAGCACGACGATCCCATCCACGGAGTCGCCCAGCAGGGTGTCCACGGCCGCCCGGATACCGTCCGAATCGACGTCGGAGATGCTGACGAGGCTGGTGGCGTAACCGTTGCGGCGCGCCTCCTCGGCGACACCGAACAGCACCATGGTCGACCCGTGCACCGGCAGGGAATAGCTGAGCACCCCGAGGTTCATCGAGCGATTCGTCGCCAGTGCGCGCGCCGCCGAATTCCGGTTGTACCGCAACTGAGTGATCGCCCGCTCGACCCGCTCCCGCACGTCGGGTCCGACGTTGTTGTGGCCGTTCACGACCCGCGACACGGTCTGCTGGGACACTCCGGCGAGCCTGGCCACGTCGATCATGCGCACGCTGCGGTTCGCCGGCCGCAGGCTCTCGCTCACCGGAAGCACAGGAGTAGTCGACATTGGTCAAGAATACTCTACCCGGCCGCGCGAGAGCGCACTATTACGGGCATTTTTCCACATCACTCAATCACACGGATACCGCGCCAAATTTACGCACTAATCTGGCTTATTTGTGAACATGAGCGGTGCATGGCCCGGCCGGGAATCTTGATAGTGCGCTAACATCCGCAGCTGATAGTGCGCTAACATTTAGCCGCGGGCATCGATCCACCTCCCGTCCTGCACCGGCTGAAAGCCATGAAGCGCAACACAAAGAGAGTGGAATCATTAATGAGTTCCTTTGGACCCGAGCTCGAGGTGGCAATCGCGAGTGTGCGCGAAGATATCGCCCGTCTGCACGGTGTGCTGACCAACAACGGCCTGGTCGTTTGGACCGGCGGCAATGTCTCGGGCCGGGTGCCTGGCGCTGATCTGTTTGTGATCAAGCCGTCCGGTGTGGACTACGCCGACTTGGCGCCGGAGAACATGATTCTCTGTGATCTGGACGGGGTCGTGATCCCGGAGACGCCCGGGTCGGACGGGTCGCCGTCGTCGGACACTGCCGCGCACGCTTACGTGTACCGGAACATGCCCGAGGTCGGTGGGGTTGTCCATACGCACTCCACCTACGCCACCGCGTGGGCCGCCCGTGGTGAAGAGATCCCGTGTGTGATCACGGCGATGGCCGATGAGTTCGGCGGGCCCATCCCGGTGGGCCGGTTCG